>NZ_JBVKAK010000046.1:0-1195 GCF_055639435.1 Streptomyces sp. NPDC039430 | reverse complement strand
ACACAGTGGACGCGAGCAACTGAGGACAAGCCCTCGGCCTATTAGTACCGGTCAACTCCACCAGTCACCTGGCTTCCATATCCGGCCTATCAACCCAGTCGTCTACTGGGAGCCTTAACCCCTCAAAGGGGGTGGGAGTCCTCATCTCGAAGCAGGCTTCCCGCTTAGATGCTTTCAGCGGTTATCCTTTCCGAACGTAGCCAACCAGCCATGCCCTTGGCAGAACAACTGGCACACCAGAGGTTCGTCCGTCCCGGTCCTCTCGTACTAGGGACAGCCCTTCTCAAGACTCCTACGCGCACAGCGGATAGGGACCGAACTGTCTCACGACGTTCTAAACCCAGCTCGCGTACCGCTTTAATGGGCGAACAGCCCAACCCTTGGGACCGACTCCAGCCCCAGGATGCGACGAGCCGACATCGAGGTGCCAAACCATCCCGTCGATATGGACTCTTGGGGAAGATCAGCCTGTTATCCCCGGGGTACCTTTTATCCGTTGAGCGACGGCGCTTCCACAAGCCACCGCCGGATCACTAGTCCCGACTTTCGTCCCTGCTCGACCCGTCGGTCTCACAGTCAAGCTCCCTTGTGCACTTACACTCAACACCTGATTACCAACCAGGCTGAGGGAACCTTTGGGCGCCTCCGTTACACTTTAGGAGGCAACCGCCCCAGTTAAACTACCCATCAGACACTGTCCCTGATCCGGATCACGGACCCAGGTTAGACATCCAGCACGACCAGAGTGGTATTTCAACGACGACTCCACCTGAACTGGCGTCCAAGCTTCACAGTCTCCCACCTATCCTACACAAGCCGAACCGAACACCAATATCAAACTATAGTAAAGGTCCCGGGGTCTTTCCGTCCTGCTGCGCGAAACGAGCATCTTTACTCGTAGTGCAATTTCACCGGGCCTATGGTTGAGACAGTCGAGAAGTCGTTACGCCATTCGTGCAGGTCGGAACTTACCCGACAAGGAATTTCGCTACCTTAGGATGGTTATAGTTACCACCGCCGTTTACTGGCGCTTAAGTTCTCAGCTTCGCCAACCCGAAGATTGACTAACCGGTCCCCTTAACGTTCCAGCACCGGGCAGGCGTCAGTCCGTATACATCGCCTTACGGCTTCGCACGGACCTGTGTTTTTAGTAAACAGTCGCTTCTCGCTGGTCTCTGCGGCCACCCCAAGCTCA
>NZ_JBVKAK010000045.1:0-1302 GCF_055639435.1 Streptomyces sp. NPDC039430 | reverse complement strand
GTGAGCTGAACCGGATTTTGTAGCGGCCCTGAAGCCAGGCATGATCGCCTTGGCGGATGGGAGAACACAGGTCCGATGCCTGCACCACGGAAGTACCCCGACGAGCTGCGTGAGCGAGCGGTCCGCGAAGTCCAGACCTCCGGGCGTCCGGTGGCCCATGTCGCGAAGGACTTGGGCATCCACAAGGAGGCCCTGCGTGGATGGGTCCGTCAGGCCGAGGCCGACAAAGGTGATCGGCCGGACCTGCTGACCACTGCCGAGCGAGCCGAGCTGGGCCAACTCCGCAAGGAGATAGCCGAGTTGCGTGGGGCCAACGAGATTTTGAAAGCCGCCTCGGTGTTTTTCGCGAAGGAGCTCGACCGGCCCCGCACGAGGCTGACGCGGTGATCAACCACCTCCGCGACGACTTCGGGGTCGAGCCTGTATGCCGGGAACTGGACCTGTCGGTCTCGGCATACAACGCTCGCCGCCGGCGCCCGAAGTCCGCCCGGCGACAGCGCGACGAACAGCTCGTCGAGCACATCCGCCGCATCTATGACGCGTCCGGCGAGACCTATGGAGCCCGGCGCATCCACCGCCAGCTGCGGCGCGAGGGCATCATCACGGCTCGCTGCACCATCGAGCGCCTCATGCGCGAGGACGGCCTGGAAGGCGTGATCCGCGGGCAACGGCGCCGCACCACGATTCCTGAGCCGTCCGCACCCCGGCCACCCGATCTGGTCAGCCGGCGCTTCACCGCGAGCCGGCCGAACGAGCTATGGGTCGCCGACCTCACCTATATCCGCACGTGGTCGGGCTGGGCCTATGTCGCCTTCGTCCTGGACGTGTACTCCCGGATGATCGTCGGATGGCAGCTCGCCACCCACATGCGAACCGATCTCCCTCTGGACGCACTGGAGATGGCCCTGTGGCGGCGGGGCATCAAGAAGTGCTCCGGCCTGATTCATCACAGCGACCGCGGCTCGCAATACGTATCCATTCGGTACGGTGAGCGGCTGATCGAAGCCGGCGCGACGGCCTCCGTCGGCTCCGTCGCGGACAGCTACGACAACGCGATGGCCGAAGCCCTCAACGGCTCCTTCAAGGCCGAGCTGATCGAGCATCAAGGACCCTGGCGCGACGCTGACCAGGTCGAACGCGCCGTCGTTCAATGGGTCGGCTGGTACAACACCGAGCGCCTGCACTCCGCCCTCGACTACCTCCCACCCGAGGAATTCGAGACCCAGCACTACCGATCTCAGGCAGCAACGAACACCGCCTGAAACCACGCAAACCGGCCGCTACGAAACTCGGGGCAGCTCA
>NZ_JBVKAK010000043.1:0-2251 GCF_055639435.1 Streptomyces sp. NPDC039430 | reverse complement strand
CCAACATCCCCACCCGCACCAAAGGCACCAACGGCTCAGCCACCAACCGCTCCGCCAACACCAACCAATGCCCACACAACCGCTCAACCGTCTCCCCATCGAACAGATCCGTATTGAACTCGGCGACCCCGACAAGACCTCCGTCGCCGCTCTCCTGGAAGTGCAGGCCGAACTCGAACTGCGCAGCCGTACGCGGGACTTCGTACTCCTCGATACGGAGTCCGGGGAGGTGGAACGCCCCTCCGGGGGTGTTCTGGAGCGTCAGCATGGCCTGCACGAGCGGCGTCCTGCTGGTGTCGCGCTCCGGAGACAGCTCCTCGATCAGCCGGCTGAACGGCACGTCCTGGTGCGCGAACGCCTCCAAGGTGGTGTCGCGGACCGCTGCCAGCAGCTCATCGAAGGAACGCGTTTCATCGATACGCGCCCGCAGAACGAGGGTATTGACGAAGAACCCGACCAGGCCCTCCAGCTCCTCGCGCTCCCGGCCCGACACCGCCGTGCCGAGCGCGATATCGCGCTGGCCGCTGTAGCGGGAGAGCAGCAGCTGCGTCACCGCCATCAGCGCCATGAAGAGGCTCCCGCCTCGGGTGCGCCCCAGCGCGCCGAGCTGATCCGTCAGCTCCACCGGGACAGTGAAGACATGGGTGCTCCCGGCGGCGGTCCGTACCAGCGGGCGCGGGCGGTCGGTCGGCAGTTCCAACGGCTCCAGACCGTCCAACTGCTCACGCCAGTAAGCGATCTGGGAATCCAGTGCCTCCCCGGCCAGCCTCTCCCGCTGCCACACCGCGAAGTCCGGATACTGCACCGGCAACAACGCGAGCCGCGCCTCCCCACCCCGCACCGCAGCCGCGTACAACTCACTCAGCTCACGCGTCACCACACCCATCGACCACCCATCGGTCACGATGTGATGCATCGACAACACAAGGACGTGCTCGGTCGACGTGATGCGCACGAGCAGTGCCCGCACCAAGGGGCCGGTCCGCAGGTCGAAGGGGGTGACGGACTCCTCCCTGAGCACCGCGTCGAGGCCCGAGGGGTCACTGAGAGTCACAGCACGCACCGGCACGTCCAGCGAGGCACGCACTACCTGGATGCCACGCCCGTCTACCGAGTCGAACGTCGTACGCAGCGCCTCATGCCGGTCCACCAGCCCCGCGAGGGCCGTACGGAGAGCATCCGCGTCCAGGACTCCGGTCATCCGGAGCGCCCCGACGATGTTGTACTCGATGCTGCCCGGGGTGAAGTTCTCCAGGAACCAGAGGCGTTCCTGCGTCAGCGACATCGGCAGCTGCCCGTCGCGTGCCACCGGGACGATCGCGCCGGAGGCCGACGTCGCCTCCGCTTCCCGGGCGGCTTCCGCCACCGGGACCGTCGCCGCGAGTCCGGCCACGGTCGGGTGATCGAACAGGACACGCGGGGAGAACCCCGCTCCCAGCGCGGCCCGGAGGCGGGAGACCACCTTCAGGCTGGAGATGGAGTCCCCGCCCAGTTCGAAGAAGTCGTCGTGGACTCCGACCCGCTCCACGCCGAGGACCTCCGCCCAGATCCCGGCCAGGACGCGTTCGGCCTCGGTGCGAGGTGCGACGTACTCCGCCGCCGCGTCGAACTCGGGCGCGGGAAGCGCGCGCCGGTCGACCTTTCCGTTCACCGTCAGCGGCAGCTCGTCCAGGACGACGAACGCGGACGGCACCATGTACTCGGGCAGAGCGCCCGCGACCTGAGCGCGTACCGCCGCGACATCGAGCTGCCCGTCCGCCACGACATACGCGACCAGCCGCTTGATCCCGGGGCGGTCCTCCCGCGCCACGACCGTGGCCGTACCCACGTCCGCACACCTCATCAACGCGGCCTGGATCTCGTCGAGTTCGATACGGAAGCCGCGGATCTTGACCTGTCCGTCGCCACGGCCCAGGAAGTCCAGCCGTCCGTCCGTGCGCCAGCGCACCACGTCGCCCGTCCGGTACAACCGCTCGCCCGTACCGAACGGATCCGCCACGAACCGTTCCGCCGTGAGTCCGGCCCTGCCGTGGTAGCCGCGCGCCAGACCGCTGCCGCCGAGATACAACTCACCAGGAACCCCCACACCAACCGGGCGCAGCACGCCGTCCAGGACGTATCCGGTCGTGTTGTCCATCACGTGCCCCAGCGGTACGGAACCACCCGCCGCATCCTCCGCCGCGATCGGCCCGCTCACCGCGAAGGTCGTCGACTCCGTCGGACCATACCCATTCACCAGCACCGTCCCCGG
>NZ_JBVKAK010000042.1:0-2377 GCF_055639435.1 Streptomyces sp. NPDC039430 | reverse complement strand
CCCGGGAGGATCGTCCGGGGGTGAAGCGGCTGGTCGCGTATCTCGTACCGTCGTCGGGTGAGCTGGATGTGTCGCTCGTACGGGAGCATGCCGTCGGCCTGCTGCCCGAGTACATGGTGCCGTCCGCGTTCGTCGTCCTGGACGAGCTGCCACTGACCGTGAACGGAAAGGTCGACCGCCGTGCGCTTCCCGCGCCCGAGGTCGACGCCGCGGAGGAGTACGTCGCACCTCGCACCAGCCTTGAGATGGCATTGGCCGATGTCTGGGCCGAGGTCCTCGGTGTCGAACGGGTCGGAGTGCACGACGACTTCTTCGAACTGGGCGGAGACTCCATCTCCAGCCTGAAGGTGGTCTCGCGGATCCGTTCGACCCTCAAGGCCGGACTGTCTCCCCGCGCTCTCTTCGACCATCCCACCATCGCCCGCCTGGCCGAGGAACTCCCCGCTCGCGAGGACGCCTCTGATGCGGGCGCGGGTATCGAGCGCGCGGCACGGGACGGCCACCTGCCGCTCTCGTTCGCCCAGGAGCGCCTGTGGTTCCTGGAGAACTTCAATCCCGGCGGGGTGGAGTACAACATCACGGGCGGTCTGCGCCTGACCGGCACACTCGACCTCCCCGCGCTGCGGGCCGCGGTGTCCGGGCTGGTGGACCGGCATGAGGCGCTGCGTACGACGTTCGACTCGGTCGGTGGCCGTGGCGTCCAGGTGGTTCACGCCTCGCTGGACGTACCGGTGCGCACGGTCGTCTCCGCGACCCGGGAGGATCTGGACACCGTCCTGCGCGCCGAAGCCCTTACGCCGTTCGATCTGCGGACCGGCCCGCTGATGCGCGTGCTGCTGGCGGAGGTGTCGGAGAACGAGTACGTCCTTGTGTTGTCGATGCATCACATCGTGACCGATGGGTGGTCGATGGGTGTGGTGACGCGTGAGCTGAGTGAGTTGTACGCGGCTGCGGTGCGGGGTGGGGAGGCGCGGCTCGCGTTGTTGCCGGTGCAGTATCCGGACTTCGCGGTGTGGCAGCGGGAGAGGCTGGCCGGGGAAGCGCTTGATTCCCAGATCGCTTACTGGCGTGAGCAGTTGGACGGTCTGGAGCCGTTGGAACTGCCGACCGACCGCCCGCGCCCGCTGGTACGGACGTCGACCGGGTCCATGCACGCCTTCGAGGTGCCCGCCGACCTCACAGCGCGGCTGGTGGGGGTCGGTCAGGCAGGCGGGGCGAGTCTGTTCATGGTGCTGACGGCGGTGACGCAGTTGCTGTTGTCGCGGTACAGCGGTCAGCGGGATGTGGCGGTGGGGACGGTCGTCTCGGGGCGTGAGCGGGCGGAGTTGGAGGGGCTGGTCGGATTCTTCGTCAACACCCTCGTCCTGCGCTCAAGGATCAACCCGGACGCAGGCTTCGCCGAGCTGCTCGCCGACGTACGAGCGACGACACTCGACGCGTTCGCGCACCAGGATGTGCCGTTCAGCCGGCTGATCGAGGAGCTGTCTCCGGAGCGGGACACCAGCAGGACGCCTCTCGTACAGGCCCTGGTGGCGCTCCAGAACACGCCGATCGGCGAGTTCGAGCTGCCGGGTCTGCGAGTGACCGATGAGGCGATGCCTCGCGAGGCCGCACAGTTCGAGCTGAGTCTGCACTTCCAGGAGACCGGCAGGGGCGGTGGCCTGGCCGCGGTCGCCGAGTTCAATACGGATCTGTTCGATGGGGAGACGGTTGAGCGGTTGTGTGGGCATTGGTTGGTGTTGGCGGAGCGGGTGGTGGCTGAGCCGTTGGTGCCTTTGGTGCGGGTGGGGATGTTGGGTGGGGCTGAGCTTGAGCGGTTGTTGATGGGGTGGGCGGGTCCGGGTGTGGGGGTGGGTGAGCGGTCGGTGGTGGAGCTGGTCCGGGACCGTATCGCTTCGGTTCCTGGGGCGGTCGCGGTGGTGGGTGAGGGTGGTGTGTCGCTGACGTATGGCGAGTTGGGTGTGCGGGTGGATCGTCTGGCGGGGCACTTGGTGGCGCTTGGTGTGGGTGTGGAGTCGCGGGTGGGGGTGTGTCTGCCGAGGTCGGTGGATCTGGTGGTGGCGGTGTTGGGGGTGTTGTGGGCTGGTGGTGCGTATGTGCCGTTGGATCCGGAGTATCCGTTGGATCGGCTGGAGTTTATGAAGGCTGATAGTGGTGTTGAGGTGGTGGTGACGGAGGAGGTGTTGGCGCGTTCCCTGGTGGGGGAGGTGGTGGTGGTTCCTGAGGTGGGGGTGTTGTTGTCGTCGGCGGCGTATGTGATTTATACGTCGGGTTCGACGGGGCGGCCGAAGGGTGTGGTGGTTCCGCATGGGGCGGTGGCTGGTCTGGTGCGGTGGGCGGTGGGTCTGGGTGAGGAGCGGTTCTCGCGGACGTTGTT
>NZ_JBVKAK010000041.1:0-2572 GCF_055639435.1 Streptomyces sp. NPDC039430 | reverse complement strand
TCACCCGCAACAACGGCACCACCACCCAACTCCTCCGCAACCTCACCACCCTCCACACCCACGGCCACCCCACCAACTGGCACCACCTCTTCCCCGGCCAGACCACCGCCCCCATACCCGGCCTCCCCACCTACCCCTTCCAGCACCAGCACTACTGGATCGAGGCGGCCCACTCCCTCGCCAACGCGGGCACCATCGGTCTGCGCACCACCAGTCATCCCTGGCTCGCCGCCGCCACCGCCCTGGCCAACGACAACGGTCATCTCCTCACCGGCCGGCTCTCCCCGGCCGCACACTCCTGGCTCAATGACCACACCGTCTTCGACACCACCATCACCCCCGGCACCGCGCTCCTTGAGATCGCGTTCGCCGCGGCGCGGGAGGTCGGCGCGGACGCGGTGGGCGAGCTGACCATGACCGAGCCGCTGGTCCTGCGCGACGCGGTCCGGTTGCAGGTCGTGGTCGGTGCCGAGATCGAGGGCCGGCGCGCCATCGCCCTGTACAGCCAGCCGGAGGACGCGCTCGACGGGGTCTGGCACCAGCACGCTCTCGGTGAGCTGGTCGAGTCGGCGTCCGGTGCGGAGGGCTCTGCCGAGTTCGCGGAGCTGGCGCAGTGGCCGGCTCCGGGTGCCGAACGGGTCGATCTGGAGGGTCTCTACCAGCAGTTCGCATCCCAGGGGCTGGGCTACGGCCCGGCGTTCCAGGGGCTGACCGAGCTGTGGCGCAAGGACGGCCACGCCTACGGCCTCATCCGTCTGCCCGAGAGCATCGCGCCCGACGACTTCGGTATCCATCCCGCGCTCCTCGATGCCGCGCTCCACGGTCTCACCGCCCTGCGCGGTACCGACGAGGATGTCGTCCTCCCCTTCGAGTGGACCGACGCCCGCCTCCACGCCACCCACAGCGCCGAGCTGCGTGTCCGTATCTCCCTGGACCGGGAGGCGGCTGTGGCCCGGATCCATGCCGCGGACGGCGCGGGCCGGCCGGTGGCCTCTGTCGGAGAGCTGCGGCTGCGGGAGGTCACCGCCGAGCAGATCCGGGCCGCCGAGCCCGTGGAGCACCTCTACCGGGCCGATTTCGTGGCCCCGCGTGGTGCCGCTCGTACGGCGGAGGTCGAGGATGTCGTCGTACTGGGTGGCGGGGTGGAACTGGCGGCCGTGCTCGGCGGAGTCCCGCGGTTCGCCGACGTGGACGCGCTGTTGGGCGCCGACACCGTCCCGGCCCGTGTCCTGGTCGATGCCACCGCGCCGACGGCGGACGGCGATCCGACCGGGACGGCCGCTCAGGCGCTGACGACGCTCCAGCGGCTGCTGGGTGATGAGCGCCTGGCCGGGAGCGAGTTGGTGTGGGTCACGCGCCGGGCTGTCGGCGAGGGTGCCCGGGATCTGGTTCACGCGCCCTTGTGGGGCCTGGTCCGTGCGGCCGCGACCGAGAACCCCGAGCGCTCGGTGCGCCTGATCGACCTCGATGTCCAGGACGCTCATCTCCTGGACGACGCGCTCGCGTTGGCCGACGAGCCCGAGGTGGCTGTGCGTGGGGGTGAGGTGCGGGTGGGCCGTCTGGTGCGGGCCCGTGTCACCGACACGGTCCCTGAGGTCCGGCGTCTTGACCCCGAGGGTGTTGTGCTGGTCACCGGTGGTACCGGGGAGCTGGGCCGTCAGCTCGCCCACCACCTCGTGCGCCACCACGACGCACGTCATCTCGTCCTGACCTCGCGCCGGGGACCGGCGGCGCCCGGCGCGGACGGCCTCGTGGGTGAGCTGCGGGAGTCGGGGGCGGTGTCGGTCGAGATCCGCGCGTGCGACATCGGTGACGAGCGGCAGGCCGCCGCTCTGATCGGCGGTCTGGACCGGCCGCTGACGGCGGTCTATCACCTCGCCGGTGTCCTCGACGACGGCCTCGTCGCCGGGCAGAGTCCCGAACGTCTGGCCCGGGTCTTCGTTCCCAAGGTCGACGGGGCGTTGCATCTGCACCGTCTGACCCAGGCCCATGATCTTGCCGCGTTCGTGCTGTTCTCCTCCGCCGCCGGCATCCTCGGCAGCGCGGGGCAGAGCACTTATGCCGCGGCGAACACGTTCCTCGACGCGCTCGCCCATCACCGCCGCGCTCAGGGCCTGCCCGCCGCCAGCCTGGCCTGGGGGCTGTGGCAGCTCGCCGGTATCGGCATGACCTCGCACCTGGGTGAGGCGGAACTCTCACGTATCCGTCGTCAGGGGATCGGTGCGCTGACCGAGTCGCAGGGCATGCGTCTGCTGGACGCGTCGCTGGTCCAGCCGTATGCGCATCTCGCGCCGATCCGGCTGGAGTTGGCGTCGTTGCAGCGTGGCGCGGGCCGTGGTGAGGAGGTGGCGGCCCGGTTCCGGGGTCTGGTGCGTGCCAGGCCGCGTCGGGCGGGTGATGCGCAGGGGGCTCCGTCGGGTCTGCGGGAGCGGTTGGTGGTGCTGGGTGAGGACGAGCGCCGTGACGTACTCAACCAACTCGTCCGTACCGAAGCAGCCACCGTCCTCGGCCTGAACGACCCCCACACCCTCACCACCGACCACGTCCTCAAAGACCTCGGCATCGACTCCCT
>NZ_JBVKAK010000040.1:0-2725 GCF_055639435.1 Streptomyces sp. NPDC039430 | reverse complement strand
CCCACCTACCCCTTCCAACACCAGCACTACTGGCCGGACCCAGCCGACAACGCCGGCGACGTCACCACCGCGGGACTCACCGCCGCCGGGCATCCGTGGCTCGTCGCCGTCACTCCCCTGGCCAACGACAACGGTCATCTCCTCACCGGCCGGCTCTCCCCGGCCGCGTACCCCTGGCTCAATGATCACGCTGTCTTCGACACCGTGCTCGCGCCCGGCACCGCGCTCCTCGAACTCGCCTGGACCGCGGCCGCCGAGGTGGGCGCCGGGCACGTCGCCGAACTCACCATCGCCGAGCCCCTCGTACTCCCCGAGTCCGGGAACGTGCGCATCCAGGTCACCGTCGGGCACACCGGCACCGACGGACGCCGGGACGTCACCATCCACAGCCAGCCGGAGGACGGCGCGGAGGCCTGGACGTGCCATGCCACCGGTGTACTGGCAAGCTCCTCCGAGGAGGCCGAGGACGCGGGTGTCCTCGCGCAGTGGCCGCCCGCGGGTGCCGAGCAGGTGGAGCTTGAGGGGGTGTACGAGCGTCTGCACGCGCAGGGGTTGCGGTACGGCCCGGCGTTCCAGGGGCTGACCGAGCTGTGGCGCAAGGACGGCCACGCCTACGGCCTCATCCGTCTGCCCGAGGGCACCGCGCCCGACGACTTCGGTATCCATCCCGCGCTCCTCGATGCCGCGCTCCACAGCCTCACCGCTTTGCGCGGTACCGACGAGGATGTCGTCCTCCCCTTCGAGTGGACCGACGCCCGCCTCCACGCCACCCACAGCACCGAGCTGCGTGTCCGTATCTCCCTGGACGCCGGGCAGTCCCATGCCCGGCTGCTGGCGGCGGACCCGGCGGGTAACACGGTGGCGTCCGGGGAGCTGGCGCTCCGCGAGGCCTCCCGCGAGCAGATCCGGGGCCGCAGGGGTGCGGAGCACCTCTACCGGGTCGACTTCGTGGCACCGCCCGCCCTGGGCGAGGCGGACGAGGACGTGCCGTGGGTGCTGGGCGCGGAGGGCGAGATGTCACGTGCCCTGGGCGCCGAGGCCGTACAGGATCTCGCGGCGGCGCTGGCCGGTCTTGGTGAGGACGAGCTGCCGCCGGCGCGGATCGTGGTGGATGCCACCGCGGCCGTGGCGGCGACGGCTCCCGGGGCGGTACGGGATGCGACCGCGCTGGCGCTGGCCCAGGTTCAGGTTCTGCTGGGTGATGAGCGCCTGGCCGGGAGCGAGTTGGTGTGGGTCACGCGCCGGGCTGTCGGCGAGGGTGCCCGGGATCTGGTTCACGCGCCCTTGTGGGGTCTGCTGCGTGCTGCCCGTGCCGAGCACGCGGATCGTTGTCTGCGTCTGGTGGATCTGGGCGGGGAGCCCGGCGATCTGTGGGAGCTGGCGCGTGCGGTGTCCGTGGCGGGTGAGCCGGAGATCGTGGTGCGTGGGGGTGAGGTGCGGGTGGCCCGTCTGGTGCGGGCCCGTGCCACTGACACGGTCCCTGAGGTCCGGCGTCTTGACCCCGAGGGTGTTGTGCTGGTCACCGGTGGTACCGGGGAGCTGGGCCGTCAGCTCGCCCACCACCTCGTGCGCCACCACGACGCACGCCACCTCGTCCTCACCTCACGCCAGGGACCCGACGCCCCCGGCGCGGACGACCTCGCGGACGAACTGCGGGAGTCGGGGGCGGTGTCGGTCGACATCCGCGCCTGCGACATCGGCGACGAACAGCAGGCCACCGCCCTGATCGGCGGCCTGGACCGGCCGCTGACCGCCGTCTACCACCTCGCCGGCGTCCTCGACGACGGCCTCATCACCGGCCAGAACCCCGAACGCCTGGCCCGCGTCCTCGCCCCCAAAGCCGACGGCGCACTGCATCTGCACCACCTCACCCAAACCCATGACCTTGCCGCGTTCGTACTGTTCTCCTCCGCCGCCGGCATCCTCGGCGGCCCCGGACAGAGCACCTACGCCGCCGCCAACACCTTCCTCGACGCCCTCGCCCACCACCGCCACGCCCAGGGCCTGCCCGCCACCAGCCTCGCCTGGGGCCTGTGGCAGCTCGCCGGCATCGGCATGACCTCCCACCTGGGCGAAGCGGAACTCTCACGCATGCGCCGCCAGGGCATCACCGCCCTCACCGAAACCCAGGGCATGCGCCTGCTCGACGCATCCCTGGCCCAGCCGCATGCCCATCTGGTTCCGGTCAGGCTCGAAACGACGGTGATCCAGCGGGAGTTCGACCGCAGTGGTGAGGCTCCCGCGTTGCTGCGTGGGCTGCTGCGGGCCGGGCGTCGTCGTGCTTCCGGGGTGTCTGCGGGCGGTACGTTGCGGGAGCGGTTGGTGGTGCTGGGTGAGGACGAGCGCCGTGACGTACTCAACCAGCTCGTCCGTACCGAAGCAGCCACCGTCCTCGGCCTGAACGACCCCCACACCCTCACCACCGACCACGTCCTCAAAGACCTCGGCATCGACTCCCTCATGGCCGTCGAACTCCGCCGCCGCCTCGCCACCGAAACCGGCCTCACCCTCCCCGCCACCCTCGCCTTCGACCACCCCACCCCCAACGCCATCACCACCCTCCTCCTCACCCGCCTCAACCTCACCACCACACCCACACCCACCCCCACCCGCACACGCACACGCAACCACCACACCGACGAACCCATCGCCATCATCTCCATGGCCTGCCGCCTGCCCGGAGGAACCCACACCCCCGAAGCCTTCTGGAACCTCCTCACCCAAG
>NZ_JBVKAK010000039.1:0-2834 GCF_055639435.1 Streptomyces sp. NPDC039430 | reverse complement strand
TCATCCGTTTCGCGGGTGACTCGGGTGATGGGATGCAGCTGACGGGTGACCGGTTCACGTCGGAGACGGCGTCGTTCGGGAATGATCTGTCGACGCTGCCGAACTTTCCCGCGGAGATCCGGGCTCCTGCCGGGACGCTGCCGGGTGTCTCCTCGTTCCAGCTGCACTTCGCGGATCATGACATCCTTACGCCGGGGGATGCGCCGAATGTGCTGGTGGCGATGAACCCGGCGGCGCTGAAGGCGAATATCGGGGATGTGCCGCGTGGCGCGGAGATCATCGTGAACACCGATGAGTTCACGAAGCGGCCGATGGCGAAGGTGGGTTATCTGACCTCGCCGCTGGAGGACGGTTCGCTGGACGGCTACCAGGTCCATCCGGTGCCGCTGACGACGCTGACGATCGAGGCGCTCAAGGAGTTCGGTCTCTCCCGCAAGGAGGCCGAGCGTTCCAAGAACATGTTCGCGCTGGGTCTGCTGAGCTGGATGTACAACCGGCCGACCGAGAGCACGGAGCGGTTCCTGCGGGCGAAGTTCGCGAAGAGGCCGCAGATCGCGGAGGCGAACGTCGCCGCGTTCCGGGCGGGATGGAACTTCGGGGAGACCACCGAGGACTTCGCGGTCTCCTACGAGGTGGCGCCCGCCTCCCGGGCGTTCCCGGCCGGCACCTACCGCAACATCTCCGGGAACCTGGCCCTGTCCTACGGTCTGATCGCCGCGGGGCAGCGGGCGGAGCTGCCGCTGTATCTGGGCTCGTACCCGATCACCCCGGCCTCCGACATCCTGCACGAGCTGTCACGGCACAAGAACTTCGGTGTGCGGACCTTCCAGGCCGAGGACGAGATCGCGGCGATCGGCGCGGCGCTGGGCGCGGCGTTCGGCGGTTCCCTCGCCGTGACGACGACGTCGGGGCCCGGGGTGGCGCTGAAGTCGGAGACGATCGGGCTGGCGGTCTCGCTGGAGCTGCCGCTGCTGGTCGTCGCGATCCAGCGGGGCGGGCCCTCGACAGGGCTGCCGACGAAGACGGAGCAGGCCGATCTCCTCCAGGCGATGTACGGGCGCAACGGTGAGGCGCCGGTGCCGGTGGTGGCGCCGCGGACCCCGGCGGACTGCTTCGACGCCGCCCTGGAAGCCGCCCGGATCGCCCTGACGTACCGCACCCCGGTCTTCCTGCTCTCCGACGGCTACCTCGCCAACGGCTCCGAACCCTGGCGGATCCCCGACACGCATGAACTGCCCGACCTGCGCGTGGAGTTCGCGGCCGGACCCAACCACACCCTGCCCGACGGCACCGACGTGTTCTGGCCCTACAAACGCGACCCGCAGACCCTGGCACGCCCCTGGGCGGTACCCGGCACCCCCGGCCTGGAACACCGCATCGGCGGCATCGAGAAACAGGACGGCACCGGCAACATCTCCTACGACCCCGCCAACCACGACTTCATGGTGCGCACCCGCCAGGCCAAAATCGACAACATCGCCGTGCCCGACCTGGCCGTCGACGACCCCGACCGGGCCCGCACCCTCGTCCTGGGCTGGGGCTCCACCTACGGCCCCATCACCGCGGCCGTCCGCCGCCTGCGCAAAACCGGCACCCCCATCGCCCAGGCCCACCTGCGCCACCTCAACCCCTTCCCCCGCAACCTCGCCGACATCCTCACCCGCTACGACAAAGTCGTCGTACCGGAGATGAACCTCGGCCAGCTCGCCACCCTCCTGCGCGCCAGATACCTCGTCGACGCCCACTCCTACAACCAGGTCAACGGCATGCCGTTCAAGGCCGAACAACTGGCCACGGCCCTCAAGGAGGCCATCGATGCCTGACGTCAACGAGCTGCTGGCACTGGTCCCCAAGGCCGAAGCCGGACAGACCATGAAGGACTTCAAGTCCGACCAGGAAGTCCGCTGGTGCCCCGGCTGCGGCGACTACGCCGTACTCGCCGCCGTCCAGGGCTTCATGCCCGAACTCGGCCTCGCCAAAGAGAACATCGTCTTCGTCTCCGGCATCGGCTGCTCCTCCCGCTTCCCGTACTACATGAACACCTACGGGATGCACTCCATCCACGGCCGCGCCCCCGCCATCGCCACCGGCCTGGCGACCTCACGCCGCGACCTGTCGGTCTGGGTCGTCACCGGCGACGGCGACGCCCTGTCCATCGGCGGCAACCACCTCATCCACGCCCTGCGCCGCAACGTCAACCTCAAGATCCTCCTGTTCAACAACCGGATCTACGGACTGACCAAAGGCCAGTACTCCCCCACCTCCGAAGTCGGCAAGATCACCAAATCGACCCCGATGGGCTCACTGGACGCGCCCTTCAACCCGGTGTCCCTCGCGATCGGCGCCGAAGCCTCCTTCGTCGCCCGCACCGTCGACTCCGACCGCAGACACCTCACCGACGTCCTGCGCCAGGCCGCCGGCCATCCCGGCACCGCACTCGTCGAGATCTACCAGAACTGCAACATCTTCAACGACGGCGCCTTCGACGTCCTCAAGGACAAGGAGAAAGCCGCCGAAGCCGTGATCCGCCTCGAACACGGACAGCCGATCCGCTTCGGCACCGACGGCCGCAAAGGCGTGGTCCGCGACCCCGCCACCGGCGACCTCCACGTCGTCACCGTCACCCCCGACAACGAACCACAGATCCTCATCCACGACGCCCACACCACCAGCCCCACCACCGCCTTCGCCCTCTCCCGCCTCGCCGACCCCGACACCCTCCACCACACCCCCATCGGAGTACTGCGCAGCGTCGAACGGCCCGTCTACGACACCCTCATGTCGGACCAGCTCGACACGGCCATCGAGCGGCAGGGCAAGGGCGATCTGGCCAC
>NZ_JBVKAK010000038.1:0-3368 GCF_055639435.1 Streptomyces sp. NPDC039430 | reverse complement strand
GCGTGCTGCGTCCACGGCAACTCCGCCTCACCCTCAGGACGCGAATGAATCGCGACCGTACGCCGCCCCGACACATCCGCCACACCCACCCGCACTTGCAGCTGTACGGCACCACGCTCCGCCAGGGTCAGCGGCGCGGCGAGCGTCAGCTCCTCGACCCGGTCGCAGCCGACCTCGTCACCGGCCCGGATCGCCAGCTCAAGCAGCGCGGTACCGGGAAGAAGAATCCTGCCCATCACGGCGTGATCAGCCAGCCACGGATGCGTCTGGGTGGAGAGCCGACCGGTGAGCAGCACGCCTTCGCCCTCGGCCAACTCCACCACGCCGTTGAGCAGCGGATGCCCCGCCGACGCAAGCCCGATCGCCGCCGCGTCGTCCGCACCACCGCGCAGACTCCTGGGCCAGAACGCCTGGTGTTCGAAGGCGTACGTGGGCACATCCACCCGCGAGGCCCCAGTACCGGCGAAGAACTCGGCCCAGTCCACGACAACCCCACGTACATGCAGCTCAGCGAGTGCGGTGACGGCCGAGGCTTCCTCGGGGCGGTTCTTGCGGAGGATGGGTACGGTCGCGGTTCCGTCCGGTACGGACTCCTGGGCCATGGCCGACAGCACACCGTCAGGACCCAGCTCCAGAAACGTGCGCACACCCTGCTCCGCCAGTGTCCGCACACCGTCCGCGAACCGGACCGCCTCCCGGACATGCCGCACCCAGTACCCGGGCGAGGACAACTCCTCCGCCGACGCCAGGGCTCCGGTCAGATTCGACACGACCGGGATCCGGGGAGCCGCGAACGACAACCCCTCCACGACGGTGCGGAAGTCATCCAGCATCGGCCGCATCAGGGGCGAGTGGAACGCGTGCGAGACACGCAGACGCGCAGTCTTACGCCCCCGCTCCGACAGACGCGCCGCCACCGCCAGGACAGCGTCCTCGTCACCCGAAATAACAACCGAAGCGGGGCCGTTGATCGCCGCGATCGACACCTCACCCGACAGCAGCGGAGTGACTTCGTCCTCCGTCGCCTGCACCGCCATCATCGACCCACCCACCGGCAACGCCCGCATCAACGACCCACGCGCCACCACCAGACGACAGGCATCCTCCAGCGAGAACACCCCCGCCACATGCGCCGCCGCGATCTCACCGATCGAATGCCCCGCCACGAACTCCGGCCGCACACCCCACGACTCCACCAACCGGAACAACGCCACCTCCACCGCGAACAACGCCGGCTGAGCACACCCCGTGTCATTCAGCGAGTCGGCGTCCTCACCCCACATCACCCCACGCAACGACCCACCCAACTCCGCTTCCAGCAGCGCGAGTACGGAATCCAACGCCTCCGCGAACACCGGAAACCGCCCATACAACTCACGCCCCATCCCCAACCGCTGACTCCCCTGCCCCGAGAACAGCACCGCCGTCTTCCCACCGACGACCGAACCCGACACCACCAAAGCGTCCGGCTCGCCGACCGCCAGGCCCGCCAGCGCGCGCACCATCTCCGCGCGCCCGCCGGCCGAGACCACCGCTCGGTGGTCGAACATCGACCGGCCCGTCGCCAGCGAGAACCCGACATCCACCGGCCGCAGCTCGGACCGCGCCTGGATGTAGGAGAGCAGCCGTCCTGCCTGGCCGCGCAGCGCCTCCGGTGTCTTGCCGGAGAGCACCCACGGCACCACACCCGGCTCCACCGCCGGGTCATCGCCCCCGGCGACCACCGTTCCCTGGATCACCGTGGCCGGCTGCTCCAGGATGACGTGCGCGTTCGTGCCGCTGATCCCGAACGACGACACAGCCGCGCGCCGCGCGCGACCGACCTCCGGCCACCGTGTCTGCTCGGTGAGCAGCTCCACCGCGCCTTCCGACCAGTCCACATGCGACGACGGAGCATCGACGTGCAACGTCCGCGGCAGCACCCCGTGCCGCATCGCCATGATCATCTTGATCACACCGGCGACACCGGCGGCGGCCTGGGTGTGCCCCAGGTTCGACTTCACCGAGCCCAGCAGCAGCGGCCGCTCCGGGTCCCGATCCTGCCCGTACGTCGCCAGCAGCGCCTGCGCCTCGATCGGGTCACCCAGCGTCGTACCCGTACCATGCGCCTCCACCACATCGACGTCATCGGCCGAGAGTCCACCACTGGCCAGCGCCTGACGGATCACCCGCTGCTGCGAAGGACCGTTCGGCGCCGTCAACCCGTTCGACGCACCGTCCTGGTTGACAGCCGAGCCCTTGACCACCGCCAGCACCTGGTGACCGTTACGTCGCGCGTCGGACAGCCGCTCAAGCACCAGCATGCCGACACCCTCCGACCAGCCCACACCATCGGCCGACTCGGAGAACGCCTTGCAGCGGCCATCCGGCGACAGACCTCGTTGGCGCGAGAAGTCGACGAACACCGTGGGCGTGGCCATCACGGTCACGCCGCCGGCCAGCGCCAGGGAGCATTCGCCGCTGCGCAGCGCCTGCATCGCCCAGTGCATCGCGACGAGCGACGACGAGCAGGCCGTGTCCACCGTCACCGCCGGACCTTCCAGACCCAGCGTGTACGACACCCGGCCCGACGCCAGGCTCGTGCTGCCGCCTCCCTGGAAGCCCTCGAACTCCGGACCGCCCAGCAGAGTGGTGTAGTCGCTGTACATGACGCCGGCGAATACGCCGGTCGCGCTGCCCTTCAGGGACACCGGGTCGATCCCGGCCCGCTCGATCGCCTCCCAGGACGCTTCGAGCAGCAGCCGCTGCTGGGAGTCGGTGGCGAGCGCCTCACGCGGCGACATGCCGAAGAACGCCGGGTCGAACTCGTCCGCGGTGTGCAGGAAGCCGCCTTCCCGTGTGTACGTGGTGCCCATGTGGTCGGGGTCCGGGTTGAACAGCCCGTCCACGTCCCAGCCACGGTTCGTCGGGAATCCCGAGATCGCGTCAGCGCCCTCGGTGACCAGCCGCCACAGATCCTCCGGCGAGGCCACCCCGCCCGGATACCGGCAGCTCATCCCGACGACCACGATCGGATCATCGGCCACCACGGCCCCACGCCCCGCCACGGGCAGCGCCACATTCGCATCGGCACCGGCATAGGCATCGACACCGAGCAACTCATCGAGCAGATGATCGACCAGCGCCTGAACCGTCGGGTAGTCGAAAGCCATCGTGGCGGGCAGCCGCAGCCCACTGGCGGTGTTGAGCCGGTTACGCAGCTCCACCGCCGTGAGTGAGTCGAAGCCCAGGTCGCGGAAGGCGCGGCCCGGGTTGACCGCGTTGCCGTCGGCATGCCCCAGAACCAGAGCCACCTGGCCACGTACGAGATCCAACAGCACCTCCTGACGTTCAACCACCGTCAATACGGCCAGCCGCTCCACCAGACC
>NZ_JBVKAK010000037.1:0-3529 GCF_055639435.1 Streptomyces sp. NPDC039430 | reverse complement strand
CCACACCCTTCGGCACACCCGTCGAACCCGACGTAAACATCACATACGCCAAAGCCCCCACCGGCACCCGCACCGGAAGCAACACCTCACCCGCAGACTCCACGCCCGCAGACTCCGCACCCGCCAGCTCCGCATCCGCTTCGATCACCGGCACACCTGCGACTCCCGCGCGTTCCCGCAGCGTTCCGTCCGTCACGATCAGCGCGGCGCCGCTCTGTCCGACCAGCTGCCGCAGTCGTTCGTCGGGATATCCGGCGAACAGCGGAACATAGGCCGCGCCCGCCTTCAGTACCGCCAGCATCGCGACGACCACATCCGCCGATCGCTCCAGCAACAGTCCCACCCGCGACTCGATGCCCACGCCGCGTCCGGCCAGCACCCGTGCCAGCCGTACCGCACGCGTGTCCAGCTGCGCGTAAGTCAGCGACACATCGCCGCACACCAGTGCCACCGCATCGGGGGATGCCGACACCTGAGCCGCGAAGCCGTCCACCAGGGACCGCGGAGACATGTCACCCCCTCCGTCAAGGCCGCCGGCAGCACCGACGCTCCACTCACGCGAAACCCGTCGCCACTCCTCGTCGGGCAGCAGGGACAGCGTGCCCAACGGGGCATCCGCGGACTCGGTCAGGCTGGTGACGGCCCTGGTCAGCCGCGCGGCCAGCATCTCGGCGGTGCTCGCGTCGAACAGCGCCGCGTCGTAGGCGAGCGTCATTTCCAAGTGGTCACCGATGGCGGAGGCCACCAGCGTCAGCGCGTAGTTGGTCGACTCGACGGCCTCCACGCCGCGCACACTCAGCCCGTGCCGCGCCGCGGCCTCTGTGTCCACCGGGTAGTTCTCGAACACCACCAGGCTGTCGAAGAGCGAAGCGCCCGCCGCCACACCGGAGTCGATGTCCGACAGCGCCACATACTCGAACTGCCGTGATTCGGCCATATCGGCCTGGAGGTCGCCCAGCCAGCCGGAGACCGGCCGAGCGGGGTCCACCTTCACCCGGACCGGCAGTGTGTTGATGAACAGCCCGAGGATGTCCTCGGCCCCTGGCAGATCCGCCGGACGCCCCGACACCGTCGTACCGAACACCACATCCGACGACCCCGCGTACTGCGACAACACCAACGCCCACGCGCCCTGCACCACCGCGTTCACGGTCAGCCGGTGACGCCGTACGAAGCCGCTCACCCGTGCGGCGACCTCGGGCGGCACGTCCACAGAGATCCGCTCGCTGGACCCGCCACCGCGTGCCTGCTCCGGTGCCCGGTCGAAGGGCAGGGCCACCGGGTCGCCGAACCCGGCCAGCGCACCACGCCAGTACTCGCGGCCGGCGTTCTGGTCCTGGTCCGCCAGCCAGCGTACGTAGTCACCGAACAGCCCACGCGACAGCGGCGCCGGCCCGACGGACGACGCTCCGGCCGCAGGTTCCGCGTCGAGCGCGGCGTACTCGGCGATCACGTCCGAGAGCAGCGCCGAGTTGCTCCAGCCGTCCAGCAGCAGATGATGGAACGTCCACACCACCCGGACGGCGTCGTCCGACAACCGCGCGAGAGCGACGCGCAGCAGGGGTCCGGCGGTCAGGTCCATGCCCCGCTCGCGGTCCTCGGCAAGCAAGTCCTTTAGCAGCAAAGCCTGTTCGGCCTCGTCGGCACCGGACCAGTCCATCCTCCGTACCGGGAGGCTGACGCGACGGCGCACCACCTGCACCGGCTCCGGGACGTCGTCCCACACCAGCGACACCCGCAGCGCGTCCGAGCGCTCCACGACCCGCTGCCACGCCTTGCTCAGCCGGTCGAGGTCGATGGTGCCTTCGAGAGTGAAGGCGAGCTGCTCCAGGTAGGCGGCGGACTCGGGCTCGGCCAGGGCGTGGAAGAGCATGCCCGACTGCAACGGGGTCAGCGGATAGATGTCCTCCACATCCCGGCCGTCGCCGGCGATCCGGTCCACCTCGGTCTGGTCGAGCCGTACCAGCGGGAAGTCCGCGGGTGTGCAGCCTCCCGTACCCGGCTCCGCGCAGTGCTCGACGAACGCCACCAGTTCCGCGGTGAAGTCTTCGGCGACACCGCGGACCGTCTCCTCCCGGTACGTGTCGGCGGAGTAGATCCAGGAGAACACGAGCCTGCCGTCCTGGACGGCGCCGACGACATCGAGCAGATGCGGGCGGCGCTCGGCCGGGGCGTGGTCCCCGCCCTCGGCGGGCAGCGCCTCCCGGAGCAGACCGTCGGTGGTGTCACCGGCCACATCGAACTGCCCGTGGTAGTTGAAGCTGATCCGCGGATCCAGCTCACCGGCCGGCGCGCCGGACAGATAGCGCAGCGCTCCATAGCCGACACCACGATCGGGCACGGCCCGGAGCTGCTCCTTCACCTGCTTGATCGCGGCGGCCCAGTCGTCGCCGTGCCCCGGCAGCGCGAGGGCGACGGGGTAGATGGAGGTGAACCAGCCGACGGTACGGGTCAGATCGGTGTCGTCGAAGATCTCCTCGCGACCGTGTCCTTCCAGATTGACCGCGATCCGGTCATGACCCGTCCAGGTACGGAGCGTGCGCGCCAGGGCGGCCAGCAGGACGTCATTGGACTGGGTGCGGTAGACGGAGGGAACGTCGTGCAGCAGGGCCCGCGTCTGCTCGGTCGTCAGCTCCACCGAGACGGCACGCTGGGAAGCGACCGTGTTGTGGCCGTCGGTGTGGTCGACGGGCAGCCGGGTGACCGCACCCTCGGTGACCGAGCGCCAGTAGGGGATCTGGTCGTCGAAGCCTCCGCGCGCGGTGTGTTCGGCGAGCCGCGCCGCCCACTGCCGTACGGAGGTGCCCTTGGGCCCCAGGTCGGGCTGCCGGCCGGCCACGATCCGCTCGTACGCCGTGGACAGGTCCTCCATCAGGACGCGCAGCGACACGCCGTCCATCACCAGGTGGTGCGCGATGACCGCGAGCCGGGCTCCGCCGGGACCGGGGCCCTGCCGCCCGAGCACGACACGGACAAGCGGACCGTTCTCCAGGTCGAATCCGGACTGGGCACCGAGGACGAGTGCGTGCCAGCGCGTGTCGGCGTCGAGTGCGTCCGACAGGTCGTGGACCTCGAACACGGTGTCCACACTGACCGCGGCCCGGTAGTCGGCGTCCCTGCCGCCGTCCGCGCCGACACCGAACGTCATCCGGAGGGCATCATGGTGGGCGAGTACGGTCGCCACGGCCGCACGGAGCGCGTGCGCGTCGAGGTCCGGCGCGAGGGCGACCGCAACCGACAGGTTGAAGTGCGTGGGTGCCTCCGTGTGGGTGTCGAAGAACCACTCCCGTGCGGGCAGCGTCGGAACGCGCCCGGACAGTACGCCCTGTTCGGCGAGGGTGGCGGCCCGGTCGTCGGAGATCTGGACCGCCGAGGCGAGGGTGAGGACGGTGGGGTGGAGGAAGACGTCGCGGGAGGAGAGGGCGAGTCCGGCGCGGCGGGCGCGGGAGACGACCTGGAGGCTGATGATCGAGTCGCCGCCGAGGTCGAAGAAGTTGTCCTCGATCCCGACCCGCTCCAGCCCCAGCAC
>NZ_JBVKAK010000036.1:0-4109 GCF_055639435.1 Streptomyces sp. NPDC039430 | reverse complement strand
GGTTGTCCTGGGCCTGCAGCCAGTCCGCCCACCGCCCGGCCTGCTCCCGCAACGCACTCTCGTCACGCCCCGACACCACCAGCGGAAGCACACCCAGAGGAACGGGTGCCTCCACCGGCTCTTCGGCGACTGTGGCCGGGGTGGGTTCGGGTGCTTCTTCGAGGATGAGGTGGGCGTTGGTGCCGCTCAGCCCGAACGACGAGACCCCGGCCCGGCGCACCCGCTCCCCCCGCTCCCACGGCCGCGCGTCCCGCAGCAACTCCAGACCGCTGCCATCCCATTCGATATGACTGCTCGGGCTGTCGGCGTGCAGCGTCTTCGGAAGAGTCCCGTGCTGCAGTGCGAGGACCATTTTGATGACGCCGGCGACACCGGCCGCCGCCTGGGCGTGGCCGATGTTCGACTTCGACGAGCCCAGATACAGGGGCCGTGCGCTTTCGCGGCCGGGACCGAAGATCTCCGCGAGCGCGCCCGCCTCGATCGGGTCACCGAGAGGAGTGCCGGTGCCATGTGCCTCGACGGCGTCGATGTCGGCGGACGTGAGCCGCGCCGAGGCCAGCGCGTCCTGGACAACCCGCTGCTGGGAAGGCCCGTTGGGAGCGGTCAGCCCCTGGCTGCGGCCGTCCTGATTGACAGCGGAACCCCTGATGACGGCGAGGACCTCATCCCCGTCCCGCTGGGCTGCCGACAGACGCTTCAGGACCAGGACGCCCACACCCTCGGACCAGCCCGCACCGTCCGCCTCGTCCGAGAAACTCTTGCAACGCCCGTCCGCCGCCATGCCCTTGAGCCGCGAGAACTCCACGAAGATGGCGGGCTTCGACATGACGGTCACGCCGCCGACCAACGCGAGCTCACATTCACCGTTGCGCAGGGCATTGATGCCCAGATGCATCGCGACCAGCGACGACGAGCAGGCGGTATCCACCGTCAGCGCCGGACCCTGCAGACCGAGCGCGTACGAGACGCGGCCCGAGATCACGCTGCCCGCGTTGCCGGTGCTGACGTATCCGTCCAGATCGCCCAGACCCGAGTCCGTGCCGTAGTCGGAACCCATACTGCCGAGATAGACACCGGTACGGCTCTCGGACAGGGCCTCGGGAAGGATCCCGGCCCGCTCCAGCGCCTCCCACGAAGTCTCCAGGACCAGACGCTGCTGCGGATCCATCGACTGCGCCTCGCGCGGCGAGATACCGAAGAACTCCGAGTCGAAGCCCTCCACGTCCGCGAGGAAACCGCCCTCACGCGTATAGCTCTTCCCGACCGCCTCAGGATCCTCGTCGTAAAGACCCAGACGCTCCCACCGCTTGGGGAAACCACTGATGGCGTCGCCCCCCTCGGCCAGCAGGCCCCAGAAGGCCTCCGGCGTCTCGATCCCGCCCGGCAGCCGGCACGCCATCGACACAACCGCGATGGGTTCGCTCTTCGCCGCACGCTCGGAGGCGAGATCCTTCTCGGTCTCCAGCAGAGCGTTCGTCGCACGTCGCAGATAAGTTTCGAGCTTCTGAACTTCGGTCGCGCTCACTTGCTCACTCCAAACTTGCGGTCCAGGAACTCCAGGAGGTCTTCCTGGCTGCTGTCTTCGATGTCGACTTCCGGCTCACCGGGGGCGGCGACCGTCTTGGCCAGGGCCGTCTGCATGTCGAGAAGCCGGGGAACCAGGCCCTCGGACTCAAGCAGTTCGGGCGTCGCGGAACGCAGGAGCTCCACGAACTCGTTGATCTGATCCTTCGTCACACGAGCCGCCTTCGCCCCGGCAGGGACACCGCCCAACTCCATCCTGCTCAGGAGAAGTTCGGTGATCGCGGCCGGCGTGGGGTAGTCGAAGGCAAGGGTGGCGGGCAGCGACACACCCGTCTCGGCGGCAAGACGCCGACGCAGCTCCACCGCCATCACGGAGTCGATGCCCAGCTCCTTCAGAACCTGCCGCGGACCCACACCCGAAGCGTCGGCAACCCCCAGGACGGCCGCGACCTCACGCCGCACCAACTCGGTCACCACCTCCGGACGGTCGCCCTCGGGCAGAGCGAGCAGCCGGTCGCGCAGCGCGTCGGGACTCTGCTCCGTCTCACTCGCACGGCTCCGCCGGGCCCGTACGAGGGCCCGGAGCAGTCCGGGCACCTCACCGCCACGGTCCTGCTCGCGGCGCAGCGTCGCGAGATCGAGACGCACCGGAACCAGATGGGCATGCGGCTGGGCCAGGGATGCGTCGAGCAGGCGCATGCCCTGGGTTTCGGTGAGGGCGGTGATGCCCTGGCGGCGCATGCGTGAGAGTTCCGCTTCGCC
Organism: Streptomyces sp. NPDC039430; assembly: GCF_055639435.1. NCBI lineage: Bacteria > Bacillati > Actinomycetota > Actinomycetes > Kitasatosporales > Streptomycetaceae > Streptomyces > Streptomyces sp. NPDC039430. The sequence goes on along the minus strand of NZ_JBVKAK010000036.1, from coordinate 1,823 downwards.
CAGGTGGGAGGTCATGCCGATGCCGGCGAGCTGCCACAGGCCCCAGGCGAGGCTGGTGGCGGGCAGGCCCTGGGCGCGGCGGTGGTGGGCGAGGGCGTCGAGGAAGGTGTTGGCGGCGGCGTAGGTGCTCTGTCCCGGGCCGCCGAGGATGCCGGCGGCGGAGGAGAACAGCACGAACGCGGCGAGGTCGTGGGTCTGGGTGAGACGGTGGAGATGGAGTGCGCCGTCGGCTTTGGGGGCGAGGACGCGGGCCAGGCGTTCGGGGTTCTGGCCGGTGATGAGGCCGTCGTCGAGGACGCCGGCGAGGTGGTAGACGGCGGTCAGCGGCCGGTCCAGGCCGCCGATCAGGGCGGTGGCCTGCTGTTCGTCGCCGATGTCGCAGGCGCGGATGTCGACCGATACGGCCCCCGACTCCCGCAGTTCGTCGGCGAGATCGTCCGCGCCGGGGGCGTCGGGTCCCCGGCGTGAGGTGAGGACGAGGTGGCGTGCGTCGTGGTGGCGTACGAGGTGGTGGGCGAGCTGACGGCCCAGCTCCCCGGTACCACCGGTGACCAGCACAACACCCTCGGAGTCAAGACGCCGGACCTCGACAGACCGCGCCGACTCCACCCGGACCAGCCGCGGAACACCCGCCAGCCCCTGCCGCACGATGACTTCCCGCTCGGCCGTGAGAGACAGCACACGGGGCAACACCCCCAGATCCTCAGCGGCCTCACCCAGATCGACCGCACGGATCACACGGTCCGGATACTCATTCCGGGCAACACGCAGCAGACCCCACAACGGCGCGCGAGCCAGATCCCGCACATCCCCGCCGACAGCCCGGCGCGTGACCCACACCAACTCGGCCCGCGCCAGGCGCTCGTCGGCGAGCGTGCGCCGCAGCACCTCCAGGGCGAACTCCGACACCTCGCGCGCGGCACGGGCGGCGTCCGCCTCCTCACACGGACCCGTCACATCCAGCACGAGCCGAGCGGGCCGCGCCCCCTCGTCCTGCGCCAGCCGCGCGAACAGCTCGTCCACATCGGCCACATGACGCGCGGCCAGCGCGCCCGCCAGCTCACCCCGGCCGCCGAGCGACCACACACCACCGCCGTCGACAGCGGCGTCCGGCAACGGAACGGCCTGGACATCGACCCGGTAGAGATGCTCCACGGGCTCGGCGGCCCGGATCTGCTCGGCGGTGGCCACCCGAGCCTGCAGCCGGGCGTGCGCCACCGGCGTCCCCGCGCTGTCCGCGACCCAGATCCGGGCCTCGGCCGTGTCCTGGTCCCAGTCCGCACGGACCCGCAGCTCCGTACTTCCGACCCGGTACAGCTCGGCGGCGCTCCACTCGAAGGGAAGCAGCACACTGCCGGACTCCACACCGGCCGTCCGCACCGCCGCCAGCGCCTGCAGCGCCGCGTCCAGCAAAGCCGGGTGCATCCCGTAGTCGGACGCGTCGAGGCCTTCCGGCAGACGCACCGTCGCAAAAGCACTGCGGCCCCGCAGCCGCAGATCATTCAGGCCCCGGAACGCCGGACCGTACGACAGGCCCTGCTCACGGAACCGCTCGTAGAACGCGTCGACGTCCACGGACTCCGCGCCCGGGACGGGCCACTGCGCGAGTTCCGCGAACCCGGCCCGCACCGCCTCCTCCCCGCGCGGCTGCCCCTCGGCGAGCACACCGGTGGCGTGACAGGTCCAGTCGCTCTGCGTGTCCTCACGCCTGCTGTAGAGCGCGATCGACCGGCGTCCGTCGGTGCCGGTGTGCCCGACGGTGACCTGGATGCGCACGTTCCCGGACTCGGGGAGTACGAGGGGCTCGGCGATGGTGAGTTCGG
>NZ_JBVKAK010000035.1:0-4285 GCF_055639435.1 Streptomyces sp. NPDC039430 | reverse complement strand
TCACGCCCCGCCATCCACCCCGCCTGAACACCCAGCCCACGACCACCCACCACCACCGGCAACACCAACCCATCACGCCGCGCCGCATAGTCGTCGAGGACGAGGGAGAGCACGCGCGCGACGCTCCAGCCGTCGAGCAGGATGTGGTGGAAGGTGAACAGCACGCGGACACGGCCCTCGCCGAGCCGGGCCAGGGTCAGCCGGGCGAGCGGCACCCGCCGCAGATCCAGACCTCGCTTGTGGTCGGCGGCCAGCAGGGCTTCCCAGCGGGCGTCCTGTTCCGTCAGGAGGCTGTCGCGCCAGTCCAGGATCTCGACCGGCAGACGTACGTCCCGGTGGACCACTTGCACCGGTTCGGGCACGCCTTCCCACACGACCCCGATCCGCAGCGCCTGGATCTCGTCGACCATGCGCTGCCAGGACGCGGCGAACCGGTCGACATCCGGCACGCCGTCGACCACGTACATCAGCTGCTCGAAGTAGGCCGGCCTGTCGGCCTCGGCGAGGGCGTGGAAGAGCATCCCGGACTGCAACGGCATCAACGGCAGTACGTCCTCGACACCACGCCCGTCACCGACCGCCGCGTCCAGGCCCGCCTGATCCAGCGGCGACAACGGAAAGTCCGACGGCGTGACACCGCCGGCGCCCGGCAGCTCACAGTGCGCGAGGAAACCCTCCAGCTCTCGGACGAACGCCGACGCCAGCCGCTCCATCACCTCCTCGGAGAACACACCGGGCGCCCAGACGAAGTCGACCAGCAGCCGGCCGTCCGCGACCCGGGAGGTCACATCGAGGGCGTGGTCACGACCGGCGAGCAGGCCGGCGTCGTCCTGGATGAACCCGACCTCCTGGAGCGGCCCTCGCGGAGCGGAGCCTGAGCCCGCGGCACCGCTCGCCGCGGTGTCGAACTGGCCGAGGTAGTTGAAGCTGACCTGCGGGTGGATCGCGGGGACCGACCGGCGCAGATGGCGCAGCGCGCCATAGCCCAGGCCACGGCCGGGCACCGCACGCAGCCGTTCCTTGGCGGACTTGACGAGTGCGGCCCAGTCGGGCTCGCTCGCCTCGCCGCCGACGCGGGATCCCGGCTCCGTACCGGACACCAGCTCCAGGGGGAAGACGGTGGTGAACCAGCCCACGGTCCTGGACAGGTCGAGGTCCGGGAAGATCTCCTCCCTGCCGTGCCCCTCGACATCGACGAGGACGCGGTCCTGGCCGGTCCAGTGGCCGAGGACGCGGGCGAGCACGGCGAGCAGCACCTCGTTGACCCGCGTGCGGTACACCGAGGGCACCTTGAGCAGGAGTCTGCGCGTGGCATCGGGCGAGAGCTCGGCCGAGGCGGTGGCCGGCGCCGTGGGCTCGGCCGGGTCCGCCGATCGCGATCCCGCGGCCGGCTCCGCCGTGGTCGCCGCGCCCGGCAGTTCGGTCGGTACGTCCTGGCCGACCCCGCTCCAGTACTCCAGCTCCGCGTCGAAGCCGCCCGCCTCCACATGCGACCGCAACCGCGAAGCCCACTCCTGGAACGACGCGGAACGCGGACCCAGATCCACCACCGCCCCGGACACCAACTGCCCGTACGCCAGAGCCAGATCCTCCAGCAACACCCGCCACGACACTCCGTCGACCACGGCGTGGTGGACCAGCAGCACCAGCCGGTCGCCGTCCTCCCCGAGGCCGAAGGTCAGCGCACGGAGCAGCGGTCCCTCGGTGAGGTCCAGGGCGTCGCGGGCGGAGTCCGTGAGCCGGTCCATCTCGGACTGCCGCTCGCCGGACGGGAGTTGCGAGAGGTCGGTGTGTTCCGTGTACGAACGTGTGCCGTCCGCCGCGGCGGCGACGCGCTGCGTCCATACGTCGGCCTCGTCGCGTACGAAGCGCAGCCGCAGCCCGTCGTGGTGAGCCACCAGGGCGGCCACCGCTCCCGCGAGCGCGTCGAGGTCCGTACCGGGGGCGAGTGTGGCGGCCATCGACATGTCGAAGCGGTGCGAGGGGCCGGCCGGGCTCCCGAAGAACCACTCCTGGATGGGCGTGAGGCGTACGGGGCCCTCGACGGACGCGAGGGACGCGGGTGCCGCCGTGCCGGGCGCCGGGTCCGTCGCGGCCACCCGGCTCAGGTGTTCGGCCAGGGCCCGTACCGACTGGCGGTCGAACACGTCCTTGGGCGAGATACGCAGCCCGGCCGCGCGGGCCTGGGAGACGACCTGGATGCTGAGGATCGAGTCGCCGCCCAGATCGAAGAAGTTGTCGTCCACACCAACCTGTTCAAGGCCGAGCACCCGCGCCCAGATCCCGCAGAGAATCTCCTCCGTCGCGGAACGCGGAGCCACATACCCGGCCCCCTCGACACCGCCCGGCTCAGGACTCGGCAGTGCCTTGCGGTCGACCTTGCCATTCGGCATCAACGGCAACGCGTCCAACGTCATAAACGCGGACGGCACCATGTACTCCGGCAGCACACCCGCCAGGAACTCCCGCAGACCAGCCGCCGTCGGGACGGCGCCGGCGCCCGGCACCACGTACGCGACCAGCCGCTTCGCGCTCCCGGCGCCCGGCACGGGCAGGGCGAGCACAACAGCCTGTGCGATGTCCGGATGGCCGGCGAGTGCGGACTCCACCTCACCCAGCTCGATACGGAAACCCCGCACCTTCACCTGATCATCGGACCGGCCCACGAACTCCAGCACACCCTCCGCAGACCACCGCACCACATCCCCGGTCCGATACATCCGCGCACCCACCCCACCAAACGGATCCGCCACAAACCGCTCCGCCGTCAAACCCCGCAAACCCACATACCCCTGCGCCACACCCCCACCACCAACAAACAACTCCCCCGCCACACCCACCGGAACCGGACGCAACCACCCATCCAGCACATACACCCGAGCATTCCCCACCGGCCGCCCAATCGGCGGAACACCCCACACCTCCGCCGACAAAGCATCACTGAACGTCACCGCAACACTCGCCTCAGACGGACCATACGCATTCACCATCCGCCGACCCGGCGCCCAACGCGCCACCAGATCAGCACTCACCGCCTCCGCACCCACCATCAACGACCGCAAATCCGGCAACTCCACCACAGGAAGCGCCGACAGAAGAGCGGGGACAAGAAACGCGTGATTCACCCGATGACGCACCAGCAACCCCACCAAATCCTCCGCCGACACCACACCAGCAGGCGAGATGACCAGCGCACCACCCAGACCCAACCCCGACAACACCTCAAGAATCGACGCATCAAAACTCGGCGACGCCGTCAGCAACACCCGATCACCCGGCCGCACCCCAAACCCCACACCCAACCCCGCCACAAACGCACTCAACCCACCACCCGGAACCTCCACACCCTTCGGCACACCCGTCGAACCCGACGTATAAATCACATACGCCGACTGCCGCAGATCCACCGACACCTCAGGAAGAACCGACGAAAACCCCGCCAACACCCCACCCAAAGCGTCTACTTCCAGAACGCGGACTCCGCCGTCGGCGGGCATGGCCGCACCGAGGGACGACGACTCGGCGAGCACCAGCACCGCGCCGGAGTCCGCCAGCATGTGCGCGAACCTCTCGGCGGGGAACTTCGGATCCAGCGGTACGTAGACGCCGCCCGCGTGCAGGACGGCCTGCATGGCGACGAGCCACTCCACGCCGCGCTCCATCGCCACCGCGACCCGCTGCCCGGGCCGCACCCCCTCACCGATCAGGAAGTGCGCCAGCCGCGCCGCCCGCGCATACAGCTCGGCGTACGTCAGCGTCATCTCATCAGTGATCACCGCGGGCAGATCCGGGGTCCGGTCCAGCTGAGCACGGAAGATCCCCGCCAGCGTCAGCCGCTCCGCCAGCTCCTCACCCGTGCCCCACTCCTCCAGCAGCCGGTGCCGCTGCTCGCCGCCGAGGAGGTCCAGCCGCGCGAGCGTGTGCCCGGCGGGGGCGGCGGCGACCGTGCCCGTATGCCGGACGAGGTCACCGCGCAGACTCTCGATGGTGGCGCGGTCGAACACGTCCGGGTCGTACGCGAGGGTGAACGTCAGTCGGTCACCGCTGTAGACGATGAGATTGAGGGGGTAGTTGGTGGCCTGGTCGACCACGATCTCGCTGATCTCCAGGCCGTGCCGGGCGGCGCCATCGGTGTCGACGGGGGCGTTCTCGAAGACCACAAGACTGTCGAACAGCGGCTGACTGGGGCCGAGTTCGCTGAGTGCCTGGACGCGGTTGAGGGGGAGGTGGTCGTGGCGGCGGGCTTCGACCTGCTCGCTCTGCAACCCCTGCAACCACTCCACCA
>NZ_JBVKAK010000034.1:0-15742 GCF_055639435.1 Streptomyces sp. NPDC039430 | reverse complement strand
TCCTGGCTGACCGTCCTCCACCAGCGCGGCCACCTGCACCGCGCGCAATCCGGCCCCGACAACACCTGGACCGTGCAACGAACCTGGGACAGTCGACCCTGGACCCTGCACCACTCTGTCCTGGCCATGGACTGGATCGAGGAACTCGTCCGCGAACTGCGGCAGCAGGATCCGGAGACAAGCCGGTGACTGCCAACGATCCGGAGGTCACCACGTCCGGACAGCAGCGTGACCCCACGACGGCTCCTGGCGGAGCAAGTTGTCGCGTACGACGGTCCTACGGCCCGTCGTACGCACTTGCCTCCGCCCAGGAGGGCGGAGGAAGTCCGGTTGGTCCCCGAGAGAGGGCGCACGGGGACCAACCGGACGCCCGGCACCAGGGGGCGCCGGTTGCGAGGGGAGAAGCAGACTGCTACGACCACCGCGAGCAGCCCAGCCCGAGCACGCCCGCCTTCCCCGACCGCAAGCCGCGCCGCCGAAGCCGCAACCCGAGCGAGCGCACCCGCAAGACGACCACCCGCTTCTCCGACACCGAGAAGGCCGAGATCGTCGCCGCCGCAGCGCAGCGCGGCATCACCGTCGCCCGATTCCTTGCCGCTGCCAGCCTCTCCGCCGCCCGCGGTTCCACCACCTTGCACATAAACGAACAACTCGGCACCGCAATAGACGAGTTGGCCGCCCTGCGTACAGCGCTCTCCCGGGTCGGCAACAACATCAACCAGATCGCCTACGTTTACAACGCAGGAGGACAGCCCCGCCCCGGCGAACTCGACCACGCCCTCACGACCCTGACCCGGCTCCTGGCCCGCATCGACGACACGGCCGACGCGTTGGTGAAGAAGCGACTCTGATGGTCCCCAAGATCCGACGCGGCTCACGAACCCACGGCTTGCTCGTCTACCTGTACGGCCCCGGCAAACGCGACGAGCACATCGACGCCCATCTCGTCGGGAGCTGGGACGGCTTCGCCCCGGACCCCGGACGCGACACCAGCCCCGACCCCGAACCCAAGGTCACCCTCGCCCGCCTCTCCGCAGCACTGGACCTGCGGGTCAAGCAGGCCGGCACCACGGCACCTGCCCAGCACGTCTGGCACTGCTCGGTCCGCACCGACCCCGGCGACCGAAACCTGACCGACGCCGAATGGAACACCGTCGCCCGCCGCCTGGTCCACGCCGTCAACCTCGCCCCTGAAGGCGACCCTGATGGATGCCGCTGGGTCGCCGTGCGGCACGCGGAGGACCACATCCACATCGTGGCCACTATGGTCCGAGGCGACCTGCGCCGTCCGAGGATGAACTACGACTTCAAGAAGGCCCAGGCCGAGTGCCGTCGCATTGAGAAGGAGATGGACCTGCACCGGCTCAGGCCCGGCGACGGCACTGGAGCCAAGTCCCCCACCAGCGCAGAGCGTTTCAAAGCCGAGCGAACCGGGCGGCCCGAGGCTCCTTGTGAGACTCTCCACGAAGCCGTCCGCCAAGCCCTCGCCGGGGCGGCCACCGAAGAGGAGTTCTTCACCAGGCTCCGCGAGGCGGGCCTCCGTGTGAAGATCCGAAACGCCCCGTCCGGCGACGCCATCGGCTACAACGTCGCACTTCCCGGCGACCGCAACCGCGAGGGCACACCGATCTGGTACCCCGGCTCCAAGTTGGCCCCCGACCTCTCACTCCCCAAGATCCGCCGCCACCTGGTCGACGGAACCGCTGACCAGACGATGCACCCGGCGGCCACCAGCGGCCGACCGGACTGGTCCCCGCCCGCCCGGGAGCGACGCAACGCCACCAGCATCGCCGAGCACGCCGCCATCATGCTCAACTGCGACGACGACGAAGCCGCAGCCCAACTGGTAGGGATCGGCGAACTCTTGGACGCGGTGACACAGACCTCCGCGGCCTCCACCCGCGCCGAACTGGGTGCTCGCCGCGCGCGCCTTCGAGCGTGCCACCCGCAGCCACGTGCGAGCGGAGCGTGCCGAGACCCGGGCGATCCGCTCGGCGGCCCGGGGCATCATCCAGGCCGGCAGCGCCCTCGGCCGTGGCGAGGACGGTGGCACCACCGCCATGCTCCTCTCCACCCTGGTCCTGGTCACGCTCGCCGCCGCCCGCTGGCATTCCGCTCGTGGTCATGCTCAGCAGGCCCACGCCTCCCGACAGACCGCCGAGCATCTGCGAGCCGCCTTCCGCCAGGCCGCTGCCACGCCCATGCAGGTGCTGCACGACCAAGGTCGCGCCCTACCAGAAGCCGAACGTCGCACCCACCAGGCCACCATCCGCGCAGCACTGCCCGAAGCGGCGATGGGAGAAGACAGCTCGTCCACGAAGACCGATGCCCTGACCGCCACACTTGCCCAGGCCGAGCAAGCAGGCCATGACCCCAAGACCCTTCTCCAACAGGCCATCGACATGCGAGAACTCGACACCGCCGAGGACGTGAACGACGTCCTGGTCTGGCGACTGCGCCGTCTCGCCCAGCTCCCCGCTCACCCGGGCAAAGCGACCCGCCGCCCACAGGCCGGGACCAGCCAGCCCAAGACCTCGACCAATCGCACCAACAACCGGACGGCGCCCACGGCAGCAACTCGTCTCACCGTCTCCGACCCACGAAACCGCCCACCGCGCCGCTGACGAGAGTCCGGCAGGCTGGTCAACCGGCCCGCCGGACTCCGAGAAACCCCTGGACAACGCGTTCCACCGGCTGTTACGGATGGAAACAGAAGGACCTCGACTGGGAGATGACGCTCGTGCTCAGAACCACCGACCACCCCGCAGAGCCGACACCCGTGCTTCCCGTCCTCCCCGCCAGCACCGATCCCCTGCTGCAACTCGAGTACGAGACGCAGCCTCCCAGCGGCCTCGGCGCGACGCGCTGCCTCAGCCACCCGCGTGAACTGGTCCTTCGCGAGATCCCGGTGATGTGCACGGACTGCCGTGCCCGGCGCGACTGGCTGCTCATCAACCACGGTCGAAACGTCTGGGTCTGCTGCCGCTGCAGCAATCAATGGCTCGAACCCGAGATCAGCCGCGCCGACTTCGACGCCCTGATCGCCCTCCCGGGGGCCTACCTGAGTGTTGAGCAGGGCCTGATCGCGCTCGGCTTCGACGGAGTCTTCGCCGGCATCTACCTGGAGTAGCGAGCGGCATTGCAGCGGATGCAACAGCAGCATCCGCTCGCCGCCGGCTCTGTTCGCCCGAAGGACGGCTCCATTTCCTGGGCCGCCCTTCGTGTTCGCGAAGCCAGAGGGGTCGAGTGCGGCGACCGGACTGCCCAGAAGATGCCTTACGACCGCGTCGCAGTGCGGCATCCTTCGTCCGAGGTCGTAGTCCGCTCGCTCACCGAGGTGCTGCGGTCGTACGGGTCGACCTCGGGACCCGCGCCCGTTCCCGACTCTTCCGTGCCGAACGGAGGAGTGAGGTAACCGGTGGAGTTGTCGCAGCCCCCGTTGGTCATGTCAACCTTGTACGAGACGAGGGAGAGGGTTCCCGGCTTGGTGATCACCTTCGAGGGGTCGTCCCAGCTCAGCACCACTTCGCGCCGCACGATCGTGCGGACGACCTCGTCGCCGCCCGCTGCCGGCGCGACCGGGTACACGTACGTGACGTCGCTGGTCACCTGGAGCGCGCCGCGCTCGCCCTCCCGGTACGTGATCCGGCCCCGGGTCTTGACCACGTCCCCGATGAGACGCGCGTGCGAGGTGTTGAACCGGCTGAAAAGCAGCAGCGGGTCGTTCTGCTCGCTCGGCGCGCGGAACGCCGTCTTCAGGAAGGTTCGGACGTCTTGTTGGTGAGGGTTGATCAGCGCGATCGCCTTTCCGGGGTGCCCGCCTCGCAGCACCCCCGGATCCAGACTTGCCGCAGCGAGGAAGTCCCGGGTCTGCTCCAGTGCCCGCCCCACCTGCGCCCGACTCATCCAGCCCGTCGCTCTGGCCTCCGGCACCATAATCCCATCCGTGCCGCTCGACCAGCGAGCCGCAGGTGAGCCCCTGAACGGCTCACCGAGCGTGGGCCGTCGGACACTCTCCACAGGAGGTGCCTGGTTCGGGCGCTCCGACTCCACGGCGAGCGGCGTCTCGGTCCGGTCGTCGTCGCCGAACCACCCGACCACTCGCCCCGGATCCAGCGCCACAACCAGCAGTGCCACCGAAGCCAGCAGTCCGACCGCGTACCAGCCCTTCCTCCGACTGGGCCGGGCTGGCGAGTACGTCCGCCAGCCCTCCGCGCCCGCAGACTCTCCTCGCAGCCGCTTCGCCACGATCCGGGCCCGCGCCGACGGTTCTTTGGGAGCGCCCGCCACACCGGTCATCGAATCCTGGAGAAACCGCTCCCACTCCTCGTCAGGCACTGACGAACCGCTCCGCTCCCCACCCGCGTTCACACCGAACCCCTTGCCTTGTGAGCCGCTTTGACCCTTTCCCCGGGGTCGCGTTCCGTATGCTGCCACAGCGACTACTGCGCCAACTTCCCAGCGTAAGACCATTATCCTGCCGGGCCAGTGAGTTCGGGTAGGGAGAAATCACTCGTCGCGGGATGGGTGGGCGAACACCGGTGCGGTCCCGAGTCGGTAGCTTGAGAGGACGCCCTGGCGTACGTCAGCGCGCTGACACATCAACTCTGACTTCCGAACGACGATCCGTGTCATCCGCCCGGATCGCCGAATCGCCCGTCCGGACGCGTGGGGTCGGCCGACGGGCGATTCAACGGCCCTGGCAGACGAGGCCTGGGCCGTGGTGGCAAGGTCGGCTGAGTCGGCGGTCAGAAGATCGATGACAATCCGCTGGTGATCGAGGACACGAGTTCCTTGCCTTCCTCCGCGACCTTGTTGACCACCGGGGAGATCACTTTCTTAGCGGCCGGGACCAACCACTTCGACTGGCCGCGGGTGAAGACGTTCAGTGCGGTGCCGATGGCGGAATCGTAGAACTCGCCGCTGGAGAAGCCGTGTTCGATGCCGGTGAACACGCTGCTCAGCGCGGCAGCGCCGAACGAGATGGCACCGAAAACCGCCGCGCCGGCGGCCAAGGGCGGGAACGCGAGAGCGGCCAGGCCGAGGCCGACAGCGACGAACCCCGTTCCGATGCTGATGTAGCTGAAGGCATCGGCGTAGAACTGGGCGTCGTTCCACCACTTGTCGTTGTCGCCGTTGCTGCCGTTGGGGTTGACCTGGTCGTGGGTCTTGCTGTCGGCCGGGTCGCGTCCGTTCTCTCGGTCCTGCTTCGCCTTCTCGGCGGCCTCGCGTGCGGCCTGCGCGATCTCGGCCTGGCGCATCTGGGTGGCGATGGAACGGGCCTCGCTGGCCGCAGCCGCCGCCGCGTTCGCGTCCTGGCCGGCGGCGAGCGCGGACTGGCGAGCACTGGCTGCGGACGCCTGGGCACTGTAGGAGGAGTTCAAAGCCGAGCGGGCGGCGTCGATGGCTCTGTTCGCCGAGTAGTTCGCTGACCGGGCAGCTCCGCGGGCGGTTGCCGCCGCCGTCTTCGCCTGGTTCGCCGAAGCCTGGGCGTCCGCAGCGGACTGGTCCGCGGCATCGGCATTCTGCCGTGCCTGTGCGGCGTAGTCGTCGGCCTGCTGTGCCGAGTCCAACGCCTTGTCTGCCCACTTTTGCGCCTCTGCGGCGGCCTGGTGGGCGTCCGCCGCCGCCTTCGACGCCAGCGCCGCGTTCTTCTGCGCGGTGTGGGCGATCTTGGCCGCGGCCGCGATCGCCCCGCGGATCGCGGCGATATGGGTGGCGGAGTCGTGGTCGAGCTGTGCCGCCGTGTACTGCACGACCACGACGAAGTTCCTGCGCATCCACGTCGGTCCCTCCAGGGCGACCTCCGCGTACGCCTTGGTGTACTCGCCTCCGGTGGCGACCGAAGTCGAGGTGGTGACAGCGTCGTCCTCCCGTACCGCTGCGGGGTAGGCGCGGTCGAAAAAGTCCTGAAGGGCCTCCGGGGTGTTCGCGTCGAGAGCGTCGTTGGCCGCCTTGGTAACGGCTTTGCCAGGCTTCTGAGTGAGGATGCGAGCGATCTGCACGCGGTTGTCGTCCTGTGAGGCCCGGATCACCCCGGAGGTGATGAAGTCGCCCACTGCCACGGAATCGGAGCTCTCCAGAGCAGCCTGTGCCGCCTCCGCGATGGCGGGGCTGGATATCTGGGCGATGTAAAGAACGGTTTCCCGGTCGTCCTGGTGCTGGGCGATGGCCCGGTCCAGGTCGACCCAGGAGAGTACGTCATCGTCGCTGCCGGCCAGCGTGAACTGGGCCGCCTCCCGCGTCCACGCGCCCTTGGCCCCGAGTAGACCGGTGGCCGCCTTGCGGCCCAGCATGGCTGCGAGTGCTAGGTCGCCATCCTTCCACAACGCCTGCTCGGCTTGGCTGACCAGGTCCTTGATGGCCTGTTCGGTCTGTGCCTCCTGGGTGCGCTTGTTCTCGTACGCAGCCCGCTCCTCCGCCTCGAACTGGGACAGCAGCCGGGCCTCGTCCATTGCCTGCAGCTTGTCCTCCCGCAGCCGGGCCAGCTCGGCCTCCCGCGCTGTCTGCTCCACCGCGAGGGCGTTCTCCACGGCCTCGGTCGCGGTGTTGGCCGCCTTCACCGCCTCGGCGGCATGGGCGGTGGACTTGTTCGCGTAGTCGATGGCCTGGCCCGCGTACTTCACGGCCTCGTCGGCAGCGTCGGCCGCCCTCTCCGCGTGGTCGGCGGCAGAGTTGGCGGCGTCTCGCGCGGTGCTCGCAGCGGAGGCCGCCGTGGTGGCGAGGGCCTGGGCGGTAGAGGCGGCGTTGGTGGCGCGGTTGGCGGCGGCCGTCGCGATGTCGGCCTGGCGCTTGGCCTCTGCGGCCTGCGACTGGGCGATACCGGCCGAGGCCGCGGCCTGCGCAGAGGCGCTGGCGGCGGCAGCGGCGTTGCGGGCGGCGGAGGCAGCCGAGGAACCGGCGCTGGCGGCCTGTGCGGAGGCGGTCGCCGCATAGTCAGCGGCCTTGGCTGCAGAGCGGGCCTTCGCGGCGGAGTTGCGGGCGACCATGGCGGCGTTCTTGGCCGCCTCGGTCTGCGAGGCATCCTTGGAGGCTGCGATAGCGGCGTAGTAGGCGCGGGACGCGGCGGCGCCGGCGGTCGACGCGGCCTGAGAGGCAGCGGTGGCCGCCCAGGAAGCCCGGCGGGAGGCGGCCACCGCGGCGTTGGAGGCGTTGATGGCGTTGCGGGCGGCATTGGCCGCGCCCTTGGCCGCGCTTGCCGCCTTGCCGGCGGCGGCCGCGGACTTCTGCACGTCCTCCTTGGCGGCCGCTGCCTCGGCCGCGGCCTTCTCCGCCGCTGCCTTGGCCTCCTGGGCGGCGGCCTGGGCCCGCTCGGAGCTCTCGACGGCCAGGTCGGTCTCGGCCTGCGCGCGCTTGCCCTCCCGCTCGACGACCGCGACGAGTTCCTCGATGGTCGCCGCCTCCTGGTCGCGGGCACGGGCGATGTGCTGGCCGGTGTCGAGGAACCACTGGACGTCCGACGCCGTGCCACTCAGGGCACGGTCCGAGTACTTGCGCACCTCGGACCCGCCGTTGAACAGCATGGTGGAGACCTGGACCCTGGCATCCTCGAGGCGAGCGGTGTACTGACCTTCGGTCAGGAAGCTCTCCAGCGCCTGCTGTGTGTCTGCGTCCAGGGCGGAGGAGGCCTCCCGCTGGACCGCCTTGCCGCCGGTGGACGACACGGTGGAGGTCGCCACGCGCAGGTCTTCCAGGAGAGCGGGCCTGAATCCCTCCTTGAGGAAGGAGGCGATGGAGCTGTCACCGTTGTCGAGGGCAGCGGACGCTTCGCGGCGTATGCCCTTGCCGGCATGGGCGAGGGCGGTGGAGATGGCGACGCGGTTGTCTTCCAACGTCACCCTCGGCAATGTCTCGGCGAGGAAGGTTTGGACCTCGGTATCGGTGCCGTAAAGGGCGTCGGCCGCCGCTGCCTTGGTGGCCTTTCCCCCCGTCATCCATGCCTTGACCGCCTTCGCCCGTTCGGTGTCCGGCAGGGCGAGCGGATCGGTCGCTTCGCCGTTCGTGGTGACAGCGCGGGCCATGGGCGCCAGCGCCACAGGGGCGGCAGCGGCAGCCGTGACGGTGGCGAGGGCTCCGAGGAGACGGCGCCGACTCCAAAACATTGTCTGCATAAGGGATGTTCTCCTCCTGAGTAGGTGCCCGTGAGACAGCTCAGTGAGCACTCATGCGGCAGGCTCCGGCAGGCCTGGGCTGCCACCTGTGCACGAACAAAGCACATGTGCTGCCCGCACATTGAATCGAGACGATACCAACACCCTTTCAAACAAGCATCAATCAGTACGGCAAGAAGAAACATCACAGCGCGACATAGCCCGTGGCGAGTTGTCCAATTACTTCAGAAAAGGTGGCCGGAAGATCTTCACGCATTCTTCACGTATGGTGTACAACCTTCCTGAGGAGTGTCTGAGATCACAACCAGGCCTAGAATTTCTCCTGTTATGAGAGGGTTCGCAAAGTAGACAAAGATCAAAATGCAAGATTCCATGGTGAAGACGAGGTGCTTCCAGAGCGAGGGCGAATTTTTCTCTCAGTGCGCCACACTGAAAAGGGAAACCGTCGAAAGGTCAGGCCCGCGCTTGAAGGGGGAGAGGGTTCTATTTGCATTCCGGTCGGCTTCAAGCCCTCTTCAACCACGTCCCGGCCGATCGACCGGAACCGACGACTCTAAGGATTGTGATGAAGGCGCGTACCGCGAATGCGGAAAAGCCGCAGCGGAAAAGATTCGTAGCAGGCACTCTCGGTACCGCGGCCGCCGCCGGTGCCCTGGCGTGGATCACGCTGGTGGGTGGCGTCCCCACCGGGGCCGGCGCCAAGGCCGAGGCCGTCATCCCCGTCGCCGATGAGGCTCCCGGCTACGCTATCGAGGACTTCAACTACCCGCAGGCCGACAAAATCCTGGCGGAGCGGAGCATCTTGCTCAAGCGCGGTGACGGTCACATCACGCTGGTCGACTGCGCAAGCGGCACCGGCTTTCTCGAGGTCATGGCCCGCGAGCACACGGAGAAGATCTGCTTCAAAGTGGTCGGCAACTCCGGCTGGCTGACCCTGGAGATCCCCTCGGTCCACGCGATAAGGGGCAACGACTACACCACGCAGGTCGACATGACCGTCGGCACCGAGGAGAAGACCTTCGACATCAGCAAGAACACCTGGACCGGCGTGGGCGAGAGCGCGGACGAGCAGGGGCGCGACTACATGCTTGTAGAGATCAGGACCACCAGGTAACACCTGGTTAGTGCCCACATGTCCGTCGCGCTGCGGTCCCGTGAACACCGTTCGACAGCTGGAACAAGCTGATCGGCTCCGACAACAACTGGCCCCTCTGCACCAGCATCAGCGGTGCCCCCGACAACCGCCGCCTGCGCACCAACTGACCTTGTACACCCCGGCCGTCGAGTGAACGTTTCTCTGATCGCATCGCTCTCGGAGTGTTAACGCGTGCGTTTCCGCCTGCTTTGGTGGACGGGGTGGTGGCGGAGTGCAGGCGTTCCGAGCAGCGTCAGCGGCTCCTCTCGGCGCGGGTGGTAATGCATTTCGTGTTGGCCATGTGCCTGTTTTCGGGGCAGGGATTACGAGGAGGTCGGGCGTCTTCTCACGCAGGGTCTGGAGCACGAGCGCTGCTGGGCCAAGGGGTGAAAGGTTCCCACAAGCGGAGCGATCGGGTGTGCGCGGCTGCGGCTGGGGCCGGAAGCGCTGAAGTCGTTGTTTGCCCAGGGTGTGCCTGCCGGTGGGGCCGTCCCCGAGGCTGCGGGTGCCTGGTTTCGGTGGCTGCGGCTGGTGGCTGTGGACGGGACGACGTTCGATCTGCCGGACACGGAGGCGAACGCCAGGTGCTCTCCTGGATGTCCGGCAGTTTTCCGCTGTCCGAGGGCACTGCTGTGCCGGTCCCCATTGCCCCTTACCCGAAGCCATCGGGGCACCCACGCCAAAAGGAGAGGTATGACGATCATGCATGCGATACGACCTGGATGGCCCGGACGAAGACGTGCCCGGTCGACTGTACTGGCCCTGCTGACCGTGGTGACGCTGGGGCTCACCACGACCGGCATGAGCCCGGCGCAGCAGGGGGCCGAAGAGAAGCCGCAGCGGGTGGGCAGGCTCGACTCGGCGGACCTGCCGACCACCGCGCCCCTCACCGAGACCGCCGCGTTTCGGGCGGAGTCCGGGGAGCACTGTGAGCCCACGCAGGCAGGCTCGAAGGAACTCCAGGCAGGCGCCGCCGAGGCGTGCGTGAGTACGAGCCCTGCCACCGCGACACCACAGCAGAGCCGTGCCGCAGTCGCGGCCGCCGACACCGGCAGCTGCGACATCACCAACCCCGGCGCCTACACCTACAAGCGCTTCGAGTACTGCGTGACGGGGGTGAACGTCCTCTACATCCTGCGCGACAGCAACGGCAAGGAGATCGGACGCGGCACCCTGCAGGTCTCGACCAGCGCGACCCTTCCCGCGAAGGGCACAGCCTGGAACGAGCAGATCACCGTGAAAATGACGAGTGCGAGCGGCGATGTCACCGCCCTCAACGCCAAGTTCCGCGCCTCCTGCACGACCGGCTGCACGACGACGAAGACCGCGCCCTGGTACGGCGGTGACCTGACCATGGGCCAGTCCGTCAGCGGCTCCGTCGCCTACTCCTCGACCCCCGCTGCCAACACCGGCGTGGAGTTCACCACCTCGTACAAGATGTACGTGACCTCCCCGGGTGCCACGGCCGTCGATCCGAACGCCTCGTGGGACAACCCCCGCAAGATCCGCTGTGACGACGCCGTCCGGGATGCCACGGGCACCCCGTCGCCGGGCTGCGTCATCCCCACGGTCATGGCCGTCGTGCCGATGAACGTACAGGGCTCGGATCCGGGTGGCGCGGTGGCCGCCTATCAGTGGGCGCAGCAGAACCTCATGGACGGCTGGGGGCGGAACAGGCCTCTGACAAGAGAGAAGAGCGGAACGGCCGACCGTACGGGACGCACGTGCGGAAGCGCGGGTACGGAGCCCTTCCAGGCCAATACGGACCTCGTCGAGACCGATACCTGTGGCGAATTCCCCTTTGCCGAGGCCAAGGAGGGAGGAATCGACGGCGCTCGGTGCGTCGAGGTGATCCCCAATGCCAGCAGCGGTGGATGGGACACCTACATCCTTGGCGACAGTCGGGATCTGGATCCCGCCGCGCCCTGTGTGCGTGCCCATGTCCCGGCCGCCGAAAAGCAGTTCGCTGACGGGAAGCTCACCGAGGGCTTCGAGAACCAGCGGGTGATCGACGCCGAGCAGTTCAAGGTGGAGTTCACGACGCCAGCCGCTGTCCCGCAGGCCTCCTGCCTGGCGAGTTGGCCGACTGGTGCGCTTCCCTCCGGCGACGGGTGGATCAAGAACACCACCGAACCGGTCGCCCACGTCAACAAGACCACCAACCCGCCCGGTCCGGCCGGCACCCGGCCGACCATGGCGCAGGCCTGCCTGGGGAAGACGCTCGGCAAGGGCAAAGAAGCCACAGGAGACATCACCGGCTGGCAGGACGCGCAGCTGTTCGCCCAAGCGAACCCGCCCATAGTCGGGCAGGCCCGGTGTCACCTGATCGCGAACATTCTCGGCGGACCGGGCAGGATTCGGGACGGCGGGCAGAACAACCTCGTCCCCTGCTGGCAGGTGGGGATGAACACCGGTACGCCCAGCATGCGGACCTACGAGTTCGAGGCTCAGAGGACGGTGGCATTGGACTCCTTCGGGCCGAACGACGCGATCTTCTACCAGGTGACGCCCGTCTTCCGGGATGCCACCAGCACGATTCCGGTGGGAGTAACGATGAGCGCTAACATCGAACGGGCGAACGGAACGATGGCGCAGCTGTTCCCCAACGTCTACGTCCCCAACACCCAGGAAAACACTGGGCTGCTCAACCTCGGAAACTGATCTCAGCCAGTTCGTGCCTACGGGAGCCAGTATGAGTCGCACCACCCCGCCGCGGCCGTTCGACGTCACCGCGCTCTTCCCTCAACTGGCCCCCCTGGCACGCACGGCGACTCGGCTGCATCCCCGCCCCGGGTCGCCATCACCGCACGACAGCTCCGTCGGCGGGCCGTTGCTGTGGCCCGCCGACGAGCCGTGGCCGCACTGCGAAGGACAGCACGAGTGGGATCGGGTGAACGCGGCCCTCTCGCCGGAGGACGTACGGCTGTGGCGTCGTAACCGGGCGGAATCAGCAAGTCGGCGGCGCCGCGATCCTCAGGGGCCCTGGGCCACCCCCGAGGAGCTGGCGACCGAGAAGCAGATCATGGTCGGCCGCCCTTGGCCTGAGGGCCCGATCGCCATGCTGCCCGTCGCCCAGCTGTACGCACGCGACATCCCCCTGCTGCGCCCGCCCGGCCAGTCCGAAGCCGATCTGCTTCAGGTGCTCTGGTGCCCCTTCGACCACCCGGCGCACCCAAGGACTGCACTGTTCTGGCGGTCCGCCGCGACCGTAACGGACGTACTCGACGCACCGCCCGAGCCGCCCGCGATCCAGTTCCCCACCTATCTGCCGGAGCCGTGTCTGCTCACACCGGAGCAGGTCACCGAGTACCCCAACTATCTGGAGCTGAGCAAGGAGCTGCAGGACCAACTGGGCGACTGGAGCAGGTGGCAGGCGGCCGGATCAGCGCTGGACAGCTCCTACGAGGTCGCCCCGGAGGAGCTCTACATGGACATGTTGTCCATCTCCCCCGGCTGGAAGGCCGGTGGCTGGACCCGTTGGGGCCTCACCGATCCCATACCCCGAATCTGCTCCGCATGCAGCACCGAGGCGATCCCGCTGCTGACGATCGCCACCACCGAATGGGACGACGCCACCGAGAGCTGGGCCCCCGAAGAGGACCAGGCCAACCCCACGCCGCTCCTCCCCGGTACTCCTCCGGCGAACTTCACCATGATTGACCTCGCCCGAGGCTACGACCTGCAACTCCATGTCTGCCCAACATCCCTAGATCATCCGCACATTGAGCTGATTCAGTGAGGGTGCGTCATCTTGAAAGTCGCTGGTCAGCATCTCTTCCGTGAGGTTCAGCCGGGGTGC
Organism: Streptomyces sp. NPDC039430; assembly: GCF_055639435.1. NCBI lineage: Bacteria > Bacillati > Actinomycetota > Actinomycetes > Kitasatosporales > Streptomycetaceae > Streptomyces > Streptomyces sp. NPDC039430. The sequence continues at coordinate 2,697 of NZ_JBVKAK010000034.1, read as the reverse complement.
TCTTGCTGGTCGTGGGCGGCAGTCTGCGCTGAAGGCCATCTGTCGGCTGTCAGCCGCGGACTTCGAGGTTCGTCAGGACGAGCAGTGCGCGCAGGAGCTGGGTGGCGCGGGCGAGGTCGGTGCGGAGTTTGGTGAGTGTGCGCCAGTTCTTGAGGTGGACGAAGCCGTGTTCGACGGGGGCGCGTCCGACTGATGCTCCTTGCTGATGTCCACTCAGGCCCAGATCTGGGGCACAGCCACCTCCGTCAGCTCGTCGTACACAAACCCAGCAGACGACCTCGCCGACGTTGTCCTACGAAGCGATTGCGTCGCGTCTCAAAATTAGCGGTCGAGTCGTCGCGGGGTCCTGGGCGGCCAAGTTCCTTGAGCCATCCAGCGGCCGCACCATGCCGGCCATAGCCAGGGCCCCTGGGCCCGCCGATCTTACGAATGACTAGCTCGGACCCACATAAAGAAAGGTAGGACAAACATGCCTGGCATGCGTTCACGTTCGGCGTGGGCTGCCGTGTTGCTCACCGCAGCCATCTCCGCTGGCACGCTCACCGGTCTCCCAGCGCAAGCTTTGGATGGAGACGCCGCCACTAGCGGCGCAAGCACCTTCACCGCAAAGATTGATATTGGCGGAGTGCGTGCCTGTTCTGGCACGCTCATCAACAACCAGTGGATGATCACTGCTGCCAGCTGCTTCGTCGACGACCCGGCTCAAGCCACGTCGCTCGTAGCAGGAGCGCCGAAGCTCAAGTCCACCGCGACCATCGGCCGCACCGATCTCACCACAACCACAGGTCAGGTCCGGGAGATCACACAGCTTATCCCCCGGACCGACCGTGACTTGGTGCTGGCCAAACTCGCTGCCCCGGTCTACGGCCTCACTTTCCTGCACCCCGCGACGGCAGCGCCCGCCGCAGGCGAAGCCCTGAAGGGCGCCGGGTATGGCCGGACCAAGGACACCTGGGTTCCCGACAGCCTCCACACAGGAACCTTCATGGTGGGAGCGGTCGAGGCCACCACCGTGGGCATCGACGGCACCCCCATCTGCAAGGGTGACACCGGCGCGCCCGTCTTCCGGGAGACGGACGGCCGCCCCGAACTCGCCGCGATCGCCAGTACGTCGTGGCAGGGAGGCTGCCTTGGGTCAGACGAGACCCGCACCGGCGCAACCGCCAGCCGGGTGGACGACATCCGGCCCTGGATCACGGAGAACACCGCCTCCACCCTGAACGTCTGGAACCTCCAGATGCTCACCAAGACCACCACAGGCCTGTACCACGCCATGCGTAACAGCAACGGCGACTGGACCGGCTTCGGCAACGTGCAGAACGCCGCCGGTCCCATCCAGGACATCGAGTTCGCCGCCGATGCCGCCATCAAGGGCAAGAACTACGTCTTCGCCGTCGGCGGCAACGGGCACCTCTACCAGGCCAACCGACGCTCCACCGGCGGCTGGGAAGCCTTCCGCGACCTGACCGCCGAACTCGGCGACAGGTCCGGCCTCACCCGGGTGGCGGTCACCTCCACCGGCACCGGCCTCGCCCTGGTCGGCTTGGCCGGCGGGCGCGTCTACCACGCCACCCAGGACCCCAGCGAGGTTTGGACGAAGTGGGGTGACGTCAGCGCCAAGCTCGGCGTGCTGGGCAATGCCACCCAGGTCACCGTCGCACACACATCCGGCGGCCAGACGCAGGTCGGCGTCGCCGCCGACGGCAAGGCCTACCACGGCATCCGTGAATCCGACGGAACCTGGAGCGACCACTGGGGCTCCGTCAGCGGTCTGGAGACGGGACTCACCGCCAAGGTCAACGGCATGTCCTTCGCCAGCGTCGCAGGCAACCTCCAGATCGTGCTCACCGCCGTTGATGGCAACAAAAAGCACGCAGTCCGTACAGCAGACGGCGCCTGGAGTGGTTTCGGCGACCTCGGCGACGAACTCGGCCGCGACACCATCGTCGGCGTCGACGCCACCGCGGTCAACGGCGAGTTCCAGGCAGCGGTCGTTACCTCCGACGGAAAGATCAAGCACACCCTGCGCCATGCCGACGGCAAGTGGGACGCCACCGAGCAGGTCGTCGGCTACCCCGGGAATCCCGAAACTGTGGCGCTGACCGGCAGCACCGTCTGATCACGGCAACCCAGCCGAATCATTTGAGAAGGCGATTCGCCATCACTTCGGGCCTGTGCCGTTCCCGTCTGGAACGGTGTAGGCCCGCATGGCGGCGGCTCGGCGGGATGGAGACCACTTTGGGCTGTTCAAGACAGGCGAGCAGCGCGCATGCCTTTGCCAGGTGGTCGGGGGTGATGCTGAGGGGGGGCCAGGACTGGGCGGGGAGTGTCTAATAATCATGACACTCCCGGCGAGGGATCAACCGCCGAGGAGCGCCACCGACGAATCGGTGGCGCTCCTCGGCGGTTCGGCTGTGGTCAATTGCGGTTGCCGTTCTTCTCCTCAGCCCACCTCGGAAGTGGCAGCCGGGGCACTCGTCCTCGCCCTGGATGTGACCCTCGTACCACCCGTGGACGGCGGCGTGCAGGATCGCCTCCTCCACCGAGGCTTCGCCGCTGCGGACCGATGCGATGGCGTTGCCGACGACCACCCGGAGCGCAACGTTGTCAGGCGAAGGGAACGGTGGGGAGGGCATCGGCGAATCGGACGTCATGGCCGCAGCCTACGGGCGGGCACGAGCGCCAGCCAGGCGGACT
>NZ_JBVKAK010000033.1:0-18497 GCF_055639435.1 Streptomyces sp. NPDC039430 | reverse complement strand
ACGGAAACCAGACAACTACCTGGCCTTTCTCGGCCTGGCATCCGCTCTCTGCTGCTACAAACGGCTCCTCAAACTGACCATGTAGGACACGGTCTAAGTCGTCACCGGCAGTGCCCGCACGATTCATCGTTGGACTCCGTGCTCACGACGCGAGTGAACGTCAGATGCTTGGACGGAAAAGGTCGATGGGGACGGGCCCGCGGAGGGGGATGTCAGTCGACGCAGCCACAGCCGGCGCGTCGGAGACGCGCGGGCGCGACGTCAGCCGACCGGTCGGTAGGGGTATACGCCGTCAGGTCCTTCGCCTCGTCGCTGCACGGGTGCAGGGCCTCGCTCGGTACCCATCGCTGAACCTCGGATGCCTTGTCGGATGCCTTGTCGTCCATCTCTCATGTCCTCCGTCGCAGACCATGCAACCGGTGGCATGGAGGGTGAGGAAGTCACCGCTGGAACGTGTGCTGACAGCCCACCCCACGTCTCCGGAATCCCGCCTAGCCTGGAGTGGTGGACAACCGAGACGAGGTCAAGGCGTTCCTCAGCTCCCGCCGCGCCAAGATCACCCCTGAGCAGGCCGGCCTGCAGCACCACAGCGGCAAGCGGCGGGTGCCAGGACTGCGCCGCAGCGAGGTCGCCGACCTGGCCGGGGTCAGCGTCGAGTACTACGCCCAGCTCGAACGCGGCAACCTCAGCGGCGTCTCCGACAGCGTCCTGGACGCCCTCGCCCGAGCACTACAGCTCGACGAGGCCGAACGGGCACATCTGGCTGCCCTCGCCCGCGCCGCGGGTCCCGCAACCCGCCCCCGTCGCAAGCCCCCCGCACGGCAGGTCCGGCCCAGCGTGGCCCGCCTCCTCGAACTGATGACCGAGGTGCCGGCCTTTGTGAACAACGCGCGCCTCGACGTCCTCGCCGCGAACCCCCTCGCCCAGGCGTTGTACGCGCCGTTCTTCGCCGACCCCGCCCGCCCGGCCAACCATGCCCGTTTCGCCTTCCTCAACCCCCGCGCCCGCGACTTCTGGCTCGACTGGGAACGGATCGCCGACGACACCGTGGCCGTACTGCGCACCGAAGCCGGCCGTGACCCGTACGACAGGGCACTGACCGACCTCATCGGGGAACTGTCCACCCGCAGCGAGGAGTTCCGCGTCCGTTGGGCCGCGCACGACGTGCGCCTGCACCGCACCGGACTGAAACACTTCCACCATCCCGTCGTCGGCGACCTGCACCTGAGCTTCGAGTCCATGGAACTGTCCGCCGACCCCGGCCTGACCCTGACCGCCCTGAGCGCCGAAGCCGGATCACCCCATGACGACGCCCTCCGAGTCCTCGCCAGCTGGGCCGCCACCCACGACCCTGCCGACGCTCCGGCCGAACCGGGCCGCGGGCACAGGCACTGCTGACGTTGCGACTGTCGCGCTGAAGACCCGACAGCAGACGATTCTCCGACGGACATCACTAGGCGCGTCTGCGCTCGCAGGCCGGCCCGTACCGACACGGTCAGGTGGCGGCGTCGGGTGCGGACTGCTGGTGGTTCGTGGCCCAGGAGGCGAGGATGCGCGGCGCGTCATGGGAAGGGGTGCCGGGGCAGGCGGTCAGCACGACGAGTTGCTGCTCGGCGTCGATGCTGGCGGTGAGGGTGTCCCAGCCGAGGGTGAGCGCGCCGCCACATCATCACGCTTTCCTCCTCCGCCGGTCTGATCGGCCAGGAGTTCTGCGTCGCCTACGCCGCCTCCAAGTTCGGCGTCGAGGGCTGGATGGAATCCCTGCGCTACGACGTCGAGCCCTACCACATCCACACCACGGTCGTGGAGCCCGGCTTCTTCCGCACCGAACTCCTCGTGGACGGCTCCACCATCTGGCCCGAGCCGACCATCGACGACTACGCGGAGCGCACCACGGCCACCGTCGCGGCCTTGAAGAGCATGAACGGCCAGCAGACCGGCGACCCCGCCAAGCTCGCCCGCGCCCTGCTCACCATCGCAGGCCAGAGCAAGCCCCTGCAGCGCTTCGTCGCAGGCACCGACGCCATCGAAGGCGTGACGGCCAAGGCCCGGGAACTCCTCGCACAGGCCGAAGCCTCCCGCGAACTCGGCGGCAACCTGGGCTACGACGACACCCACGCCTGAACGCCCCGAGCGGCCACCTGTCACGCTGCCGCGCGAACATCGTTGGCCGGACTCTTCGAAGAAGGCACGAGCGGCGCCTTCGACGGCGGACTCGACTTCGATGCCGTCTGGGCGGGCCGGTCTCGGGCCGCACCCGGCCCGCGCTGGTGTCGTATGAAGCTGGCCACTCAGGTCGGTCAACTTCTCCCAGCGGGCCGGGAGTCCCGGGGTTTTGTTCCGGCAACCGCTCATCCGATCCCCAAAGGCACCTCTCGCCGTCCTCTCCGAACCAGCACTACGATCCCGCCACGTCGTCCGCCGAGCGTGAAGAGGCTTACGAAGACATCTTCGACGTCGAGGACAGACCCGCCCAGCTCGAACCGGCGGGAAGCCGCATCGTTCCATGGGGCACCACCGACAACGGAGAGTGGCTCTTCCGGCGGATCTCCTCTGGCGGATCCTTCCTGGAGAGGAACCCACCGAATCCGCCGTGCTGATCAACGAAGCACGCGGTGACCGCTGGGAGTTCCACGAACTGGGATTCGCCGACTACTGACCGCGGTACTGCAGAGCGAGATCCAGTCCGACATCCTCGCATCGGCGTTTCCCTCCGGCCCGCATGGCTTCCGTAAGTTCACGCACACCCCCTGACGGCCTTGTGCACGGTTGGCGGTGACGCGCCGGGACAGTGATCGTCGATCATGGTTTGCGGGGTGGGGGAGTGGGTGCGGCGGGGCGTGAGTTGGCGGTGCGGCGCCCGGTGACCGTGTGCACACACTGTTGACAAACCGGTGACATGCTTGAAAACTCGCACTGCTCCACCGCATTACATGGACTGGACAGCTCAAATATATGCGGTTCCTTTGCAAGATGACGGCAGGCTTGTCGTCCCGTCCATCTGCGGCCCTGCCGCCCCCCCACGGCAATCACTCTGTCGACCCCCACGGAAACAGAGGACACCATGAAGTCGAAGCAATGGGTACGACGCCTGCTCGGCGGCGTACCCCTGGCCGGTCTGCTCGTCGTCGGGCTGCTGCCCGCCCCCGTCGCCGCGGCCGACACCACCCGCGGGACCGACGGCGCGTTCGCGCGGCCGGCCGCGGCCGAGCGCGGAGCGACGCTTCCGTACGTCGGGTACGAGGCCGAAGCCGGCCAGTACGAGGGCACGTTGCTGGAGGCCGACCCGGAGCGCACCTTCGGGCACACCAACTTCGCCAGCGAGTCGTCCGGGCGTAAGTCGGTACGGCTCAACAGCACAGGCGAATTCGTGGAGTTCACCTCCATCAACGCTGCCAACTCGATCGTCGTGCGCAATTCCATACCCGACGCGCCGGGCGGCGGTGGCATCGATGCCACCGTGAGCCTCTACGCGGACGGCGTCTTTGTGCAGAAGCTGGACCTGTCGTCCAAGCACAGTTGGCTGTACGGCAACACGGACGATCCCGAGTCGCTGACCAACACGCCCCAGGCCGACGCCCGTCGGCTCTTCGACGAGTCGCACGCGCTGCTCGACAAGAGCTATCCGGCGGGCACCACGTTCAAGGTGCAGCGCGACGCGGACGACACCGCGTCGTTCTACATCATCGACCTGATCGATCTGGAGCAGGTGGTGCCCCCGGCGAGCAAGCCGTCCGAGTGCACCTCGATCACGGAGTACGGGGCTGTGCCCGACGACGGGCAGGACGACACGAAGGCCATCCAGGACGCTGTGACGGCGGACCAGAACGGCGACATCGAGTGCGTCTGGATCGGCCCGGGGCAGTGGCGCCAGGAGCAGAAGATCCTGACCGACGACCCGCTCGACCAGGGGCAGTACAACCAGATCGGCATCAGCGATGTGACGGTCCGGGGTGCCGGCATGTGGCACTCGCAGCTCTACACCCTGACCGAGCCGCAGAACGCGGGCGGGATCAACCACCCGCACGAGGGCAACTTCGGTTTCGACATCGACAAGAACACCCAGATCTCCGACATCGCCATCTTCGGCTCGGGCCGTATCCGTGGCGGCGGTGGCGCCGAGGGCGGAGTGGGGCTCAACGGACGCTTCGGCGAGGGCACCAAGATCTCCAACGTGTGGATCGAGCACGCGAATGTGGGGGTATGGGTCGGCCGTGACTACGACAACATCCAGTCGCTGTGGGGCCCGGCCGACGGACTTGAGTTCAGCGGGATGCGGATCCGCGACACATACGCCGACGGCATCAACTTCACCAACGGCACCCGTAATTCGTCGGTGACCAATTCGTCCTTCCGCACCACCGGTGACGACTCGCTGGCCATCTGGGCCAACCGGTATGTGAAGGACCCGGCGGTCGACATCGCGCACGACAACTCGTTCACCAACAACACGATCCAACTGCCCTGGCGTGCCAACGGTGTTGCCATCTACGGCGGCTACGGCAACAAGGTCGAGAACAACCTGATCGCCGACACCGCGAACTACCCGGGCATCATGCTCGCGACCGACCACGACCCGCTGCCCTTCTCCGGCGAGACCCTGCTCGCGGGCAACGCGCTCCACCGCACCGGCGGCGCGTTCTGGGGCGAGGCGCAGGAGTTCGGTGCCATCACGATCTTCCCGGCGAGCCGGGACATCACCGGCGTCACCATCCGGGACACCGAGATCCTGGATTCGACGTACGACGGGATCCAGTTCAAGAACGGTGGCGGCAACGTACCTGACGTCAAGATCAGCAACGTGGAGATCGACAAGTCCAACAACGGCTCGGGCGTGCTCGCGATGGGCGGCGCTCGCGGCAGCGCGACACTGACGGACGTGACGATCACCAACTCGGCGCAGGGCGACGTGCTGATCGAGCCGGGATCGAGCTTCGTGATCACGGGCGGTCCCGGTGCGAAGAAAGTGCCCGAGTAAGCCCGGAGCAGGCTTGATTCGGGAGTAGTGCCGCTCGGCGCCTTCCGTCTGTCCCAGGAGACAGCGGAAGGCGCCGAGTGCGTGAAGCGGGGACCCGCGAGGGTCCAGCCACCCGCTACGACGTAGTCACGAGCGTCATAAGCCCTGAGACCCTCACCGGACGCGATCGGCTCAGAGGCCGGAGATCAAGCTCCGGGGTCACGGTATGACCAGAACATTCATAGGGCTCGATACGGCAAATGGTTCGGGAGACCGTTACACACGGATCTGTGAGAGCCGGGAGGTGAGATCCCGCCCGGCCACTCGGCAGCTCCTGGTGCCACAGCCGGGCGGACGGGCGGGCCCGGATCAGTCCAGAACGATCTCCGGCCGGTAGAGGTCGAACCAGTGGTACAGATCCAGTACGCGTTCCAGCCCGCGCCGGTCGCCGCTCGGCATGGTGACGTCGCGCCCGACCGCCTTGGTCAGCCACGCCCGGTCGATCAGGGTGAACACCGGGTGGCCGTCGTCGGCGAGCACCTCCTTCGCCTGCTGCTGGAGGGCCGCCCCGTACCCCGGGTCCTGGGTGGACGGATACGGGCTCTTCCGCCGGCCCCGCACCGACTCCGGCACCACATCCGCGGTGGCGTGCCGCAACAGGCTCTTCTCCCGGCCGTCGAAGGACTTCAGCGACCAGGGGGTGTTGTACACGTACTCGACCAGCCGGTGGTCACAGAACGGCACCCGCACTTCGAGCCCGACCGCCATCGACACCCGGTCCTTGCGGTCCAGCAGCATCCGGACGAACCGGGTCAGATGGAGATTGCCGATCGTCCGCATCCGCCGCTCGTGGTCACCGTCCCCGGCCACGTGGTCGACCGCCTCGACCGCGGTCGCGTACTGGTCGGCGACATACGTGTCGAGATCGAGGGCACGGCGCAGCTCCGGGCGGAGCGGGGCCGAGCGCCCACTGCTCATCGGGCTCCGGAAGGCGAGCCAGGGGAAGGTCTCCGCCTTCACCGCCTCGGGGTCGTGGAACCAGCGGTATCCGCCGAACACCTCGTCCGAGGACTCGCCTGACAGGGCCACCGTCGACTCCGCCCGGATCGCCTTGAACAGCAGATACAGCGAGGTGTCCGTCTCGCCGAAGCCGACCGGCATGTCGCGCGCGGTGATCACCGCGCGGCGCAGCCCGGGATCGGTCAGCTCGTCCGGGCTGAGGGTGACGATGCGGTGGTCGGAGCCGACGAGGTCCACGACATCGCGGATGTACGGGGTGTCGGGGCTGTCCCAGTTGGCATCGGCCCGGAAGGTCTCCTCGCGGTTGGCGAAGTCCACCGAGAAGGTCCGCAGCCGCTCGCCCCGCTCGGCCAGCCGGGCCGCGGCGAGACCGGTGACCACGCTGGAGTCCAGGCCACCCGAGAGCAGTACGCACTGGGGGACATCGGCGACGAGCTGGCGGTGCACGATGTCGGCCATCAGCGCACCGACCCTGGTGAGCGTCGTCGGCAGGTCGTCGGTGTGCTCCCTGGCCTCCAGCGACCAGTAGGTACGGGTGCGGATGCCCCGCGTGTCGACGGTGACCACAGTGGCCGCCTCGACCTCGTGCATGTCCTTCCACAGCGCCCAGCCGGGAGCCATGGTGAACCCGATCAGCTCGCGCAGACCCGCGGTGTCGACCGCCGCGCGGGCCAGCGGATTGGCGAGGATCGCCTTGGGCTCCGATCCGAACAGGACGCCGTCGGGGGTCGGGTGGTAGTAGAGGGGCTTGACGCCCAGCCGGTCACGGACCATGACCAGCTTGTCCTCACGTTCGTCCCAAATGGCGAACGCGAACATGCCGTTGAGGTGCTCGGGCAGGCGCTCGCCCCACTCCAGATAGCCGAGGAGCACGACCTCGGTGTCGCCGGCGGTCCTGAAGTGGTGTCCCCTGCCCTCCAGTTCGGAGCGCAGCTCGGTGAAGTTGTAGACCTCGCCGGTGTAGACGAGGGTGATCGTGCCGTTGGGCGTCCGCACCTCCATCGGCTGTCGGCCGCCGGCGAGATCGATGACCGCGAGGCGCCGGTGGCCGAGTCCCGCGTGGGGACGGACCCGGACGCCCGAGTCATCCGGCCCTCGGCAGGCCATGGTGGCCGTCATCGTGTCCAGGACGTCATGGCGCGCGGTGAGATCGGAGTCATAGGAGACCCAGCCGGCGATACCGCACATAAGGACTCACTCCTGGTAAAGGGCTCACTTCCGGTGGCGGTGCGGTGGCGCCGGAACGCTGGGAACGCGGCCTCACGAAGTGGCCTCATGAAGTATGGAGAATGAAATGCGCCCGAAAATCGGGAGGCGGTACCCGCCCGCTGGCTGCTTGAAGTTTTTAACACTGTGGCCCTGTGTCTGTCCAGAGTGCGGTTCTTGAGCGGTTCTTGAGGAATTATCCAGGCTTCCGCAGGGCGTCCAGCTGAGGAAAATCGCCAGTTTGGACGGGGATTTCCTCGGGTACTCTCCCTCGCGGATCCGAACGGCGCCACACCGTCTGCGACGTTTGTGATATTGACGTTCTCGACAATCGGTACCTAGCATGGCGGCGGATCTTCATCGGAGGTTTATTTAATTTCCTTGCGATGGTTGGGGTATAGATGGTGGAGAATTCGACCGTCAGTCCTCTCATAAGAGAGAGCGGGCTTCCTTATGAGCGCAGGGGTGCGATTCCGGGGCGGCGGCGGAAAACGCTGGGGCCGGCGGTCAAGGTGATCATCGGGTCCTTGGTGATCGCCGACACACCACGCACCACCGGGGAGAACCTGGAGCACATCCGGATGCTGGCCGGTGCCGTGGGCGAATTCCCGCCGATCGTCGTGCACCGGCCGACCATGCGCGTGGTCGACGGGCTGCACCGGCTGCGCGCCGCCGAACTGCGCAAGCAGGAGTTCATCACCGCCCGGATGTTCGAGGGCGACGAGGCCGAAACGTTCGTCCTCGCCGTCCAGGCGAACCTCGCGGGCGCGCTGCCGCTCTCCGTCGCCGACCGCAAGGCGGCCACGGCGCGCATCGTCGCCTCCCACCCCCAGTGGTCCGACCGATTAATCGCCTCTGTCACCGGGCTGTCCGCGAAGACCGTCGCCGAGGTACGCCGTAAGCAACCCGCCGCCACAACGCGCAGGCCGGACAGCAGGATCGGCCGCGACGGACGCGTACGGCCCGTCGACGCGGGGGAGAAGCGCCGGCTCGCCTCCGAACTGATCACGCGCAACCCGGAACTGTCGCTCCGTCAGATCGCCAAGGCCGTGGGCATCTCGCCCGAGACCGCCCGGTCCGTCCGCAACCGCGTCCTGCGCGACGAGGATCCGCCCGAGAGGGAACCCGGCGATGCCGGACGGACCGCCGGGCCACCCCCGCGGTCCGGTCCCGACGACGCGCACACCCGCACCGGGTCCGGCGAGGAACCGCAGGACCGCGCCGCGGTGATCCAGCGCCTGCGTACCGACCCCTCGCTCCGCTACAGCGAGAGCGGGCGCACCCTGCTGCGCCTGATGGAGGCCCACACCCTCAGCGGTGAGACGTGGGCGACCCTCGCCAACTGCGTCCCCGCCCACCGCCGGCATGCCGTCGCCGGCGCCGCGATGGAGTACGCCAGGGGCTGGCGGGCGCTCGCCGAGCAACTGGCGCGGAACACCCCCCACTCCATATAGCGCCCCCACACACACACCAGCGGCCGCCCCTGTCGACAGTGCGCCACAACCTTCCCCGGACGGGATCCATCCCCTCGCCAAGGAGAGAACCAATCATGTCCGGCATTCCCCGCATAGCGTCGTACTCCTTACCCACCGCCGCCGGTCTCCCGGCCAACTCGGCACGCTGGGCCGCCGCCCCTCATCGTGCCGTGCTGCTGGTCCATGACATGCAGCGGTACTTCCTGCGGCCGTTCCCCAAGCCGCTGCGGGAGGAACTGTTGCGCAACGCGGCCTCGCTGCGCGACCGCTGCCGCGCGCTGGGGGTGCCGGTCGCGTACACCGCGCAGCCCGGCGGTATGACCGACGAACAGCGCGGCCTCCTCAAGGACTTCTGGGGCCCGGGGATGCGCACCGACCCCGCCGACCGGCAGGTGGTGGAGCCGCTGGCGCCCGGTCCCGACGACCGGCAGTTCACCAAATGGCGCTACAGCGCCTTCCACCGCTCCGACCTGCTCGACTGGATGCGCGCGCGGAATCGCGATCAGCTCGTCATCTGCGGGGTGTACGGGCATGTGGGCGTCCTGGCCAGCGCGGTCGAGGCGTTCACCAACGACATCGAGCCGTTCGTGGTGGCCGACGCCATCGGGGACTTCTCCCGGCGCCACCACCGGATGGCGATGGAGTACGCGGCGGAGCGCTGCGCCATGGTGGTCACCCATAGACAGGTTCTGGCATGAGCGGGGATCCGCTGGCCGAGGTGCTGGCCGCGAAGCCGCCGCCCTTCGCGCTGCTCCACCGCCCGGAGACGACCGGCCCCGACCGGCTGGACGTCCTGCTCGGGGACCTCTCGGAGCCGGACTCCCTCGCCGGCGTTCCCGTACCGGAGGACTCCGCCGGTGACGGCCAGGACGTTCTCGTGATCATTCCCTACCGGCAGATCGCCGAACGGGGCTTCGCCGCCGTCGACGACGGGTCCCCGCTGCTCGCGCTGCGGGTGACGGACCAGACCGTGGTACCGCTGGCCGAGGCGCTGGCGCGGATCCCCGAGGTCCCGATCCGCACGGCGAACGGCCGGTTCGATGTCGCCGACGACGATTACGCGGAGATCGTCCGCAGGGTCGTCACCGAGGAGATCGGCAGCGGCGAGGGCGCCAACTTCGTCATCAAGCGTTCGTTCGTCACCGAGATCGAGGGGTACGGTCCCGCCGCCGCGCTGGCGTTCTTCCGGCGGCTCTGCGAGCGGGAGTCGGGCGCGTACTGGACATTCATCGCGCACACCGGCACCCGCACCCTCGTCGGTGCCACCCCCGAGCGGCACATCAGCCTGCGCGCGGGCACGGTGGTGATGAACCCGGTCAGCGGCACCTACCGCTATCCGCCGGGCGGGCCCGTGCTCTCCGACGTCCTGGAGTTCCTCTCCGACGAGAAGGAGAGCGACGAGCTGTACATGGTGCTGGACGAAGAGCTGAAGATGATGGCCCGCATCTGCGACACCGGCGGGCGGGTCGTGGGGCCGCGGCTCAAGGAGATGGCCCGGCTCGCGCACACCGAGTACCTCATCGAGGGCCGCTCCGGCCGGGAGCCGCAGGAGATCCTCCGCGAGACCCTGTTCGCGCCGACGGTCACCGGGAGCCCGCTGGAGAGCGCGTGCCGGGTGATCGGCCGGTACGAGCCGGGCGGGCGCGGCTACTACAGCGGTGTCATGGCCCTGATCGGCCGGGCGGGCGGCCGGCGGTCCCTGGACTCGGCCATCCTGATCCGTACCGCGGACATCGACCACGCCGGGCGGGTGAGCATCGGGGCGGGCGCCACCCTCGTACGGCATTCCGATCCGCTCTCCGAGGCGGCCGAGACGACGGCGAAGGCGGCGGGTCTGCTCTCCGCGCTGGAAGGCGTCCGGCAGGAGCGCGCCGAGCGGGCGGTACGGGAGGAGGGGGCGGTACGGGAGGAGCCGGCGGTACGGGAGGAGCGGGCGGTACGGGAGGAGCGGGCGGTACGGGAGGAGCGGGCGGTACGGGAGGAGCCGGCCGGGCGGGCTCGGTTCGGGGACCATCCGGCCGTGCGGTCGGCCCTGGAGAGCCGGAACGAGGACCTCGCGGGGTTCTGGCTCGCCGGGGACGGAGCGCCCCGCGAGCAGAGGAAGCCGGTGCCCGGCCTGGCCGGGCGGAGTGTCCTCGTCATCGACGCCGAGGACACCTTCACCGCGATGATCGCCCATCAGCTCCGCTCCCTGGGCACCCGGGTGACCGCCCGCCGCTTCGACGAGCCGTACTCCCTCGACGCCCACGACCTGGTCGTGATGGGCCCGGGGCCCGGCGACCCCAATGACACCGGCGACCCCCGGATCGCCCATCTCCACACCGCGATCGGCACCCTGCTGGCCCGGCGGCTCCCCTTCCTCGGGGTCTGCCTCAGCCATCAGGTGCTCAGCCGCCGCCTCGGTCTGGAGGTGGTGCGCTGTGAGGTCTGCAACCAGGGCACCCGGCGAGAGATCGATCTCTTCGGCACCCACGTGCTCGCCGGTTTCTACAACGCCTTCGCCGCTCGCTGCGGCCAGGACGCTTTCCACCACCCCGAGTTCGGGCCCGTCGAGGTCAGCCGGGACGCCGGAAGCGGCGAGGTGCACGCCCTGCGCGGACCGCACTTCGTCTCGATGCAGTTCCACGCCGAATCGGTGCTGACCCGCGACGGGCGGCACATCTGGGCCACACATATGGAAGAGGTGCTACGCGCGTGATCGTCACCATCGCCTGGTGGGACCTGACCGAATCCGAACAGAGCATCGACTCGCTGCGGGAGTATCTGCGCGACGAGGGGGTGCCGCCCTGGACCTCGGTCAAGGGGCTGCGCCTGAAGTTCTGGATCTCCGACCGCCCGGGCAACCGCTGGGGCGCCGTCATGCTGTGGGAGTCGGCCGAGGCCCGCGACCAGCAGCGGCTGCCACCGCACCGGGCCGCCGAGCTGATCGGCTATCCGCCCACCGAACGCGTCCGGTTCGAGGTCGAGGCCATGGTCGAGGGCGCGTACGGTTCGGCCGCGCTGTCCGGCCTCGGCCTGGTCTACGACCCCTCCTGACCCCGCCCCCCGTCCCCGCCTTGAGGGAGAAGACATGCCGGAAGACAATCCACTGACCTTCGCCGGATCCGTCGATCTGGAGCTGGCCGAGTTCGACGAGCCGCCCGCCGATCCGGTCGCGCTGTTCCGCGACTGGTTCAAGACCGCACAGGAACTGGGCGTACGGGAACCGGGAGCGCTGGCGCTGGCGACCGCCGACACCGCGGGCCGGGCGTCGAACCGTACCGTCCAGACCATCGCCCTCACCGCCGAGGGCCTGGTCTTCACCAGCCACGCCACCAGCCCCAAGGGCCAGGACATCGCGGCCACCGGCTGGGCCTCCGGGGTGTGGTACTGGCGCGAGACCAGGCAGCAGGTCGTCGTCACCGGGCCCACCTCGCGCCTCCCCGACAGCGAGTCCGACGCACTGTGGCACGCCCGCCCCGCGGTCACCCATCCAATGTCGGCGGTGGCCCGGCAGAGCGAACCGTTGGGGGACGAGGAGGCGCTGCGGGAGAGGGCGCGGGTCCTCGCGGAGAGCGGGGAGCGACTGCCGCGGCCGGAGGCCTGGGCCGGCTATCTGCTCAGGCCGTCCGCCGTGGAGTTCTGGCACGGCAGCGCGGACCGGCTGCACAGGCGCCTGCGGTACGACCGTACCCGCGACGGCTGGACCGCCGGCCGGCTGCAACCGTGACCGTACGATCCGGCCGTCCCGGCCTGTCCGGTATCAGAGCTGGAACGTTCCCCGGGCGACGATGACCGCCGAGCCCGCCACCTCCACCCTGTCGACCCGCTGACCGGCACCTTCGGCGGTGGCGAGCATCGTGGAGGGGCGGCCCATCTCGACGCCCTGGCGGATCTCGATCCGCTGCCCGAACGGGATCAGCCCGTACCGCGCCAGGTGGATGGCGAGCGGCCCGGCGGCCGAGCCCGTCGCCGCGTCCTCGGCGACCCCGTACGCGGGCGAGAACATCCGCGCCCGCCACTGGCTCCCCTCGCCCGCGAAGCAGTTGGCCGCCATGTCCGAGTGCCGCGCCAGGGCCCGGAGATCGGGCGCCACGTCGGACAGCGCCGCCACACTCTCCAGCCCGACGAACACATGGCGCGGCCCGTTGCGGTAGACCTCCACCGGCAGGACGGAGGACTTCACCCCGAGCGCGGCCAGCAGTTCGCCGGCCTCCTCGTACGGCTCCCAGACCGGGATGGGCTGCCGCATCCTGGCCGAGCGGATCGCACCGTCCGGGCCGCGCTCGAAGGTGAACGGAACGGTGCTCTCGGCGGTTTCCATGATGAGCCGGTCGTCCCGGGTGGCGGTGCCCAGCACGATCGCGGTGCCCAGCGTCGGATGGCCGGCGAACGGCAGCTCGTTCACCGGAGTGAAGATACGCACCCGTACATCACCGCCGTCCCGCGGCGGAAGAACGAAAGTCGTCTCCGAGAGATTCAACTCCCGGGCCAGACGCTGCATGTCACCGGCGGACAGGTCCGAGGCGTCCAGGAAGACGGCCACCGGATTTCCCGAAAGAGGCTTGTCGGTGAAAACATCGGCGACTACGTATTCATGCATTCCTGAAAAATATCGGGCGATCGGTCCGGGCGGCAATGAATCCCCGGTGTCCAAGTGCGGAAGACGGGCCGGGTGTCCAACGGAGGGGAATCCCAGGTTGGACACCGGGCGGTCCGTATAAGGTTTTCCGGAGCGGCCGGGTGCGTTACCGGCCCTGCCAGCCATCGTCTCCCGAGGAGTCCGCAATGGCCGAAGCCGCCGTGAACAAACCGGTGTCCGACGACGATACGGAACTCAGGCGCCGCAACCGGGCCGTAGTCGAGGATTACATGAGCAGGACCGGTGAGGGCCGGCTGACCCGCTATCAGCTCTTCACCGAGGAAGGCAGCGGCGGCCTTTACACCGCTGACACCGAGGAACCGATCGTCTCGCGCGGCCGTGGCAAGCTGAAGGCGCACGGAGAATGGTCGCTGCAATGCTTCCCCGACTGGGTCTGGTACAACGTGGAGATCTACGAGACCCAGGATCCCAACCGGTTCTGGGTCGAGTGCGACGGCAAGGGCGCGATCCTCTTCCCTGGTTATCCGCCGGGGCACTACGAGAACCACTTCATCCACTCGTTCCTGCTGGACGACGGAAAGATCGTGCAGAATCGCGAGTTCATGAACCCGTACAACCAGCTCCGCGCGCTGGGCATTGACATTCCGGTGATCCAGCGGGGCGGCATTCCCACCTGAGCCCGTCGGAACCCGGTTCCCGCGACATCCTGGAGTGTGCCCAGTGAAAGCCGACCTGACGGCGGCCCAAGAAGTCATCGAGCTGATCACCGGGGGATGGCGCGCCCAGGCCGTCCACACCGCCGCGAAGCTCGGCCTGCCCGACCACATCGAAGCCGGCCGTGCGACCAGCGCTGAACTCGCCCGAGCGACCGGCGCCGAGGAGGAGGGCATCCGCCGTCTGATGCGTCTGCTGGTGGCGATGGGTGTGTTCGAGGGGGACCACCGGAGCGGGTATCTCAACACCCCGGTGTCCGCGGCACTCATGGACCGGCCCGGGACGATGCGGGACATGTGCCTGCTCTATGGCGAGGAGTTCTACGCCGCCTGGGGCCGTGCCGCGGAGTGCTTCACCACCCTGACCGCGGGCTTCGAACTCGCCTACGGCCAGGCCCTGTACCCGTATCTCGACGGGCACAAGGACATGGCCGACCGGTTCCAGCGGACCATGAACGCCGGCAATCTCTTCTTCGACCACGTCCCGGACGCCTTCGACTTCTCCGGCGGCAAGACGATCGTCGACTGCGGCGGCGGCAACGGCCACTTGCTGTCGGTGATCCTCCGGGCCGCCCCCGACGCCCGTGGCAAGCTCATCGACCGCGACCATGTCATACCCATCGCGCGGGAGTACCTCTCCCGCGAGATAGGCCTGGACCGGGTCGAACTGCATGGCGGGGACATGTTCAAGGCCGTTCCCGAGGGCGGCGACGTCTATCTGTTCTGCCGGGTCCTCGCCGGATGGACGGACGACGACGCCGTCGAGGCATTCCGGCTCTGCCGGGAGGCGATGACCGGCCCCGACGCCCGGCTGCTCGTTCTCGACCGGATCGTGACCGACGAGCACTCCACGGTGCTGCCCGCGCTGTGGGACCTGCACCTGCTGATGACCAATGGGGGCAGGCACCGCTCCGGCGACCTGTTCAGGTCCCTGCTCGACCGGGCCGGGTTCGACGTCGAGCGCATCGCGACACTCCCCATGGAGACCACCGCGCTGATCGCCGCGCCCCGCGTTTGAGGCCACGAGAGGGGGCCGGAGTCCTCCAAGGCGATCAGGCCGGCCAGGCCGGCCAGGCTGAGCAGCACGACCACGAGCCTTGTCCGCGCGGGCTGTTCGTGTTCGCGGTGATCGAGCACGGGGCGCTTGAGCCGGCCCGGCCGAGTGTCAGTGCCGGCCGGCGGGTGTGACTGCCACGCGTCGGTCCATGAGGTGCTCGATCCGCTCTCCGAAGAGCTGGCCGGACGAATCGTGGTCGATGTGACCACGACGTCACCCGCTCAGTCACGGGAGTTGGCCCACTGGGCCGCCCAAGCCGGGGTCGCGTATCTGGACGGCGGCATCATGGCCGTACCGCACATGATCGGCCAGCCTGGGGCATCGATCCTCTACAGCGGTTCGGCCGATGTCTTCGATCAGTACAAGCCGCTGCTCGACCTGCGGGGAACCAGTACCTACGTCGGTGAGGACGCCGGGCCGGCGTCCCTGTACGACCGCGCCCTGCTCGCGGGCATGTACGTCATGTTCGCCGGATTCATGCACGGCGCCGCCATGGTCGCGCCGGCCGGCGTGACGGCCGGCGTGACGGCGGGCGAGTTCGCCGCCAAGGCCACACCATGGCTGATCGCCGTCGACGGTGATCGAGGCTCCTGACGCGTCGAACGGCTCGGCGACGACCAGGTCCGGAGCCCCACGTGGTGGCCTGCTCGATGCTCTCCTCGACGGCGAGGCCGACACGGGAGCCGCCGAAGATCTCACCGATGGTCGGGGGCTCGGATGGAACACGTCGGCACCGGTACGGCGGCCCGCGCCCTGGGAGAACACCTCCGGCATCACGCCCGTGGCCAGGAACTCCACCTCCGGAGGGAGTCCCTCGCCGGCCGCGGCCCGGAACCCCGCGCTCGACAGCAGCCCCACGGAATGGCCGGCACCGACCGCCGCCCGCGTTCCTTCCGGTCAGGCCGCGCGGTACCGGGGAGTGAATTCATCCTCGATGAACCGTTCGATGGAGGTGGGGGTGGAGGTGCGGGCCGTACGCGGCTGCTCCATGCGGGTGTGCCGGGAGTTAACGGCTTCGCCGACCTCGACCATCATGTCCGCGACGTTGGCTGACACGCCCTTGCCGCGGAGTGCCGCGTGGAAGTCGGCGCGGCTGGTCTGCTCGTACGTGAAGTCGTCCGCACCCACGGCGGTTCCGATCACGCCCGCCGCTTCCCGCATGCTCACGTCGCGTTCGCCCTGGAGTTCCAGGATCTCCGTACCGTGCCAGGCCCCGGTGGCGAGCTCCTCGCCGGCTCGGGCCCCGATGTCGCGGGTGCAGACGAAGGGCAGGGGAAGGCCGGGCTCGAAGGGGGCGCTGATGCGGTGGTGGGTCCTGGCCGTGCCGGCGTGGTCCAGCAAGTTCTCCATGAAGTAGCCGGCCCGCAGCCACAACGTGTCGACACCGGGGACGGCCGAGAGACGCTGCTCGAAGCGGTGGAGCCCCTTGACCGGACCTGTGCCTTCGGCGTGTCCGGCTCCCCAGCTGCTGAGCCCGACGACGCGGGTCACACCCGACTCGGTGACCGCCTGGGTCAGGGAGGCGGCCACCTGGTCCTGGAAGCCGCCGAAGTCGGGGTGATCGGGGAGGTAGTTGGGCTGGATCACCGCGTAGACGCCGTCCGCGCCACGCAGGGCTTCCGCCAGCGCGGCCGGGTCACTCGGGTCGGCCTCCCACACCTCGGCGCCCCACGCGGCGAGATCGGCGAGCCGCCGGGTGGAACGACCGACGGCGCGGACGCGGTACCCGCCCGCGAGCAGGTGCGTGGCGGCGGCCCGTCCGGTGCGGCCGCCGGCGCCGGTAATGACGAACATCGACGTATCTCTTTTCCTTGGCGTTCTGTACTGGCGCCGGGGAAGCCAGTGGCACATCACACGGCGCCCTGATGCCTTTCCCGGATACGGGCAGAGGAGGCGAGGCCGTGGCCCGGCCGATATCCGGACCTCTCGGTCGGCGTTCGACACGCTAGCCACCCGGCGAACCGGGCGGGTAGGAGTGACGCACCCACCCCGGAAGCCCAGGCGTGCCGGTCGGGACCCGGCCGGAGCCTCTCGCTCCGAGGGCCCCGCACACGTCGTCCGGGCGGACGTGGTGCCGCACGCCCGCCTCCGCACCCCGGCGAACGCCTCGTCCTTAGGCTGGTGGCATGAGGGTTTCACGAGGGCACGGCGGAGGCGAACCACTGGCGGCCTTCCTGCGCGCCAGACGGAATCGGGTGCGGCCCGAACAGCACCGGCTGGCCGCGGGGGCGCCGCGGCGCGTACCGGGGCTGCGGCGGGACGAAGTGGCGTTCCTGGCCGGGATCAGCACCGACTACTACGTGCGCCTCGAACAGGGGAGGGAACGCAGGCCCTCCCCCGCGGTGGTGGTGGGCCTGTGCAAGGCGCTGCTGCTGGACGCCGTGGCGGAGCGTTACCTGCGCGAACTCTCCGATACGGGTGCTGCCGCGGGCGGTGAGGCGCCCCGCATGGGCATGGATCGCCTGGAGGCCGTGCGCCGGCTGCTCGGCTCCATGACGGTGCCCGCCCTGCTGGTGAACCGAAGGCTCGACATCGTGGACAGCAACACACTCGGCGATCTTCTCCACGAGGGGTTGGAGCCCCGGGACAATTACGCCCGCCTGGTGTTCCTCGCGCCCGGGGCACAGTCGTTCTTCCCTCAGTGGCCCGAGCTTGCCCGCTGCATGGTGGCGGCCCTACGCGCACAGGCCGGCTCCGGGGCGGGGGCGGCCCGGGTGACGCGTCTCGTGGAGGAACTGGCCGCCGGCAGCGATGTCTTCAGATCCGCCTGGAGCGAGCACCACCTCTACGAGAAGGCCATCGACCACAAGATCTTCCGACACCCGAGGCTCGGATCGCTCGCACTCGACCAGCACGTCCTGGAACTTCCGGCAAGCGAAGGCCACAAGATCTGGGCCTTCCACCCGGCGGACGAAGCGACCTCCAACGCCCTGCTCGGCCTGATACCCCCGGCACCGCCCTTCAGCCGCCCGGACCCGGAAGCCGTGGAGCCCGCGGGGTGACACGGGCAGCCGCGGGCCGAGCCGCGAGCGCGAGGACCAGGCCGCCGGCGGCGCTCGTCCGTGCGACCGGCTGCCCATGGCGACCTGGGGTCACGCCCGCGGCCGAAGTACATGGGGGCGACGTCCGCACAGGGGCGCCTACGGCGGGGCGTCGGGCTGTCAGGTGCCCGGCATGTCGGGGAGGAGCGGTCCGGGTATCCCGCTCGGTGACTCTCCCGTCTCGGGTGAACTGGGCTCGGCTCCTGGTCCGGGGGTAGTCGTCTCGCTGCCGGGATCGGTCGGCTCCGACTCCGCGGGGGGCGACGGTGTGTCGCTGGGCGTCTCGGATTCGCTGGGCGTCTCCGACGGCGTCTCCTTTGGTGTGTAGCTCGGCTGGTGGCCGTCGCCGGGGGAGGTGTCGGGCTCCGTGGTGTCCTCGTCCTGGGAGTCCGAGGGGGAGGGCGAGTCGCTCGGTGTGGACTCGCTCGTGCTGCTCGACGGTTTGT
>NZ_JBVKAK010000032.1:0-18923 GCF_055639435.1 Streptomyces sp. NPDC039430 | reverse complement strand
GGTCACCAGATCCACCGCCATGGCCTCACGGCGCAGCCCCGCCACCAGAGCCCGCCCCATCAGCGGCTCGTCCTCCACGACGAGTACGCGCACGTCTCCGCCCTCCTCCGCCGGCGTCACGGTCGGGGGCGCACGCGCGGCTCGTAGCGCTGGACACACTCGGGCCGCTCGCGCCGATCACCGCTGTCGAGGCGATCCCCCGAGCGGCCCGAGCGGCGCCGCGAGCGGATCGCGGTCGGCCGGTTCTGCTGGAGAGCGTATCCGGCGATCACGGCCGAGCCAAGCGCCGCCCGGCCCGCCCGGCCCGTCCGGCCCGCCCCGCCCGGCACCGCGGGGCACCGACAGCGGCGGGCCCCGGCGGGTGCTTTCACTTCTGAATTCAGACGCTTGCACAAATGACAATTGGGCGGTTTTCGGCCGTTGACGTGACCAAAAGCAGCCGATTTACTCCGTGACGTGCCGACGTGGAGAACTCGCCGGCAGGGGTACGCGACACCGCACCCGGGGGTGGCGCGGGGCACCGCAACGACCACCGCGCCCGTGCCGCCCGCCCTCCACGCACCCTCCGCTCTCCCACCCCCCACAGGAGGCCGTATGCCGCCAACCTTCGACCTGCTTGCCATCGGGGACGCCAACCCGCATGTCATCCTCGGTCCGCTCGACGCACCGCTCGCCTTCGGCCGGCGCGAACAGCTCGTCGACGGCGGCACCCTGACCCTCGGCGGGTCCGCCGCCATCACCGCCTGCGGCGCCGCCCGGCTGGGGCTGCGCGTGGCCTTCGCCGGCCGCGTCGGTGACGACGACGCCGGTGCCTACGTCCGCGACCGGCTCGCGGCGCACGGTGTGAACACCAACGCGCTGCGCGTGGACGACACACTGCCCACACCGCTCACCGTGGTCGTGACGCGGGGAGGCGACCGTGCCATGGTCACCGCGCCGGGCGTGCTGGCCGCCACCACCGGATACGACGTGCCCGAACGGCTGCTGACCACGTCAGGGCATGTCCACACCGCCTCCTTCTTCCTCATGCCGAAACTGGCGGCGGATCTGCCGCAGTTGTTCGGGGCCGCGCAGGCCGCCGGTGTGACAACGTCGCTCGACACCAACGACGACCCCTCGGGCGGTTGGGATCACACCGCGCTCGCGCCCGTCCTCGCCGGTACCGACCTGCTGCTGCCCGACGCGTACGAGGCGGGCCGGCTGGCCGGCACCGACGGCGCCTGCGTCCCGACGGCGGCACAACTCCTCGCGCGGCGCGGCCCGTTGGTGGCCGTCAAGAACGGCGCGGAGGGTGCCCTGTGCCATGACGGCGACACACTGCTCGCCACGGCCGGGATCCGGGTGACACCTCAGGACTCCATCGGCGCGGGCGACAGTTTCAACGCCGGATTCATCGCCGCACGGCTGGCGGGCCGGCCGCCGGCCGACGCGCTCGACATCGCGGCCGTGTGCGGTGCGCTGTCGACCCGGGGCCGCGGCGGCGCCACCGCGCAGCCCACCTGGACAGAAGCCCTGGCCCACCTCACCGCTCGCTGAGCGGTGCTCTCCGTGCCCGACTCCCAGGGAGAACCATGTCCCACACCAGCGACGAGATCGCCACCCAGCCGGAGTGCTGGGAGCGGGTGGTACGCGAACTGCCGCTCCACGCACCGGCGTTGCCCGCTCCGGACGAGCGGGTCGCGGTCATCGGCTGCGGCACGTCGCTGTTCATGGCCCAGTCCTACGCGCGGCTGCGCGAGGGCGCGGGTCACGGCGTCACCGACATCTATCCGGCGTCCGAGGCGAAGCTGCTCCGGCCCTACGACCGGATCCTCGCCCTGAGCCGGTCCGGCACCACCACCGAGGTCCTGTCGGCGCTCAGGGGCGCCGGGCCCCGGGCGCGCATCACCACGATCACGGCCGTCGCGGACTCCCCGGCGGCGGCCCTGGCCCATGACGTGATCTGCCTGGACTACGCCGACGAACGGTCCGTGGTGCAGACGCGGTTCGCCACCACCGAACTGATGCTGCTGCGGGCCCATCTCGGCCTGCCCACCGCTCGCGTGCTCGCCGACGCGGCCACCGCGCTCAGCGCGCCGCTGCCCGGCGAGCTGGTCCGGGCCGGCCAGATCACCTTCCTCGGCGCCGACTGGAGCATGGGCATCGCCCACGAGGCGGCGCTGAAGGTGCGCGGGGCGGCGGCCCACTGGACGGAGTCGTACTCCGCCATGGAATACCGGCACGGCCCCATGGCCGTGGCCCGCCGGGGCCGGGCCGTGTGGAGCCTCGCCCCCGTGCCGGACTCACTGGCCCGCCGGGTCGCGGCCACCGGCGCGTACGTACGCCGCACGCGGCTGGACCCGCTGGCCGAACTGGTCCTCGCGCAGAGGCTCGCCGTCCGTCTCGCCGAGGCCACAGGCCGGGATCCCGACCGGCCCGCCCATCTCTCCCGCTCGGTCGTTCTCGACCCCTTCGGCTGAAGCTCCCGAACCTCCCTCTCCCGGTCAGGACGTGTCTCATGCCCCTCACTCCCACGCAGCGAGTTCTCGACGCCACGCCGCTCGCGGCGTGCGCCTTCAACGTCGTGCTCATCGAGCAGCTCGAAGCGGTCGTCGACGGCGCCGAGCGTGCCGGGCTGCCGGTG
This sequence comes from Streptomyces sp. NPDC039430, assembly GCF_055639435.1. Taxonomy (NCBI): domain Bacteria; kingdom Bacillati; phylum Actinomycetota; class Actinomycetes; order Kitasatosporales; family Streptomycetaceae; genus Streptomyces; species Streptomyces sp. NPDC039430. The sequence goes on along the minus strand of NZ_JBVKAK010000032.1, from coordinate 16,300 downwards.
ATCGCGCAGATCAGCGAGAACGCCGTGGCCTACCGCGGCGCGCTCGCGCCGCTGGCCGCGGCGGCCCGCGCGGCCGCCGACACCGCGCGGGTGCCCGTGGCGCTCCATCTGGACCATGCCACCCGGGTCGAGCTGATCGAGGAGGCCGTGGCGTGCGGCTTCACCTCCGTCATGTACGACGGGGCGCACCTGCCCTGGGAGCGGAACGTGGCCCTGACCCGGGAGATCGCCCGGTGGTGCCATGAACGCGGTGTGTTCGTCGAGGCGGAACTGGGTGAGATCGGCGGCAAGAACGGCGCGCACGCGCCGGGTGTCCGGACGGAGCCGGGCGAGGCGGCGCGGTTCGTCGCCGACACCGGCGTCGACGCCCTGGCCGTCGCGGTCGGCACGTCCCATCAGATGACCGAGCGCACCGCCGCGGTGGATCTCGACCTCGTACGCGCGCTGCACACCGCCGTACCGGTGCCGCTGGTGCTGCACGGCTCGTCAGGGGCCGATGACGCGACACTCGCGGCGGCCGTGGACGCCGGGATGAAGAAGATCAATATGTCGACCCATCTGAACACGGTCTTCACGGGGGCGGTGCGGGCGACGCTCGACGCCGGGCCCGCCGTGGTGGACCCGCGCCGCTATCTCGGTCCTGCCCGCGAGGCGATGGCCGTCGAGGTGGCCCGTCTGCTGCGACGGCTGGGCGCCCCCGCGTCCTGAGCCTGCCGCGGCCGGCTCATGCCTTCTCGCCGTCCCGTACGAGGAAGCCACGCTGCTGCTGGTCGCGGAAGCCACTGGGCGAAAGGCCCACCCGCCGGTTGAAGACGCGGGTGAAGTAGGCGGGATCGTCGTAGCCGACGCGGCGCGCTATCGACGAGACCGGCAGATCTGTCGTGGCCAGCATTTCCTTGGCCCTGCCGAGGCGGATCGTCATCACGAAGTCCTTCGGTGTGGAGCCGGCCAGGCGCCGTACCACCTCGCGCAGTTCGGCGACCGACACCCCCAGACGCCTGGCGTGCTCCGCGATCGAGACGGCCAGACAGGCGTCCCGCGTCAGGCCGGAAAGCACCATTCCGTACCGTGAGGACTCGTCGGCCCGCTCCCGGCGGAGGGCGAGCAGGACCTCATGGACGAGCGCGGACGTCTCGGTCTCCAGATACGGGCTTCCCCTGCGGCACGCCTGGGCGACCCTGCTGATGGCGCGTACCGCGGGTTCGGCGTTCGTCAGGGCCGAGACCGGTGCGTCGGTCTCGATGAAGCCGAGCGCCTCGTACGCCTCGGCGGCCTGACCGGTGAAGTCGATGAACCACTCGGTCCATCCGGGGTCGTTGACCCCGTAGTGGTGCACCACGTGCGGGCGGAGCCAGAGCACCGCTGGCGCCACCACATCGAGCGTGGGCCCGTCCACCGTACGGAACCAGCCGGAGCCCCGGGAGACGACGACGGCGACGTGGTGCGGGAGCGCACGGGGGCCCACCGTGGGCAGCAGGCCGTCCTGGTGGCCCACGCCGAGACACATCAGGCCGAGCCGGCGGTGCGTGGGACCGGGCGTGAGGTAGTGCATCCACTGCAGGTACGGCAGCGCCACGGCAGTCCCCTTCGGCTCAACTCCATACGGCCGGGGGCGTCCTGTCCCGGCATGCGTTCCCGAACCGTTCCGCACGGGGTGTTGCGAGAACGTAAGGTTCCGTTCCGCGCCGCCACCGGATCCGTCACAGCACTTCGCCCCGCCGGTCAGCTGATCGGCGGGGCGAAGTCCCAGGGGTCAGCCGCAGCGGAACATCGCGTCACCCCAGGCACTGTGATCGCTGGAGTTGCCGTCTCCTCCGTCCGTGGTGACGAGCTTGACCTCCTTGGCGCCGCCGAGGTCGAGGTCGAGGTCGATGGTCTTGGTGGTGCGGTTCACCAGAGGGCTGGTGTAGAGCGTCCTGCCGTCCGCGACCACGGAGAACCCCACGGTGCCGTAACCGGACTTGTCGTCCAGACCGATGCGGGCCGTGAACCCGGAGCAGCCGCCGCCGAGGTCGTAGACCGCCTCCGAGGGCGCGTGCGCGCCCAGGCCCTTCTCGTAGACCTCGCCGTTGATCCGGATGGCGTCGCCGTCGTTGGCCTTGTTCTCGCCGATGGCGTGGTCGCGCTCGACGGGTCCCCAGGCACTGGACGCGCTCTTCCAGGCGAGGTCGCTCGCGTAGACGTCGGCCTTGGGCGAGGTGACGTAGTCACGGGACGCGAGGGCGAACACATGGAGATTCGCCTCGGTCGGCAGGGTGATGGACCTGACCGTCTTGCCCGGGTCGAGCGGCACACTGTTGTAGAAGACGGTGGAGTCGCCGTTCTGCGGGCCGTTGGGCGAGTTCCTCACCTTCGTCGTGGCGACCGCGCGCGCTCCGTAGGCCCCTCGGTCCGTGGACGTCCAGGCGGGCAGGCCGAGTTGGGCCGTCGAAGTGGTCCCGTCGGTGTACCGGACGATCAGGTCGCCGGCCGCTCCGGCCGTGGCCGTACCCAGCACGCCGAGCACGCCCTTGGCGGTGGTCCGTACCGTCTGGCCCCTGGCGGAGACGTTGTCCTTCTCGCCGGGCCGGGTGTCCGGCCAGGTGAACTCCATGTTGTCCACGGTCTTCTTGCCACCGGGGGTGAGACCGGCGGCCTCCAGCGCGGCACGGTCGAAGCTGCGGCCCTGGTCGTCGAGCGCGCCCTTGTCCGCGGTGGCGGTGTCGGTCGTACCGACGGTGTCGAACGCCTCGGCCAGCCCCGGATAGACGACGGGGACGTCGACTTCGGCGCTCGTCCGCAGCTTCGCCCCGTTCCAGGTGTACGAGGCCGCCGTGCGCACCACACCGTTCTTGGCGTTCGCGGCGGGCGTGACCCGGTAGGTGACGGTGCTCTTCCCGTGCGCCGGAACGCTGTCGATCGTGGTGGGCGTCCCGGCGTCGGCACGCCAGCCCTCGGGGACCGTCAGATCGACCTGCACACCGGTCATCGGCTCACCGCTGCGGTTCTCGACGGTCACCTTGGCCTCGGTGGCTCCCTCGGGAGACACCTCGTCGGGCGCGAAGGACACCGAGGTCGGCGCGCCGCACTCGGAGCCCGCGGCCTTGCCGAGGTCCTCCACCACGAGGTTGTCGAAGGACATCGACGGGGGGAAGTCACCGCCCTTGCCCTCGGAGACCTGGCTCAGGGCGAGATTCACCTCGGCGCAGCCACCGGTGGTGAACGTCAGGTCCGCGCTCCGGACCGGAGCCGGGCCCTGGGGTGGCAGGGAGTCCGTCCAGCCCGACGGCTCGGGGTCACCGGCCGGGGGCGGGCTGTCCAGCGACCGGTCGGTGGTGGCCCGGAGCGGCTCGGTGACCACCGGCTTCTCGCCGGAGCGTACGAGGAACTCGAAGGTGTCCGCGCTGTCCGCCGCGTAGTCGAACCGTACGCGGTAGGCGCGGTCCGGCTGGAAGCGCATGCTGCCCGGCCAGGTCTGGAGCTTCACTCCGGTGTTCTTCTCGGCGATCTTCAGGGAGAACGTGTCCCGCAGCGCGTCCCTGGTGTAGCCGGGGTTGGCCTCGGCCAGATGGATTCCGGCCTCGCCCGCCTGCGTCAGGATGAAGGGGCCGAACCCCTGGTCCACCGCCTCGAAGTTCTCGGTGAACTGGGTGGGAGTGGCTCCGTCGGTACGGACGATGCGTACGTCGGTGAACGCGGTGGAGCCCTCCCCCGGGCCCGCTGACAGCTTCACGTCCGCGCGCCCGTCCTCGCCGACGGTGAAGACGACCTTGAGCTTCTGGTACGGCATGCCCGACAGATGGCTGTCCGCGTCCTTCAGCGCCGGGGGCGTGGTGTCGATCCAGGTCTCCCTGCCGTTGACACGCAGTGCGGCGCGCCGGCCGGGAGCTGTCGTCGTCCATACGGCGGCCGTGTAGGTGCCGGCGGCCAGCTTGTCGCTCCGCTGGGTGGCCTGGCCCGTGCCGGAGACGCGCAGCTCGGGCCAGCCGCGGCCGTCCCGCTCGACCTTGGCGTTGGTGCCCTTCCAGCCCGTCAGATCGCCGCTGGTGAAGCCGGGGTTGACCAGCGGGCCGCCCTCACCGAACGTCACTTTCCGGAGCGTCGGCTTCTGCTTCTGCGGGACCAGCAGGTAGGGGGTCTTGGCCTTCGCCGTGAGTGTGACCGTACCGTCGCGCACCTCGGCCTTGCCCAGGCTCTTGCGGCCCGTGTCGCTGAGCTCGTACAGGTCGTAGCCGCCGTTCTGGCGCCAGGACGGGGGGACCTTCCAGCTGGTGGTGCCGCCGTCCGCGTTCCAGTGGTACGCCTTCTCGGACTTCTCGGCTCCCTCGGACTTCTCGGTCTTCTCGGTCTTCTCGGTCTTCTCGGTCTTCGAAGCGGGCCAGGGCAGCAGGTAGGCGTCCCCGTCGAGTATGGTGCGCCCGCCCTGCGTGTAGCGGACCTTGCCGTCGACTTTGGCGGTCGTGACGCCACCGGACAGGTCGATCTTGTCGTCGGACCAGTTGGTGATCTCGAAGTTCTGCAGATACTTGGTGGGCAGGTTCCGCGAGTAGACGGTCTCCAGCCACCGGTTGACGTCGTGTTCGCCGTGCCAGTCGCCTATGCCGTCACTGTTGACGCCCCCCAGCAGCTCGTTGCCCTTCTGCACCCAGGCGTCCGTGACCCCGTTGTAGACAAAGCGCAGGATGTCGCTGTTGACGCCGTTGTCGGGATAGTCGGCGGACTGGTGGTACCAGGTGACGTAGGGCCACAGATACGACGGCCACTCGGTGTGCAGGGCCAGGCCGTTGTCGTTGTAGTTCTTGGCGAGCTTCCAGGCGTCCCAGTCCTCGCCGAAGAACGCGTCGTTGTAGACGAAATCGAGGCCGGGGACCTCCTTCTTCAGCTGCTTCACGCGCTCGGCGTGCGGTCCCGAGAGGTCCTTGGACTTGTTGAAACAGTAGTGTGCGTCCGACCAGAAATAACACGGCTTGGTGGAGTCGAGCCGGTCCCAGCGGAACGCCTCGGACTCCAGCAGCTGGCCCTCCTGCGAGAGATGCACACCGATCTTGGCCCCGTACTTCCCGGCGCTGTTCGCCAGTGTGTTGAGGTCCTTGAGGCCGCCCGCGCGGTTGTTGTAGTGGCCGGCGTAGTCGGGGTGGGAGGAGTCGTGGCCCTCGCCTCCGTACCCCTTGAGCTGGATCGACTGCCCGAGCCCGTCGGTGGCGAGGTATCCCTTCTTCACATTGTCGAGCGCGCGCAGGAAGGGGTTCTGGGCGCCGCTCATGAAGTTCATGGAGATATAGCTCACGGGCGTGCCGGCGACGTCCTCGCCGCCCTTGGGCTTCGGGGCGATCTCGCGGTAGGCGATCGCGCCGTCCTGCCAGTCGACCCGGCCGTCGTCATTGCTCTCGCCGGTCACGGCGACCTTCAGTTCGGGCGGGACGACCTTCTCGCCGTCGGGGCCCCGGTAGGTCCAGGTGTTGCTCCAGACACCGGAGCGCTTGTCGGCGCCGGTGCCGGTGGTCTGACGCAGCAGCGGCCCGAAGGTACTGATGGAGGAGGACCAGACGGCCGCCGCGGCGCGCGAGGAGTTGACGATGGCCACATTGGTCTTCTGCGGGGTCTCGTCGGTCTTGGCGTCGGAGACGGACTGATACGTGTCCCACTTGTCTCCGGCGCCCTGATAGGTGCTGCGCGTCCGGACCGAGGTGAGCTGCTCGCCGGGCTTGCCGGAGACGATGGACTGGTCCGGGATCGCGAGCGTGGTGACCTTGGCGCTGCCGCGTTCCTCGACGTCGGTGACCTCGAATGTCAGCACGCTGTCGGCGACGGAGAGCCGGGCGACGACCGTCAGGTCCAGCTCGTCCACGGTCATCCGGTAGTCGATCCGGTCCGCGGCGGGCGTCGCCTTCATCGCGGGCTTGTACTCCTCGCCGTTGATCCGCAGTCGGTCGAGGGCCCGGGACTGGCCGTCGAGTGGTGCTCCGTCGCGCGTCAGGTATCCGATGACGCGGGGGAAGTCCGGGTCCACCTCGACGGCCAGCTCGGGCGAGCTGATCGTGACCGCCGATGACACGGACGCGGACGGCAGGGCCGGCACGGCGGCGGAGACCGGTGGGGCCCCCAGACCTCCGGCCGCGACCGCCATCGCGATGATGACAGGGATGCGTCTCACGTACTTGCTCCGCAGTGTTGTAGGGACTGTTCGGCGTGGTAGGGACTGATCGGGAGGGGTACGGGCGAGGGCGCTACGCCTTCACTGCTCCGTCGGCGAGGCCCGAGCGCCAGTAACGGTTGAGCCCGAGGAAGGCCACGATCAGCGGGAGCACGGAGATCAGCGAACCCGTGATGGTCAGGTGGTAGAAGGTCTGGTTCTGCGCGCTGTTCCAGAAGAAGAGCCCGAGCGTGGCCGGCCACAGGCTGTTGTCCGCGAGCATGACCAGGGGCAGGAAGAAGTTGTTCCAGATGGCCACGAACTGGAACAGGAAGATCGTGACCAGGGCGGGCGACATGAGCCGCAGTCCGACCGTCCAGAACGCCCGTATCTCACCGGAGCCGTCCACCCGCGTCGCGTCGAGCAGTTCGTCGGGGACGGAGTCCGCCGCGTACACCTTGGCGAGGTACACACCGAAGGGGCTGACCACACTCGGGATGAACACGGCCCAGAAGGTGTTGTCGAGACTGACCGAGGAGGCCAGCAGGTACTGGGGAAGCGCGAGCAGCGGCGCCGGGATGAGGAGTGCGGCGATGATGACGGTGAAGAGGCCGGCGCTGCCGCGGAAGGGGAGCTTGGCGAGGGCGAAGCCGGCCGCGGCCGCCAGAAGTGTGCCGGCCAGGGCGCCACCGCCCGCGTAGAGCAGGCTGTTGAGCAGCCACCGGGCGAACACACCGTCCTGCCAGGCGAAGACCTGCCGGATGTTCTCGGGCAGCGAGAACTGGTCGGAGAACCAGAAGGCGTTGCTGTCGAACAGCGCGGAGCTGGACTTGGTCGACGACACCGTCAGCCACCAGACCGGCAGCAGGAAGTAGACGCCGACGACGAACATCCCGAAGGTGGCGATGACCTGGCCGGGCAGCGACGCGCGCTTCACCGTGCCCTCCGTTCCGTGAGCTTGAAGAAGAGGAAGGACAGCAGGCAGGTGGTCAGCGCCAGCAGTACGGCGATCGCGGCGGCGTAGTGGTAGTCATTGGCGCCGAAGGCGGCCTGGTAGGCGGCCATGGCGGGCGTGTAGGTGCTGGTCACGTTGGTGGTGATGGTCCGTATGACGGACGGTTCGTTGAACAGCTGGAGCGAGCCGATGAGGGAGAAGAGTCCGGTCAGTACGATAGCGGGCCTGACCAGCGGGATCTTGACGCTGAGGTTGATTCGCAGGGGGGAGGCGCCGTCCATGCGGGCGGCCTCGTACAGCTCCCGGGGCACCGCCTGGAGCGCCGTGTAGATGATGATCATGTTGTAGCCCGTCCATGACCAGGTGACCACGTTGGCCGTGGACCACAACACCGTGCCCGGCGCCAGGAAGTCGATGTCCAGCGCGCCGCGCAGCGGGCTGAAGGACGGCAGATAGAGAAACGCCCACAGGATCGCCGCGATGACGCCGGGGACCGCGTACGGCAGGAAGAACGCGAGTTTGAAGAAGCCCGCGAACCGGACGACCGCGCTGTCCAGCAACAGCGCGAGCAGCAGAGCGAGTCCGAGCATGACGGGCACCTGCACGACACCGAACAGGAGCACCCGCCCGACGCCCGCGATGACCGCGTCGTCCGTCAGGACACGGCTGTAGTTGCCGAGCCCGGCGAAGACGCGTTCCGGTGCTTGCAGGCCCAGCCCGGAGCGTTCCTGCCGGAACAGGCTCTGGTACAGCGCGAATCCGATGGGCAGGACGTACACCCAGGTGAAGAGGGCGAGGAACGGTACGAGCAGCATCACGCCCGCTCGGGTACGGGACCGGCGCACACCCGGTCCCGCCGCGGGGGCCGGAGCCGTACCGGTTCCTGTCCCCTGCCGGGCCGGCGGCGGGTCCGTCGCCCGCCCGCCGGCCGTCGTGTGTTCTGTGGCCACCACCATGAGACTCCTTCCAGGCCAGGTGGGAAGGCAGGCGCGGAGTGCGAAACCCCGTGCCCGCCGGTGTCAGTCGGCGATCGACAGGCCCTTGGCCCGGTAATCGGCGACGACCTTGTCCTGGACCAGGTCGAGCGTGCCGGAGAACGAGGACCCGTCGCCGACGGCCTTGCCGAAGGCGTCCTGGAAGGTGGTGGCGGCCTGGGTCATCACGGGTCCCCACTTCCAGTCGGGATCGGTCCGCGCGGCGGCCTCGTTGAACACGTCATAGATCTTCTGGCCGCCGAAGTACTTCACCGGCTTGTTGGCCTCGGGGAGATCCCGCCCGCTCGTCGCCGCCGGGTAGATCCCGGTGACGGTGATGAGGTTGGCGAGGCTCTTGGGATCGGTGCTCATCCATGTGGCGAACTCCGCGGCCTCCTTGGTGTTCTCACACCCCTTGACCACGGCCGTGGTCGAGCCGCCCTCGTTGCCCGCGGCCTTGCCGCCCTTCTCCCATTGGGGCATGGGCGCGACCGCCCATTTTCCGGCGCTGTCCTTGGCGTTCTCCGTCAGCACCCCGGCCATCCACACCGCGCCGACGGCGGCGGCCGTCCTGCCACTGGACAGGCCCTTCAGCCACTCGGGGCTCCACGGGGTCTCGGTGGTCACCAGCTTCCGGTCGACGAGGTCCTGCCAGTAGTCGGCCACCTTCTTGCTCTCGGGGCCGTCGAAGCCCACCTTCCAGGAGTCGCCGGTGGTACGGAACCACTGCCCGCCCGCCTGGCTCACCAGCCCGCCGAACCAGTAGCTCTCCGTGGAGAAGTTCGTGAGCGCGTACGAGGAGTCGGCCTTGCGCAGCTTCTCCGCCGCCGCCTTGAACTCCGCCCAGGTGGCGGGCGGGGCGATACCGAACTTCGCGAACACGTCCTTGCGGTAGAACAGTGCCTGCGGGCCCACATCGACCGGAATACCGATCACCTGGTCACCGTAGGAGACCTGGTTCCAGGCGAAGTCGGAGAACTGCTCCGCCGTGTCACCGACATGGGGGGCGATGTTCTCCAGCGCGCCTTCCGCCAGGAATGTCGGCACGGACTCGAAGCCCACCTGCGCCAGACACGGCGCGTTGCCCGCCTTGACGGCGGAGAACATCTTCTCGTAGCCGCCCTTGGCTCCCGCCGGGATGGTCTTGAACGAGACCTGGACGTCCGGGTGAGTGGCGTTCCACAGCGCGGCCGACTTCTCATACCCGGGCGCCCAGCCCCAGAACTCCAGCGTCTTCTTCCCTCCGGCGCCCTCACCGCCGTCGCCACCGGACGCGCTGCCGCCGCCGCATCCGCTGATCAGCGCCATTCCGAGGAGCGCCGCTGTCACGCCCGTGAACCGCTTACCCATGGAAGCACCTCTCCTGCAAGTGATGCCGGTTACCGTGGCGTGATTTCGACGCAGGAACCATGGACAAACGTTCGGGATCGCTTGCACTTACGTCGGGAGAAGCGCCGGAGCGTCAGCGTGTGAGAGGTTCGAGTGTCACCGAGGCATTGGACACCCTGGTCTGGAGGTCGGCCCCGGTGACGCTGTTGACCAGCTGGACCGCGAGGAGGTTTGATTCCGTGGGAATGGTGCTGTGACCGAGATACTTTCCGTATTTCGCGGCCAGTTCCGTGAAGTCGACCGATACCCGGGTGGTGGCCTTCGCGGGAATCTGCTGACCGGGCACGGTGACACGGCACCCGTCGGCGCAGTTGTTCGACCAGATCACGCCGTCTCCGTTCGGCGGGATGAAGTTTCCGGGATTGAAGTGAACGACCGAGATGACGTTCTTCTTGCCGTTGGCCATGTAGATCAGATCCGTCGTCAGGATCGCCCGCTTCTCCCCGCAGGCGAACCCGCCGGTCTGCTCCGCGTAGGCGTCGTAGGAGACCTTCAGCCGTCCGTCCGAGAATTTGTACTCACCGCCGCCGGCGGGACGGCGCAGCGAACTCGACGGGTAGTGGTACGAGAACGCCACCTCGCGGTATTTGCAGTCGCCGATGCCCGCCGTATTGTTCTGCATGGTCAGGGTCAGTGGTGAACCGGAATTCCCCCAGACCTGGGTGTCATATCCGGGGTACTTGCGGAAACTCTCCCCGGTCCAGTCGTAGGTGACGAAGTCCCAGGCGGGACAGGTCTTTCCGTACGCACCGGTGTAGGGGAAACGTCCATAACACGAGGAGTCATTGCGCTGGGGGTCGTCCACGGGTCCGCAGCCGGAGGTGTCGTGGAGATCGTTCTGAGTGGCCGCCGGGACTCCGGCCGGCTCACGCTCCAGGCCGAAGCAGCGGTATTTGGGTCCTGGGTCGAACACGATGGACGTCGGTGCCGTGACCCCGGCCGCGGCCGGGCTCGGGGTGCCGACGAGAAAGAAGAGCAGGGCGGCCATGGCCGTCCCGACGACAGTTCTGAACAAGAGTTTCATCTGTACGCTCCCATGAGAGAAAAGAGGGCGGGGGCCTGCCACAGGGCTGTGGCACGCCCCGCAGCCGTCGAGCGGTGCAGCCGGGTGCCGCGGATTCTTCTAACCGCCGCTGCCGGCCTTGGTGGTGTAGGTCACCGGGTTGTAGTTCTGGCTGGGGCCGCACTTGCCGCTGCCCTGGGCGCAGCCGGCACGGTCGAAGGTGTATTCGCGGCCACCGTTGAGGAGTTCGCCGTTCGCGTCGATGACGCGGATGGTGTACGACGTCTTCGCCGGAGAGTTCGCCTCGATGGTGTAACGCTGGCCGTTGTCGCCGTTCATCTCCGCCCGCCGCCAGGTGGAGCCGTCGAAGTACTCGACGCCGTGAATTCCGTTGGGCAGATTGCTGATGATCAGCGGGGCATAGTACTCCTCGGCCCCTTCGGCGAAGGCGAGTTTGATGTCGCCCTTGTAGTCCGGGGCCGGAATGAACGACCAGTCGATCTTGCGGTTGTTCCAGGCTCCCGCGCCGATCAGATCACCGGCCGGCTTCCCGTCGGGCATCGTGAACTGCCCGACCCCGTACCGTGAGATATCGAGATGGTTCCTGTCGGACCGGCACCATTCGTTGCCGTCGCCACAGCTGTCCGTGACGACGGCGTTGAGGGTCGCCCCGTTGTACTTGTCGGGCTTTGAGGTGCCGCCCCTGCAGATTCCTTCTCCCGCCGCGCCTCCGTTGGCCACGCTGCAGAAGTCACTGAGCTTGATCTGCACCCAGCGCCCGCAGTTGAGACCGTTGTCGTACATTCCCTTGATAGCGGACTTGTCCGCGGGAATGGGCCGTCGCGAAGGGTTGTCCGCGAAATCGTTCGGCATGTCCCACACATTGAGAGCCACGAAGTTCTTGCTCTCGATCTCGGCCGGCGGAACGCCGCAGGCACCGCCCGCGTCGCCGACTTTGTCGAACCAGGTGCCGACACCCGCATAGGTGTCCGTCACCGTCGCCGACGCGGGCATGACGACACCCACGGCAGCCGCCGAGCCCAGTACGAGTATGGAAAGCAGCCCCATTGCAGGGGCCTTGGACCTCTTCCTCGGATTGGGGGATTCCACCACAGCAACCTTCCGTAAGGTAAAGGGATGCGGACCGGGAAATGAGGCCTCACCAGTCATGGCGAGGACGCCGCGCGATTCGGGACACCGCCCGTCGATGGGATCACCGCGATTCCGGTGCGGAACCGGTGGGCCACGAGCCAGGGGTCCCGCTCGCGGGATTGTGGGGGGGGTTGAGCCGGTTCACGTAACTGACACGCTGGTTACGACACGTGCGAGTTGTCCGGAAAAGCGTAGGGGGAGTGATCCCACGGGCAGAACGCTAAAGGAGCCATTCGCCGGATGACAAGCGATCCGGATGCCTCTCATTCCGTTTGTCCAACTGCTCACGCGCTGTGTGCAGTTGACACTCCGCACCGGCCTGTCGTTCCCCGGAGAGGAAGCGGACGGACGCGGCGGCCCGAGGGCACCGCGGCCATGCGCACGTCAAGTCGGCGTCAGTGTTGCCGTGCCCGGCGCCAGGGATACGTCAAGAAGGGTGTGCGCGGGGGCGCACAACCGCTTCGGTGAGCGAAGCGGGACCGCCGGGCGCGGGACCACAAGTGTCCCGGAAGGCGAAGGGGTTGAGCGCCGTCGAGCACCGAGAACGTCGTGGGAGGGGTCGTCGCCTGCTGCCCGGTCGGCTGCTGCCCGGTCGGCCGTCTCATCCTGGAGCGGATCTTCCCGGAGAGGTGCTGAGAGACGAGAAATGGCACGCGGCGGACTCCGGATCTACCTCGGTGCGGCACCGGGCGTGGGCAAGACGTACGCGATGCTGTCCGAGGCGCACCGCCGTATCGAGCGGGGCACGGACTGCGTAGTGGCGTTCGTGGAGCATCACCACCGGCCGCGCACCGAAGTCATGCTCCAGGGCCTGGAGGAGATCCCGCGCAGGGAACTGCGGTACCGCGGCACCGTCTTCACCGAGATGGACGTCGACGCCGTCCTCGCCCGGCGCCCCCAGGTGGCGCTGGTCGACGAGCTGCCCCACACGAACATCCCCGGCTCGCGCAACACCAAGCGCTGGCAGGACGTCGAAGAGCTGCTCGCCGCCGGCATCGATGTGATCTCGACGGTCAACATCCAGCACCTGGAGTCGCTCGGCGATGTCGTCGAGTCGATCACCGGCGTCCGGCAGCAGGAGACCGTGCCGGACGAGGTGGTGCGGCGCGCGGCCCAGATCGAGCTGGTCGACATGTCCCCGCCCGCGCTGCGGCGACGGATGGCGCACGGCAACATCTACCAGCACGACAAGGTCGACGCGGCCCTGTCGAACTACTTCCGCCCCGGGAACCTGACCGCTCTCCGGGAGTTGGCGCTGCTGTGGGTCGCCGACCGGGTGGACGAGTACCTGAACGAGTACCGCGGCGCACACCACGTGTCCAGGATCCGGGGCTCGCGCGAGCGGATCGTGGTCGGGCTGACCGGTGGCCCGGAGGGCCGGACGCTCATCCGCCGGGCGCTCATCCGCCGGGCGGTGCGCCTCGCGGAGAAGAGCGCGGGCGGTGAAGTGCTGGCCGTCCACATCGCGAAGAGTGACGGGCCGGCCGCCGCCTCGCCCGGGGAACTGGCCGCCCAGCGCGCCCTGGTGGAGGACCTGGGCGGCACCTTCCATCAGGTCGCCGGCGACGATGTCTCCTCGGCCCTGCTGGAGTTCGCGCGCGGGGTGAACGCCACGCGGACCGTCCTCGGGGTGTCCCGGCGCGACGGATGGCGGTACGTCTTCGGGCCGGGTGTCGGTGCGACGGTGGCGCGGGACTCCGGCCCGGATCTGGACGTCCACCTGGTGACCCACGACGACATGGGCAAGGGGCGCGGGCTGCCGGCCGTCCGGGGCGCCCGGCTCCGCCGGTCCCGTACCCTCTGGGGCCGGCCGGCCGGCATCGGCGGCCCCGTACCGCTGACCCTGCTGCTCACCCACGTCGGCCCGCGGCTCGGTCTCGCGAACGACATGCTTCTGTTCCTGACACTGACCGTGGCCGCGGCCCTGCTGGGCGGCCTGCTGCCGGCGCTCGCCTCGGCCGCGTTCGGATCGCTGCTCCTCAACTGGTACTTCACCCCGCCGGTGCACCGTCTCACGATCGCCGACCCGGAGAACATCCTCGCCTTGATCATCTTCGTGGCCGTGGCGGTGTCCGTCGCCTCGGTGGTGGATCTGGCGGCCCGTCGGACCCAGCAGGCGGCGCGGCTGCGCGCCGAGTCGGAGATCCTTTCCTTCCTCGCGGGCAGTGTGCTGCGCGGCGAGACCAGTCTTGACGCGCTGCTGGAACGGGTCCGTGAGACGTTCGGCATGGAATCGGTGGCGCTCCTGGAACGCGAGAGCGACGTCTCTCCCTGGACCTGTGCGGGCAGCGTGGACAGCGGGGGCGATGCGGGCGGTGCGGGCCCGCGCCGGGTGGTCGGCCGCCCGGAGGACGCGGATGTGGACGTGCCGGTCGGCGACCACATGGCACTCGCGCTGTCGGGCCGGGTCCTGCCCGCCTCGGACCGTCGCGTACTGGCCGCGTTCGCCGCGCAGGCCGCCGTGGTCCTGGACCGCAGGCGACTCCAGCACGAGGCCGGCCGGGCGAAGGAGCTGGCGGAGGGCGACCGCATCCGCACCGCCCTGCTCGCCGCCGTCAGCCACGACCTGCGCACCCCGCTGTCCGGAATCAAGGCCGCGGTCCCGTCTCTCCGGTCGGACGACGTGGACTGGTCCGAGGAAGACCGGGCCGAACTCCTCGCGGCGATCGAGGACGGTACCGGCCGGCTCGGTCACCTCGTGGACAACCTCCTCGACATGTCCCGCCTCCAGACAGGCACGGTCACCCCGCTCATCCGCGAGATCGACCTCGACGAGGTCGTCCCCGCGGCGCTCGGCGGCATCCCGGACCCGGAGAACAGCGTCGTCCTGGAGATTCCCGAGACGCTGCCCATGGTGGCCACCGACAAGGGGCTGCTGGAACGGGTGGTCGCCAACATCGTCGAGAACGCCGTCCATTACAGCCCCGGCGACGAGCCTGTCGTGATCTCGGCCAGTGTCCTCGCCGATCGCGTGCACCTACGGGTCGTCGACCGCGGTCCTGGCGTCCCCGACGAGGCCAGGAACCGCGTCTTCGCGCCCTTCCAACGCTACGGCGACTCCCCGCGCGGCAACGGTGTGGGCCTGGGCCTCGCGGTCGCCCGCGGCTTCGCCGAGGCCATGGGCGGCACGCTCGAAGCCGAGGACACCCCCGGCGGCGGCCTCACGATGGTGCTCACGCTCCCCGAGGCTCCCGGCCGGAGGCCCGCTTCCGGCCGAGATCTGCCGGCTACGACGGTGACCTGACCCGCCGCGCGCGGGCCCGTCGAGCGTGCGCGGGCCCGTCGAGCGTGCGCGGGCCCGTCGAGCGTGCGCGGGCCCGTCGAGCGTGCGCGGGCCCGTCGAGCGCGTACAACACGCCCCGGGGTCGCGGGTGTCCTCGTCCGCCCGTCCGGCTGCCACCACCGCTATCAAGCCACCCGTCGGCGGGCTCGCCAGGGATTGCGGTTTTTCACGTTCAAAGAACGTTGCATACGGTGTACAAAATACTACGTGGACCCACCTCGCGGCCTCATGCGGCGCGGAGCCCTGGCGCTCCGGGAGGAGCAGCCGTAATCCCCGCACGTTCGCGCACTCACGCACGCCCGTCCGCGTCCGCCGCGGCGCCGGCCACACCCCACCCGACCCACCACACTGAGGGAGGTACTCATGGCAATGTCGCCTGCGAAGCGATGGCACAGGGCCCGCGAACGGGCCGGTATGCCGCTCCTGGGGGGCGTCCGCCCGCCCATAGCGGTCCTCGCGGCCCTGCTCCTCGTGCTGTCCGGCCTCACCGCCCTGGGCTTAGGCAGGACCGCCCCGGGACCGAGCGAAGCGGAGGCGCTCCCCGAGGCGGTACGGATCTCACAACAGCACTTCGCCGAGGACGGAGCGATCGCGCTCCGCGCCTCACTGGACGAATCGATCACCGACCTTGAGCGGACCGCGTCCCTCTTCAACGCGGGCGGCCCGGTCACCGCCGACACCGTTCTCGACAAGCTCGGCAGCGTCTACCAGAAGTGGCGCGGCTCGGCCGTCGTCGAGATCACGTCCGGCAGACTGCTGGCCGCGCGCGGCGAGAACGTACCGCTCCTCGCCGTCGACCTGGAGAGACTCTCCGACGAGGACGGTCTCGCCCCCCGGCTGATCCGGCTGGAGAACGGTGAGACCCGGCTGCTCATCCTGGCCCTGCTGTCCTGGGACGGTCTGCCCCAGCAGTTGCTGATCACCTCGAACAGCCTGAACGTTCCCGGGGTGAGCCTCGACACGTTCCGGGCGATCGCCGTGGCCGACGCGGGCGGTACGGTCCTCAGCAGCGACGGCCCGCAGACGCCCGATGAGGAGGACGACCCGGACACCCCCGACGTGGGGGTGGGGCAGACCGAGGAGCAACTCCGTGCCCTGGCCGAGCGTTCCGCCGGGACAGCCGGGCAGAACCCGCTCACCACCAGGGAACCCGGCTCCGGTGGCTACCCCGGGGTCAGCGGGTCCCTGACCGGCACCACACTGATCGGCGGGGAGCGCCCCGTCGCCGGATACGCGACGCTCGCGGCGCCCGAGACGGGCGAGAGCACCGACGCGACCGGCCTCGGTCTCTTCGTGATCACCATGGTGACCGTCCCCGAGAACACCAGCCGGACCGGCGACCCGCTGTTCGGCCTGTTGTCCGCCGCCGCGCTGCTCATCATCGGGGCGCTCGCGGTGGCCCTGCTGCTCGGTACGGTCCAGCGCCCGCTGC
>NZ_JBVKAK010000031.1:0-26498 GCF_055639435.1 Streptomyces sp. NPDC039430 | reverse complement strand
ACCCGGAAGCTAAGCCTCACAGCGCCGATGGTACTGCAGGGGGGACCCTGTGGGAGAGTAGGACGCCGCCGAACAATCTTTAGGGGAATGCCCCGCGCCTTTCGGCGCGGGGCATTCCTGCGTTATAGGGTCGGATGAGGCTGAGTACATGCGCTATGAACTGATCATCTTCGACAATGACGGTGTCCTTGTCGACAGCGAGCTGCTCTCCAACACCATCCTGGCCGCCTATCTCACCGAACTGGGCCATCCCACCTCCTACGAGGACTCCCTCCGGGACTACATGGGGGCCGCCGTTCATCGCGTCCACGACCTGGTGAAGGAGCGGACAGGTCGGCTTCTGCCCACCAACTTCGACGACACCCTGCACGACCGTGTCTTCGCCGCCTTCGAGCGGGAGTTGGAGCCCGTCGACGGGGTGACCGAGGTACTGGAGAAGCTGGCCGGGGACGGGGTGTCCTACTGCGTCGCCTCCTCCGGGAGCCATCAGCGGATCCGCGTCGGGCACCGGAAGACCGGGCTGAGCCGGTGGTTCGAGGACAGCGTCATCTTCAGCGCGCAGGATGTCGGACGGGGCAAGCCGGCGCCCGACCTCTTCCTTCATGCCGCCGAGCGCATGGGCGTGGCGCCCGGCCGCTGTGCTGTCGTGGAGGACAGCCCCCTCGGGGTCCGCGCCGCCAGGGCCGCGGGCATGGACGTGTTCGCGTTCACGGCCATGACACCCGCCGACCAGCTCCCCGGCGCCACCGGTTACTTCAGCAGGATGGCGGAACTACCGGGGTTGCTCGCCTGAGCCGCCCGCCTGAGCGGCTCGCGGGATCCGCCGCGGGACGCGTGACGGGATCCATCGTGTGATCCGCCTACCCATGGGTAGAGGAGCGTCCTACGCTGTCCGGCCATGACAGACGCGCGGTTGCGGCACGGTCGGCTCTCCCTGGCGCTGAGCTTCTTCGTCCAGGGGGTGACCTTCGCCCTGCTCGTGACGCGTATCCCCGCCATCCAGGACCGGTACGGGATATCCAACGCGCTGCTCCCCGTCTTCCTCGCCGCCGTGCCCGTGCTCGCCGGCGTCGGCAGTGTCGTCACCGAGAAACTCGTGGCGCGGGTGCGGCCCGGGGTGGTGTTGCGCTGGGCGCAGCCCGTCGTACTGCTGGCGCTCCTCGGTGCCGGGGCGGGCGGCGAGGTGTGGCAGCTGGGCATCGCGCTGGCGGCGTTCGGACTGTCGGTCGGCGCGCTCGACGCGTCCATGAACATGCTCGGGGTGAGTCTTCAGCGGGCGTACGGCCGGAGCATCATGCTCGGCTTCCACGCCGCGTACAGCCTTGGGGGGATCGCCGGGGCCTCGCTCGCCTGGGTCGGCGCGCACTGGGATCTGTCGCTGCTGGTGTCGTATCTCCCGGTGGTGGCCCTGCTGTTGCCGGCCGCGCTGATCGGCAGCCGTTGGTACGCCGACGCCGACACGGACGCCAAGGCCGATGCCGCCGCTGCTATCAACCGTACGGATGGTAAGGACGCGGAGAAGGCGGCGGGCGCCGCGAGCGGGCAGCCGGTCGCGTTCAGGCTGCTCCTGCCGCTCTGCCTCGTCATGGCCTTCGCGTACATCGGTGACTCCACCGTGTCGAACTGGAGCGCCAAGTACCTCCAGGACGTCCTCGGCAGCTCGGAGGAGCTGGCGACCGTTCCGTACAACGCCTATATGGTCACCACGCTGCTGGGGCGCGCGGTCGGGGACCTGGGTGTGCGGCGGTTCGGGCCGGTGGCCGTCGTGCGGTGCGGGTCGCTGCTCGCGGGGGCCGGCTTCGCGGTGGTGGCGCTGGCGTCCGGCGCCTGGATGGGGATCCTCGGGTTCACGATGCTCGGACTCGGGCTGTGTGTGATCGTTCCGCAGACTTTCGCGGCGGCCGGACGACTGTTTCCCGCCGCGAGCGACATCGCCGTGGCCCGCCTCAATATCTTCAACTACGTGGGGTTTCTCATCGGATCGCCGCTGGTGGGAGCGCTTGGGGACCTGTGGAGCTACCGGGGCGCGATGCTCGTACCGATGGTGATGGTTTTGGTGACGCTCGTGTACGCCCACTCGTTCGGGACGGATGTGGACCGATACGGTGGCGGGCATGAGCGGCCGCGCACGGTTGATGTGGGATGACGCAGTAACGGGATACGACTTCGGGCCCAGCCATCCGATGGATCCCGTACGGCTCGTACTGACCATGGGGTTGGTGCGGGCGTACGGACTGGACCGGGCGGCGGACGTGGTGGCCGCGCCGGCCGCCGGGGACTCGACGCTGCGCCTCGTCCACCAGCAGGAGTATGTGGACGCGGTGCGGCGGGCCTCGCTGGATCCGCGCGCCGCCGATGGTTCGTACGGGCTCGGCACGCCGGACGATCCGGCCTTCGCGGGGATGCATGAGACGTCGGCCCTGATCGCCGGGCAGTCGGTCGGCGCGGCCGAGGCGGTGTGGCGCGGGGAGACCGCGCACGCCGTGAACTTCGCGGGCGGGCTGCACCACGCGATGCCCGGGGCGGCGTCCGGGTTCTGTATCTACAACGACGCGTCCCTGGCGATCGCCCGGCTCCTGGAGCTGGGCGCGGAGCGGGTCGCGTACATCGATGTGGACGTGCATCACGGGGACGGCGTCCAGACGGCGTTCTGGGAGGACCCCCGGGTGCTGACGGTGTCGCTGCACGAGCACCCGCGGACGCTCTTCCCGCAGACCGGCTGGGCGGAGGAGACCGGAGGGGGCGCGGGCGAGGGCAGCGCGGTGAATGTGGCGCTGCCCGCGGGGACGGGCGACGAGGGCTGGTTGCGGGCGTTCCACTCGGTGGTGCCCGAACTGCTGGCGGACTTCCGGCCGCAGGTGCTGGTGACCCAGCACGGCGCGGATACGCATTTCGAGGATCCGCTGGCGCATCTCGCGGTGTCGCTCGACGCGCAGCGTGCGGTGCAGGCGTCCTGCCACGACCTGGTGCACGAGTACGTGGACGGCGGGCGGTGGGTCGCGCTGGGCGGCGGCGGTTACGCGGTCGTCGACGTGGTGCCCCGGTCCTGGACCCATCTGGTGGGGATCGCCGCGCACGCGCCGATCGATCCGCTGTCGGAGGTGCCGGAGTCCTGGCGGGACGAGGTGTACGCGCGGACGCGGCAGCTGGGTCCCGGGCGGATGACGGACGGGCGGACGCCGGCCTGGCAGCCGTGGGAGGCCGGGTACGATCCGGCGGACCGGCTGGACCAGGCGGTGCTGGCGACGCGCAAGGCCGTGTTCCCGCTGCGGGGGCTGCTGGCGTAGCGGCTGATGGCTCACTGCCGGCGGTCGGCGGTCGGCGGTCGGCCCGGCGGCTGTTACGCCAACTGTGCGGTGAATCAGGGGTTCCAGCCCGCGGGAGTGCCGTAAGCGGCAGGATCGGCCGGGTGTTGAGCACCGGAGCGCTGCGGGCGCATCTGCTGGCGGCCAGGCTGGCCGGACCTGTGGCCACCTCGCGCGAGGCGAGCCTGCGCAGCTACCGTCTCTTCGCCGCCCGCGATCCACGCGTGACGCTCGGACTCGATCCGGAATGGGCATGGAATGAGCAGGACTTGCTCAAGCTCATGGCCGACAAGTGTGGAGTTTCACCTGATTCCGATCACGTGCTGGGTCCTGATGTCATTGATCCCGAGCGGACGCTGAGCGCGCTGGACGCGTTCGCCGACCGGCTGGGCGCTGTGGCGGAGCGGCGGGCGCCGGTACTGCTCGGGACGGGGCATCCGCATCGGCTGCTCGTTTTCTACGCGGAGCTGGCAGACGCTTTGTCGGCGGCGGGATGTCTCGTTCTCACTCCCGCGCAGGGGCGATGTGTCGACATAACGACCCGGTTCGGGGTACGTACGTACAACCTTGACTACGTACGGGGAGTCGCGCTGATGCGGGAGCCCGGCGTGCGATGCGCCGGGCGTGAGACCGGCGCGCACACCCATTCACCACTGCCGGTCCGGGTGGCTCTGGAGGGCGTGGCGGAGTCCGGGGGCCCGCTGCCCGAGCTGGTCGTGGGAGACCACGGATGGGTCTGCGGGGCAGGTCAGCTGGGTTTTGAGGCCATCGGTCTCGCCGATACGGACGATCCCGCGCTGTTCGTCGGGGAAGCGGAGGGGCGGGTGTCCGTGGCCGTTCCCCTCGATGACGCCGTGCGGTCTGATTACTACCGGCCGCTTACGCGCTATGTACTCAATCGAGCGTGTCTGTCACAGTAGGCGGCCGAAGGCTGCTCCTCTTCCCCACTCGCATCACCCGCCCCTAGTCTGGTGAGTGAGCGCACAGCGACGAAGAGTTACCGGAGGGGAAGCCGGTGGCCGTCGCGTGCGGAAGGTACAGGTGGGTCATGGCTGCTGGCAGCGAGAGGCCTCTCAACGAGGTCAAGTTCCTTACCGTGGCGGAAGTCGCCTCAGTGATGCGAGTGTCGAAGATGACCGTGTACCGCTTGGTGCACAGCGGTCATCTGCCGGCGATCCGGGTGGGCAGGTCATTCCGGGTTCCGGAGCAAGCGGTTCACGAGTACCTCCGCGAGTCATTCGTGGGGGTCGAGTCTGCGTGACGCCGGGACCGGTACGGCTCGTTCCCCGTCGCGGCGAACGTCGCGGCGGGGCGCGTGGCGCCGGCAGAATCACCTCGGGTGTCCCTCGGATTACGCCCCTCACTCGGCGGCGGGTAGGCTAGGCCGACGTAGGTCGTGTGGGCCCAGACGCCCCGCACCGAGTGAAGAGAAGTGAGCGAGGGTAGTCGTGGGCTCTGTTATCAAGAAGCGGCGTAAGCGGATGGCCAAGAAGAAGCACCGCAAGCTGCTCAAGCGCACCCGCGTTCAGCGTCGCAACAAGAAGTAGCGTCAGCTGTTCGTGCATTCGCGGCCCTTCCACCGACCTGGTGGAAGGGCCGCGGTGTTTGCCGGTCAAAGAAATGGTGTGGCGCGCCCTACGGTCACCGTGGCGCGATACCGACCCGATACGGTGGCGCCCACGGAGACTTTCAGGGGAAGGCGCTGATCTTGGGCAAGGTCGTGCTCGTGACAGGAGCGGCCCGTCAGCTCGGAGGCCGTTTCGTACGGCGCGTTCAGCGTGATTCCGAGGTGGACCGGGTCATCGCCGTGGACGCGGTCCCGCCCGCGCATGAGCTGGGCGGGGCGGAATTCGTCCGCGCGGATATCCGGCAGCCGGTGATCGCGCGGATTCTGGCCGAGCACGGAGTCGACACCGTCGTCCATCTCGATGTGACGGGCACTCCGCTGGGCTCCGGCGGGCGGGCCGCCGTCAAGGAGACCAACGTCATCGGCACGATGCAGCTGCTCGGCGCCTGCCAGAAATCGCCGACGGTGAAGCGGCTGGTGGTCAAGTCCAGTACGAGTGTGTACGGTTCCGCGCCCCGCGATCCGGCGATCTTCACGGAGACCACGCCGCCCAAATCGCTGCCGAGCGGCGGCTTCGCCAAGGACGCGGTGGAGGTCGAGGGATACGTACGCGGCTTCGCGCGCCGCAGACCGGATGTGGCGGTCTGTGTGCTGCGCTTCGCGAACATCCTGGGGCCTACGGCGGATACACCGCTCGCCGAATATCTGTCGCTGCCCGTGCTGCCGACGGTCTTCGGTTATGACCCGCGGCTCCAGTTCGTGCACGAGGACGATGTGATGGACGTCCTGCTGATCGCCTCCGACGAGCCGCGGCGCGGGACGCTCAACAGCGGGACCTTCAATGTCGCCGGGGAGGGTGTGCTGCTGCTCTCGCAGTGTTCACGGCGGCTGGGGCGGCCCACGGTGCCCGTTCCGCTGCCCGCCGTGACCTGGGTCGGTACGGCGCTGCGCACGGTCGGGATGACGGACTTCGCGCCGGAACAGATCAGGCTGTTGACCCATGGCCGGGTGGTCAGCACGGACCAGCTGCGCGAGACACTGGGCTTTGTGCCCCGGTACACGACCGCGGAGGCCTTCGCGGACTTCGCGCGCGGCCGGGGGGCCGGGCTGCTGCCGCCGGAGGCGGCGGCCCGTACCGTCGACCGGCTCTCCACTCTCGTCAGCAAGGAGCGCATCTGACATGGCCGATGCCAAGGTCATCCCCTTCGGTGATGAACCGAGGTCGAGGCGTGGATCCGCCGGCGGCCGGCGGCAGCACGCCAAGGACGGTGCCCCGAAGCGCTCGCCGGGGGCCGGGGCGGAATCAGCGCCGGGGGCAGGATCGGGGCCGGAGCCGGGCCCCGTACGTAAGCCGGGACCGCTCGCGCCCGTACCGGAACTGGAAGCTGAAGTGGAACCGGAACTGGAGCCGGAGTCGGGGGCGGGGGCGGAGCCGGCTCCCGCGAGCGGCTGGGAGCGGCGCCTCGCGGGCGGGCTGGCGTTTCTGCGCCGACGGGTCACCGGCGAGTACGACATCGACGAGTTCGGCTACGACCAGGAGCTCACCGACCAGGTCCTGATGTCGTTGATCCGGCCGCTGTACGAGAACTACTTCCGGGTCGAGGTGAAGGGCATCGAGAACATCCCGTCGGAGGGCGGGGCGCTCGTGGTGGCCAATCACTCGGGGACGCTGCCGCTGGACGGGCTGATGATGCAGGTCGCCGTCCGCGACAACCATCCGGCGGACCGGCATCTGCGGCTGCTGGCGGCCGATCTGGTGTTTATGCTGCCCGTGGTCAACGAGCTGGCGCGGAAGGCCGGGCACACCCTGGCATGCGCGGAGGACGCCGAGATACTGCTCCAGCGCGGCGAGGTCGTCGGGGTGATGCCGGAGGGTTTCAAGGGGCTCGGCAAGCCGTTCGGCGACCGGTACAAGCTTCAGCGGTTCGGCCGGGGCGGGTTCGTGTCGACGGCGCTGCGCGCGGGCGTGCCCATCGTGCCGTGCTCGATCGTGGGCGCCGAGGAGATCTATCCGATGATCGGCAACTCGCGGACGCTGGCGCGGCTGCTGGGGGTGCCGTACTTCCCGATCACGCCGACGTTCCCGTGGCTGGGGCCGCTGGGCATGCTGCCGCTGCCGACGAAGTGGACGATCCGGTTCGGTGAGCCGATCCCGACGGACGGCTATCCGCCGGAGGCGGCGGAGGATCCGATGCTGATGTTCAATCTGACGGATCAGGTGCGCGAGCAGATTCAGCACTCGCTCTATAAATTGCTGGTGCAGCGGCGGTCGGTGTTCTTCTGAGCGCCGCGTTCTTCGGATCGTTGTGCAGCTGTGAGGGGCGGTGCTCCGGTGGAGCACCGCCCCTCAGCTGTACTGCTGTACTGCCGCTGACGGTTACTGATCCGCGTCCTCGGCCTTGAAGCCGAGTCCTGGCAGCAGATCCGGCAGCAGCGGCGGGATCGTGACATCCGGTCCCGGACGGTCCGAGCTGTCCTGGTTCTCGGACGGGGACGGGGTGGCGCTGCTCTGTGGCGGGTCGAGCAGGCCGCCCGTGCCGCCGCCGAGCAGGCCCTCCTCGGGCGCGCTGTCCGAGTCCTGTCCCGACGGGTTGGGCTGGTCGTTGGTGTGCGAGCCGCTTCCGCCGCCCTCGCTCGGTGCGGAGGGCGAGGGATGGCTCTGACGACCGGAGCCCGGGGAGTCGGGTGTGGAGCCGGGCTGGGTGGTTCCCGCGTGCTTCTCCGGCGGGCGCGGCAGCAGCGACTGGAGCGGGGCGACCTCTTCGTCTATGGCGTCGAAGACCGAACTGACTTCGTTGCCGACGTCCGTCAGCTGGACGGGCAGCCGCTCGCGCAGCCCGTTCCAGGCCTGGCGGTGCGAGGCGGAGAACGACGAGAGGGTGGCGATCGGGCCGAGTGAGCCGTCCCGTTCGTATGCCTGATGGAGCAGGCGGTGGCCCTCGGTGACGTCGTGCTTCATCCCGCTCAGTGTGCGCCGGATCTCGGCCATGGATTCATGGTCGAGCCGGCCGGAGCGGCCCCGCTCCATCAGCCGGCGGGTCTCGCTGAGCCTGGTCGAGGCGTGGTCCAGATACAGCTCGCCCCGGTCGGACTCGTCGTCCGCCAGATTGAGCTTGAAGTCCTCCATTCCTCGTTTCAGTCCGTACAGCGAGTCACCGGGCAGGGCGTCGGAGCTGGCGGCGGCGACACCGCCGAAGGCGCCCGCCGCCACCCCGACCGTGAGCCCGCCCGCCGCAAGGCCTTTGGACCAGCGGGATCTGGGGCGCAGTCTCCGGAGGCGGGAGGCCCGGTGGGCGCCCCGTCCGGACTTGCGCTGCTCCGGCACCGTAGGGCCCGGAGTCGCCCCCCCGGCGGCTGTGCCCTCCAGCAGCATGGCCTCCATGGCTGCCACGAGCTGTGCCCGTTGCACCATTTTGACCTCGGGGTCCAGCGTCGGTTTCGGCAGTTCACCGAGACCACTCGCCAGGGCCAACAGCCGCCCCTGTTCGGCCGGTTCGGCCGACTCGGCGGGCTGTTCGGCCGCCGCGCCCTGGACCGTCTGGTCTTCCAGGGCCTGGGCGAAGGCGTTCGCCCGCCGGTGTGCCGAAACGTTCGCGATCACTGGCGGCACCTCCTCTCGTCATGACGATCGACTCCCCTGGGGGTCCGGAAGGTTGCACGCCTTGAGCACATCCACACGATTGAGTGAGTGGCTGCGGGCATGGCGTGACCGCAGGGAGCCTGCATCCCGCACAACGAGCGTCGCGGCACATGGGTTACGCGCGAAGGATGATCGGACCAGCCCGTCATCGAGGCGTCACCGACTGTGAGTTGGGTCCGAGGTGGGGGCGGACAGCGGGTGAACGGCCGCTGCTGAGAGGTGGGGGGTAGGTGGGGGTGAGTGGGGGGACAGCCGGCGGTCAGCGGGCGTCGTCGGGCAGGAGCCGGGCCAGTGTTCGTACGGCTCGGTACTGCAAAGTTTTGATCGCTCCTTCGTTCTTGCCCATGACGCGGGCCGTCTCGGCGACCGAGAGACCTTGCAGGAAGCGCAGTGTGACGCACTCCTGCTGCTGCGGGTTGAGTTTGCGTACGGCTTCGAGCAGGGCCGCGTTCGAGAGGGACTCCAGGACGGAGTCCTCCGGGCTGCGCTCCACCTCGTTGGCGTCGAGCATTTCGCCCGTGGTCACTTCGAGACGGAAACGGCTCGATTTGAAATGGTCCGCGACCAGGTTCCGGGCGATCGTGACCAGCCAGGCGCCGAAGTCGCGCCCTTGCCAGGTGAAGGTGGAGATCCGGCGCAGGGCGCGCAGGAACGTCTCGCTGGTGAGATCCTCGGCGGTCGCCTTCCCGCCCACGCGGTAGTAGATATAGCGGTAGACGGTGTCGCTGTACTGGTCGTACAGCCGGCCGAAGGCCTCGGCCTCACCGGCCTGGGCGCGCTCGACGAGTTCCATCATGCGGGCGCTGTCGCTGTCGGCGGTGGGCCGACGGGCGGGGGTCGAGGCGGCGGCGCTGCTTCGGCTCCCCCGTCTGCCGACCGCCGCACCACCGCTCGCCAGGGCATAACAAGGACCGATAGGGCCGCTCACGGCAGGGGCCGGTGCGGCGAAGGCGGGGACGGCGTACGCGGTGGGGACGAAGCCGCGCAAGTGGTCAAGGACCGTTGCGCGCAGCGTAGCCAGGCCCGAGGCGTCAACCCCGACGTGTGGGTACACGGGACTCCCAGAGGCAGAGCTTCCATCACGTGCAGTGCGGGACCGTTCACTCGTCGTGGCGACGTGTGGGGTCCGGTATGCGTCTGAGGAGAATAACGCTTCGTACAGGCAGCGCTACACCCAGTTGCTCAAATCATCGATTACGTCGCTTCCATGACGCCTATGCGGCGTATCTAGTCGCACATCGTGACCATTTATTGATCGGATTGCGACAAGATCTGTTTGCTCTCGTGATGGGTTGTGCCTGAGTGACGGACGTACGTACGGCCCCGCGGGGACTTCCGCAGGGCCGTACGTGTTGATGTGTCACCCGGCGGCGTGTCCCCGGGGCGTGTCTCTCGTTGCGGCGGGACCGCGCGGGGCCGGCGACGCCGAGTCAGCGGCGGCGGCGGTGCAGGGCGACCGCGGCCGCCGTGCCGCCCGCGAGGGCGCCCACTCCGGCCGCCGCCGGGATGCCGACCTTGGCCGCCTTGCGGCCGGTCCGGTAGTCGCGCAGCCGCCAGTCCAGCCGGCGCGCGTGCTTGCGGAGCTTGGTGTCCGGGTTGATGGCGTACGGGTGTCCGACCAGCGAGAGCATCGGGATGTCGTTGTGCGAGTCGCTGTACGCCGCGCAGCGGTCCAGGTCGAAGCCCTCGGTCGCGGCCAGGGCGCGGACGGCCTCGGCCTTCGCGGGGCCGTGCAGCGGTTCGCCGACGAGTTTGCCGGTGTATACGCCGTCGATCGATTCGGCGACCGTGCCGAGGGCACCGGTCAGGCCGAGCCGCCTGGCGATGATCGTCGCGGTCTCGACGGGCGCCGCCGTCACCAGCCAGACCTGCTGGCCCGCGTCCAGGTGGGCCTGGGCGAGGGCGCGGGTGCCGGGCCAGATCCGGTCGGCCATGTACTCGTCGTAGACCTCTTCGCCGATGGACATCAGCTCGGCGACCCGGTGGCCCTTGACGATGGACAGCGCGCTGTCGCGGGCGTCCTGCATGTGCTCGGGGTCCTCGACCCCGGCCAGCCTGAACCATGTCTGCTGCCAGGCGAACCGGGCCAGCTCGCGGCGCTGGAAGAACTTCCGCTTGTACAGGCCGCGGCCCAGGTGGAAGATCGCGGCGCCCTGCATCACGGTGTTGTCGAGATCGAAGAAGGCGGCGGCGCGGTTGTCGCCGAAGACGGGGAAGTCGGGCACCTCGTCGGCCTTGGCGGCGGCTTCGGCCTCCGAGGCCGCGTGCGACTCCTGCGTGGACCTGAGTCCTGCCTCGGCTGCGGCCTCGCCTGCGAGCACGCTCCGTGCGGTGGCGGAGCGCCTGCGGGGGGTGAGCCATCCCAGTGCGGCCATATCGTGAGCATAGCCAGTCTGTTCGGTACTTCCCGACGTGTGGGGGTGCCGTGGAGTGAACACTCCGCGGCCGGTGCGTTAATCCGCTGATCATGCGATCCGGTCCCGGCTGTGGATGACGCGCGCCACCGCCGGCGGAGCGGGCGGAGAATGGTCCGCATGAGTCCTCTGCTGCGACGTACGACGAAGAAGAAGGCGGGCGAGCGGATGGTGACGCTCGTCTCGAAGCCCGGATGCCATCTCTGTGACGATGCCCGCTCCGTAATCGAACGGGTGTGCGGGGAGATGGGGGCGCCATGGGAGGAAAAAGACATTACGCGGGATGAAGCGCTGCATCGCGCGTACTGGGAGCAGATTCCGGTGGTCCTGGTGGACGGTGAGCAGCACACGTTCTGGCGGGTCGACGCCGATCGGCTCCGTCGCGAACTGGGGGGCTGAAGGGAAAGACGGTTACCATCGTGGGCGCTTTGCTGGGTTTTCTCTGGTGATCATGCTCCGGGCCGGGAGGGTGGCCCCGAGGTGTCGCCAAGCGTCCGGGGATCGGTCCCGGGAGGGTTAAGGGGAGCGGTCTCGGGGGCGTATTCGTGAGGAGTGTGTGCGGTTTTGCCCCCTTCGTGTGTGCAACGGGTCGACGCGGTGTGCGGTTCCACTCCTGTGGGATCGACGCGCGTGACCCCGGTCACTTTGCTCGGACAAAGCGGACACAATCTTTGTGCACGCGTTCACAAAGACATAGCCTGCATTCGACGGGGCGGTCCAGGGACATACGACCGCCTGCAGCCTCGCTCATCCCGCAGGAGCACCGTGGCAACTGGCCGAACTCACCGACCGGCGACTCGTAGCCGAGGAATCCCCGAGGCCACCGTCGCCAGGCTTCCGCTGTATCTGCGGGCGCTGACCGCTCTGTCCGAGCGTTCGGTACCCACGGTCTCCTCCGAAGAGCTCGCGACCGCGGCCGGGGTCAACTCCGCCAAGCTGCGGAAGGACTTCTCCTACCTCGGCTCCTACGGGACCAGGGGTGTGGGCTACGACGTCGAGTACCTCGTCTACCAGATCTCCCGTGAGCTGGGGCTGACGCAGGACTGGCCGGTCGTCATCGTCGGTATCGGTAACCTCGGCGCCGCGCTCGCCAACTACGGCGGGTTCGCCTCCCGTGGATTCCGGGTGGCCGCGCTGATAGACGCCGACCCCGCGATGGCGGGCAAGCCGGTCGCCGGGATGCCGGTCCAGCACGCGGACGAGCTGGAGAAGATCATCACCGACAACGGCGTCTCGATCGGGGTCATCGCGACCCCCGCGGGCGCCGCCCAGCAGGTCTGCGAGCGGCTGGTCGCCGCCGGTGTGACCTCGATCCTCAACTTCGCGCCGACCGTGCTCTCCGTGCCGGACGGTGTGGACGTACGCAAGGTCGACCTCTCCATCGAGCTGCAGATCCTCGCCTTCCACGAGCAGCGCAAGGCCGGTGAGGGGGCCGCGGCGGAAGCGGCGCTGGCCGCCGAGCGCGGGAGCGCGGTGCACGCGGTGGAGGTGGACGCCGCGGACGCGGACGTGGACGCTCCGGAGGCGGACAGCGCCGCCGCGAGCCGGAAGGGACCCGACGGGGACGTTCCCGCGGTGATGCCGGCATGAGTCTCCTGGTCGTCGGAGTGAGCCACCGCAGCGCACCCGTGAGTGTGCTGGAGCGGGCGTCCCTCGCCACCGCCACACAGATCGAGCTGCTGCAGGACTCGCTCGCCGCGGAGCCCGCGACCGAGGCCGCGGTCCTCGCCACCTGCAACCGCATCGAGCTGTACGCCGACGTCGACAAGTTCCACGCCGGGGTCGCCGAGCTGTCCACGCTCCTCGCCCGGCACAGCGGCGTCGGCCTGGAGGAGCTCACCCCCTATCTCTATGTGCACTACGAGGACCGGGCCGTCCACCACCTCTTCTCGGTGGCCTGCGGGCTCGACTCGATGGTCGTCGGCGAGGGCCAGATCCTCGGGCAGATCAAGGACGCGCTGGCGCTGGGGCAGGAGCTGCACACCGCGGGCCGGCTGCTCAACGACCTCTTCCAGCAGGCCCTGCGGGTCGGCAAGCGCGCCCACAGCGAGACCGGGATCGACCGGGCGGGCCAGTCTCTGGTCACCTTCGGCCTGGAGCAGCTCGCCGCCGGGGCCGCCGTGGACGTCTGGGCCAAGAAGAAGCGCGCGCTGGTGATCGGCGCGGGCTCGATGTCCTCGCTGGCGGCCGCGACGCTCGCGCGCGTCGGCATCGACGAGATAGTCATCGCCAACCGCACGGCCGCGCGCGCCGACCGGCTCGTACAGATCCTGACCGAGCCCGGCCCGACGGGCGTCCTCGCTCGCGCGGTGGACATGAGCGCCCTCGCCGACGAGCTGCCCCACGCCGATGTGGTCGTGTCCTGCACGGGCGCGACCGGTCTGGTGCTGACCGCCGGAGCCGTCGAGGCGGCGCTGCACGGCCGCACGGGCCGGCTGGACCTGCTCGACCTCGCCATGCCCCGGGACATCGACGCCGCCGTGCACCGCCTCGGCGGGGTCCGGTTCGTGGATATCGAGTCGCTGGCCGAGGCGTCCGCCGACGCCCCCATGGCCGCCGACGTCGATCAGGTACGCACCATCGTCTCCGACGAGGTGGCGGCCTTCGGCGCCGCCCAGCGCGCCGCTCACATCACGCCGACCGTGGTCGCGCTGCGCGCCATGGCCGCCGACGTGGTGAGCAGCGAGGTCGCGCGCCTCGAAGGCAGGCTCCCCGGGCTGGACGACAAGCAGCGCGCCGAGATCACCAGGACCGTGCGCCGCGTCGTCGACAAACTCCTGCACGCGCCCACCGTGCGGGTCAAGCAGCTCGCGGGCGAGCCCGGCGGCGCCGGGTACGCGGACGCGCTGCGTGAACTCTTCGACCTCGACCCGCAGACGGTCGCCGCCGTCAGCCGGGCCGACCTGAATGACACCGACGGTGTAGGCAGAGGGCGAGTATGACCGAGAAGGCACTGAGGCCCGAGAAGCCGCTGAGGCTCGGAACCAGGCGCAGCAAGCTCGCCATGGCACAGTCCGGCCAGGTGGCGGACGCCGTGCGCGAGCTGACCGGCCGGCCGGTGGAGCTGGTCGAGATCACCACGTACGGCGACACCTCCCGCGAGCATCTCGCGCAGATCGGCGGCACGGGCGTCTTCGTCACCGCGCTGCGCGACGCGCTGCTGGCGGGCGAGGTCGACTTCGCCGTGCACTCCCTCAAGGATCTGCCGACGACCCAGCCCGACGATCTGACGCTGGCGGCCGTGCCGCGCCGCGAGGACCCCCGGGACGTGCTGATCGCGCGCGACGGGCTGGCCTTCGGGGACCTGCCCGCGGGCGCCCGGGTCGGTACGGGGTCGCCGCGCCGGATGGCGCAGCTCAACGCGTACGCGCGCAACCACGGCCGCACCATCGAAACCGTACCGATCCGCGGGAACATCGACACGCGGATCGGCTATGTCAGCGGAGGGGAGCTCGACGCCGTCGTGCTCGCCGCCGCCGGGCTTCACCGCATCGGCAGGATCGACGAGGTGACCGAGTTCCTCTCGGTCGACACGGTCCTGCCCGCCCCCGGCCAGGGGGCTCTTGCTGTCGAGTGCGCCGCGGTCAACGTGGACCTCGCCGCAGTGCTCGCCGAGCTCGACGACCCGTACACCCGGGCCGCCGTGACCGCCGAGCGTTCCCTGCTCGCCGCCCTGGAGGCCGGCTGCAGCGCACCCGTGGGTGCGTTGGCCGACCTGCTGGCCGACGGACAGGTTGTCAACGAAATGCGCCTGCGCGGCGTCGTCGGCACGACCGACGGCTCGACGCTGGTGCAGCTGTCCACCACCGGTCCCGTACCCACGTCGCACGGCGACGCCATCGCGCTCGGTCGCGAACTCGCGTCCGAGATGCTCGCCAAGGGTGCGGCCGGTCTTATGGGGGAGCGAGCACTTTGAGCCCCACCACCTCTGACCTTCCAGCCTGCTCCGCATCGGGGCACGTCACCTTCCTCGGTGCCGGACCCGGGGATCCGGGTCTGCTGACACTCCGCGCCGTCGAGGCGCTCGCGGGGGCGGATGTACTGATTGCCGAGCCTGATGTGCTCGAAGTCGTACGCGGCCACGCCAGGGCGGGTGTGCACACCCCTGCGCTGACGGTTGTTGACGATGTGTCAGCAGCCGCCGGGATCCCCGCGATCCGGGATGCGGCCAATCTTGTCATGGAGGCCGCGCGGGGCGGCAAGCGGGTCGTGCGTGCGGTCTCCGGTGACCCGGGGCTGGACGGCGACGCGGGCACGGAGATGCTCGCCTGTGCCACCGCGGGCATTCCCTTCGAAGTCGTCCCGGGCATCGCCGCCGCGGTCGGTGTGCCGGCGTACGCCGGGGTGCCGCTGCGCGACGCCCAGGGCACGGACGTACGGCTCGTGGACGCCAGGACCGCCAGCGAGCGGTGCTGGACCGAGGTCGGCGCGAGCGACGGCACGGTCGTCGTCTCCACCACCCTGGAGACGGTCGCGGGCGCCGCCGGTGAGCTGGTCTCGGCCGGCCGCAAGCCGGACACCCCGATGACCGTCACCGTCGCCGGTACGACAACCCGTCAGCGGACCTGGAACGCCACGCTCGGCACCATCGCGCAGGTCCTGAAGCACGCGAAGGTGCTGCCCTCCCCGGAGGGACACCAGCCGGTCATAGCCGTGGTCGGTGAGCGCAGTGCCGCCGCGCAGCGCGACCAGCTCGCGTGGTTCGAGTCCAAGCCCCTGTTCGGCTGGAAGGTGCTCGTTCCGCGTACGAAGGAGCAGGCCGCGTCGCTCTCCGACCAGCTCAGGTCGTACGGCGCGGTCCCGCACGAGGTGCCGACCATCGCGGTCGAGCCGCCGCGCACACCCCAGCAGATGGAGCGCGCGGTCAAGGGCCTGGTCACCGGGCGCTACGAGTGGATCGCGTTCACCTCGGTCAACGCGGTGAAGGCGGTCCGGGAGAAGTTCGAGGAGTACGGGCTCGACGCCCGTGCCTTCGCCGGGATCAAGGTCGCCGCGGTGGGCGAGCAGACCGCCGCGTCGCTCGTGGACTTCGGGGTGAAGCCCGATCTGGTGCCGTCCGGCGAGCAGTCGGCGGCCGGGCTGCTGGAGGACTGGCCGCCGTACGACCCGGTCTTCGACCCGATCGACCGGGTGTTCCTGCCGCGCGCGGACATCGCCACCGAGACGCTGGTGGCGGGGCTGATCGAGCTGGGCTGGGAGGTGGACGACGTCACCGCGTACCGCACGGTGCGCGCCTCGCCGCCGCCGGCCGAGACCCGCGAGGCGATCAAGGGCGGCGGCTTCGACGCCGTGCTCTTCACCTCGTCCTCGACCGTGCGGAACCTGGTCGGGATCGCGGGCAAGCCGCACAACGTGACGGTGATCGCGTGCATCGGCCCCGCGACGGCGAAGACCGCCGAGGAGCACGGCCTGCGGGTCGACGTCCTCTCGCCCGAGCCGTCGGTGCACAAGCTGGCCGAGGCGCTCGCCGCGTTCGGCACGCAGCGCCGCGAGGCGGCCAAGGAGGCGGGCGAAACGGTCACGCGGCCGAGCGAGCGCAGGCCGGGCAGCCGCAGGCGCCGTACGACCTGAGGGGCGTACGGACCGGAGGAGTGTGGGGCCGGGTCGCCGAGGCGGCCGGGCCCCGCGGTCTTTCCCGGGCGTACATCGCCGGGCCTGTCTCTCCGGCGCCCTCGGTTCTCCGGCGCCCTCGGTTCTCCGGCGCCCTCGGTTCCCGGGGCGGGTTCCCGGTCGCCGTGTCGGTAAAGGGGCGGGGATGCCGGGTTTATGGTCGAAGATGGTCCGACGGTCGGCCGGGCCCCGACGAACAGCAGACCCAAGAGGCGACAGACGATGAGTGTGCACGGATCCTTCCCCGGCTCGCGGCCCCGGCGGCTGCGGGTGAACCCGGTGATGCGACGGATGGTGGCCGAGACCCGGCTGCACCCGGCGGATTTCATCCTTCCCGCGTTCGTACGCGAGGGCATCAGCCGGCCCGTCCCCATCTCCGCGATGCCCGGCGTCGTCCAGCACACGCTGGACACGCTGCGCAAGACTGCCGTGGAGGCGGCCTCGGCCGGTGTCTCCGGGATCATGCTCTTCGGCGTCCCCGAGGAGGACAAGAAGGACGCGGCGGGTACGGCGGGCACGGACCCGGACGGCATCCTCCAGGCCGCTATCCGCGCGGTGCGCGAAGAGGTCGGGGACGACCTGGTCGTCATGTCCGACCTGTGCCTGGACGAGTTCACCGACCACGGCCACTGCGGGGTACTGGACGACCAGGGACGGGTCGACAACGACGCGACCCTGGAGCGGTACGCCGAGATGGCCCAGGTCCAGGCCGACGCGGGCGCCCATGTGGTGGGCCCCAGCGGCATGATGGACGGCCAGATCGGGGTCGTGCGCGACGCGCTCGACACGATCGGCAGGGAGGACGTGTCGATCCTCGCGTACACCGTGAAGTACGCGTCGGCTTATTTCGGCCCGTTCCGTGAGGCCGTCGGCTCCTCGCTGAAGGGCGACCGCAAGACCTACCAGCAGGACCCGGCGAACGTCCGGGACTCCCTGCGCGAGCTGGCGCTCGACCTCCAGGAGGGCGCCGACATGGTCATGGTCAAGCCGGCGCTGCCGTATCTGGACATCCTGGCGCGCGTCGCGGCGGAGACGGACGTGCCGGTCGCCGCGTACCAGATCTCGGGCGAGTACTCGATGGTCGAGGCGGCGGCGGAGAAGGGCTGGATCGACCGCGACGCGGCGATCCTGGAGGCCCTGACCGGAATCAAGCGCGCGGGCGCGAACATGATCCTCACGTACTGGGCGACGGAGGTCGCGGGGAAGCTCTGATGTCGGAGCGTGCTGGTAGAACAGGGCGCACCGGAGCCGGACCCGAACACGGCTTCGGATCCATGAACTTCGGGAGCCCCCCTTGTCCTACGTGCAACACGTCGAGCATTTCCATGGCCTGCCCGTACTGACCGTCCCGCCGTACACACCGGCCACGGAGCTGCCGGACGCCGGCTCCGTGGCCTGGCGTCTCTGCACCGGGCCGTACTCGTCCGACGAGGACTACGAGGACTACTGGGACCGCTTCACCAGCACGGTGGAGCTGGAGAGGGTACGGGCGCTGGTCCTCGGCCATGGCGCGCACTACATGCCCGACCAGGCGCTCATCGATCTGAGTTCCCGGCTGGTCGGGCTCGAAGCGCTCTTCCTCAACGACCTTGAGGACGACGAGGAGATGATCTCCTCGATCGGGCAGCCGGATCTCGCACCGCTCCTGGCGGCGTTCCCCGGGCTGCGGGAGCTGGCCGTGCGCGGCGGTGACGGGCTGGACTTCCCCGTGACGGGGCACGCGGGGCTGCGGTCGCTGCGTATCGAGTCCGGCGGGCTGCCTCCGGAGGCGGCGGAGCACATCGCCGCCGCCGATCTGCCCTCGCTGGAGCGGATCGAGCTGTGGCTCGGCGAAGAGGACTACGGGGGCGGCACCACGGTCGAGCAGCTCGCCCCGCTCCTCGCGGGCGACCGCAAGCCCGCGCTGCGCCACCTGGGCCTCCAGAACAGCCCCATCCAGGACGAGCTGGCCGCCGCGATCGCCTCCGCGCCGGTCGTGCCACGGCTCACCTCGCTGAGCCTGTCCATGGGCACGCTCTCCGACGAGGGCGCGGAGGCGCTGCTCCACGGGCAGCCGCTCACCCATCTCAAGGAACTCGATCTCTCGCACCACTTCCTCAGCGAGGCCATGATGCTGCGGATATGGACGGCCCTTGAGCCCGCGGGGGTCCGGGTGAACCTGTACGGGAGGAACGACCGGGAGTACGACGACTGGGACGACGACGAGGAGTCCGGGGGCGGCGGCCGTTATATCGCGGTGGCCGAATGACCGTCCTCACGCCTGATTCCCGCCGTACGGGGGCCTGTACTCGAAGCCCCACGCACCGGCGCCCCTCCCGCTCGGGTGCCCGTGCCCGTGCCCGTGCCCGTTCCCGTTTCCGTTTCCGAAAGGTTCACGATGTCGAGCAGCCCTGAATCCCAGGACCCGGAGTACCTCCGGCTCACCCGTATCCCGATGGGGCGTGAGACCGCCTGGGTGAAGCCCGACCGGCAGGTGCCGTACGGACATGTCCTGTACGCGGCGGGCACGTGGGAGTGCGCTCCCGCCGACGTCGTGTCGCGGCTGACCGCGCTCGGCTTCGCCGGCATCGAGCTTCCCGACGGCCCGCTGCCCCTCACCGTCGACCCGGTCGACGCTCTGCTGATCAAGGAAGAGGCGTACAACCTGTCGTGGCTCGGGCTCGGCAAGCCCGTGTCGCTGCGGCACATACTCGCCGCGGCGGGGCGGACGGGCCGGAGCCCCGCCTACGCCGCACGCCGGCTGACCGACTTCGGCTACGCGGTCCCGGCCGGCCATCCCCTGCCCGAAACCCCGGACACCCGCGACATCGTGCTGATCCGCGTGTCGCGCGGCGGCAACGGCGACTGGCTGGAATGGGGCGCGGAAGTGCCCGCACACCATGTGCTCAGTGCGGCGGCCGAGCTGGGGTGCAGCCCGCACGCGGCCGCCAGGCGTCTGGCCGGGCTCGGCATCCGGCTGCCCTACACCCCGGAGCCCGGGGACGAGCGGATCCTCAGGTGCGGGGTCGGCCACCGGCCCTGGGCGGGCCGCTACTCCTCGGTGCCCAGCGGGCACATCCTCGACGTCGCCCGCGAGACGGGCCGGTCGCAGGCTGCCATCGTCGCCCGGCTGGCGGAACTGGGCTGCGGGGTGGACGCGCCCGTGCCCGACGCCCCGGAGGCGGACGACTTCGTTCTCCTCAGCCACGAACTCGACGGCCGTGCGCCCTGGTTGCCCGTGAACCGTGCCGTCGGGGTGCAGCTGCGGCACATCCTGCGCGCCTCCCTCGTGACGGGACGGACCCCGGCGGACATCACCGAGCGGCTGGCCGCGCTGGGGCACGGGCCGCACGCCCACGCGAAGGTGCCCGCGGTCGCGGATCCGGAGGACATCCGGCTGCTGGAGACGGTCGACCGCTCGTTCCTCGACAACGTCCACCTCGAACACGTCCTGCGCAGCGCGAGTCTGACGGGGAGAAGCCCGGCGGACGTCGCGGCGCGGCTGACCGGCCTCGGCTACCGGCTGCCGGACGAAGTGGCGTATCCCGAGGTACGGAGCAGGGGTACGGACACGGTCGCGGCCTGACGCGGGCGGGCCCCGTACCGCGCCGACAGGGCCCCTACCGGTCGGGTAGGGGCCCTGTCGGCGTCAACGCGTCACCAGGTGAGGGCGTCGGACATCTCCGACTGCCAGTACGTCACGGCCGTGTCGTCGGCGATCCGCGTCCCCGTGGGGAGCTTGAGGGGACCGGCGGGGGAGCCCACCGAGCCCTGGTTGGCGCGTCCGATGAAGTGGACGGTCAGTTCCTTCGCCGGGATGGTCGGGTTCCCGTCACCGTTCAGGGAGATCGAGGCGTAGGCCGACTCTCCCGGGGCGAGCGTGACGACGGCCTGCGGCTGGCTCTCCTCGATGATCTGCGTGGCGGCCTGGGCCTCGTCGAAGCGGAGGGCGGGGGCGTAGTAGGCGTCGCAGTTCTTGCTGCCGGTGTTGGTGACCGTCAGCAGGAGGTGGTTGATCGGCCGGGTCACCTGGCTGACCTTGACCTTGGTGTTGGCGCCGGTGCAGGTCGTCCGCTTGGCGGTGGTGCTGCTGCTGCCCTGGCTCTGGCTCTGGCTCTGGCTCTTGCTGCTGACGGCGCTGGAGTCGGCCTCGATCTTGCCGCTGCTGTCGCTCGTGGTGCTGAGCTGCTCGGCGGGCGTCTGCCGCTCGTCGTCGCCCCGCGACTGCTGCTTGGCCGACGGCGTGCCGAAGGACGCGGCGGCGGAGTCCTTCACGGCGCCGGCGGTGTTGTCGCCGCTACCGCAGGCGGTGAGGGCGAGGGAGGCGACGAGAGCGGTGGCGGCGGCTGCGGCGGCGCGGCGACGGATGTTACGCATGAGGTTGATCCCCGTTTCGATGAGGTGAGCTGAAGTGAGGTGAAGTGAGGCGAAGTGAAGTGAAGGTGTCGACGGGTGTGGTCAGCGGCGATTGATGAGCATGAGCACGATCGCTGTCGAGGTGATCAGCACGACGACCGCCAACGCGTCGACCACGCTGATACGGAGTCGGATTCTGATTGCTGCTCCCCGTTCGGCTGGTGCTGCACTCACCTTGCGGGGTCGCCGGAAGCGGCCGCAATCGGCAGGGGAGAATGGGGGAAGCTGGAACGCTCGCGCATACTCTGACCTGGGGGGACGGGGTTTCCCTGGAACGCGTTCCTGGAACGGACCAGCAGGAACGAGGAGGGGAACAGCGAGTGGCGACCACCGAGGCCGAGGCTTTCGCGGAACTGCTCAGGGGGTTGAAGGACCGCTCGGGGCGCAGCTACGGCGTCCTCGCCGGGAAACTCCATGTGAGTACGTCCACGCTGCACCGCTACTGCAACGGGGATGCCGTGCCGACCGACTACGCGTCGGTGGAGCGGCTCGCGCGGCTGTGCGCGGCGAACGCCGAGGAAATGGTCGAGCTGCACCGGCGGTGGATCCTCGCGGACGAGGCGAGACGGCGGGCGCGGTCGGCTCCGTCGGCCGCGGCGGCGGCCCCGGCCGAGGCTGAGGCTGTCCCTGGACCTGAGCCCGCACCCGCATCCGCACCGGAGCCCGCGCCCGCACCGGAGCCCGCATCCGCATCCGCGCCCTCGCCGGAGCCCGCACCCGCGCTCGCACCGGAGCCTGCGCCTGAACTCGTTTCCGCACGCGAGCCCGTGTCCGTCGCCGGGTCCCGTATCGTCCGGCTCCCCCGTACCAAACGCCTGCGTCTTCTTCTCGCCGCCGTGGCGGTCGTGGCGGTCGCCGTTCCCGCCATCGCCTACGGCAGCGGGGCCGTCAACTCGACCGACGACCGTTCCGCCGCGAGCGCGGTGTCGGAGGCTCCGAGCCGGGAATCGGAGGAGAGCGTGTCGCCCTCCGCCTCCCCGGACGGCAAGGACAAGGAAAAGCCGTCCGCCCCGCCCTCCGCCTCGGCCTCCCGGAGCGCGAGCCCGTCCGACGCGCCCAGCGCGCGTACGACGTCCACGGCGCCCGGCCATCTCTCCGCGGGCGGGGTGCCGGTGTCGGTGAGCACCCGGCCGTACGCCTTCGAGGACCCGTGCAGTCAGCACTACCTCATCGACAGCCCACCGGAGCAGATCCCTCCGCCACCCACCGAGCAGGACGCGCCCGGCTGGGTCAACGCGCTCGGCGGGGTGGCGAGCGGCGGTCAGTTCATCGAACTGACCGTGCAGGGCAAGAGCAGCGACACGGTCGTCCTGAACGCGCTGCGCGTGAAGATCGTGAAGACCGACGCCCCGCTTCCCTGGAACGACTACGCGATGGGCGTCGGCTGCGGCGGCGGCGTGGGCACGAAGTCCTTCGCCGTCAACCTGGACGCGGCCCGGCCCAGTTCCGTGCCCAAGGCGGGCCAGCGGGACTTCCCGTACAGCGTCAGCGAGTCGGACCCCGAGGTCTACTACGTCTCCGCCACCGCGACGGCGCGGGACGTCAGCTGGTACCTGGAGCTGGAGTGGACCAGCGGTGACCGGCACGGCACGCTCCGCGTGGACGACAACGGAAAGCCGTTCCGTACGAGCGGGTCGCAGGGGCGTCCGTCGTACGACTACCCGCTGGGCGGCACGGAGTGGGGTGTGGCCGCGAAGGGCTGAGACGGGCCCTGGCCCTGGCCCCGTGCGGTTACCGCTCGGGACCGGCCAGCGCCGCCGCGACCACCGCCGCCGGGTTGTCGCGGTAGACCGAGTGGCTCGCTCCCTCCACCGCCGTCCAGTGGAAGTCCGCCTTCGAAGAGCCGATCCGGTGGCCCTCCTCGGCGGTGAAGGCCGGGTTGTGCACCGGGTCGGCGGCGAGCACGGTCACGGGACCGGCGTACTCCGTCAGCTCCTTCTCGTACGACCAGGGCGTGTTGT
The DNA here is from genome assembly GCF_055639435.1 of Streptomyces sp. NPDC039430. Classification (NCBI taxonomy): domain Bacteria; kingdom Bacillati; phylum Actinomycetota; class Actinomycetes; order Kitasatosporales; family Streptomycetaceae; genus Streptomyces; species Streptomyces sp. NPDC039430. The sequence goes on along the minus strand of NZ_JBVKAK010000031.1, from coordinate 3,606 downwards.
GCCGCAGAAAACTCTCGGCGACGTACGGACTGGTCCGCTGGGCCGCCTGGACCTTGAGGAAAATGTCCTCGGGGTGCCACGCCGGGTTCTTGCGGAGCAACGACTCCTCGGTCGCCGTCAGCTCGGTGAGCGTGCCGCTCACGAACTCCTCGACCCTGCCCGAGACCGAGATGACGGGGTCGAGCAGGAGGAGACGCGACGCCCAGCCGGGCTCGGCGCTCGCCGCCGCGGTCGCCACGACACCGCCGAGGGAGTGCCCGACGACGAGATCCCACGCGCCGCCGCCCTCCGGGGTGAGGGCCAGTACGTCGGCGGCGAACCCCTCGATGTCGTACCGCCGCGTACGGGGCGCGAGGCCGTGGCCGCGCTGATCGGGGGCGGTGACCGACCAGCCGGCCTCGGCCAGTTCGTCCGCCACGCGCCACCAGCAGGCCGCCGCCGAGGTCAGCCCGTGGAGCAACAGGGCGTGCCGCGACGCGTCGGGCCGTCCCCAGCGCATGAGGGGGAGCTGAACGACGGTGGGGGTGGCCGGGGCCGGGGCCGTGACGGGGAAGGTCTCTCGCTGATCCATTCCTCGATCTTCGCAGGGAATTCCGGCCTTCGGGCCGGGTTCACCCAGCGGACGGCCTGACCTCGCCACTGTACGAAGAGGTAGCGCCCGGCTTGATGACGTCATGGATGGCGGCGAGCCTGCCCTGCTCGATGAACGAACGCGAACTGCGACCGCCGATCGCGCGGTTGGCGACCGTGATGTTCGACGTGAAGAAGCCGGGAAGGGGCTGGCCCCAGCCCGCCTGCGGGTAATAGCCGGAGTTGTAAGTCTGCGCCGTCGAGTCGCCGGCGATGTAGAGCGTGGCGACCGCGCGGGGCGCGGCGGACGCGGTGCCGGGGAGGCCGAGGCTGGCGGCGGTGCCGGCGCCGAGCGCGGCGGTGGCGCCAAGGAGGAAGTGCCTGCGGCTGGTGGGGGGCATCCGGGACTCCTGACGGGGGTGGGGGGTGGTGCCGTCGTCAGCCGGAGGTCGCCGCAGGGAGCCGGAAGGTTGCCGTGGTGTGTGTGGTCAGTTGGCCGCGTACGCGGTGAAGGCGGCCCAGGCGGTGGGGGCGAGGGTGAGGGTGGGGCCTGTGGGGTTCTTGGAGTCGCGGATGTGGACGGCGCGGGGGTGTGAGGCGACCTCGACGCAGTTGCCGCCCTGTTCGGTGCTGTAGCTGGACTTGCGCCAGTCGTAGGCGACTTCGAGGCAGTCGCCGCCCTCGCTGCCGCTGTAGCTCGACTTGAACCATTTGAGTGCGGTGTTCATTGCGCTCCTAGGAGACGGTCCAACAGGCCCATGGAGTCCTCGGGAGTGAGGGCCTGCGATCGCAGCATCGCATACTTGCGCGCCAGGATGGACACCTCGTCGGGGTCGGAGACCCACTGGCTGCCGCGCTGGGTCTCGTTGTAGGCGAGGTGCTGGTGATCGGGCGTTTCCAGCAGGATGAAGGGGCCATCGAGCCCGGCATGGATGGTGCGATCCAGCGGCAGGAACTGAATCGTGAGGCCCGGCATTTCAGCGCATGTGCGTAGGTGGGTCAGTTGCTCGGCGAAGGCGTGTTGGCCCCCAATGGGGAGACGGAGGACCGGCTCCCAGACGACGTAGCTGACTGTCGGTGGGACTTTGCGGTGCAGTATTGCCTGACGCTCGATGCGGGCCGCAGTCTTGGTCTCTACCTCGTCCTCGTCAAACGCCGGGACGCGGCTGCGGAAGACCTCCCGTGCGTATGACTCGGTCTGGAGCAGGCCAGGCAGTACCTGGTTCTGGTATGCGGACAGTGAGATCGCCTCGCGCTCGTGGTCCACGAATTGCTCCGCCCACAGCGGGAACTGGTCAATCTCAGGCATGTTGGCCACCCCGACCGACAACGCCCCTTTAGTGTCGAGGAGTTCGTCCAGCGTCTCCGCCAGGTCCGCCTTCAGCGGCCGTCGGCCCTGCTCGATCGACGCGATCGTCTCCTCGTCGGCGACGACCCGTTCACCGAGGGAACGCTGCGTATAGCCCGCCGCCCGGCGGAAGGTCGCCACTTGGGCGCCCAGCATCTTCATCGCCGAGGCGTTCTTCTTCCTCGGATGTTTCCTGGGATTCATGCCGGCCCAACTCCCCACATGCGCACGTACTTGATCCTGGGACAGCCCGTACAGAAGATCTGTACGGGGTCACCTGGTGCACGAGTTTAGTTACTCTCCGCGACTATCGCTCCATGGATGCGACAACTCGCCACTTTGTGCTCAGGGAGAGGTTCTTCCGCCGTGACCGGCGGTCCGTCCCCGCCGCCAGGAAGTTCACCCACCAAGCCCTGGTCGACTGGGACTTGACCGAAGGTTTCTCCGCCGACGACGTGTTGCTGTGCGTGAGTGAGCTGGCCACCAACGCGCTTCTGCACGGCGTGCCGCCCGGCCGTGGGTTCCGGCTGTACCTCCAGTACACCGGTGACGTGCTCCGTATCGAGGTGCACGACAGCGGCCCCGGCGTCCCCCGGATCGTTGATTCGGCGGACGGCGAGGGCGGGCGTGGGCTGCTGCTCGTCGCGGCCTTCACCGACAGGTGGGGCGTGGGGGAGCGGAGCCCCGGCAAGGTGGTGTGGTGCGAGTTCGAGGTGCGGCGGGAGGAGGCCGACGAGGCGACGCCCCCGGCGGTCACCCACCACGCCGAGGGCTGGCTCGGTCTTCTGATGGCCCGGTGATGACCCGGTGGTGCACCGGTGACCGGGCCCTGATCTCCGCCGTCAGACCTCCACGTCCATGTCCGTGAGCCCCACCGCCCGACCCGTCGCGTCCCACTTGACCTGTTGTATCCCCGTCACCGCCGAGCGGTTGAGCGGGCCGTACACATGCGGGAACCGGGTGTCGTCCGCGACCCCGGGCGGTGCCTTCTCGGCCTGCTGCCAGACCAACCGTGGCGTCAGCGACTCCTCGTCGATGAGCAGCGCGAGCAGGGGGCGGGGCGTGTCGCGGTAGAAGGCGTTGGCGATGGCCAGGGTGACCGGTTCGTCGGGGGAGCAGTGGATGAAGCCGTCGGTGGCGAGCGACGCGGGCGTGTACGGCTGGTCCGGCTCGCGTCGCCAGTCGTCCAGCGGAAGCAGATGCACGATCATGCCTCCAGCCGTACCCGGTGGCCCGCCCGCACACGCTCGTCGCCCGGTGCTCTGGGGGTCGTAGGGGGCGTAGGGGTTTCTGAGAAGTCGGTGTCGGTGCGGGAGCCAGGGGTTCGGCCCCGGACGGAGGTGTAGACGCATCGTCAAGGAGTGTCGACGCATCATCAAAGGCATCACCGCGCGGGTATGCGATTGTTTCGCTCATGACATCTTTGAGAGGTAAGAAGCTCAGATTTGCCGTGCCCATGGGGCTCAGCGCCCTCATGCTCGCCGTCTCGGGTGCCCTGTCCCCCGCGTCCGCGGCGACACACTGGGCCTATCAGAACGGGATCGGCGGCGGCCCTTGTCTCTCCTCGACTTCAGACGGAGGGAGCGCCACGGCGCTTAGACCGTGTCCTACATGGTCAGTTGGCAGTTGCGTTGGGCATGGGGAGTGGACAGTGGGGATGGATCCTTCCGGACGGGCTGTGGGAGCTG
>NZ_JBVKAK010000030.1:0-36134 GCF_055639435.1 Streptomyces sp. NPDC039430 | reverse complement strand
GGGGTGTGGGCGGAGGTGCTGGGGCTGGAGCGGGTCGGGATCGAGGACAACTTCTTCGACCTCGGCGGCGACTCGATCATCAGCCTCCAGGTCGTCTCCCGCGCCCGCCGTGCCGGCCTCGCCCTCTCCTCCCGCGACGTCTTCCTCCACCCCACCATCTCCACCCTCGCCACCAAGGCCGGCCAGGTCGACACCGGCCCCGCCCTGCTCACGGAGAGCGGGAACGTCACCGGCGCCGTAGGCACAACTCCCGTACGGGAGTGGTTCTTCGACACCCATCCGGTGGCTCCCGAGCACTTCAACATGGGGGCAGGCTTCACCCTGTCTCCCATCACAGACCTCGAAGCTCTGCGGGCGGCCGTCGCCGCGCTGCTCGCCCAGCACGACGCGTTGCGGAGCACGTTCACCCGTAACCCCGAAGGGGCCTGGACCGGGCACATCATGCCCGCCGTCGACCTCGACGCGGTCTTCACCGTCCACGCGTGCGGGCCAGAGGAATGGCCCGCGCTCATCGCGGCCGCCCATGCCGGACTCGACCTGGAACGCGGGCCGTTGGTCCGTGTCCTCGTCGGAGTGACGGGCCCGGAGGCGCCGGTCCGGGTCGTACTCGCCGCGCACCATCTGGTGGTCGACGGCGTGTCCTGGCGCATCCTGCTGGAGGACCTGGAGTCCGCCTACGAGCGGATCGTGACCGGCCGGCAGCCCGACCTGGGGCCCAAGGGCACGTCCGTACGGCAGTGGGCGGCGCGGCTCGCCGAACACACCGCCGCAGGTGGCTTCGACAGCCAACTGCCGTACTGGCTGGAGACGACAGGCGGCGCCACCACCCGACTGCCCGTGGACCGGCCCGGTGGCGACAACACGGTGGAGTCCGAGCGTTCGGTGTCCGTGCGACTGTCCGCCGAGGAGACCCGGGAGTTGTTGCAGCGCGTCCCGGCGGTGTACCGGACGCGGCCGAACGATGTGCTGCTCTCGGCGCTGGTGCGCGCGGCGGGACCGTGGGCCGGTGGCGCGCGATGGGCCGTCGACATCGAGGCACACGGCCGCGAGGAGATCTTCGAGGACACCGATCTGACCCGCACCGTCGGCTGGTTCACCTCCATCCACCCGGTCGTCCTGGACGTTCCGGGGGACGAGGGTGCGGACTGGCGCGGGACGATCCGGTCGGTCAAGGAGCGGCTCAGGGCGGTCCCGGTCCAGGGCGTCGGCTACGGCGCGCTGCGCTATCTCCGGCGGCAGGAAAGCGACGCGAGCGCGGGCCGGGGAGCCGGTCTCAGCACCGCCCCCGTTCCCGAGCTGGCCTTCAACTACCTCGGGCACTTCGGCGGAGCCGACGACACCGGCGGCGGCTGGTACCGCTCGCTCGTCCTGAACCCGGGCGGCGAGCACCACCCCGCCGAGCAGCGGAGCCATGTGCTGGAGGTGGTGGGCGCGGTCCAGGACGGCGTGCTGGCCTTCACCTGGTCGTACTCGGCGAATCTGCACGACCGCGAGACGGTGCGGAGCCTCGCCGAGCGATTTGCCGCCGAGCTGCGGTCGCTCATCGAGCACTGCGCGGAGCCCGATTCGGGGGGCTGCTCCCCGTCGGACTTCCCGCTCGTACGGCTCACCCAGGCCGAGATCGATCTGATCGCCGGCGACGGCCGTGACATCGAGGACGTCTACCCGCTGACGCCCCTTCAGGCGGGGATGCTGTTCCATTCGCTGAACTCGCCCGGTTCGGCCGCGTATCTCGAACAGTTCACGTTCGTCATGGACGGAGTCGCCGACCTGGACGCCCTGGCGCGCGCCTGGCAGCGCGTGGTCGACGCCTCGGACGCGCTGCGGGTGTCGATCGCCTGGGAGGGCCTGTCCGAGCCGGTCCAGATCGTGCACCGACGCGCCGAGATCCCCGTCGCCCGTGTCGACTGGACCGGCCACTCCGAGACCGAGCGCCCCGCACTGTTGGCCACGCTCGTCGCCGAGGACCGCGCCGCCGCCGGACTGGACCCGGGCAGTGCCCCGCTCACCCGTGTCACCCTGGCCCGGCTGCCGGGAGAGCGGGTACAGGTGCTCTGGTCGTTCCACCACATCCTGCTGGATGGATGGAGCAGCGCCGCGGTGCTGTCGGACGTCGCGGTGGAGTACGCGGCCCTCGTGTCGGAGCGAGGACGAGGATCCGCGGACGGCTCGGTGGACGGCCCTGCGGACGGCCCGGCGGACGGCCCTGCGGACGGCCCGGTGGATCGGGCGGTCGGTCGGGTGGTGGATCGGCCCGTGCGCGGGGCGTTCCGGGAACACCTCAGATGGCTGGCCGGACGGGACCACGAGGCGGGGCGCGCGTTCTGGCGGAGCCGGCTCGCAGGCTTCGAGGAGCCGTCCGCGCTGCCCTTCGACCGTGCGCCGGACAGCGCGCACCGCGCCCGCTCGACGGACCGGGTGACCCTGCGCCTGCCCGCGGCGACCGCTCGTACCGTGGTGGACTTCGCGCGCCGCAGCAGGGTGACCGTCGGCACGATGGTGCACGGCGCCTGGGCGCTCACGCTCTCGCAGTACGCCGGATCGTTCGATGTCGTGTTCGGTACGACGGTGTCGGGACGTCCGGCCGACCAGCCGGGCGCCGAGAGCACGGTGGGACTGTTCATCAACACCCTGCCCGTACGGATCGCCACCACGCCCGCCGAGCCGGTGACGCGCTGGCTGCGGCGGATCGGTGACGAGCAGGCGGAGGCGCGGCAGTACGAGTATGTCGCGCTCCACGAGATCACCACCGACGTGCCGTCCGGCGCCGCGCTCTTCGACAGCCTGGTCGTCGTCGAGAACTACCCCGTGGACGCGGGAGCCGCCGCACGCCACGGCATCGTCCTGTCCGGGCTCGACGCGGTCGAGTCGACGAACTATCCGCTGACCCTCACCGCTCGCGTCGGCGATGGAACGGGAGATGAGACGGGAGATGAGACGGGGGACGGTACGGGCGAGGGGTTCGTCCTCACCTTCGGGTACGACCCGGAGCTGTTCGACGCCGACACGGTGCGGCGACTGGCGGCGGGCTGTGCGCGGGCGCTCGATGAACTCGCCGAGGACGGGGAACGTACCGTCGGCACGCTGACACTGCTCGGCGGGGACGAGCGTGCGCGGGTGCTCGGCGAGTGGAGCGGCGCTCCCGCCGCTGACGCGGATGCCGCGCCGGCGGGCCCGACCGGGCGTTCCGCCTCAGTGACGGATGTGTTCCGCGAGCGGGTGGCCGCGTCGCCGCACGACACGGCCGTGAAGTTCCGTGATACGAGCTTGAGTTACGGTCAGCTGGACCAACGGGCTGACCGGCTCGCCCAAGCCCTGCTGGAGCGCGGCGTGGGCGCGGGCTCGCGGGTCGGGCTGCTGCTGGCACGGTCGCCCGAGGTCGTGGTGGCCATGCTCGCGGTGCTGAAGGCCGGCGCCGCGTACGTACCGCTGCACGCGGCGCACCCGGCCCGGCGGATGCGGGACGTGCTGGAGCGCAGCGGCGCGGAACTGCTGCTGACCGATGGGTCGGCGCGGGCGCCCGAGGGCGTGGCCGTGCTCGATATGAACGATGCCGAAGCTCTTCCCCTCGTGCCCGAGCCGGTCTCTGTCGACGTCTCGCCCGAGGCGCCGGCGTATGTGATGTTCACGTCCGGGTCGACCGGGACACCGAAGGGCGTGGTCGTCACCCACGGCGGCGTGGTCGCCCTCGCGGCCGACCGGCGCTTCGGCTCGGCAGCACACCGGCAGGTGCTCTTCCACTCCCCGCACTCCTTCGACGCGGCGACGTACGAGGTGTGGGGACCCCTGCTGACCGGCGGCTGTGTCGTCGTCGCCGACGAAGAGCTGACCGCCCCCGCCGTACGGCGCGCCGCCGAGCGTGGCGTCACGGCGGTGTTCGTCACGACCGCCCTCTTCGGGGCGCTCGCGGACGAGGACCCCGGGTGTTTTGCGGGACTGCGCGAAGTGTGGACCGGTGGAGAAGCGGCGTCGGCGCCCGCGATGACGCGGATGCGCGCACACTGCCCGGACACCGAGCTGGTTCATGTATACGGGCCTACGGAGACCACGACCTTCGCGCTGTGCGGCCCGGTCGCGGCCGGGGACGCCTCGGGCGGGCCGGTTCCGTTGGGCGGCCCGATGGACGACACCCTGGCCTACGTACTGGACGGAGCCCTGCGCCCGGTCGGCGTCGGTGTGCCGGGCGAACTGTATCTGGGCGGTTCGGGGCTGGCACGCGGATACGACGGACGGGCCGGGCTGACGGCGGAGCGATTCGTGGCCAGCCCGTTCGCGGCGGGCGGACGCCTGTACCGGACCGGCGATGTCGTACGCCGCCGGGCCGACGGCCGGGTGGAGTTCCTCGGCCGCAACGACGGACAGGTGAAGATACGAGGCTTCCGCATCGAACTCGGCGAGATCGAAGCACTCCTGACGCGACGCCAGGACGTCGGTGCGGTGGCGGTGGTGGCCCGCGAGGACCGTCCTGGCACGAAGCGGCTCGTGGCCTACCTGGTCCCCGCGGGCGGCACGGTGCTGGACATGACGTCCGTACGCGAGCAGCTGGCGGCGGCGCTCCCCGCGTACATGGTGCCGTCGGCGTTCGTCGAGCTGGAGGCGCTCCCGCTCACCGTGAACGGCAAGGTCGACCGGCGCGCCCTGCCCGCTCCCGCTACCGGATACGGGCACGGGAGCGGAAGCGGAGGCGGGAGCGAGAGCGGCAACGAGGAACCGTACGTGGCTCCGCGTCCCGGCGCGGAGGAACTGCTCGCCGGGATCTGGCGCGCGGTGCTCGGCACCGAACAGGTGGGCGCGCACGACGACTTCTTCGCACTCGGCGGCGACTCCATCACCGCCCTCAAGGTCGTCTCCCGTCTCCGCGCCGCCCTGGGGGCGGGGCTCTCGCCGAGGGCGCTGTTCGACCATCCGACCGTGGCGCGCCTGGCTGCCGCGGTCACTTCCGGGGGACAGGCGTCCGCCGCCGTCTCCGCCCCGCAGGGCAGCGGCATCACCCCGGCCCCTCGGGACGGCCGGCCCCTCCCTCTGTCGTACGCACAGGAACGGCTGTGGTTCCTGGACGAGTTCACCCCCGGAGGCGCCGAGTACAACGTCGTCACCACGCTCCGGCTGACCGGCACACTCGATCCTGCCGCGCTGCGGGCAGCCGTCTCGGGCCTGGTGGCCAGGCACGAGGCGCTGCGCACCACCTTCGACTCCGCCGACGGGCGGGGCGTACAGCGGGTTCACGCGGAGCTCGACGTCACCGTACGCGTCGCCCATGCGCACGGGACGGCAGAGCGCGACGCCCTGCTCCGCGCCGAGGCGGCGGCCCCGTTCGACCTGCGCACCGGTCCGCTGCTCAGGGTGCTCCTGGTGCCGGAGGAGACCCCGGACAGCCCGGCCTTCCTGTTGATGCTGACGATGCATCACATCATCACCGACGGTTGGTCGATGGGTGTGATCACGCGGGAGCTGAGCGAGCTGTACGCGGCGGCACTGCGAGGTGGGGACGCGGACTTGCCGGCGCTGCCGGTGCAGTACCCCGACTACGCGGTCTGGCAGCGCGAGCGGCTCACGGGCGCCGCCCTCGACACGCATCTGGAGTACTGGCGCGAACACCTCAGGGGGCTCCCCGTACTCGAACTGCCCACCGACCGGCCTCGCCCCGCCGTACGGACCGGGCGCGGAGCGCTGCACACCTTCCGTGTTCCGGAGGAGCTGACGGCCGCGCTCACGGAGGCGGCGGCGAGGCGGGGCGCCACCCTGTCGATGGCGCTGACGGCGGTCACTCAGCTGCTGCTCGCACGCTACAGCGGACAGAACGACCTCGCCGTGGCCACGGCCGTCTCGGGCCGGGAACGAACCGAACTCGAAGGACTCGTCGGGTTCTTCGTCAACACGCTGGTTCTGCGGTCACGGATCGACCCCTCCGCCGACTTCGACGCTCTGCTCACGCAGGTACGGGAGACGACGCTCGCCGCGTTCGCCCACCAGGACGTGCCCTTCAGCCGGCTGGTCGAGGAACTCGACCCCGAGCGCGATCCCAGCCGCACCCCACTCGTCCAGGCGGCGGTCACGCTCCAGAACGCGCCCAGGGAGACCTTCGCGCTGCCCGGACTGCGGGTCGAGGAGACGCTTCCGCCCGTGGAGACGGCGCAGTTCGACCTCAACATCGAGTTCGAACCGGTCCCGGGAAACGGTCTGTTCGGCGTTGTCTCGTACAGCACGGATGTGTTCGATGCGGGGACGGTTGGGCGGATGGTGGGGCATTGGTTGGGTTTGGCGGGTGGGTTGGTGGTTGCTGGGTCGGGTGGGGTGTTGGGTGAGGTGTCGATGGTGGGGGTGGTTGAGCGGGAGTGGCTGGTGGGTGCGGGGCGTGGTGTGGTGGGTGTGGTGTCGGGTGGGTCGGTGGTGGATGGGTTTGCGGTTCGGGTGGGTGAATCGCCGGGGTCGGTGGCTGTGGTGTGTGGTGATGTGTCGTTGACGTATGGGGAGTTGGATGCTCGGGCGGGGCGGCTGGCGAGGGTGTTGGTGGGGTGTGGTGTGGGTGTGGAGTCGCGGGTGGGGTTGCTGCTTGAGCGGTCGGTGGATGTGGTGGTGGCGATGCTGGCTGTGGTGAGGGCGGGGGGTGCGTATGTGCCGTTGCATGGGTCGTATCCGGAGGAGCGGGTGCGGGATGTGCTGGGGCGGAGTGGTGCGGTGGTGGTGGTGACGGATCGGTTGGTGGGTGAGGTTGGTGGGTTGCCGGTCGTACGCGTGGATGCGGAGCCGGTCGTGGATGTGGGGCTTGCGTCGGTGGTTCCTGCGGGTGCGCTGGCGTATGTGATGTTTACGTCGGGGTCTACGGGTGTGCCGAAGGGTGTCGCGGTGACGCATGGGGACATTGTGGCTCTGGCTGCGGATTCCCGTTGGTTGTCGGGTGCGCATGGCAGGGTCCTGTTCCATTCGGCGCATTCGTTTGATGCGGCGACGTATGAGGTGTGGGTGCCGTTGTTGAACGGTGGGACGGTGGTGGTGGCGGAGGCTGAGTTGAGTGTGTCGGTGGTGCGGGGTGCGGTGGCGCGTGGGGTGTCGGGTTTGTTTTTGACGAAGGCGTTGTTCGATGTGCTGGCTGAGGAGGATCCCGGGTGCTTTGCGGGTCTGGGTGAGGTGTGGACGGGTGGTGAGGCGGCGTCGGGTGTCGCGATGGGCCGGGTGCTGGAGGCGTGTCCGGACACCGAGTTGGTGCATGTGTACGGTCCGACGGAGTCGACGGCCTTCGCGGTGTGCGGGCCGGTGGAGGCCGAGGATGTCTCGGCCTCGGCGGTGCCCCTCGGGGGTCCGATGGACAACACCTCCGCGTATGTCCTGGACGACGGGTTGCGGCCGGTCGCTGTCGGTGTGCCGGGGGAGTTGTATCTCGGCGGCAGTGGTCTGGCGCGTGGGTATGACGGTCGTGCGGGGTTGACGGCTGAGCGGTTTGTGGCGGATCCGTTCGGTTCGGGTGGGCGGTTGTACCGGACGGGTGATGTGGTGCGGTGGCGGCCGGATGGCCGGCTGGACTTCCTCGGCCGGGGCGATGGCCAGGTGAAGGTGCGGGGTTTCCGTATCGAGCTGGGTGAGATCGAGTCCGTACTGTCGCGTCACGCGTCGGTGGGGCGGGTGTCGGTGATTGTCCGGGAGGACCGTCCGGGGGCGAAGCGCCTGGTCGCGTACGTTGTGCCGTCGTCGGGTGAGCTGGACGTCACCGGCGTACGGGAGCATGCCGCGGCGCTGTTGCCCGAGTACATGGTGCCGGCGGCTTTCGTCGTCCTGGACGCGCTGCCGCTGACGGTGAACGGAAAGGTCGATCAGCGGGCGCTTCCGGCCCCCGACCTTTCCATGGAAGGGGAGTACGTCGCCCCCCGCACGGAGGCGGAGCGGGTGCTGTGCGAGGTCTGGGCCGATGTCCTCGGCGCCGAGCGGATCGGCGTCCACGACAACTTCTTCTCTCTCGGCGGGGACTCCATCTCCAGCCTCCAAGTGGTCTCCCGGGCCCGTCGCGCCGGGCTTGATCTGACCTCACGGGATGTGTTCCTTCGGCAGAACATCGCGGACCTCGCGGCGTCTGCGGCGCCAGCCGCCCCACGTAGCGCGGCGCTCGCGCCGCAGGGCGCGGTGAGCGGGCCCGTGGAGCCGACGCCCATCCGGGAGTGGTTCTTCGCCCACCACCCCGCCGCGCCACACCACTTCGCCATGTCGATGGGCTTCGAGCTGGCCCTCGGCACCGATCCCGCTCATCTGCGTTCTGCGGTCGCCGCGCTGCTGGCGCAGCACGACGCTCTGCGGTCGACCTTCACCCCCTGCACCGCCGCGGAACGCACCGCGCGGACGAGTGACTGGGCGGGGCACATCGCTCCTGCCCTGGACGTCGACGCGGTGTTCGCCGTCCATGACCTCACCGGCGCCGCCGACGCCGAGGACGTATGGCAGGGGCATGTACTCGCCACACAGTCCGGGATGGATCTGTCCCGAGGCCCCCTGTTCCGTGTGCTTGTCGGGGACTTGGGGCCGGAGTGTCCCGCCAGGCTGTTCATCGCCGCGCACCACCTGCTCGTCGACGGTGTGTCGTGGCGCCTCCTGCTGGAGGACCTGACCACGGCGTACGCGCAAGCCGCGGCCGGCCGGCCCGTCCGCCTCGGGGAGAAGAGCGCGTCCGTACAGCAGTGGGCGCGGCGGCTGGCCGCGCATGTCGCCGCGGGCGGCTTCGACGACCAGGCCGGCTACTGGCGTTCGGTCATGGACGCGGAGGCCACGGAGCTGCCGGTCGACCTCCCGGGCGGCGGCAACACGATGGCCGCGCAGGCCACCGTCGACGTCACCCTGGACGCGGAGGAGACCGCGGCCCTGCTGCACCGCGTGCCCGACGTGTACCGGACGCGCACCGATGATGTGCTGCTTGCCGCGCTCGCCCGTACGCTGCGGACCTGGACCGGTCGGGAGCGTACCGCCGTCGCCGTCGAAGGACACGGCCGGGAAGAGCTGTTCGGCGACCTCGATCTGACACGGACGGTCGGCTGGTTCACCTCGATCCATCCCGTCGCCCTCGCGCTTCCCGACGGCGGCGACCGGGCATCGGCGCTCATGTCCGTGAAGGAGCAGTTGAGGGCGGTGCCCGACCGGGGTATCGGGTACGGCGCGCTGCGCCATCTCTCCGCCGACGGATCCCCGGGGCGTGCGCTCGCCGACGCCGCCGAGCCGCGCGTCAGCTTCAACTACCACGGCAGATTTGACGGATCACCCGACCCCACCGGGCCGTTGGGCGCGCCCCTGCCCGCCGTCGGGCAGGACCACCACCCTGCCGAGGAACGCGCGCATCTGATCGATGTGATCGGTGTGGTCACCGCGGGCCGGCTGACCTTCACCTGGACGTACTCGACCGAGCTGCACCACCCCGCGACCATCGAGCGGCTGGCCCGGGACTTCGCCTCGGAGATCAGGGGTTTCGTCCAGCACTGCGCGCGGCCGGACGCGGGTGGCCGTACCCCCTCGGACTTCCCGCTCGCCCGGCTCGACCAGGCCACCGTGGACGCGCTGGTGGGGGTCGGCCCCGCGGTGCGGGACTCGGCGGTGGAGGACATCTATCCGCTCACCCCCATGCAGAGCGGCATGCTGCTGCACTCCCTCACCGAGCCGGGTGTCTATCTCGACCAGGTGTCGTTCCTGCTCGAAGGCGCCGGTGATCCCGGGCTGCTCGCCACCGCCTGGCAGCGGCTCGTGGACGCGACACCCGCGCTCCGTACGCGGCTGGTGTGGGACGGTGTGCCCGAGCCCCTCCAAGTGGTCCTGCGGCACGCGACCGTGGCGGTCCGCCAACTGGACTGGACTGCCCCTGAGGGCGATGCCGGAGCCGATCCCGACGACGACGAACTGGCCTCGCGGCTGCGCGAGTTGATGGACGAGGAGCATGCGGCGGGCATCGACCTGACCGTCGCCCCGCTGATGCGGCTCGTCCTGATCCGCGTGCGGGAGGACGCCGTCCGTGTCGTGTGGACCTTCCACCACGTGGTGCTCGACGGCTGGAGCACCACACAGATCTTCGAGGACGTCTTCGCCCAGTACCGTGCGCTCGGTACGGGAACGGGCGGTGCCGCGCCCCTGGCCGCCCGGCCACCGTTCCGGGATTACGTGGAGTGGCTGGGCAGACAGGACACGGCGGCGGCGCGGGAGTACTGGCGCGGGGCACTGGCGGGCTTCGGCTCGCCGCCCCCCCTGCCCGTCGACCGCCGTCGCACCCCCGGCCACCGGCCCCACGCCGCCGAGCGGGTACGGATCGAGCTGTCCGCCGAGGACGCCGGCGCGCTGACGGCGATGGCCGGGCGGCACCGGCTCACCCTCAACTCGGTGGTGCAGGGCGCCTGGGCGCTGCTGCTGTCCCGCTACTCGGGCGAGGCCGACGTATGTTTCGGTGCCACTGTCTCCGGGCGCCCCGCAGACCTCCCGGGCATGGAGTCCACCGTCGGCAACTTCCTCAACACACTGCCCGTACGGACCCGGGTACCGGAGACCGAGAGCCTTCTCGACTGGCTCGGCCGGCTCCAGACCGAGCAGGCCGAGGCGAGAAGCCATGAGCATCTCGCGCTGCGGGAGGTCCGCGACTGCGCCGAACTGCCGCGCGGTACCGAACTCTTCGAGAGCATCGTCGTCTTCGAGAACTATCCCGGCAACGAGGAGGCCGCGGCCGCGCACGGGCTGCGGGTCACCGATGTGCACACGGTCGACACCGCCGGCTACCCGCTGGATCTGACCGCGTACGCGGACGCGGACAAGCTGGCGCTGGTGCTCGCGTACGACCCCGCGCTGTTCGACCACGACCGCATCGTGCACATGGCCGAGCATCTGGCCGTGCTGCTGCGCGGCATGCCGGGCGGCACGCACCGGCCGCCCGCCGAACTGCCCCTGCTCTCGGAGAGTGGACGCGACCGGCTGCTGCGTGGCGGCGGCGACGGCGCGGGTCACCGCGCGGGCGCGGGAGACGGCGAGGGAAGCGGCGGGCGAGTCGGCGAGGGTACGGGTGGTGGCTGGAGCGGTCGCCGGATCCCCTACGAACACTCCAGCTGTCTGCATGAACTCATCGCCGCGCAGGCGCGCAGAACGCCCGACGCGGAAGCGGTGGTGTTCGGAACGTCCGCGCTGACGTACGCCGAACTCGACTCGCGTGCCAACCGGCTCGCCCAGTACCTGGTCACCCGGGGCGTAGGACCGGAGACCGTCACCGCCATCTGCCTGGAACGCGGCCCGGACATCGTGGTGGCCCTGCTGGGGGTGCTCAAGGCGGGCGGCGCGTACGTTCCGCTCGACCCCGCCCACCCCGCCGAGCGTCTGACGTACGTCCTCACCGACAGCGCGGCCAGGCTGGTGATCACGCAGCGGTCACTCGCCGGGGGACTCGCGGCCGGCCCGGTGCCGCTGCTGGCGCTGGACGAGCGATGGGACCTGATCGCCGGGCTGCCGGACCAGGCGCCGGAGACCGGGGTCACCCCGCGTGATCTCGCCTATGTCATCTACACCTCCGGGTCCACCGGACGGCCCAAGGGTGTGATGGTCGAGCACCGCAGCATCAGCCATGGCGCGGCGTCCTGGAACGCGGCGTACGGGTTCACCGGCGGCGGGGAGAGCAAGGCCGACGGGCCCGTACGGCAGCTCAACGTGGCCAGCATGTCCTTCGACGTGTTCGTCTCCGACCTGGTGCACGCCCTCTGCCACGGCGGCGCCCTGGTCATCGCACCACCGGAGGCCATCGCCGACCCCGCGCGGCTGCTCACACTCATGCGGATCGCCCGCGTCACCCACCTCGACACCGTGCCGGCGCTGGCCACCGCGCTCGCCGACGAGGCGGCGCGCCACGGCGAGGGCCTCCCCCCGCTGCGGGTACTGGCGGCCGGCGCGGATCTCTGGCGTACCGACGACTGCCGACGGCTCCTGGACGAGGCCGCGGAGGGCACCACCGTGCTCAACACCTACGGCGTGACCGAGGCCACGGTCGAATCGTCGCTCTATCCGGCGGTACGAGGAGCGCTGCCCGACACCGCGGGTGTGCCGATCGGCAGGCCGAACCCGGGCATCCTGATGTATCTCCTCGACAGCGCGCTGCGGCCCGTCCCGGTCGGTGTGACCGGAGATCTCTATCTGGGCGGCCCCAGCGTCGCCCGGGGGTATCTGAACCGGCCGGATCTGACCGCGCAGCGGTTCGTCGCCGATCCGTTCGGCACGGATCCCGCCGAACGGCTGTACCGGACCGGCGACCGCGCCCGCTATCTGCCGGACGGCGAGATCGAGTTCGCCGGCCGCGCCGACGAGCAGATGAAGATCCGCGGTTTCCGTATCGAGCCGGGTGAGATCGAGTCGGCGCTGCGGCAGCACCCGTCCGTGGCCCGCGCGGTGGTCGCGGCGCGGCAGGACGACGGGGGCGCGCCGCGGCTGGTCGGCTACGCGGTCGTACGGGACGGGCACACCTTCGCCCCCGGCGAGCTGCGCGCCCATCTCAAGGGACTGCTGCCCGGCTACATGGTGCCGTCGGTGTTCATGGAGCTGGCGAGCCTGCCGCTGAACGCCAACGGCAAGGTCGACCGGAAGGCTCTGCCCGCACCGGACCCCGCCGCGCAGGCCGGCACCGCGTACACCGCACCGCGCACGCCGGGAGAGGAAGTCCTCGCCGGTATCTGGCAGGAGGTGCTGGGCGTGGAGCGCGTCGGCGTCGAGGACGACTTCTTCGATCTCGGCGGCAATTCGATTCAGATCCTGCAGATCAACTCCCGGATCAGAACGGCGTTCGGGGTGGGGTTCTCCGTCCGCGCTTTCTACGACTCCCCGACGGTGACCGGTCTCGCGGTCGCGGTGGAGGAGCGCATCCTCCAGGAACTCGAAGACTCGATACGGCAGGAGCTGTACGAGCAGCACGAAAGCACCGAGCCGCAAGAACAGCAGGTACAGCAGGAACCGCAGGAACAGCAAGAGAACTGAGCAACAAGCGGGAACTGGAGGGGGATTCATGAACACGGCGTCCTCGCCGAACTGGAAGTCCGTATCCGTGGCGGAGGGGCGCCCCGTACCGGAGAGCTGGAACGACACCGTACGGCAGGACCTGCTCGGCACCACCGTGCTCGGGACGGTGGAGCGGTGGGCCATGGAAACCCCCGACGCCGTGGCGGTTGAGGACGACGGGACTGGGGAAACTGGCAGCCTGACATATCGTCAATTGAACAAGCGGGCTGCGTGGCTGGCCCAGCAGCTGCGTGCACGCGGTGTTGTCGGCGAAGCTCGCGTCGGGGTCTGTCTTGACCGGTCGGCCGAGCTGGTCGTGGCGCTGCTCGCCGTGCTGAAGGCGGGCGGTACGTATGTGCCGATCGACCCCGGCTACCCGGCCGACCGAATCGACTACATGCTCGCGGACAGCGCCCCACAGGTGCTGATCGCCCGGCCCGGCACGCTCGCGCTCCGGGCCGGTGCCGCGACACCCCCCGTCCTGGAACTGGACCGTCTCGACGCCGAGCCGGCCCACCGCCCCGCGACGGCGCCCGCATCCGCCATCGGGGCGGACACCTCCGCGTACATGATCTACACCTCCGGTTCGACCGGACGGCCCAAAGGCGTTGTGGTGCCGCACGGGGGCCTGCTCGGGCTCGCCGTCGCTCATGCCGAGGCGCTCGGGCTCCGCGCGGACAGCCGGGTGCTCCAGTATGTCTCGCCGAGCTTCGACGTCTCCATGGCCGACATCATGATGACCCTCGCCGCGGGAGCCACCCTCGTGCTGTCGCCGGGACAGCCCATGGGGGAGGAACTGCTACGACTGCTCTCCGCACGCCGCGTCACGCATCTCATGGTCCCGCCGGTCGTCCTCGGCACCGTACCCGAGGCCGAACTGCCGGACCTGCGCACCGTGGTGATCGGCGGCGAGACCTGTCCGGAGGATGTCGTCGCCCGCTGGTCGGCCGGCGGCCGCCGGGTGATCAACGCGTACGGCCCGACCGAGGCCACCGTATGCGCCACCCTCAGCGCCCCGCTGTCCGCCGACGCACCCGGCCCGTACCCGATCGGCGCGCCCATCGCCAACACACGGGCCCATGTACTGGACGACACACTGCGGGCGGTACCGGTCGGTGCCTGGGGCGAGCTGTACCTCGGCGGCCCCCTGGCCCGTGGCTACCACGGGCGGGCCGGGCTGAGCGCCGGACGGTTCGTCGCGGACCCGTTCGCCTCCGGCGGCCGGCTCTACCGGACCGGGGACGTGGTGCGCTGGCGGCCGGACGGTGCGCTGGAGTACGGCGGGCGCAGCGACGATCAGGTGAAGGTACGCGGTCTGCGCATCGAACCCGGCGAGATCGAGGCGGTGCTGGCGCGCCACCCGGCGGTACGCGCCGCGGTCGTCGTGGCACGGGAAGACCTGCCCGGCGTCAAACGACTCGTCGCCTATCTCGTGCCCGAGCCGGGCGCGGGCGGCGAGTCCGGGGAGCCGGGCGCGGCGAAGGGACCGGAGAAGGGATCGGAGAATGGACTGGAGAAGGCGCCGGAAAAGGGACCGGACCTGGGAGACCTACGGGCGCGTGTGGCCGCCGAACTGCCCGACTACATGGTCCCCGCCGCCTTCGTCGTCCTCGACGCGCTCCCGCTGACCGCCAACGGAAAGCTGGACCGCCGTGCCCTGCCCGCACCCGAATACGGGGCACACGGCGCGTACGGACCCGAGCGGGAGTACGTCGCCCCGCGCACCGCGACCGAGCGGACGCTGTGCGGCATCTGGGCCGACGTACTGGGCGTCGAACGGGTGGGTGCCGAGGATGACTTCTTCGACCTCGGCGGTGACTCCATCCTCGCCCTCCAGGTCGTGTCCCGGGTACGGGGCACCCTCTCCGTCACCCTCCCCTGGCGCACGCTCTTCGACCAGCCCACGGTGGCGGGCCTCGCCGGCCTCGTCGAGCGGCAGGACACGGCGCATGCCGACGCCGGCCAGGTCGCGGTCGGGATCCCCCTCGCGGACCGGGCCGCGCCGCTGCCCCTCGCCCCCGGACAGCAACGCCTCTGGTTCCTCCACGAGTTCACCCCCGGAAGCGTCGAGTACAACACCGCCGCCGCGCTGCGCCTCTCGGGCGAACTGGACGAACCCGCGCTGCGGGAGGCCGTCACGGACCTGGTGGCACGGCACGAGACCCTGCGGACCACCTTCGAGAGCGAGGACGGCCGTCCGGTCCAGGTGGTGCATCCCGGCGCCGTCGTACCCGTACGCGCTCTCGATCTCTCGGCCCTCGCGGAGAACGCGCGCGTCGCCGAACTCGACGCGGTACTACGGGCCGAGCAGGCCACCCCCTTCGACCTGCGCACCGGCCCACTGCTGCGCGTCCTGGCGATCAGGCTCGCACCCGCCGAACACGTTCTGGTCGCGACGCTGCACCACATTGTCACGGACGGCTGGTCGGTCGGGGTGCTCGTACGCGACCTGGGCGCCCTCTACGCCGCACGGCTCGTCTCCACCGCTGTGCCCTCCTCCGTCCTCCTCGGTTCGACCCCCGCCGCCCTGACCGGCCTGCCCGAACTCCCGGTGCAGTACGCGGACTACGCGCTCTGGCAGCGCGACGCGCTCGCCGACGCCTCGGTGGAGAGTCAACTCGCCTACTGGCGTAAAAAGTTGTGGGATCTGCCCGCCCTCGACCTGCCGACCGACCGGCCGCGTCCCCCCGTACGGAGCGCGGCCGGCGCGGTGCACACCTTCGAGGTGCCCAAAGAGCTGGCCGACGGCCTGGCCGCGCTGGGCCGCGGCGAACGCGCCAGCCTGTTCATGGTGCTCACGGCGGTGACGCAGCTGCTGCTGGCGCGGTACAGCGGCCGCCAGGACATCGCCGTCGGCACGGTCACCTCGGGGCGTGACCGCGAGGAGACCGAGGACCTGATCGGGTTCTTCGTCAACACCCTCGTCCTGCGTACACGGATCGACGAGTCGCGCTCGTTCAGGGACCTCCTCGCCTCCGTCCGGGACACCGCGCTGGAGGCGTACGCCCACCAGGACGTGCCCTTCGACCGGTTGGTGGACGAGCTGGCCCCCGAGCGCGACACCAGCAGGACCCCGCTGGTGCAGGCGGCCGTCGTCCTCCAGAACGCCTTCGGCGGGCTGACCGAGTTCGGCGGGATGCCCGCCGAACGGGTGTATGTGCCGCGAGAGTCCGCCCGGTTCGACGTCACCTTCGAGTTCTGGGGCCATGACGGGGGCCTCTCCGGTGAGCTGGAGTACAGCACGGATTTGTTTGATGCGGTGTCGGTGGAGCGGTTGTGTCGGCATTGGGTTGAGTTGGCGGGTGTGGTGGTTGGTGGTTTGGGTGGTTTGGGTGGTGCGTTGTCGGGTGTGGGGTTGTTGTCGGGTGATGAGTGGGGGTTGGTTGCTGGTGGTTGGGGTGTGTCGGGGGTGGGTGCGGGTGTGGTGCCGGTGACGTTGCCGGGGTTGGTGGCGTCGCGGGTCGCTGGTGGTGGTGCTGTTGGTTCTGGTGTGGTGGCGGTGGTGTGTGGTGGGGAGTCGTTGTCGTATGGGGAGTTGGGTGTGCGGGTGGAGCGGTTGGCTGGTGTGTTGGTGGGGCGGGATGTGGGTGTGGAGTCGCGGGTGGGTGTGTGTTTGCCGAGGTCGGTGGAGTGGTTGGTGGCGTTGTTGGCGGTGGTGCGTGTGGGGGGTGTGTATGTGCCGTTGGATCCGGAGTGGCCGGTGGAGCGTATGGAGTTTGTGACGGCGGATTGTGGTGCTGAGTTGGTGATTGATGAGGAGATGTGGGGGGTTCTGGCTGCTGCGGCGGAGTCCGGGGCTGGTTCTGTGCCTGATTCTGTGGGGCCGGTGTCGTTGGATTCGGCGGCGTATGTGATTTATACGTCCGGGTCGACGGGGCGTCCCAAGGGTGTGGTGGTCTCTCACCGGGGTATCGCCGGCTTTGCCGCGGCCTCGGTGGAGCGGTTCGGGCTCGACGCGTCCTCGCGTGTGCTTCAGCTGGCGTCGGCGGGGTTTGACGCGTCGGTGATGGAGCTGTTGATGGCTCTGGGTGGTGGCGGGACGTTGGTGATTCCTGAGGGGGGTCGGCCGTTGGCCGGGCAGGAGTTGCTGGATGTGTTCGAGGGTGAGGGGATTACGCATTCGCTGGTGCCGCCGACGGTGCTGGGCAGTATGCCGGCGGGTGCTTTGCCCGACCTGCGGGTGCTGGTGACGGGCGGCGAGGCATGCGGCCCTGAGCTGGTCGAGCGGTGGTCGGACGGCCGCATGATGATCAACGCGTACGGCCCTACGGAGGTGACGATCGCCGCGTCCATGAGCGGACGGCTGGAGGCCGGGGCCGGTAGTCCGCCGATCGGGGTGCCGGTGAGCGATGCGCGGGTGTGGGTGCTGGACAGGTGGCTGCGGCCGGTTCCGGTGGGTGTGCTGGGTGAGTTGTATGTGGCGGGGCCGGGGTTGGCGCGTGGGTATCTGGGGCGTTCGGGGTTGACGTCGGAGCGGTTTGTGGCGGATCCGTTTGGTTCGGGTGGTCGGTTGTACCGGACGGGTGATGTGGTGCGGTGGCGGGTGGATGGTCAGTTGGAGTATGTGGGTCGTGGTGATGATCAGGTGAAGGTGCGTGGTCTGCGTATTGAGCTGGGTGAGATCGAGGCTGTGCTGTCCCGGCATGGGTGGGTGGGGCAGGTGTCGGTGGTGGTCCGTGAGGATCGTCCCGGGGTGAAGCGGATCGTCGCGTATGTGGTGCCGTCCGAGACGGGCGGCAGGGGTGTTGAGGTGGGTGTGTTGCGGGAGCATGCTGCCGCTGAGCTGCCGGCCTATATGGTGCCGTCGGCGTTCGTGGTGCTGGATGTGCTGCCGGTGAACGCGAGCGGGAAGGTGGACCGCACGGCCCTGCCCGCCCCTGACGCCGGTCCTGTCGCCGGATACACACCTCCGCGTACGGACACGGAGCGGACCCTCTGTGACATCTGGGCGGACGTGCTGGGCCTCGAACGGGTCGGGATCGAGGACAACTTCTTCGCCCTGGGCGGGGATTCGATCCTGAGTATTCAGGTGGTCTCACGGGCCAGGCAGGCAGGGCTGGAGCTGTCGTCGCGCGATGTGTTCGCCCGGCAGACGATCGCGGCCCTGGCCGCCGTGGCGGCCACGGCCGGTGCCGGTTCCGGTGCCGTCGTGCTGGCGGAGCAGGGCACGGTCACGGGTGAAGTGGGCCCCACGCCTATCAGGGAGTGGTTCTTCGCGGGCCACCCCGTGGTGCCGGAACACTTCAACATGGCCACGGAGTTCACTCCGGCTCCCGGTACCGACCCGGCCGCGCTGCGGCGCGCGGTGGCCGCCGTACTGGAGCAGCACGACGCGCTGCGGACGGTCTTCGCCCGCCGCGATTCGCTCCACTGGACCGCGCGCATCGAGCCCCAGCTCGATCTGGACGCCGTGTTCACGCTCCATGAGCTGCCGGGCGGGCCCGCTGACGGGGCCCTCGGCGATCCGGAGGCCGCACAGACCGGCAGCGGACAGGGGCCGGACGACGACGGGCCGGCCACGGCCGCCGACGCGGTCTGGAGGGAGCTGACACGGCGCGCGCAGGCGGGCTTCGACCTCGAACGCGGCCCGCTCATCCGCGTACTCGTCGGCGTCCCGGCCAGTGGCCACCATGCCTCACGTGTCCTGATCGCCGTGCACCATCTGCTGATGGACGGGGTCTCCTGGCGCATCCTGCTGGACGATCTCGCCACCGCGCACGCCCAGGCCCGCGAAGGGCGCCCCATCGACCTCGGGGCCAAGACCACCTCCGTACGCCAGTGGGCGAAACGTCTGGCGCAACACACCGCGCGTGGCGGCTTCGACCCGCAGCGCGACTACTGGCGGTCCGTGGTGGACGGCGCGCACTCCGCCATCCCGGTCGACCTCCCCGACGGGGACAACACCGTCGCCGCCCAGGACACGCTGTCGGTGACGCTCGACGCCGAGCAGACGGAGGCACTGCTGCACCAGGTCCCGCCGGTGTACCGGACGCGGGTGAACGATGTGCTGCTGACGGCGCTCGCCCGCACCCTGCGTACCTGGACCGGGCACGACCGGACAGCCGTCAACCTGGAAGGGCACGGCCGCGAGGACCTCTTCGACGATATCGATCTGACCCGTACGGTCGGCTGGTTCACGTCCATCCACCCGGTCGCGCTCGCGCTGGCCGACGACTGGGCGACGGACATCAAGTCGGTGAAGGAGCAGCTCCGCGCCGTTCCCGACCGGGGAATCGGACACGGCGCCCTGCGCCACCTCGCCACGGACCGGGGTGCGGACGGCCTCGCCGGCGTCGAGCCACAGATCAGCTTCAACTACCTGGGTCAGCTCGACGGATTGGCCGGCCGGCACGATCTGTACCGGTCCTTGACGCTCAACCCCGGCGGCGAGTTCGGTCCGGCCGAGGCCCGTCCGCACGAGCTGGATGTGATCGGAGAGGTACGCGCCGGCCGGCTCTCCCTCACCTGGTCGTATGCGCGCTCCCGCTACCACCGGAGCACCATCGAGCGGCTCGCGGCCGACATGACCGACGAACTGCGAGCCTTCCTGCGGCACTGCGCGGAGCCGGGCGCCGGCGGGCGTACGCCGTCCGACTTCCCGCTCGCCGCGCTCGCTCAGGGCGAGGTGGACCGGCTGGTCCGTGACAGCGGCGGCGACGGGGACGGCAGTGGGATCGAGGACATCTATCCCCTCACGGCACTCCAGGCGGGCATGGTCTTCCACGCGCTGGCGGAGCCGGAGTCACCCGCGTACCTCGAACAGTTCACCTTCGTGGTCCAGGGCGCTCAAGATCCCGAAGCACTCGCCCGCGCCTGGCAGCGGGTGGTGGAGCGGTCGGACGCGCTCCGGGCCTCGGTGGTCTGGCGGGACATCGGCACTCCGGTGCAGGTGGTGCATCGAGCGGTTACCCTCCCGGTGCGCGGCCTGGACTGGTCGGAGCTGGATGAGCCCGAACGAGCCGTCGCGCTCGCCGAGTTGTTGGCGGCGGACAAGGCGCGTGGGATCGATCTCGAATCCCCGCCGCTGATGCGACTGGTGCTGATTCGGCTCGCCGCCGACAGGATCCGAGTGGTGTGGACCTTCCACCATCTGCTGCTGGACGGCTGGAGCACGGCGGCGCTGCTCTCCGATGTGCTCGCCGAATACGCGTCCCTCACTGGCACTGGCACCGGCACTGGCACCGGCACTGGCACTGGTACCGGCACCGGTACGGCCGGCGATAGCGGGGCGGCGCCCGGGGCGCACAGAGGCCCCTTCCGGGACTACCTCGCCTGGCTGGCCGCGCGCGACGAGGGCATCGGCCGGTCCTTCTGGCGTGAGCGGCTGGCCGGATTCACCGAGCCGACGGCGCTCCCGTACGACCGGACGCCCCTGGGCCGGGCAAGCCATGGACAGTCCACGGAACGGGTCTCGCTCGCCGTCTCCGACGAGCTCTCCGCGCAGGTCACGGCCTTTGCCCGGCTGAACGGCCTGACCCTCAACGCGGTGGTGCAGGGCGCGTGGGCGTTGGTGTTGTCGCAGTACGCGGGGTCGTCGGATGTGGTGTTCGGTACGACGGTGTCGGGGCGTCCGGCGGATCTGCCGGGGGCCGAGGACATCCTCGGTCTCTTCATCAACACACTCCCTGTCCGGGTGAAGGTCGAATCCGGACTGTCGGTGGCGGAGTGGCTCGGCGGCCTTCAGTCCGCACAGGTCGAGGCGCGTCGGTACGAGGAGATCGCGCTGAGCGACCTGGAGACCGAACTGCCTCCGGGGACAGCTCTCTTCGACAGTCTTCTCGTCTTCGAGAACTACCCGGTGGACACCGACGGAGCCGAGCGGTTCGGCCTCTCGCTCCGCGAGATCGAGGTCACGGAGACCACCAACTACCCCTTGGCACTGACCGCTTACGCGGGTGACCGGCTGAGCTTCGACCTCGGCTACGACCCCGCGCGGTTCGACGCCGGCACGGCGCGGCGGCTGACAGCGCAGGTGGAGCACCTCCTCCACGCGCTCACCGCCGCTCCGGACACCCGAGTGGGGGCGCTGCCGCTGGTGCCGGACGGTGAGCGGGAACGGCTGGTACGGAGCTGGAGCGACGGCGGTGGGACCGTCCCCGCCGGCCTGTCGGTCATAGACGCCTTCGCGCGGCGCGCGGACGGCTCACCCGGCGCCGTGGCAGTGGAGTGCGGTGAAGTCTCGCTGACCTACGCGCAGTTGGCCAGGCGAACCGATCGGCTGGCACAAGTGCTCGCGGAGCATGGTGTGGGCGTCGAGTCACGCGTAGGGCTGCTGCTGGAGCGCTCCGTTGATGTCATCGTGGCCATGCTGGCGGTGCTCAAGGCGGGCGGGGCGTACGTTCCGTTGCATGCCGGGTATCCGGAGGAGCGGCTGCGGCAGGTGGTCGAGCAGAGTGGCGCGGTGCTGGTGCTGACCGACCGGATGGTGGACGGGATCGGTGGGGTGCCGGCCGTGGCGGTGGATGTGGAGCCGGTGGGTGCGGGTGAGGTGTTGCTTCCGGTGCGGGTGCCGGTGGGGGCTTTGGCGTATGTGATGTTTACGTCGGGTTCGACGGGTGTGCCGAAGGGTGTGGCGGTGACGCATGGGGATGTGGTGGCTCTTGCTGCTGATTCTCGTTGGTTGTCGGGTGTGCATGGGCGGGTGTTGTTTCATTCGCCGTATTCGTTTGATGCGGCGACGTATGAGGTGTGGGTGCCGTTGTTGAGTGGTGGGACGGTGGTGGTGGCTGAGGGTGAGTTGAGTGTGTCGGTGGTGCGGGATGCGGTGGGGTGTGGGGTGTCGGGGTTGTGGGTGACGGCGGCGTTGTTCGGGGTGCTGGTGGAGGAGGATGCCGGGTGTTTCGCTGGTCTGGGTGAGGTGTGGACGGGTGGGGATGCGGTGCCGGTGGTGGCTGCGGAGCGGATGCTGGCCGCGTGTCCGGGGACGGTGCTGGTGAATGGGTATGGTCCGACGGAGTCGACGACCTTCGCGGTGAGCGGGCCGATCGCGGCGGAGGATGCGGCGGGTGGTTCGGTGCCGTTGGGGCACGTGATGGACAACACGACCGGATACGTCCTGGACGGCGTGCTGCGCCCGGTTGGTGTGGGGGTGCCTGGTGAGTTGTATCTCGGCGGCAGTGGTCTGGCGCGTGGGTATGACGGTCGTGCGGGGTTGACGGCGGAGCGGTTTGTGGCGGATCCGTTCGGTTCGGGTGGCCGGTTGTACCGGACGGGTGATGTGGTGCGGTGGCGGGCGGATGGGCGGCTGGACTTCCTGGGCCGGGGTGACGGTCAGGTGAAGGTGCGTGGTTTCCGTATTGAGCTGGGTGAGGTCGAGGCGGTGTTGGGGCGTCATGGGAGTGTGGGTGGTGTGGCGGTGCTGGCCCGGGAGGATCGTCCGGGGGTGAAGCGGCTGGTCGCGTATCTCGTACCGTCGTCGGGTGAGCTGGATGTGTCGCTCGTACGGGAGCATGCCGTCAGCCTGCTGCCCGAGTACATGGTGCCGTCCGCGTTCGTCGTCCTGGACGAGCTGCCGCTGACCGTGAACGGGAAGACCGACAGGCGTGCTCTGCCCGCGCCGGAGTCCGATGCGGCGGAGGAGTATGTCGCACCTCGCACGGCGGAGGAACGCGCGCTCGCCGAGACCTGGGCGGAGGTCCTTGGCGTGGAGCGCGTCGGCGTCCACGACGACTTCTTCGAACTGGGCGGGGATTCCATCTCCAGCCTGCGGGTAGTCTCCCGGATCCGTACGGTACTGGGCGCCGGGCTGTCCCCCCGGGCTCTCTTCGACCATCCGACCGTCGCACGCCTCGCGGAGACGGTGCTGCGCGGGGGGGTGCTGCCAGGCACCGATTCCGACGACGGCAGCCAGGCTGCCTCTGCCTCTGCCTCTGCCGTCCCGGTGCCGGTGCCGGTGCTGGTGCCGGTGCCGCGCGACGGTGACCTGCCGCTGTCCTTCGCACAGGAACGCCTCTGGTTCCTGGACGACTTCGCCCGTGACAGCGTCGAGTACAACGTCGTCACCGCACTGCGGCTCACCG
The DNA here is from genome assembly GCF_055639435.1 of Streptomyces sp. NPDC039430. Taxonomy (NCBI): domain Bacteria; kingdom Bacillati; phylum Actinomycetota; class Actinomycetes; order Kitasatosporales; family Streptomycetaceae; genus Streptomyces; species Streptomyces sp. NPDC039430. Next base: position 13,134 of record NZ_JBVKAK010000030.1, on the reverse strand, counting down.
GTGACCTCGACACCTCCGCCCTGCGCACAGCGGTCTCGCGGCTGGTCGCCCGGCACGAGGCGCTGCGGACCACCTTCGACTCGGTCGACGGGCACGGTGTACAACTGGTGCACGACGCGGTTGATGTGCCCGTCCGGTCCACCACCCTGGACGAGGCGCTGTCGGCAGCCGTTTCGATGCCGTTCGATCTGCGGACGGGCCCGCTGCTGCGGGTCTTCCTGGCGCGGGTGTCCGAGCGCGAGCAGGTACTCGTACTGGCGATGCACCACATCGTCACCGACGGCTGGTCCATGGGCGTGATCACGCGCGAGCTGAGTGCCTGCTACTCGGCCGCCGTACGCGGCGAGGAGCCGGACCTCGTCGAACTGCCCGTGCAGTACCCGGACTTCGCGGTCTGGCAGCGCTCCCGGCTGACGGGCGACGCGTTGGACGACCATCTGGCCTACTGGCGCGACCAGTTGGCGGAGCTGGAGCCGCTGGAGCTGCCGACGGACCGGCCGCGCCCGGCGGTTCGCGCCTCGGCCGGGGCCCTGCATGCCTTCGAGGTGCCCGCCGAACTGACGGACCGTCTGACCCGCGCGGGCCGACGGCGCGGCGCGAGCCTGTTCATGGTGCTGACGGCGGTGACACAACTCCTCTTCGCCCGCTACACCGGACGGCCTGATGTCGCGATCGGCACGGTCGTGTCAGGGCGTGAGCGGGCCGAACTGGAGGGTCTGGTCGGCTTCTTCGCCAATACGCTGGTGCTGCGCTCGCGGGTGGACGAGGCGCTGACGTTCGACGGGTTCCTGGACGGGGTCCGTACGACCGTGCTGGACGCTTTCGCCCATCAGGACGTGCCGTTCAGCCGGTTGATCGAGGAATTGGCCCCTGAGCGGGATACCAGCCGTACCCCGCTGGTGCAGGCCATGCTCGTGCTCCAGAACACCCCGCGCGCCGAGTTCGACCTGCCGGGGGTACGGGTCGGTGAGTTCGTGCCGCCGCGCGACACGGCGCAGTTCGATCTGCACCTGGAGTTCCAGCCGCGGCCGGGCGGTGGCCTGGAGGCCGTGGCCGTCCACAGCGATCTCTTCGACGCGGCCACCATCGACCGGCTGACCAGGCACTGGCTGGCACTGGCCGACCGGGTCACCGCCGCCCCCGAACGGCCCCTGCTGGAGCAGGATCCGCTGGAGGCGGAGGAGCGCTCACTGCTGCTGGACGCCTGGAACGACAGCGGGGATCCGGGTGTGCCCGCGGTGTCGCCCCTCGCCATGTTCGAGGAGCGGGCCCGCGCCCTGCCCGGGGCGCCCGCCGTGACGTTCGGAGACACCACCATCGACTACGGCAAGCTGGCCGCGCGTGCCGGGCGCCTCGCCGCCCGTCTCACCGCGCACGGGGTGGGACCGGAGTCCCGGGTGGGGCTGGTGCTGCCACGCTCGATCGATCTGGTGGTGGCGATCCTGGCCGTACTGAAGGCGGGCGGAGCGTATGTGCCGGTCGACCCCGCGTCCCCGGCCGACCGGATCGCGTACATCATCGAGGACTGCGCCGCCGATCTCGTGATCACGAGCCGCGAGACGGCGGCCGTGCTGCCCGGGGACGCGGCGCACCGGTCGATGGTGCTGGACGACCCTGCGGCCGCTGAACCTACGCCCGATCCTGCGGCCGCGGAGACCGCCCCGCCCCGTCGCGCGCCCGTGTCCGCGGCCTCCGCCGCGTATGTCATCTACACCTCTGGCTCGACCGGGCGCCCCAAGGGCGTAGTGGTCTCGCACGGCAACGTGGCGGAGCTGCTCGCCGCCACCCAGGAGCAGTTCGCGTGCGGCCCTGACGACGTATGGACGATGTTCCACTCCTACGCGTTCGACTTCACCGTATGGGAGTTGTGGGGGGCCCTGGCATACGGCGGGCGCCTGGTCGTCGTGGACCGCGATGTGGCGCGCGCCCCCGGGGACTTCGCGCTGCTCCTCGAACGTGAGCGCGTCACCGTACTCAACCAGACCCCGTCGGCGTTCTACCGGCTGGCGGAGGAGATCGGCGCGGTGGACGGGCTGCGGGAGCGGCTCGCGCTGCGCACCGTCGTGTTCGGCGGCGAGGCCCTGGACTGGTCGCGGATCGCGAGCTGGGTGGAGCGGTCGGGCAACGGCGGTCCCGTACTGGTCAACATGTATGGAATCACCGAAACCACCGTGCATGTCACGAGCCGGCGGGCCGAGCCCGCGTTCGCGACCCCGGGCGCCGGAAGTGTGATCGGCCGGGCGCTGCCGCATCTGCGCGCGTACGTCCTCGACACCGCGCTCCGCCCGGTGCCCCAGGGTGTACGGGGCGAGCTGTACATCGCCGGGGGCGGCCTGGCCCGCGGCTATCTGCGCCGGCCGGGACTCAGCTCCGTACGGTTCGTCGCGGACCCCTTCGGCGGCCCCGGCGCCCGGATGTACCGGACCGGCGACACCGCCCGCTGGAACGCCGCGGGGACGCTGGACTATCTGGGACGCAACGATGACCAGGTGAAGATCCGCGGCTTCCGGATCGAACTGGGCGAGATCGAGGCCCTGGTCGTAGCCGATCCGGGGGTGGCCCAGGGAGCCGTGGTGGTACGGGAGGACCAGCCCGGGGACCAGCGGCTCGTGGCTTATGTCGTACCCGCCGGCGGGGCCGCCGGGCTCGCGGCGTTCGACGAGGCCGGGCTGCGGCGGACGCTGGGCGACGCGCTGCCCGACTATATGGTTCCGGCCGCGTTCGTGGCGCTGGAGCGGCTGCCGCTGACCACGAACGGCAAGCTCGACCGCCGGGCGCTCCCCGCGCCCGAGTACGGCGGCCACGCCGCGTACGTGGCCCCGCGCACCCCGACGGAGGAGGCCGTGGCGGAGATCTGGGCGGAGGTGCTCGGGCTGGAACGAACCGGAATCCAGGAGGACTTCTTCAGCCTGGGCGGAAACTCGGTCCTGAGTCTTCGCGTGATTGCTAGGGTCCGGACTGTGTTCGACATCAACCCCTCGGCCCGCGTGATGTTCGATTTCCCCACGGTCGAGCAACTCGCCGGGAGGATCGAAGAGTTGATCATCGAGGATATCGAGAATATCGAGAACGGCGGCGATCCGGACTTTTAGCGAGACCGGAAACCACCACACCACGTAACACGCACCACGCACCATGTGTCACCCGCGTGCGCGTCGACGGACCAACGGGGCCGGGACAGGCCCGACACCCCGTCGACTGCGCACGCGGTGCTTTTGCCTGCTTGTTTTCATGATGTGGATATGAGGGAGCTTTCCATGGACGCCGCTTCTTCGCGCGAGGCCCGGATCAATTCGCTGCCGGAGCACGTGCAGGAGAGACTCCGGAGCCGGCTGGCGGGTCGCGCGCGGGGCGGCCGGAACACCATCGAGTCCGTGGACCGCAGCGGAACGCTCCCCCTGTCGTTCGCTCAGCAGCGGCTCTGGTTCATGACGGAGTATCAGCGGGACTCCACGGAGAACAACTCCGGTCTCAGCCTGCGGCTCACCGGCTCGCTGGACGTCGCCGCGTTCCGGGCGGCCCTCGACGCCGTCGTGGCGCGGCACGAGCCGCTGCGCACCACCTTCGCCGCGGAGGAGGGCGTGGCGCGGCAGATCGTACATCCGGAGGCCGAGCTGCCGTTCCGGTTCGTGGACCTGGCCGGCGCCGCCGCGGACGCCGACCGGCTGATCTCCGCGGCGATGGCCGAGCCGTACGACCTGCGCACCGGCCCGCTGGTGCGCGCGCTGCTCGTCCGTGTCGGCCCCGACGAGTACCGCTTCCTGCTCGCCATGCACCACATCGTCACCGACGGCGCCTCCATGGAGATCATCGTCCGGGAACTGCGGGCGTACTACGCCGCCGCCCTGCGCGGCGATGTCGGCACGGCCGGGCTGCCCCCGCTCGCGGTGCAGTACGCCGACTACGCGGCCTGGCAGCGCGGGCGGTTCTCCGGCAGCGCGCTGGACCGCCATGTCGGCTACTGGCGTGAGCGGCTGGACGGTCTGGAGACGCTGGAACTGCCCACCGACCGCTCCCGCCCGGCGGTCCGCGGCGGCGCCGGTGCCGTCCACGCCTTCACTCTGCCCGCCGACGTCGCCGCGGGAATCCGGAACACAGGAAGAGACCAGGGGGCCAGCCTCTTCGTCACGCTCACCGCCGTCACCCAATTGCTGATGGCCCGGCACAGCGGCCAGGACGACATCGCGGTGGGCACGGCGGTACCCGGGCGCGAGCGGGCCGAGGTGGAGAATCTCGTCGGCTTCTTCATCAATATTCTGGTGCTCCGCTCCCGTATCGACCAGACCCGTTCGTTCACCGAATTCCTCGCCGAGGTACGGGAAACCGTGCTGGAGGCATTCGAGCACCAGGACGTTCCCTTCGAGCGACTGGTGGAAATCCTTGCTCCGGAACGCGACACCTCGCGTACACCACTTGTCCAGTCGATGGTGGTGCTCCAGAACACGCCGGTCGAATCCGCCGAATTCGAGGGCGTCCGGGTGGCACGCGGAACCCTCGCCCGCCAGGAATCACCGTACGACGTGAGCTGGGAATTCGAGGAGGACGAGGAAGAGCAGCTGCATTGCGCGATCGAATACAGCACCGATCTGTTCGACGCGGCCACCGTCGAACGACTGGGCCGGCATTTCATCGTTCTGGCCCGTGCCCTCGTCGCCGACCCCGGCCGGCGATTGGACGAGGCCGAGCTGCTCACCGCCGAAGAGCTGGCGGGACTGCTCGCCGACGGCAAGTCGGTCGCCCGCCCCCAGGCGGCATCCGGCACCATCCCGGCGCGCTTCGCCGAACAGGCCGACCGCACACCCGACGCGCCCGCGCTCACCTTCGGCGATGACGACGGCACGACTCTGACGTACCGTCAACTCAATGAACGTGCGGACCGGTTGGCGCATCATCTGATCGACTGCGGGGTCCGCCCTGAGGAGCCGGTCGCGGTCTGCCTGCCACGCGGTATCGATCTCGTCGTCTCCATCCTGGCCGTGCTCAAGGCGGGCGGCGCGTACCTGCCGCTGGACCCGGCGCTCCCGCGCGACCGCGTGGCGTGGATGCTCGCCGAGAGCGGGGTCCGGGTCGCGGTCACGGTGGACACGCTCACCGGACTGCTGCCGGACGGCTTCCACGGCACCGTCGTCGCCGTCGACCGCCTGCGCGACCGGATCGCCGCGCTGCCCTCGCACACGCCGCAGGTGGCCCTGACCGCGAGCAACACCGCGTATGTCATCTACACCTCCGGCTCCACCGGCCGGCCCAAGGGCGTCCTCGGTCTCCACGGCGGCCTGCTCAGCCGCTGGGCGTGGTTCGCCGAGACCTACCCCGAGTGGCGCGACGCCGTCGTCTGCGCCAAGAGCTCCGTGAGCTTCCTCGACAGCGCGACGGAGATCCTCGGCACCCTGGTGCACGGCGGGCGCATCATCCTCGCCTCCGACGACGAGGCCAAGGACCCCCTCGCGCTGGCCCGGCTGATCGAGCGGCACCGCGTGGAGCGGATGACGCTCGTACCCAGCCTCCTCTCCGTCCTCCTGGACGAGACCGACCCGGCCGCCCTGGCCTCCTGCCGCTGCTGGATCAGCAGCGGCGAGCCGCTCAGCCGCGCGCTCGCCGCCCGCTTCCGCGAGCAGTTGCCGCACGCCCGGCTCCTCAACCTCTACGGCTCGTCCGAGATCAGCGCCGACAGCCTGGTCTGGGAGGCGGAGGGCCCGGACGTACGGATCGGCAGGCCCGTCTGGAACAATCAGGTGTACGTCCTCGACGGCCGGCTGCGCCCCGTACCGCGCGGAGTTCCCGGCGAGCTGTACGTGGCCGGAGCCGGGCTCGCGCGTGGCTACGCCAACCGTCCCGACCGTACGGCGGAACGCTTCATCGCCGACCCGTTCGATCCCTCCGGGCGGCTCTTCCGCACCGGCGACCTCGTCCGCTGGACATCGGACGGCACCCTGGAGCACCTCGGCCGCGCCGACGACCAGGTGAAGGTGCGCGGCTTCCGTATCGAGCCCGGCGAGATCGAGGCCGCCCTCCGCCGGCACCCCGCGATCAGCGACGCCGCGATCGTCGTACGGGACGACCGCCAGGGCACCGCCCGGCTCGCCGGGTACGTCGTCCCCGCCGAAGGCCACTCCGTACCCGCCGCCCGAGAACTGCGCGACCTCATCCGGCGGAGTCTGCCCGACTACATGGTGCCCGCCGCCTTCGTACCGATCGCCGGGCTTCCCCTGACCTCCAGCGGCAAGCTCGACCGCCGCTCCCTGCCGACCCCCGACTGGGCCGAGTCCGCCGAGTACCTCGCCCCGCGCACCGACACCGAACGGGCGCTCGCCGCCATCTGGACCGAGGTGCTGGATACGGCACAGGTCGGCGCCGAGGACGACTTCTTCGCGCTCGGCGGGCACTCCCTGCTCGCCACCCGGGTGATCAGCCGTATCCGGAGCGGTCTGGGGACGGAACTGACCGTACGCCACCTCTTCGAGGCCCCGAGGCTCGCCGACCTGGCGGCCGTTCTCGATGCCCTGGCCGACAGCACGTCCGTATCGAACGCCTCGGCGCGTGGTGGTGCCGCCGACACCGCGCGTGGTGGTGCCGACTCGGCGAACGGTGCCGACTCAGCGTGTGGTGGCGCCGATTCGGCCGCGCCCGCCGACGTACAGGGCGGCGGCGCGATCGTTCCCGCGTCGAGGAAAGGGCGGCTGCCGCTCTCCTTCGCCCAGGAACGCCTGTGGTTCCTCGACGACTTCGCGCCCGGCGCCGCCGAGTACAACGTCTGCGGCACCCTCCGGCTGACCGGCACGCTCGACCTTCCCGCGCTGCGGGCAGCCGTCGCCGGACTGGTCGCCCGGCACGAGGCGCTGCGTACCACCTTCGAGACGGTGGACGGGCACGGCACCCAAGTCGTGCACGACACCATGGACGTGACGGTACGCACGACCGCACCTGGCACGGACGGCGAGCTGGAGGCCGCTCTCCGCGCCGAGGCGGCGGCCTCGTTCGACCTGGCGACCGGTCCACTGCTGCGGGTGCTGCTGGCCACGACGGGCGCGGACAGCCACGTATTGATGCTGACCATGCATCACATCGTTACGGACGGCTGGTCGATGGGCGTCATCACCCGTGAACTGAGCGCCCTCTACACCGGCGCGGTCCGCGGCGAGGAAGCCGGGCTGCGACCGTTGCCGATTCAGTACCCCGACTACGCGGTGTGGCAGCGCGACCGGCTGGCGGGCGACACGCTCGACAGCCAACTCGCCTACTGGCGCGACACGCTTGAAGGACTGGAGCCGCTGGAACTGCCGACCGACCGGCCGCGACCAGCGGTTCGTACCTCGGCGGGTGCCATGCACGCTTTCGAGGTCCCGGCGGAGCTGACCCGGCGCCTGACGGGACTCGGGCGTGCGCGGGGCGCGAGCCTGTTCATGACGCTGACCGCGATCACCCAGCTTCTGCTGGCGCGCTACAGCGGACGGACGGACATCGCGCTCGGGACAGGTGTCTCGGGGCGCGAGCGGGCCGAGCTGGAAGACCTCGTCGGATTCTTCGTCAACACTCTCGTGCTGCGGACGACGGTCGATGAGTCCGAGAGCTTCGACCAACTGCTCGAACGAGTCCGTACGACGGTGCTGGACGCTTTCGCCCATCAGGACGTGCCCTTCAGCCGGCTGATCGAGGAGCTGGCCCCCGAGCGCGACACCAGCCGTACCCCGCTGGTGCAGGCCATGCTCGTGCTCCAGAACACCCCGCGCGCCGAGTTCGACCTGCCGGGCCTCCGGGTCGAGGCGATTCCGTCGGTCCGCGAAGCCTCCCAGTTCGACATCACGTTCGCGTTCTCGGAGCAGGACGGAAGGCTGCTCGCGGCGGCCGAGTACAGCACGGATTTGTTTGACGCGGTGTCGGTGGAGCGGTTGTGTCGGCATTGGGTTGAGTTGGCGGGTGTGGTGGTTGGTGGTGCGGGTGGTGCGGGTGGTGCGTTGTCGGGTGTGGGGTTGTTGTCGGGTGATGAGTGGGGGTTGGTTGCTGGTGGTTGGGGTGTGTCGGGGGTGGGTGCGGGTGTGGTGCCGGTGACGTTGCCGGGGTTGTTGGCGTCGCGGGTGGCTGGTGCTGGTGGTGCTGGTGTGGTGGCGGTGGTGTGTGGTGGGGAGTCGTTGTCGTATGGGGAGTTGGGTGTGCGGGTGGAGCGGTTGGCTGGTGTGTTGGTGGGGTGGGGTGTGGGTGTGGAGTCGCGGGTGGGTGTGTGTTTGCCGAGGTCGGTGGAGTGGTTGGTGGCGTTGTTGGCGGTGGTGCGTGTGGGGGGTGTGTATGTGCCGTTGGATCCGGAGTGGCCGGTGGAGCGTATGGAGTTTGTGACGGCGGATTGTGGTGCTGAGTTGGTGATTGATGAGGAGATGTGGGGGGTTCTGGCTGCTGCGGCGGAGTCCGGGGCTGGTTCTGTGCCTGTGTCTGTGGGGCCGGTGTCGTTGGATTCGGCGGCGTATGTGATTTATACGTCCGGGTCGACGGGGCGTCCCAAGGGTGTGGTGGTCTCTCATCGGGGTCTTGCCGGTTTCACTGCCGCGATGGTGGAGCGGTTCGGGCTCGACGCGTCCTCGCGGGTGTTGCAGTTGGCGTCGGCGGGGTTTGACGCGTCGGTGATGGAGCTGTTGATGGCTCTGGGTGGTGGCGGGACGTTGGTGATTCCTGAGGGGGGTCGGCCGTTGGCCGGGCAGGAGTTGCTGGATGTGTTCGCGGGGGAGGGGATTACGCATTCGCTGGTGCCGCCGACGGTGCTGGGCAGTATGCCGGCGGGTGCTTTGCCTGACCTGCGGGTGCTGGTGACGGGCGGCGAGGCGCTGGGCGGAGAACTGGTGGGTCGGTGGTCCGCGGGCCGCGCGATGTTCAACGCGTACGGTCCGACGGAGGTGACTGTCGCCGCGTCGGTCAGCGGACGCCTGGAGCCCGCGGCGGGTGCTCCGCCGATCGGGGTGCCGGTCGCGGACGCGCGGGTGTGGGTCCTGGACAGGTGGCTGCGGCCGGTTCCGGTCGGCGTACCCGGTGAGTTGTATGTGGCGGGGCCGGGGTTGGCGCGTGGGTATCTGGGGCGTTCGGGGTTGACGTCGGAGCGGTTTGTGGCGGATCCGTTTGGTTCGGGTGGTCGGTTGTACCGGACGGGTGATGTGGTGCGGTGGCGGGTGGATGGTCAGTTGGAGTATGTGGGTCGTGGTGATGACCAGGTGAAGGTGCGTGGTCTGCGTATTGAGCTGGGTGAGATCGAGGCTGTGCTGTCCCGGCATGGGTGGGTGGGGCAGGTGTCGGTGGTGGTCCGTGAGGATCGTCCCGGGGTGAAGCGGATCGTCGCGTATGTGGTGCCGTCCGAGACGGGCGACAGGGGTGTCGAGGTGGGTGTGTTGCGGGAGCATGCTGCCGCTGAGCTGCCGGCCTATATGGTGCCGTCGGCGTTCGTGGTGCTGGATGTGCTGCCGGTGAACGCGAGCGGGAAGGTGGACCGCACGGCCCTGCCCGCCCCCTCGGACGAGCCCGCGGACGAGTACGCGGCCCCGCGCAATGACACCGAACGGGTGCTGACAGCCATCTGGACCGACGTTCTCGATGTCGGCCGGGTGGGAATCCACGACAACTTCTTCTCCCTGGGCGGGGACTCGATCCTGAGCATCCAGGTGGTCTCACGAGCCCGGCAGGCAGGGCTTGAACTCTCCTCCCGCGATGTGTTCGCTCGCCAGACCGTGGCCGCCCTCGCCGCCGGCGCCGGAGCGGCCGGCACAGAGCCGGGCGCGTCCGTGGCGGAGCAGGGCGTCGTGTCGGGGAAGGTGGGCCCGACCCCGGTCCGCGACTGGTTCTTCGCCACCCACACCGCCGACCCCGCCCACTTCAACATGGCCATGGAGTTCGAACTCCCGCCGTCCACCAGCCTGCCCGCGCTCCGGGAGGCGGTACGCGCACTCCTGCTCCACCATGACGCGCTGCGGACGACCTTCGCCCAGGACGCGCACGGGCGGTGGTCGGGACGGATCGCCCCCGGCATCGACCTCGACCGCGTACTCACCCTCCACGACCTCACCGACGCGCGGGTGGACCGCGAGCAGTCGGCCTGGCAGGAACTGAAGGACGCGGCGCAAGCCGGGTTCAGCCTGGTGGACGGCCCGCTGGTCCGCGTCCTGGTCGGCACGCGCGCGGCCGATCACACCCTGCGGATGATCGTCATCGCCCATCACCTCGTGGTGGACGGGGTGACCTGGCGCATCCTCCTCGAAGACCTCAGGACCGCGTACGCCCGCGCCGCCGCCGGCCGGCCCGCGGAACTCGGCCTCAAGACCGCCTCCGTACAGCAGTGGGCGGCGCGGCTCGCGGAGCACACGGCGGCGGGCGGCTTCGACGACCAGATCCCGTACTGGAACTCCGTCATGGACGGAGCGCGGACCGACATCCCCCTCGACCACCCGGGCGGCGCCAACACCGTCGCCGACCAGGCCGTGGTGTCCGGCGAGCTGACGCGGGAGGCGACGGAGCAACTCCTCCAGCGGGTCCCCGCCGTCTACCGCACCCAGATCAACGACGCGCTGCTGACCGCGCTGGCGCGTACGCTCCGTACCTGGACGGGCCATGACCGGGTCGCGGTGAATCTGGAGGGCCACGGCCGCGAGGAGCTGTTCGACGACATCGACCTGACCCGTACCGTCGGCTGGTTCACCTCCATCCACCCGGTCGCGCTCGCGCTGCCCGGGTCCGGTGACTGGGCGGCCACCATCAAGCGGGTGAAGGAGCAGCTCAGGGCCGTACCCGACCGCGGTATCGGCTACGGCGCGCTGCGCAGCCTCAGCGACGCGACAGCGCACCACGCGCACCCGCTGATCAGCTTCAACTACCTTGGCCGGCTGGACATGGCGGGCGGTGCGGACGACTGGTACCGCTCGGCCACTCTCAACCCCGGCGGAGAGCACAGCGTTCGGGAAGGACGGCCGCACCTCCTCGATGTGACCGCCGGGCTCCTTGACGGTCGGCTGGTGTTCTCGTGGCACTACTCCGCGGGGCTGCACCGAGAGGAGACGGTATGGGCGCTGGTGGACGACTTCGCCGCCGAGCTCTCCGACTTCGTGGCACACTGCGCCGAACCGGACGCGGGCGGTTGCTCCCCCTCGGACTTCCCGCTCGTGCGGCTCACACAGGGCGAGGTGGACCGGATCGCGGGCGACGGCCGCGAGATCGAGGACGTCTACCCCCTGACGCCCCTCCAGTCGGGCATGCTCTTCCACGCTCTCGCCGAGCCCGACTCGCCTGCCTATCTGGAGCAGTTCGCCTTCACCCTGGACGGCGTCGACGACCTTGCCCGGCTCGCGAACGCCTGGCAGCGGACGGTGGAACGGTCGGACGCGCTGCGGGTGTCGCTGGCCTGGGAAGCGGTCGGGGAACCGGTGCAGGTGGTGCACCGGCAGGTGACCGTACCCGTGACGGTGCTGGACTGGTCGGGCACCGACGAGGCCGGGCAGGAGAACCTGCTGCGTGACTTCCTCCGCGAGGACAGGGCGCGCGGACTCGATCTGACCGCCGCCCCGCTGATGCGGGTCACCCTGGCCCGTATCGCCGACGATGTGGTGCGTGTGGTGTGGACGTTCCACCACCTGCTGCTCGACGGCTGGAGTACGTCCGCGTTCCTCGCCGACGTCCTGGGTGAGTACACGGCGCTCGGCGGGACGGCGGCGGCACGTGCGGCGACACGTCCGGTGAACCGTGGGCCCTTCCGCGAGTACCTGCGCTGGCTGGGCGCACAGGACCACAACGCGGCCGCCGACTACTGGCGCGGTGTGCTGGCCGGATTCGAGGAGCCGGTGCCACTGCCGTACGACCGGGTGCCCGAGCAGGCCCGGCGCGGACAGTCAAGCGAGCGGGTACGGGTCGCGCTGGAGCCGGGTGTGGCGGAGCAGGTGGGCGGTTACGCCCGCCGCCACCGGATCACGGCGAACGCGCTGGTCCAGGGCGCGTGGGCGCTGGTGCTCGCACAGTACGCGGGGGTATCCGGCGCCGCTTCGTCCGCTGCCGCTTCGTCCGTTGTCGCCTCGTCCGCTGTCGCGTTGGCGGAGACGGCAGCGACCGGCGCGGGGTCGTCGGATGTCGTGTTCGGTACGACGGTGTCGGGGCGTCCGGCGGATCTGCCGGGGGCCGAGGACATCCTCGGTCTCTTCATCAACACACTGCCGGTCCGGGTGACCGCCACTCCGGACCAGCCGGTCGCCGACTGGCTGCGGCAGATCCAGGACGGACAGTCGGAGTCGCGGCGCTACGAGTACATGGCGCTGTCCGACATCGAGTCGGACGTGCCGGCCGGTGCGTCCCTCTTCGACAGCCTGGTGGTCTTCGAGAACTACCCGGTGGACGAGGCCGCGGCCGAGCGCCACGGACTGGGTGTCCGCGCGGCCGAGGCCGTGGAGTCGACCAATTACGCGCTGACCCTGATCGCGTCGGCGACCGGCGACCGGCTGGACATGACGCTCGCCTACGACCCGGCACTGTTCGACGCGAGCACGGCGGAGCGGCTGTCGGCACAACTCGGACACGCGGTCACCCGTCTGGTCGCACACGCGGACTCCCAGGTCGGGGACATCGACCTGCTGGGCGAGGCTGAACGCGCCGCTGTGGTAGGCGAGTGGAGCGGCGGCCGGGTCAGCGAGTCCCTGGGGGCCGGGGCCTCCCTGGTCGGGATCTTCGGCGAGCGGGTGGCCGCTGCCCCGGATTCGGTGGCGGTGCAGTGCGGCGACCGTACGCTGACCTACCGCCAACTCGACGACCGGGCACACGGGTTGGCGCTGGCTCTGACTGAGCGGGGCGTCGGCGCGGAGAGCCGCGTCGGACTGCTGCTGGAACGCTCGGCGGACGTCCTGGTGGCCATGCTGGCGGTGCTGAAGGCGGGCGGCGCTTACGTCCCGCTGCATACGGCATATCCGGAGGAGCGGCTGCGGCAGGTGGTCGAGCAGAGTGGCGCGGTGCTGGTGCTGACCGACCGGATGGTGGACGGGGTCGGTGGGGTGCCGGCCGTCGCGGTGGATGCGGAGCCGGTGGGTGCGGGTGGGGTGTTGCTTCCGGTGCGGGTGCCGGTGGGGGCTTTGGCGTATGTGATGTTTACGTCGGGTTCGACGGGTGTGCCGAAGGGTGTGGCGGTGACGC
>NZ_JBVKAK010000029.1:0-44149 GCF_055639435.1 Streptomyces sp. NPDC039430 | reverse complement strand
AGTGCGGAGGTGGCCGCGACGGCTGCCAGATCGGGGTTGTCCTGGGCCTGCAGCCAGTCCGCCCACCGCCCGGCCTGCTCCCGCAACGCACTCTCGTCACGCCCCGACACCACCAGCGGAAGCACACCCCGGAGAGGGGCGGGTGCCCCGTCCGGCTCGACGGTGGAGGTATCCGCGGCGGCCAGGGGTGCTTCTTCGAGGATGAGGTGGGCGTTGGTGCCGCTCAGCCCGAACGACGAGATCCCGGCCCGGCGCACCCGCTCACCCCGCTCCCACGAGCGCGCGTCCCGCAGCAACTCCAGACCGCTGCCATCCCATTCGATATGACTGCTCGGATTGTCGGCGTGCAGCGTCTTCGGAAGAGTCCCGTGCTGCAGCGCGAGGACCATCTTCATGACGCCGATCGCGCCCGCGGCGGCCTGCGCGTGGCCGATGTTCGACTTCGACGAGCCCAGATACAACGGCCGTGCGCTTTCGCGGCCGGGGCCGAAGACCTCCGCCAGCGCGCCCGCCTCGATCGGGTCGCCCAGCGTCGTGCCGGTGCCGTGCGCCTCGATGGCGTCGATGTCGGTGGATGCCAGCCGCGCGGCGGCCAGCGCGTCCTGGACAACCCGCTGCTGGGAAGGCCCGTTGGGGGCGGTCAGGCCCTGGCTGCGGCCGTCCTGGTTGACGGCGGATCCCTTGATGACGGCGAGGACCTCGTCCCCGTCGCGCTGGGCTGCCGACAGGCGTTTGAGGACGAGGATGCCCGCGCCCTCCGCCCACCCGACGCCGTTGGCCTCGTCGGAGAAGCTCTTGCAACGCCCGTCGGGGGAGAGGCCCTTGAGCCGCGAGAACTCCACGAACGTGGTGGGGGTGGACATGACCGTGATGCCGCCGGCCAGTGCCAGGTCGCACTCCCGGGTCCGCAGCGAGGTGACGGCCAGGTGCATGGCGACCAGTGACGAGGAGCAGGCGGTGTCCACCGTGACGGCGGGGCCCTGCAGGCCGAGCGCGTACGAGACGCGGCCCGAGACCACGCTGTTCGCGTTGCCCGAGCTCACGTAGCCGTCGAGGGCGTCCAGGTCGTTGTGGTGCAGTCCGTCGTAGTCGGAGCCCATGCTGCCGAGGTAGACGCCGGTGCGGCTCTCGGTGAGGGTGGCGGGGCGGATCCCGGCGCGTTCCAGTGCCTCCCACGAGGTTTCCAGGACCAGGCGCTGCTGCGGGTCCATCGACTGCGCCTCGCGCGGCGAGATACCGAAGAACTCGGAGTCGAAGCCCTCCACGTCCGCGAGGAAACCGCCCTCACGCGCGTAGGTCTTGCCGGCCGCCTCGGGGTCCGGGTCGTACAGGTCCAGGCCGTCCCAGCGCTTGGGCAGGCCCCCGATGGCGTCGCCCCCCGCGGCCAGCAGGTCCCAGAAGGCCTCCGGCGTGTCGATCCCGCCCGGCAGCCGGCACGCCATCGACACGACCGCGATCGGTTCGGTGCGCTGGGCCTCCAGATCGGCCGCCCGCCTCTGCAGCTGGCGGATCGCGGGCAGAGCGGCTTCCATCCGGTCAGGGGGCGTAGTGCTCATGGTCAAGCCTTTCTGGGCGGGATGCCGGGCAGGGGCGGTGTGCGGGGCCGGTGGCGCGACGGGTGGGCGGGCCCGTCGGAAGGGTGGTCAGGGCAGGTCGTCGCCGACCGTCGCGAGGAACGCGTCGAGTTCCGCGTTGATGTCGTCGACGGACCGCCCTCCCAGGCCGGGCGGCTCCGGGGCGGGTGCGGCGGCGTCCGCGCGCGGGGTGTCACCGGCCTGCCGGGCCAGCGTGATCATGCGGTCGAGGAGACCGCTGCGGTGCAGTGCGTCAGGGGAGAGCCGGTCCAGGGCCCATGCGAGCGCGGACGCGGTGTCGTCCGGCGCCGCGGTGTCGTCGGCCGCCGTGGTCAGTTCCATGCGGGAGAGCACGAGGCCGGCGACGGCGCCCGGTGTCGGATAGTCGAAGGCCAGCGTGGAGGGCAGCGGGACGCCGGTGGCCGCGGCGATCCGGCGGCGCAGTTCCACGGCCATCAGCGAGTCCAGGCCCAGTTCCTTGAG
Organism: Streptomyces sp. NPDC039430; assembly: GCF_055639435.1. Taxonomy (NCBI): domain Bacteria; kingdom Bacillati; phylum Actinomycetota; class Actinomycetes; order Kitasatosporales; family Streptomycetaceae; genus Streptomyces; species Streptomyces sp. NPDC039430. The sequence continues at coordinate 42,092 of NZ_JBVKAK010000029.1, read as the reverse complement.
GACCTGGTCCCGTGTGACGCGTGCGGTCTCGTCCAGGCCGAGGACCACGGCGGTCTCCCGCAGGACCAGCGCGGTGACCGTCTCGGTGCGCTGCTCGGGCGGCAGTGTCGCGAGGCGGTCCCGGAGCGTGTCCGGGCTCTCGCCGCCGCCGGCGGCGGCCTTGCGGGGGCCGGGCCGGACCAGGGAGCGCAGCACGGCCGGGATGTGACCGGTCTCGGCCGCACTCCTGCCGAGCGCCGCGAGGTCCAGGCGCAGCGGCACCAGGTGGGCTTCGGGGCGGCGCAGTGCGGCGTCGAGGAGGGTGAGGCCCTGTTCGAGCGGCATGGCCGCGATGCCCTGGCGGCGCATGCGGGAGAGGTCGGCCCGGCCGAGATGGGCCGTCATGCCCGTGCCGGTCGGCTCCCACAGGCCCCAGGACAGGCTGGTGGCGGGCAGGCCCGCGGCCCGGCGGCGTTCCGCGACGGCGTCCAGCACCGTGTTGGCGGCGGCGTAGGTGCTCTGGCCCGCGGTGCCGAGGATCCCGGCCGCCGAGGAGAACAGGACGAACGCGGCCAGGTCCAGGTCCCGGGTCAGCGCGTCCAGGCGCAGCGCGCCCAGGGCCTTCGGGGCGAGGACGCGGGCGGCACGCTCCGCGGTCTGTGTTTCCAGCAGGCCGTCGTCCAGCACACCGGCCAGGTGCAGTACCGCCGTCAGCGGATGGGCCGGGTCCACCGAGGCGAGGAGGGCGGAGGTCTGCTCGTCCGCCGCGAGGTCGCAGGCGACGAGCCGTACGTCGACGGCGCCCGCGGCGGTCAGTTCGGCGACCAGGTCGTCGGCGCCGGGGGTGCCGGGGCCGCGCCGGGAGGCGAGTACCAGGCGGCGCACACCGTGCCGGCCGATCAGGTGGCGGGCGACCGCGCGGCCCAGCCCGCCGGTGCCGCCGGTGATCAGGGCGGTGCCCCGCGGGTCGAGCGGTGTGCCCTGTTCCCCGGTGCCGGCTTCCGCGCGTACCAGGCGCGGCGCGAGCAGTTCGGTGCCGCGCACCGTCAGTTCGGGTTCCTCCACGGCGGCGAGGGCGTCGGTGAGCCGGGTGTCGGCGGGGCCGTCGAGTTCGACCAGGCGCAGCATACGGTCGGGGTGTTCGCCGCGTGCGGTGCGCAGCAGCCCGCGCAGGGGTGCGGTGTCGAGGGTGTCGGGTGTGGTGGCGGTGACCCACACCAACTCGGTCTCCCGCAGCCGTGGTTCGGCCAGCAGGGGGTGCAGCACCGCGAGGGCCTGCCGCAGGACGTGCTGCGGGCCGCACCCGGTACCCGGTGCCGGGCCGGTGCGGTCGACGACGATCCGCCGCGGTACGGGCGCACCGCCGGCGAGGGCGTCCAGGAGGGCGTCGGGGCCGGTGGCGGTGCGGGCGTCCAGTATCCGGGCGAGGGCGGCGGTGGGGGACAGGACGACGGTGTCGGGTGCGGGTCCGCGTCCGCCGGGTGCCGGTACGGGCTGGGGCCGCAGGCGGTACAGGTCGCGCATGCCGGTGCCGGCCGCCGTCCTGATGCTCTCGGCGGTGGTGCGGCGCATCTCCAGCGCGTGCACCCGTGCCACGGGGGCGCCCGCGGGGTCGGTGAGGGCCACCGTCAGGCGTCTGCCCTCGCCGGTGGGTGTCACCTCGACGCGCACTCTGAGTTCGGTGCTGCCCGTGGCGTACAGCTCGACCCCGGACCAGGAGAACGGCAGGAGTGTGCCGCCGGCCGCGGGTTCGTCGGCGGTGACGGCCTCCATCACGTTGAGCGCGGCGTCCAGGAGGGCGGGGTGGATGCCGAATCCGTCGGCGGTGCCGCCCTCGGGCAGCCGGACCAGGCCGTAGGCGGTGTCGCCGTGCCGCCACAGGTGTGTGGTGCCGCGGAACACCGGTCCGTAGGTGATGCCGCGGTCGGCGAAACGTTCGTAGAGGCCGTCCAGGCCGTCCAGGCCGTCCAGGCCGTCCGGGCCGGCCGGGCGGGCCTGCGCCGGCGGCCACGGGGCCGGGCCGTCGTGGCGGGGGGCGGGGCCGGGCAGGTCGGCCAGTTCGCCCGTGGCGTGCAGGGTCCATTCGCCCTGCTGGCCGGCGGGCCGGCTGTGCACGGTCACCGGGCGCCGTCCGCCGCCGGCGGCGACATGCACCTGGAGGTGCACGGCCCCGTCCGGGGGCAGGATCAGCGGGGCGACCAGGGTGAGGTCCTCGACGCCGGGGGCGCCGGTGCGGTGGGCGGCCGCCGACGCCAGTTCGAGGAGGCCGGTGCCGGGCAGCACGGTCTCGCCGAAGACGGTGTGGTCGGCCAGCCAGGGCTGTTCGCCGAGCGAGAGGCGTCCGGTGAACACGTCGCCGCCGTCCGCGAGGACGGTGTGCGCGGCCAGCCACGGGTGCGCGGCGTCGCGGATGCCCAGGGCGTCGGTGTCGTGGCCCGCCCGCCGGGGCTCGGGCCAGTAGCGGCGCCGCTGGAAGGCGTACGTCGGCAGTTCGACGTGGCGGGCCTCGGTGTGGGCGAAGTACGCGGCCCAGTCGACGGCGACGCCCAGGCAGTGGGCCCGGCCGAGCGCGTCGGCCAGGGACAGCGGCTCGGGCCTGCCCTTGCGCAGGGCCGCCACGACACCGGTGGCGCCCGCCTCGCCCGGTTCTTCCAGGCAGTCCTCGACCATCGCCGCGGCCACACCGTCGGGGCCCAGGTCGAGGAAGCGGCTGACTCCCGCTTCGCGCAGCGCGCGTACCCCGTCCGCGAAGCGCACGGGTTCGCGCACGTGCCGTACCCAGTAGCCGGGTTCGCTTACCTCGTCGGTGACGGCGGCTCCGGTGACGTTGCCGATCAGGCCGAGCTGCGGCGCGCTGTAGGACGCCTGGGCGGCCACCGTCGCGAACGCGTCGAGCATCGGGTCCATCAGCGGCGAGTGGAAGGCGTGCGAGACGGTCAGGCGGCGGGTCTTGACGCCCTGTCCGGCCAGGTGCGCGCCGAGCGCGTCCAGGGCCGGGGCGGTGCCCGAGAGCACCACCGCTTCGGGGCCGTTGACCGCGGCGATGCCCACTTCGTGGTCCCGGCCCGCCAGCAGCGGGCGCAGCTGGGACTCCGGTGCCTTCACCGCGAGCATCGCCCCGCCCCCCGGCAGTGCCCCCATCAGCCGTCCCCGCGCGGCGACCAGGGCACAGGCGTCCGGCAGCGACAGCACGCCGGCGGCGTGCGCGGCGGTCAGCTCGCCCACCGAGTGCCCCATCACGTAGTCGGGCCGTACGCCCCAGGACGTGACGAGGCGGAACAGGGCGACGCCCACCGCGAACAGGGCGGGCTGGGTGAACTCGGTCCGGTCGAGCAGGGCCGCCTCGGGTGTGCCGGCCTCGGCGAACACCACGTCGCGCAGCGGGCGCCGCAGGTGCGGGTCGAGCAGGGCGCACACCTCGTCGAAGGCCGCCGCGAACACCGGGTGGTGTTGGTGGAGCGCGTGGCCCATGCCGGGCCGCTGGGCGCCCTGGCCGGGGAAGACCAGTGCGGTACGGCCCGTGAGCGCGGTGCCCGAGACGGTGCCCGCGCGGGGCGTGCCGTCGGCCAGTGCCCGCAGCCCGGCCAGGAGTTCGTCCCGGCCGGTGCCGCACACGGCCGCGCGGTGCTCGAAGAGCGTACGGGTGGTGGCCAGCGACCGGGCGATGCCGGCCGCGGCGTCCGCCGGGCGGCCGGCCAGTGCGTCGTGCAGCCGTGCCGCCTGTGCCCGCAGCGCGTTCTCGTCCCGCGCGGACAGCAGCCAGGGCAGCACGGCCGCGGAAGCCGCGGAAGCCCCGGGCGCCTCGGCGGGCGCCGTTTCGGCGGGTGCGGGTTCGGCGGCCTCCTCCAGGATCACGTGGGCGTTGGTGCCGCTGATCCCGAACGAGGAGACGCCCGCGCGGCGTACCCGCTCGCCCGCGGGCCACCGGACCGGCTCGGACAGCAGCCGGACCGCACCCGGGGACCAGTCGACGTGGGTGGTGGGTGTGGCCGCGTGCAGGGTGCGCGGCAGCCGCTGGTGACGCAGCGCCAGCACCATCTTGATGACGCCCGCGACCCCGGCCGCGGCCTGGGTGTGCCCGATGTTCGACTTGACGCCGCCGACCCACAGGGGCTGTCCGGGGTGGTGCGCCGTGCCGTAGGCGGCCAGCAGCGCGCGGGCCTCGATGGGGTCGCCGAGCCGGGTGCCGGTGCCGTGCGCCTCGACGGCGTCGATGTCCGCGGCGCCGAGCGCGGCATCGGCCAGCGCGGCCCGGATCACCCGTTGCTGGGCGAGTCCGCTGGGGGCGGTCAGCCCGTTGCTGGCGCCGTCCTGGTTGACCGCGCTGCCACGGACCACGGCGAGTACGGGGTGCTGGTTGCGGCGGGCGTCCGAGAGACGCTCAAGGAGCAGGACGCCGCACCCCTCGGCGAAGCCGGTGCCGTCCGCGTCGTCGGAGAAGGCCCGGCAGCGGCCGTCCGGTGACAGTCCGCGCTGCCGGCTGAACTCGATCAGCAGCTGCGGGGTGGCCATCACGGTCGCCCCGCCCGCCAGGGCGAGATCGCACTCGCCGCGCCGCAGCGCCTGGACGGCCAGGTGCAGGGTGACCAGGGACGACGAACACGCCGTGTCGACGGTGACGGCGGGCCCCCGCAGACCGAGCGCGTAGGCGATGCGGCCGGACAGCACACTGGCCGCGCCGCCGGTCAGGGCGTGCCCCTCGCTGCCGTGGCCGGTGATCAGCGTCGTGTAGTCCTGGCCGTTGGTGCCGGCATAGACGCCCGTGGTCCGCTCGCGCACGGACTCGGGGGTGAAACCGGCGCGTTCGAAGACCTCCCAGGCTCCTTCGAGCAGCAGCCGCTGCTGCGGGTCCATGGCGAGCGCCTCGCGCGGTGAGATCCCGAAGAAGCCCGCGTCGAAGTCCTCGGCGCCCTCGATGAAACCGCCCGCGTCGGCGTAGACCGTCCCGGGGTGCTCGGGGTCCGGGTCGTAGAGCCCGGACACGTCCCAGCCCCGGCTCCCAGGGAAGGGCCCCAGGGTCTCGCGCCCCTCGTCCAGCAGCTGCCAGAACTCCTCCGGGGAGGCGACGCCGCCCGGCAGCCGGCAGCTCATCGCCACCACGGCGATCGGCTCACGTTCCTTGTCGGCCGCCTGCCGCAGGCGCTCCTGCGCCGCTTTCAGCTCGCCGGTCACGCGCTTGAGGTACTCGCGCAGCTTCTCTTCATTCGCCATGGGAGAGTCCGAGCTTCTCGTCGATGAACTGGAACAACTCGTCGTCGGACGCGTCGTCGAGGGTGTCCGCCGCGGGTGCCGCGGCCTCGTGCGGGGCGGCGGCCAGCAGTTCCTCCAGCGCCTTCACCACCAGGGCGAGCCGGCCGCTGTCCTCGCCGCTCAGCGTGGCCGTGCCGAGGGCGGCCACGGCGCCCTCCAGACTGTCGAGGCCCGGGGCGCCGCCGCCGGGGGCGAGTCCGCCGAGCAGATGACGGGCGAGCGCGGCGGGTGTCGGATACTCGAAGACGAGGGTGGCCGGCAGCCCGAGACCGGTCTCGGCGTCGAGCCGGTTGCGCAGCTCCACCCCGGTCACCGAGTCGAACCCCAGCTCCTTGAACGCCCGCTGCGGCTCCAGCGGCTCCTGCGGGCCGAACCCGAGGACCGTCGCGGTGTGCGCGCACACCACCTCCAGCACGGCCTGCTCACGCCGCGCGGGCGCCAGCGCCGCCAGCCGTCCGAGCAGCGCCGCGGGGCCGCCCGGCGCGGACGCGGCGGGCCCGGCCGGGCCGGCGAGCTCGCGTACGTCCGGCAGGTCGGCCAGCAGCGGGGCGGGGCGTGCCGCGGCGAACGCGGTCGCGAAACGCTGCCAGCGCACGTCGGCGACGGTCTGGCAGGGCCGCCCGGAGTCGATGGCCTGCTGGAGCGCGACGAGCGCGCACCGCGGGTCCATCTCCGGTACCCCGTGCCGTTTCAGGACTCCCTTGACGGCGGTCCGGGCCATGCCGCCGCCGCCCCACGCCCCCCAGGACACCGCCGTCGCCGGCAGGCCCTCCAGCCGCCGCTGCTCGGCGAGCGCGTCCAGGAAGGCGTTGGCCGGGGCGTAGTTGCCCTGCCCCGGGATGCCCACGGTCGCCCCGAACGAGGAGAACAGCACAAACGCGGACAGGTCCTGGTCGCGGGTCAGTTCGTGCAGGTTGACCGCGCCCCGCGCCTTGACCCGCAGTACGTGTTCCACCTGCTCGGGGGTGAGCGCGTCCACCACCGCGTCGTCCAGGACGGCCGCCGTGTGCACCACCGCCGACAGCGGTACGGCCGCCGGGACGCGCTCCAGGACCCCGCGCAGCTGCTCGCGGTCCGCGACGTCGCACGCCTCGAACACGACCGTGGCGCCCGACGCGCGGATATCGGCGGCGAGTCGCGCGGCCCCGGGGGCCTCGGCGCCGCGCCGGCCGACCAGGACGAGGTGTTCGGCGCCGCGCGCGGCCAGCCAGCGGGCCAGCCGTGTCCCCAGCGCCCCGGTGCCGCCGGTCACCAGGACGGTGCCGTGCGGCCGCCACGACGCGGCGGGCGCCGTACCGGAACGCACCAGGCGCCGCACCCGCATGCCGTCGCCGCGCAGCGCGATCTGGTCCTCGCCGCCGGCCGCGCCGAGCAGCCCGGCCACCTGCCGCCACAGCCGGGGGTCGTCCGCGGCGGGCAGGTCGATCAGTCCGCCCCAGCGCTCGGAGTGCTCCAGGGCCACGACCCGGCCCAGCCCCCACACCATGCGCTGGGCCGGGTCGACCGTGCGGTCCGCGGCGGCGGCCCGTACGGCCGCCCTGGTCACGCACCACAGGGGAGCGGCGCACCCGGCGTCGCCCAGGGCCTGCACGGCGCGCAGTGTCGCGGCGTAGCCGAGGGGTACGGCCGGGCCGTCGGGGGCGGCCGTACCGTCCGGTGCCAGCAGGGACAGCACGCCGCCGACGCCGCCGGCGGCCGCCTGTGCGAACTTCGCGGCGAGCGTGGCACGGTCGTCGTCCGGTGCGCATTCGACGGGGACCGTGCGCATTCCGGCGTCGGCCAGGGCGGTGACGGCGGCGGCCGCGAACGGCTGCCGGCCCGCGGGCAGCAGCACCAGCCACGGCCGGCCCGGCGCTGCCGCGTCCGGGGCGGGCACGGTGCGCCAGGTGATCTCATAGCGCCAGTCGCGGACCTCGGCTTCACCGCGCCTGGCGCGGTGCCAGCCGGCCAGCGCCGGCAGCAGTTCCTCCAGGGGGGTTGCCGCGCCGACCGCGAGTGTGGCGGTGAGTGCTTCCAGGTCGCCGTTCTCGACGGCGGTCCAGAACGCGCCGTCGTCCGTGGCCGGCCCGGTGCCGGCCGGGCCGCCGGCGGCCGGCTCCAGCCAGTAGCGGCGGTGCTGGAACGCGTAGGGCGGCAGGTCGACCGTGCGGGCGCCGCGCAGCGCCGGGCTCCAGTCGACGCGGGCGCCGCGCACATGGGCCTCGGCCAGCGAGGCCAGGAACCGCTGTGTTCCGCCGTCCCCGCGCCGCAGGCTGCCGATCGCGCCGACGCCCCGGCCGCCCACGCTCTCCTCGATGCCCAGGGTGAGCACGGGGTGCGGGCTGGCCTCGATGAACATCCGGTGCCCCTGGTCCACCAGGCAGTCCACGGCGGTGCGGAACTCCACGGTGGAGCGCAGGTTGCGGAACCAGTACTCGGCGTCCAGTTCCGCGGTGTCCAGGAGCCCGCCGGTGACGGTGGAGAAGAACGCGGTGTGCCCGGTGCGCGGACGGACGGGGGCGAGCGCGGTGAGCAGTTCCTCGCGGATCGTGTCGACCTGCGCGGAGTGGGAGGCGTAGTCGACGGGGACGCGCCGCACGCGTACGTCCCGTTCCTGGCAGTGCGTCACCAGTTCGTCCAGTGCGCCGGGCGCGCCCGAGACCACGGTGAGGCCGGGGCCGTTGACCACGGCCACCGAGACCCGGCCCTGCCAGCGTCCGGTGAGCCGCTCCGCCTCCTCGCGGGGCAGCGCCACCGACACCATGCCGCCGTGCCCGGCGAGCGAGCGGGCGATGGCCTGGCTGCGCAGCGCGACCACGCGGGCGCCGTCCCGCAGGGTGAGCGCGCCGCTGACGCAGGCCGCCGCGATCTCTCCCTGGGAGTGGCCCACCACGACGGCGGGCCGTACGCCGTGGGCGTGCCACAGTCCGGCCAGGGACACCATCACCGCCCACAGCACGGGCTGGACGACGTCGACGCGTTCCAGCGCGGCCGGATCGTCGATCGCCTCGTGCGGTGACCAGTCGACGAACTCGGCGAGGGCCTGCGCGCACTGGTCGAAGGCCTGGGCGAACACCGGTGAGGTGCCGAGGAGTTCGCGGGCCATGCCGGCCCACTGGGAGCCCTGGCCGGGGAAGACGAGGACGGGCCCGGCCTCCGGCGGTTCGGGCGGGCCGGCATGGGGGCCGGCCACGCCGGGCGCCCCGGTGCCGGCGGCGAGCGCGGACAGGCCCGTGAGCAGGTCGTCCCGGCCCCGTGCCACGACGACGGCGCGGTGCTCGAAGGACGTACGGGTGGTGGCCAGGGAGTGCCCGACATCGGCCGGGTGCAGTCCGGGGTGTGCGGTGAGGTGCCGGTGCAGCGCGGCGGCCTGGGCCCGTAGTGCCGCCTCGGTCCTGCCGGACAGCGGCAGGGGCCACGCGGGGGCCGTGGCGGTGCCGGTGACCGCTTCCCAGTCGACGGGGACGCCGTCGGCCCACAGGGAGCCGAGGAGTTCCTCCAGTGTCCCGCGGGCCGGCCGGTCGCGGCGCAGGGCCGCCGACACGCGGACGTCGCCGGGCACGGCCTGGGCGAAGGACCGTTCGAGGGAGCGGGTGAGGACGGGGTGCGGGGCGATCTCGACGATCCGCAGGGCCCGGCCGGTATCGAGGCGGGAGGCGGCCTCGTGCACGCGCATGGGGCGCACCATGTTCGCCGCCCAGTAGCGGGCGTCCAGGCCGGTGCCCTCCAGGGGGCCGCCGGTCACGCTCGACAGGAACGCGACGGTGCCGGCGGTGGGCCGGACATCGCCCAGCAGGTCCGTCAGTTCTTCTTGCAGGTGCTGGAGTTCGCTGCTGTGCGAGGGGTAGTCGATGGCGACGCGGTGGGTGCGCACGCCCGCCGCGGACAGTTCACGCTCCACGTCGGTGACGGCGGCCGTCGCCCCGGACAGGCAGACCTGCCCCGGGGCGAGGAGTCCGGCCACCGTGAGCCGGTCCCCGGCGTGTGCGGCGGCCTCCTCGGCCGTCAGGTCGCAGACGAACATCGTGCCGAGGCCGGCCGCCCGCCCGGCCACCAGACGCGACCACACGGTGATCACCCGGGCGCCCTGTTCCAGGGTCAGTGCCCCGGACACGACGGCCGCGGCGACCTCGCCGACGCTCTGGCCGAACACCACGTCCGGTTCGACGCCCCAGGCGCGCAGTGTGCGGGCCAGCGCGACCTGCAGGGCGAACAGCACCGGCTGGAGCACATCGGTGCGCTCCAGCAGGTCCTGCCCGCCGATGAGCCGGTCCACCACCGACCAGCCGGCCGCCGCGGCCACCGCCCGGTCGGCGTCCTCCAGCGCGGTGCGGAACACCGGCTCGGCGAGCAGGCCGCGGCCCATGCCCAGCCACTGCGAGCCGTGCCCGGAGAAGCAGAACGCCACGGTGGGCGGGCCGGCGGGCGGGCCGGCGGCGGACGTGAGGCGGGCACGCAGGGACGCGGCCAGCTCCTGGGGGGTGTCCGCCGCGGCGAACGCCCGCCAGGGGCCCGTGCCCCCTACCGTCACCGGCCGGCCCGCCGCGCCCTGGGAGGTGAACTCCGCCACGGCCGCGGCGAGGCCGGGCGCGTCGGCGCCGGCGAGCGCCACCAGCCGCCGGGGCCGGTGCGGGGCCTCGGAGAGCGCCAGGTGCACATTGGTCCCGCCGAACCCGAAGCCGCTGACGCCCGCGTGGCGCGGGCCCTGGGGCCAGCCGCGGCGGGCGGCCACCACGTCCAGGCGCCGGCCGGTGAAGTCGATGCCCGGGTTGGGCTGTTCGAAGTGGAGGCTCGCCGGGATCTCCCCGTGGTGCAGGGACAGCACCGTCTTGAGGAGACCCAGGACCCCGGCGGCGGGCTCCAGGTGCCCGAAGTTCGTCTTGGCGGAGCCGAGCAGCAGCGGCTCGTCGCGGCCGGGCGCGAACACCTCGCCCAGCGCGGCCGCCTCGATCGGATCACCCAGCGGCGTTCCGGTGCCGTGCGCCTCCACGTACGCCACCTGGCGGGGGGCGATCCGCGCGTCGGCCCAGGCCGCCCGCAGCACGTCGGCCTGCGCGGCCGGGCTGGGCGCCGTCAGGCCGTTCGAGGCACCGTCGTTGTTGACGGCGCTGCCCCGCAGCACCGCGTACACCCGGTCGCCGTCGCGCAGCGCGTCGGAGAGCCGGCGCAGCACCACCACGCCGCAGCCCTCGCCCCGGACGTAGCCGGCCGCGCCGGCGTCGAAGGCCCGGCACTGCCCGTCCGGGTTCATCCCGCCGAACTTCGTCATGGCGACGGTGGTGTGCGGGTGCAGCATCAGGCTGACCCCGCCCGCGAGCGCCCGGTCCGACTCGCCGCGCCGCAGGCTCTGGGCCGCCAGGTGCACGGCGGCCAGCGACGAACTGCACGCCGTCCCCACCGACATGACCGGACCCTGGAGCCCCAGCGCGTACGCGATCCGGGCGGGCACGATCGAGGTGTCCCAGCCGACCGCGGAGTGCGAGCCGATGGAGTCCGGGTCGGCCCCGGTGGCCAGGTGGTACTCCTGCCACATCGTGCCGAAGAACACGCCGGTACGGGTGCCCGCCAGCTCGCCCGGCACGACCCGGGCGTCTTCGAGCGCCGACCAGGCGACCTCCAGCGAGATCCGCTGCTGGGGGTCCATGCGGGTGGCCTCGGCGGGCGAGATACGGAAGAAGGCGGCGTCGAAACCGGCCACGTCGTCCAGGAAGCCGCCCTTGCGGGTGGTCGTACGGCCCGGCGCCCGCGGGTCCTGGTCCACCCACCGGTCGGCGTCCCAGCGGTCGGCCGGGACCTCGCCGACGGCGTCCTTCCCGGCCAGCAGGGCCCGCCACAGCTCCTCGGGCGTGGCGATGCCGCCCGGCAGCCGGCAGCCGAGGCCGACCACGGCGACCGGTTCGTCGCCGCCCGCGGCGCGGCGCCCGCCCGACGCCGCGTCCGGACCCGCCGGGCGCTCCCCGGTGAGGTGTGCGGCGAGTTCCGCGATGGTGGGGTGCTGCCACAGCCGCCACGCGGGCACCGGGCGGCCCAGGCGCTGTGCGAGGGCCGCCGCCAGCCGGGTCGTGCCGGGCGAGTCGACGCCGAGGTCACGCAGCGCCACCGTGGCGGGGACCGACTCGGGCCCGGTCCCCAGGAGTTCACCGACCGCGTCGCGCAGGAACTCCACGAGATCCGCGGTGCCCGGGGCGGGGGCCGCGCCCGTTGTCTTCATACCCATCTGAGATCCCTCGCTCGTCTCGGCCGGAATTCGGGTGCGGTCCGTCAGCGGCCGCTGCGCCGGACGCGCAGCCGCTGGTATTCGGCCAGCGCGAAGTACGGCGCGACCACGGTCGGTTCGCCGTCGAGTTCGAGCGACGGCAGTACGGGCACCACCGCCCGGAGCAGGGCGCGCAGCTGCACCTTCGCCAGGTTCGACCCGAGGCAGAAGTGCGCGCCGTGGGCACCGAAGGCGAAGTGCGTCCTGCGCGGCCGGGTGATGTCGAAGCGGTACGGGTCCTCGAACACGTCCTCGTCGCGGTTGGCGGAGGGGAAGAACATGGCCACGGTCTCGCCGGCCCGGATGAGCCGGCCGCCGATCTCGGTGTCCTGCACGCAGGTGCGGGCCATGTGGATCGCCACCGACGTCCAGCGCAGGATCTCCTCGACGGCGCCGTCCAGCAGCCCCGGGTCCTCGGCCAGCTTCCGCAGCTCACCGGGGTGTTCGAGCAGGGCGCGGATCCCGCCCGCGATGACGTTGCGTGTGGAGCCGTTGCCCGCGAACAGCAGTTCCGACGTCTGGTTGAGGAGTGTGGACAACGGCAGCTTGCGGTCCCGGACCGTGGCGGCCGCCAGCCGGCTCACCACGTCGGTGCCGCCGCTGCCGCCGTCCGCCATGCGCTGCTGCACCAGGGCGGTGAGATAGCCCATGATCTCGCCGACGTTGCGCATGAAGGTGTCCTGCGCGCTGGTCCCGTCGGAGCGGCTCATCGTGCCGACGGTCCACAGGTAGAGCTTCTCCCGGTCCTCGACGGGCACGCCGAGCAGCTCGCAGATCGCGGTGACCGGCATCTTCGCCGCCAGCTGGTTGGCGACGTCGGCCGAGCCGCGTTCATCGACGAGGCCCAGGAACTCCGTCACGAGCACGGCCGCCTCGGCGTTGAACCGTTCCTCCAGGGCCGCCATCGCCTTGGGCATGAACGCCGGGCTCATCAACTGCCGGACCTGGTGGTGCACCGGCGGGTCCATCCACGTCAGCGACTGCGCCTCGGCCGGGTCGTGGCCCAGCAGCGCGGCGCGCTGCTCGCGGTCCCGGGCGAACATGTCGGCGACGTCGAAGGAGTTGAGGGACACACGCTGGGAGCTGGAGAACAGCTCGGGGTGGCGGGAGACCCACGCCATGTCCTTGTGCCGGGTCAGGGCCCAGAACGGCTCGAAGCCGGGCCGCCGGTACCAGAACACCGGGGCCTCGCGGCGCAGCAGGTCCCACTCGCGCCACGGGTAGCCCTGCTCGGCGTACTTCTGTTCGTCGGTGATGTCGATCGTGTCGAGGCTGAGCATCGGATCCCTCTCTTCAGCGTGCGCTGTGCTCGGTCAGGAACGCGGCTGCCCCGCCGGGCTCCGCGCCGGACAGCCGGGCGTCGGGCGCGTTGCGCACCAGCCGCCCGGCGAACCCCTCGGGCCGCGACGGGCCGCTGCCGGGCACCACCGACAGGGGGGTGGGGATCCGCCTCATCCATTCCTCCGTGACGCTGAAGTACGGCGATCCGGCGGGCCACAGCCCGTCCCGGTACCGGCCCAACAGCACCACGTGACGCTCGACACTGAGTCGACTCAGCTCTGCGCGGGACTCGACCGACGCCCGCAGCGTCCCCGCGAACGGGCCCGCGCCCGCCGCCCGCGCGAAGTCGCCCTCGCGCTCGGCGAGGTCCAGCACCCCGGCGGCCCCCCGGGCCCGCACCGTGCGCATCGCCTCGTCGAACGGCGCGTGCAAGGCGCCCGGCATGGCGGGCCCCTCCAGACCGGCCGGCTCCACGCAGACCACGCGGCGCACCCGCTCGGGCGCCTCCCGTACCAGCCGCCACGCCTGGGCACAGGCCGAACCGAGCGCCACCACGTGCACCCGGCCCACGCCCAGGGCGTCCAGGACCGCCAGCTGGTCCGCCGCCGCCTGCGCGTACGAGAACGGTTCGAGCGGGGCCACGCCGCCGCCCCCGGTGTGCCGGGGGCGCGGGGCGATCACCCGGAAGGCGGCCCTCAGGTGCGCGGCGGCCGCGGCCGGGTCCGGCTCGGGCAGGCCCGTCGGGCCCGCGGCGAGCAGCAGCACCGCCTCGCCGTCGCCGTCGACGGTGCAGGACAGACGCGCACCGGCGCGTTCGATCGTGGACATGTTCTCCTCCATCAGTTCGCTACCGCCTCTGGACCAGTTCCATGGCGTGGCCCGGTACGGCCTTGAGCAGTTCCGCGGCCAGTGCCGCGGGGTTCTCGATCGGCGCGGCGTGGGTGCCCTCGATGGCGCGGCGCTCGAAGGCGCCCTCGGTCAGCGGCCGCCACGCCTCCATCGACTCGCCCGGCATCAGCGGGTCGCCGGTCGCCCAGAGGGCGAGGAGCGGGATGTCCAGCGGGCCCCGGACGACCTCGGGCAGGGTCCGGCGGTAGTTCTGCGCGAGCGTCACATCGGCGCGCAGCGCGGCGACGTACTCGGCGAAGATCTCCTCGTTGTCGACCACCCGGCCGGGCAGCAGGTCCCGGAACAGCCCGGCCAGTTCGGTGGTGCTCGCGCTGTCCCACAGGGAGGAGACGGCCGTCATCTTCTCGGTGAGCGGACTCGGCTCCAGCGGCGGCAGGCCGCACGCGGTCACCAGGGCCAGGCCGGGGGCGCCGGCCCGGCCCCGCAGCCGGTGCGCCAGCTCCCAGGCCACCCACGAGCCCTGGCTGTGCCCGTACAGGACCGTCGGCAGGTCGAGCCGGCCCGACAGGGCCGAGAGGACCTCGTCCACGAACACGCCCATGTCGTCGGCGTGCGGTTCCTCGCCGCGTCCCTCACGGCCGGGAGGGGCCACGGCGAGCAGCTCGATGCCGTCCGGGACGTGCGGGATCAGCGGTACGTGCCCGGAGACGGCGCCGCCCATGCCGGAGACGGCCACGATCCGCGCGCGGGGCTCCGCCGCCGGCTTGAGCACCCGCAGCCAGGGGCTGCCGGACCGCGGCGCGCGGTCCGTGGCGGGGCCGGTGCCCGGCGCGAGGAGTTCCACGACGTGCCCGGCGAGCGCCTCGACCGTCGGGTGCCGGAACACCACGTCCTTCGCCAGCGGCAGCCCGGTAACCCGGCCCAGCCGCTCGCGCAGGCCGACGGCCGCGAGCGAGTCCAGGCCGAGCTGGTGCAGCGGCTGCCCGTCGGGCAGTTCCGCCGGTTCCAGGCCCAGTACCGATGCCGCCTCGGCCCGTACCAGGGCCGCGGCGAGACCGGTGCGTTCCGCGGCGGGGCAGGCCGTCAGGCGGGCGCGCAGTGCCTCGCCCGCCGCCCGGTCCGCGGTGCCGGGCGCGCCGGGTGTGCTGTCCTCGCCCGCGGCCCGTGCCTCCTCGACGCCCAGCAGCAGCGGACGCGGCCGGGCCACCGAGAACGCGGGGGCGAACCGGGGCCAGTCGATGTCGGCGACGCCCAGCGCCACCGAACCGGCGGTCAGGGCGCGTTCGAGGCCGTGCAGCGCGCCCTGCGGGGAGATCGCCCGCAGACCGCGTGCCCGCAGCTGCTCGTCGGCCGCCTCGCTCAGCATGCCGCCGCCCGACCAGCCGCCCCAGTGCACCACCGTGGCGGGCAGTCCCTTGGCACGGCGGTAGCGGGCCAGGCCGTCCAGCGCGGTGTTGGCCGCGCCGTAGGCGGCCTGCCCGCCCGCGCCCCACAGGCTCGCGCCGCTGCCGTACAGCACGAACGCGGCCAGCGGGCTGCGGGACAGGGCGTCGTGGAGGTTCCACGCGCCGAGCACCTTCGCCGCCATCTCCTCGGCCGCGTCCCCGGCACGCAGTGCGGCCACCGGGGTGACGCGGGCGACGCCCGCCAGGTGGGCCACCACCGTCAGCGGCCGCTGTGCCGTGTCGGCGTACGCCACCAGGGAGGCGACCTGCGCGGCGTCCGTGACGTCACAGGCGCGCAGCTGAACCGTCACCCCGGCGGCCGCCAGCTCGGCGCTCAACGCGCCGATCTCCTCGGTCTGTTCGGCGCGGCGGGCGGCCAGCACGATCCGTTCGGCGCCGTGCGCGGCCAGCCAGCGGGCCAGCCGCAGCCCCAGCGCGCCGGTGCCGCCGGTGATCAGGGCGGTGCCGCTCATCGACCAGGCCGCGCCGCCCTGTCCGGGCCGGGCCCGGCGCAGCCGCCGGACCAGCCGGCCCTGCGGCCGCAGGGCCACCTCGTCCTCGTGGTCGCCCGCGGTCAGGGTGCGCACGAACTGCTCCGCCCATGTGTCGGGCAGCGCCTGGGGCAGATCGATCAGGCCGCCCCAGCGGTGCGGCTCCTCCAGCGCGATCACCCGGCCCGCGCCGCGCACCAGGCTCTGGCGGTGCTGCGGCGGCTCGCCGCCGTCCACGGCGACCGCGCCCCTGGTGACGGCCCACACCGGCACCTGCGGGTGGCTCTTGCCGAGTGCCCGCACGACGGCCAGGGTCTGGAAGAACCCGGCCGGAAGGCCCTTCGTGCCCGCCGACTCGTCCAGCGGGCTCAGTGTGAGCACGCCGCGCAGCTCCCGCGGCAGCGCGGCGAGCGCCGCCTCGACAGCCTCGTCGCCGTGCGGCAGGACGAGGGAGCGCACCCGCGCGCCGTGCCCCGCGAGGACGTCGGCGACCTCCCCGGCCGTGCCGGCCGCGCCCTGCGGGGCCAGCAGTGCCCACACTCCGTCGAGGGACGCGGGCCCGGCCGGCGCGGCCGGCTGCCACGTCTCCTCGTACAGCCAGCCGGCGACCGTGCCGGGCAGGTCCCGGCGCTCCCGCCATCCGGCCAGATGCGGCAACAGTGCCGCGACGCCGGAGCGCAGTTCCTCGGGCAGGCCGAGGAGCTCGGCCAGCCCCGCCGCCTCGCCGCCGCGCACCACGTCCCAGAACGCCTGGTCCGCCGGTGCGGTGGCGGGAGGTGCCGCGGGCGCCTCCTTCCAGTACCGCCGGCGCCGGAAGGCGTAGGTGGGCAGCCCCTGGACCGCGGCCGCCGGGCGGCCCGCCAGCTCCTGCCAGTCGACCGGGGTGCCCAGCGTGTGCAGCCGGGCCACCGCCCGCGCGAGCGCCAGGGTCTCCGGGCGGTCCCGGCGCAGCGCCGCCACGGCCGTGGCGGAGCCGGTCAGGGACTCGTCGGCCATCACCGACAGGACGGCGTCCGGGCCGATCTCCAGGAACCGGCTCACGCCCTGCGCCTGCAGGGCGGTGACGGCGTCCGCGAAGCGCACCGTCTCGCGCAGATGCCGCACCCAGTAGCCGGGGTCGGACAGCTGCGCGTACGACACGGCGGCGCCGGTCAGTGTCGACACGATCGGCAGGGACGGCTCGTGGTAGGTGAGGTGTGCCGCGACGCGGCCGAACTCGGCGAGGACCGGTTCCATCAGCGGCGAGTGGAAGGCGTGGCCGACCGGCAGGCGCCGGGTCTTGCGGCCCGCCGCCGCGAAGTGCGCCACCACCTCCTCCACGGCCCGCTCGGTGCCCGAGACGACCGCCGACGACGGCCCGTTGAGCGCGGCGACAGCGACCTCCCCGGTCAGGACGGCCCGCACTTCGCTCTCCGTGGCCCGCACCGCGGCCATCGCGCCGCCCGCGGGCAGCGCCTGCATCAGCCGGCCGCGGGCGCACACGAGCGCGGCCGCGTCCGGCAGGGACCACAGCCCCGCCACATACGCGGCGGACAGCTCGCCGACGGAATGCCCGGCCAGGACGTCCGGCCGCACCCCCCACGACTCAAGGAGCCGGAACAGCGCGACCTCCAGGGCGAACAGCGCGGGCTGCGCCACATCCGTGCGCTCCAGCGCCCCGCCGTCGTCGAACATCGCCTCCAGGAGCGGGCGTTCGAGATGGACGCCGAGCGCGGCACACACCTCCTCCAGCGCCGCCGCGAACACGGGATGCGCGGCGTACAGCTCGCGGCCCATCCCGGCACGCTGGCTGCCCTGCCCGGTGAACAGCGCGGCCAGGCCGCCGTCCGTCACACTGCCCCGCACCAGCCCGTCGGCCTCCCGGCCCGCGGCCAGCGCCCGCAGCCCGTCGCGCAGCTCCGCGACGGAGCCGCCGAGAACGGCCGCCCGCACCTCGAAGTGGCTGCGGCGCACCGCCGAGACCAGCGCCAGCTCCGCCGGACCGGCATCGCCACGGCCCTGAAGCCAGCCGGCCCAGCGGTCCGCCTGGGCGCGCAGCGCCGCCTCGTCCCGGCCGGAGAGCACCAGCGGCACCGGCGCCCCGGCCGTGCCCCGCTCCGTCCGCTCGGACCGCGGCGCCTCCTCCAGCACCACATGCGCGTTGGTGCCGCCGATACCGAACGAGGACACGCCCGCCCGGCGCGGGCCGCCCCGCGGCCAGTCCCGCAGCTCGGTGTTGACGTAGAACAGCTCCGGGTCCAGGCCCAGTTCCGGGTTGGCCCGCTCGAAGTGGAGACTGGGCACCAGCTTGCCGTGGTACACGGACAGGGCGGCCTTGATCAGACCGGCGACACCGGCCGTGGCGTCGGTGTGCCCGATGTTGGTCTTCACCGAGCCCAGGGCGCACGGCGCGCCGCGCTCGCCGGACGCGAACACCTCCTGCAGGGCCTGCACCTCGATGGGGTCGCCGAGGGCGGTGCCGGTGCCATGGGCCTCGATGTAGCCGATGGAGCCCGGTTCCGTGCCGGCGGCCGCCTGGGCGGCGGCGATCACCCGGGCCTGGCCGGTGACGCTGGGCGCGGTGAAACCGACCTTGTCCGAGCCGTCGTTGTTGACGGCGCTGCCGCGGACCAGCGCGTAGACGGTGTCCCCGGCGGCGACCGCGTCGGACAGCCGGCGCAGCACGACCACGCCGACACCGTCGCTGAAGACCGTGCCGCCCGCGTTCTCGTCGAAGGCGCGGCACACCCCGTCCGGGGAGACGATCATGCCTTCCTGGTAGGGGTAGCCCTGCTCCAGCGGGAAGGACAGCGAGGCCGCGCCGACCAGCGCGACATCCGACTCGCCGCGCAGCAGGCTCTCGCGCGCCAGGTGGGTGGCGACCAGACCGGTCGAGCAGGCCGTCTGCACGTTCAGCGCGGGACCGCGCAGGTTCAGCTTGTGCGAGACGCGCGGCGCGAGGAAGTCGCCCTTGGTACCGACCATGTTGCGGTAGAAGCCCGACAGGTCGGTGGCCTCCTCCTGCGGATAGCCGCCGAAGCCGGAACCGCCGTACACCGCGATCCTGCCCTCGAAGGTCCCCGGCACGATCCCGGCGTCCTCAAGACCCTCCCAGGCGCATTCGAGGAACAGCCGGTGCTGCGGATCGAGCACCTCGGCCTCGGCCCGCGAGTAGCCGAAGAAGCCCGCGTCGAACCGGTCCGCCTCCGCGACATGCCCCTTGGCCCGTACGTAGGCCGGGTCGGACAGCAGGTGCTCGGGCACGCCCGCCTGCCGCAGCTCCTCCTCGGTGAACCGGCGGATGGTGTCCTTGCCGCTGCTCAGGTTGTGCCAGAACGTCTCGATGTCCCCGGCGCCCGGCAGCCGGCAGGCCATGCCGACGATGGCGAGCGGCTCGTCCCCGGCGCCGCGCCCGGCCCCTTCGGCCCGCACCTCCCGGGGGCTCTCGCCCTTCAGGAACGCGGCCAGCCGGCGCACCGTCGGGTGCCGGAACACCGACGACAGCGGGAACTCCCGGCCCAGCCCCTCACAGAGCATCTGGTGGGCGCTGAGCGCCGACATGGAGCTGGCGCCGAGTTCGAAGAAGCCCTTGTCCCGGTCGACGCGGCTCACCGACAGCACCGACTCCCAGACCCGGGCCACGAGTTCCTCGACCGGCTCCGCCGCCGGCGCGTCCTGCGCGGCGCCGGCGCCGGCGGGCTGCGGCGCGGGCGCGGGCAGCCGCTTGACGGCCTCCCGGTCCACCTTGGCGTTCGGGGTGTGCGGCAGCTCCGCCATCCGCACGAAACGCGAGGGCACCATGAACGGCGGCACCCGTCCCGCGAAGTACTCGGCGAGCGCCTCCTGCCCCGTGCCCCGCGCGGACGGCGTCCAGTACAGGCACAGCGCCGGGTCGCCGGGCACGTCCTCGCGCACCACGGCCGCGCACTCGGCGACTCCCGGGTGCTCGCCGCCCAGCGCCTCGATCTCCCCCAGTTCGATCCGGTGCCCGCGCAGCTTGACCTGGGCGTCGGCCCGCCCGCAGAACTCCAGGCTGCCGTCCTCGCGGTAGCGCACCACATCGCCGGTGCGGTACATGCGGGCGCCCGGCACCGCGGAGAACGGGTCGGGCCGGTAACGCGACCGCGTCAGCTCCGGCCGGTGCAGATAGCCGCGGCTGACACCGAGACCGCCGATCCACAGCTCACCGCGGCAGCCCCGCGGCACCCGCTGGCCGGCCTCGTCGAGGAGATACAGATGGGTGCTGCGCACGGCGTCGCCCAGCGACACCTCGCCCGGCTCGACGTGCCAGGTCGACGACCACACCGTGGTCTCGGTCGGCCCGTAGATGTTGGTGACGCCGCCGCCGCAGTGCGCGAGCAGCCGCGCGGCCAGACCGCGGTCGAGGGCCTCCCCGCCGACGATCATGCGGTCCAGGCCGGCGAGCAGTTCCCGGCCCGCCCCGTCCGCCAGGAGCATCCGGGCGAGCGAGGGCGTGCACTGCAGATGGGTGGGCCGCCACGAGCGGTACTCGGGCCACTCTCCGACACTTCCCCGGGCCACGACGACCCGGTAGCCGCGGGTCAGCGTCCACAGCAGCTCGACCATGGAGATGTCGAACGACGGGCTGGTCACGGCAAGCCAGGTATGGCCCGGCCCGCCGCCGATCCGGTCGTCGACCGCGGCGAAGAAGTTCGCCAGCTGGGCGTGCTCGATCGCCACGCCCTTGGGCTTGCCGGTCGAGCCCGAGGTGTAGATGACATGCGACAGATCGCCAGGGGCCGGACCGTCGGACACGGGTATCGCGGCGGACGCCGGCACGGGCACCTCGTCGAAGACGACGACGGACGCCGCCGTGCCGCCGAGGGCCGCACGGCCCGGCTCCGAGGTGATCAGCACCCGCAGCCCACTGTCCTCGATCACATGGTCGATACGCGCCTTGGGATATCCGGGGTCGATGGGCACATAGGCACCGCCCGCCATCCAGACGGCGAGGACCGACACGATCAGCTCCGCCGAGCGCGGCAGATGAATGCCCACCAGGACATCCGCGCCGACATCGAGGCGCGTCAGTGTCCGCGCCAGCTCACCCGCCCGCGCGGCCAGTTCGCCGTACGTCAGCTCCTGCCCGCCGCAGACCACGGCGACCGCGTCCGGAGTGCGCCGCACCTGGCCGAGGACCAGCTCCAGGGCGGTGGCGGACACCGGGCCGGCCGGGTCGGGCAGCCCGCCGCGCTCCGCCAGCCAGGCCAGCTCCGGCTCGCAGATCACCGGCAGTTCGGCGACCTTGGTCTCCGGCGCGCGCACGACCGCCGCGAGCAGCGTCTGAAGGTTGCGGGCCATCCGCAGGGCCGCCGGGCGTTCCAGCACGTGCGACTGGAACTCCAGCTCACCGCGGAGCCCGGACTCGTCGGAGACCAGGGTCAGTCCCAGCTCGAACTTCGCCGCTCCCCGCACGTTGCCGAGCGTGCTGCCGGACTCCGGGCGGGTCCAGGCGTCCGCGCCCTCGCCGAGGGAGGCGGCGGACGCGGTGATGTAGTTGAACACCGCCCGGAAGAACGGGTTCTCCTCGCCGGTGCGCGCCCCGGCCGCCACCCGCACGATCTCCGTCAGCGGAACGCTCTGATGGTCCAGGACGCCGAGCACCCGCGGCCGCATCCGGGCCAGCAGCTCGCCGAACGTCACCCCACCGGACAGGTCGCAGCGCAGCGGCAGCGTGTTCGCGAGGAAGCCGGCGAGCGTCGCGGTGCCCTCCGTGCGCCGGTTGCCCCACACGGTGCCGACCGCGAAGTCCTCCTGCCGGCAGTAGCGCCCCAGCAGCACGGAGAAGGCCGTCACCAGCACGGTGTACGGCGTCACGGACGTGCTCGCCGCCAGCTCCTCCAGCTGGTCGCGCAGCCGCGCGGGCAGCGTGAAGTACACCGCGTCGCCCCCGCCGTCCGCGTCCGCCGCGGGGCCGGGCGGGAACTCCAGCCGTGGCACGCCCGCCAGCTCGTGCGCGAAGAAGTCGAGCGCGGGCGCGAAGCGGCCCTCGCGCAGGCAGCGCTCCTCCCACAGCGCGTAGTCGCCGAGCTGGTGCTCGACGGGCGGCCGCTGCGGCTCCCGGCCCTCCCGCAGGGCGTGGTACGCCTCGAACAGGTCGTGCAGGAAGAGCCCCGACGACCAGCCGTCGGTGATCGAGTGGTGCAGCACGAAGCAGAGCAGCTGGCCGCCGCCGGGCAGCAGCAGCGTCAGACCGCGCACCAGCGGGCCGCCGGTCAGGTCGAAGGGCCGCAGCTCCTCCTGGCGTACACGCTCCTCGACCGCGGCCTGGTCCGCCCCCGACAGGTCCTCGTGCACGAGCGGCACGCCGAACCGCGGCCGCACGGCCTGGACGAGACCGGCGCCCTCGGCCCGCAGCACGGTGCGCAGCGACTCGTGCCGCTCCACCACCCAGTCCAGGGCGCGTGCCAGCGGCTCGGGCTCCAGCGCACGCTCGGTGCGCTGCTTGAACACGGTGTTGTACTGGGGCGACCCGGGGCGCATCTGCTCCATGAACCACAGCCGCCGCTGGCCCTCCGTCGCCGGGTACGCCGTGCGGCCGGCGGCACGCTCCAGCGGGGGGAGCCCGGTGGCGTCCACCGCCGGCGCCGCGGCGTCCGCCGGGGCGGACGGCGCGGACTCGGTGCCGTCGAGCAGCTGCGGCAGCAGGAACCCGGCGAGGTCACCCGCTGTCGGGTACGCGAACGCCAGGTCGGAGGGAAGGGTCAGGCCGGTGGCGTCCGACAGCCGCTTGCGCAGCTCCACCGCCATCAGCGAGTCGATGCCCAGCTCCTTGAGCTGCTGCTCCTCGCCGACGCCGTCGGCGTCGGCGAGGCCCACGACGGCCGACACCTGCCGGCGGACGAACTGCGTGAGCACCGCTGTGCGTTCCTGGGCCGCGGTGGCCGCCAGCCGGTCGCGCAGCGACAGCGCGTCCGTGGCCGACCGTGCCGCCTGCCGCAGCTGGACCTTGGGCCGGATGAGGGCCTGGAACAGCGGCGGGATCCCGGCCCCGGCCTCCCGCTGCATCAGCCCGAGGTTGAAGTGCACCGGGACCAGCTGGCTCTCGGGCCGCTTCAGGGCCGCGTCGAGCAGATCCATGCCCTCCGCCATGGTCAGCGCCCCGGCCCCCTGACGCTGCATGCGGGTGAGGTCGGTGCGGGTGAGGTGGGCGGTCATGCCGGTGCCGTCCTGCTGCCACAGGCCCCAGGCGAGGCTGGTGGCGGGCAGGCCCTGGGTCTGCCGGTGCGCGGCGAGCGCGTCGAGACAGGCGTTGGCGGCGGCGTAGGTGCTCTGTCCGGGGGAGCCGAGGGTGCCGGCGGCGGAGGAGAACAGCACGAACGCGGCGAGGTCATGGGCCTGGGTGAGACGGTGGAGATGGAGTGCGCCGTCGGCTTTGGGGGCGAGGACGCGGGCCAGGCGTTCGGGGTTCTGGCCGGTGATGAGGCCGTCGTCGAGGACGCCGGCGAGGTGGTAGACGGCGGTCAGCGGCCGGTCCAGGCCGCCGATCAGGGCGGTGGCCTGCTGTTCGTCGCCGATGTCGCAGGCGCGGATGTCGACCGATACGGCCCCCGACTCCCGCAGTTCGTCGGCGAGGTCGTCCGCGCCGGGGGCGTCGGGTCCCTGGCGTGAGGTGAGGACGAGGTGGCGTGCGTCGTGGTGGCGTACGAGGTGGTGGGCGAGGTGGCGGCCCAGTCCTCCGGTGCCGCCGGTGATGAGGACGGTTCCCTCGGGATCGGGGGCCTGGGGGGTGGTGAGGACGATCTTGCCGGTGTGACGGCCCTGCGCCATGTGGCGGAAGGCGTCGGGAGCGTGGCGCACGTCGTAGGCGTGGAACGGCAACGGCGTGAGCACGCCCGTCTCCAGCAGGCGCTTCAGCTCACCGAACATCTCGAAGATCCGGTCGGGGCCGCTCTCGATCAGGTCGAACGCCTGGTAGGACACGCCCGCGTGGGCGGCGGAGACCTCCTCCGCGTCACGGATGTCGGTCTTGCCCATTTCGAGGAAGCGGCCGCCGCCGGCCAGGAGGCCCAGGGAGGCGTCGACGTATTCGTGGGCCAGCGAGTTGAGGACGACATCGATGGTCCGGCCGGCCCAGGTGGTGGCGAAAGCGGTGTCGCGGGATGAGGCGATGTGGTCGTCGTCGAGGCCCATCCGGCGCAGGGTGTCCCACTTGCCGGTGCTGGCGGTGCCGTAGACCTCGGCGCCCAGGTGCCGGGCGAGCTGGACCGCGGCCATGCCGACACCGCCGGCGGCCGCGTGCACCAGCACCTTCTCCCCGGCCCGCAGCCCGCCCAGGTCCACCAGGGCGTAGTACGCGGTGAGGAAGGTCAGCGGCACCGTCGCGGCCTCGGCGTAACTCAGCGCTTGCGGGATGCGGGTCATCACCCGCGCATCGGCGCGGACCTCGGTGCCGAACGTGCCGACGGCCAGCCCCATCACCCGGTCACCCGCCGCCAGATGCGTGACAGCGGAGCCGGTCTCGACGACCTCGCCGGCGCACTCCAGGCCCAGCTTCGGCGCGTGCACCATGTCCAGGGCGTTGAGCACGTCACGGAAGTTCAGGCCACTGGCCCGCACCCGTACCCGCACCTCCAGCGGACCCAGCGGCCGCGCCGTCTCCGCCTCCCCGGCGCCCTCGAAACCGAGGGAGTCCAGACGGCCCTTCTCCCGCACGGTCAGCCGCCAGGGCGCGTCGTCGGCCGGCGGCGTCAGCGCGCCGCCCTCGCCGCCGGCACGGACCAGCCGCGGCGCGTGCGCGGCCCCGCCGCGCAGGGCCAGCTCCGGTTCGGCCACCGTGCCGAGCACGGCGCCCAGCGCCTGCGCTCCGATCGGCTCCGTATCCAGGTCGACCAGGCGGAAGGAACGTTCCGCGTGCTCCACGCGTGCCGTCCGCACCAGGCCCCAGACCGCGCCGGCCCAGGGGTCGGGGACGGCGTCCGACGGACGGGCCCGCACCGCGTCGCGTGTCACCCAGACGACCTCGGCGTCGGCGAAGCGCTCGTCGCTCACGACCAGACGCAGCAGTTCCAGTGCGTCCCGGGCCGCGGCGCCGGTCCTGTCCTGCGCCGCGGGCTCCGTGAGGTCCACCACGATCCTGCGCACCGCGTCACCGGCGGGCAGTTCCTCCAGGGCCGTGGCCGCGGCCACGCCCAGGGCCCGCGCCAGCGGGCCGTCAGGGCCGAGCACCACCAGGCCGTCGCGGTCCGGCTCCGCCGCCGGGCCTGCGGCGACCTGCCGGAAGTCCAGCCGGAACAGGTGCTCCGCGCCCGGCTGCTGCCGGGCGGCGCGCAGCTGCGCGGCCGTGGCCCGCCGCATCTCCAGCCCGCCCGCGCGCAGCACGGGCGAGCCCTGTGCGTCGGTCACCAGCACACGGGCCACCGGTGCCCCGTCCTCGCCCGCGGTCTCCGACAGCTCGACCCGCACCCGCAGTTCGGTGCCGCCGGTCGCGTACAGCTCCACGTCCGACCAGGCCGACGGCAGGAAGAGGGTGTCCGGGTCCTCGGAACCGTCCGGTGTGACCACCCCCGCCAGCACGTGCAGCGCGCTGTCGAGCAGCGCCGGGTGCACACCGAAGCCGTCCACCGCGCCGCCCTGCTCGGGCAGGACGATCCGGCCGTAACCGGTACGCCCCCGGGTCGACAGCTCCCGCAGGGCGCGGAAGCCGGGGCCGTAGGTGAACCCCCGGGCGTCGAGAGCCTCGTAGAAGCCGCTCAGGTCGACCGGCTCGGTGTCCGGGACGGGCCAGCGGGCCAGATCCGGTACGGACGGTTCCCCCTCCACCGTGTCCACCAGCTCGCCCGTGGCGTGCAGGGTCCACGCGCCGGGGTCCGTGGTGTCCTCCGGCTGGCTGTACACGGCGAACGGACGCCGGCCGGCCTCTCCCGGCCCCTCCACCCGCAGCTGCAGCCGTACGGCCGTGTCGGCGCCGAGCGCCAGGGGCCTGGCCAGGGCCAGCTGGCCGACGCCGCCCGCACCCACGGTGCGCGCGGCGGCCAGCGCCAGGTCGAGGAAGCCGGTGCCGGGGATCAGTGTCGTCCCGAACACCGCGTGGTCGGCGAGCCAGGGGTGGGTGCGCGGCGAGAGGCGGCCGGAGAACAGGTGGCCTTCCCCGTCGGGCAGCGTGGTCACCGCCGGCAGCCAGCCGTGCCCCGTGGTCGCGAGTCCGGTGGTGGTGAGGTCGGTGGTGGTGTGCTGGGTGGAGGGGAGCCAGTAGTGCTGGTGTTGGAAGGGGTAGGTGGGGAGGGGTGTGGTGGGGGTGTGGGGGAGGAGGTGGTGCCAGTTGATGGGGGTGCCGTGGGTGTGGAGGGTGGTGAGGGCTTGGGTGAGGGTGTGGGGTTCGGGGTGGTTGGTGCGGGTGGTGGTGATGGTGGTGGGGGTGTGGTGGGGGAGTGCGTTGGTGATCATGGTGGCGGCGGTGCCGTCGGGGCCGAGGTCGAGGTAGTGGGTGGTGCCGAGGGTGTGGAGGGTGGTGATGCCGTGGTGGAAGCGGACGGTTTCGCGGACGTGGCGGGTCCAGTAGTGGGGGGTTTGGATGTCGGGGGTGGCTTCTTGGCCGGTGAGGTTGGAGATGATGCTGAGTTTGGGTGGGTGGTGGGTGAGGGTTTGGAGGGTTTGGTGGAATTCGTGGAGCATGCCGTCCATGTGGGGTGAGTGGAAGGCGTGGGAGACGTTGAGCCATTTGGTTTTGCGGCCCTGGTCTTCGAAGTGGGTGGTGATGGTTTCGATGTCGTGGTCGTCGCCGGCGATGACGAGGCTGGTGGGGCCGTTGATGGCGGCGATGGAGGTGTGGGGGGTGAGGTGGGGGGTGATTTCTTCTTCGGTGGCTTGGATGGCGACCATGGGGCCGCCGGGGGGTTGGGCTTGCATGAGGCGGGCGCGGGTGGTGACGAGGGTGGCGGCGTCTTCGAGGGTGAGGATGCCGGCGATGTGGGCGGTGGTGATTTCGCCGATGGAGTGGCCGATGAGGTGGTCGGGGGTGATGCCGAGGGATTTGATGAGGCGGTAGAGGGCGACTTGGTAGGCGAAGAGGGCGGGTTGGGTGTGTGCGGTGTGGTGGAGGGTGGTGTTGTCGTTGGTGAAGAGGGTGGTGGTGAGGGGTTGGTCGAGGTGGGGGTCGAGGTGGGTGCAGATTTCGTCGAAGGCGTGGGCGAAGGCGGGGTAGGTGGTGTGGAGTTCGTGTCCCATGCCGGGGCGTTGGGAGCCTTGGCCGGAGAAGACGATGGCGAGGCGGTTTTTGGTGGTGTGTGCGGTGGTGAGGTGGGGGTGGGGGGTGTTGTTGATGAGGGCGTTGAGGGTGGTGCGTAGTTGTGGGGTGGTGGTGCCGGTGAGGGCGGCGCGGTGGTCGAAGTGGGTGCGGGTGGTGGCGAGGGTGTGGGCGATGGTGTGGGGGTCGAGGTCGGGGTGGGTGTCGAGGTGGTGGGCGAGTCGGGTGGCCTGGTCGTGGAGGGCGTCGGCGGTCTTCGCGGACAGCACCCACGGCACCACCGGCGGCTTCTTCCACGGACGCTCCGCCGAACTCCCGGCCCCGGCCCCGGACTCAGCCCCCGCTCCGGACTCGGCCCCGGCTCCGGTCCCGGTCCCGGTGTCCCCGGGCTCCTCGCCGTCGTGGTGCGGGGCCTCGGCGGGAGCCTCCTCCAGCACCACGTGCGCGTTGGTGCCGCTCACCCCGTAGGAAGAGACACCGGCGCGGCGCGGCCGCCCCTGGCCGCCCCACTCCCGCGGTTCGGTCAGCAGCCGTACCGCTCCCGCGCTCCAGTCGACGTGACTGGTCGGCTCGTCCACGTGCAGGGTGCGCGGCAGGACGCCGTGCCGCATGGCCTGCACCATCTTGATGACGCCGGCGACACCGGCGGCGGCCTGCGTGTGGCCGATGTTCGACTTGATGGACCCCAGATGCAGCGGCTGGTCCTCGGGCCGGTCCTGCCCGTAGGTGGCGAGCAGCGCCTGGGCCTCGATCGGGTCGCCCAGCCGGGTCCCGGTGCCGTGCGCCTCGACGACGTCCACGTCCCGTGTCTTCAGCCGGGCGTTGGCCAGGGCCTGCTGGATGACCCGCTGCTGGGAGGGTCCGTTGGGCGCGGTCATGCCGTTGGACGCGCCGTCCTGGTTGATGGCCGAGCCCCGCACCACCGCCAGGACCCGGTGCCCGTTGCGCCGCGCGTCCGACAACCGCTCCACCAGGAGCATGCCGACGCCCTCCGACCAGCCGGTGCCGTCCGCGGCCTCCGCGAACGCCTTGCACCGGCCGTTGGACGACAGGCCCCGCTGCCGGGAGAACTCGATGAACGTGGCCGGTGTCGCCATCACCGTGACACCGCCGGCCAGCGCGTAGTCGCACTCGCCCAGGCGCAGCGCCTGAACCGCCCAGTGCAGCGCCACCAGCGACGACGAGCAGGCCGTGTCGACGGTGATCGCCGGACCCTCCAGCCCCATCGTGTACGCCACCCGGCCGGAGGTGACCGCCCCCGAGTTGCCGTTCGCGAGGAACCCCTCCAGGTCCTCCGGGACATCCCGCAGCCGGGCGATGTGATCGTGGTACATGAGCCCGGCGAACACCCCGGTGCGCGAGCCGCGCAGCGAGTCCGGCGCGATCCCCGCCGCCTCCACCGCCTCCCAGGACGCTTCGAGCAGCAGCCGCTGCTGCGGGTCCATGGCCAGCGCCTCACGCGGGCTGATCCCGAAGAACGCCGGGTCGAAGGCGCCCGCGTCGTAGAGGAATCCGCCCTCCCGCGTGTACGCCGTCCCCGGCTTGTCCGGATCCGGGTCGTAGAGCCTCTCCAGGTCCCAGCCGCGGTCGTCGGGGAACTCCCCGATGCCGTCGCCGTCGGACGCCACCAGCTCCCACAGGCCGTCGGGGTCGGTCACCCCGCCGGGGTAGCGGCAGGACATGCCGACGATCGCGATGGGCTCGTGCGACGCGTCCTCGGTCTGCTGGAGCTTCGCGCGGACCTGCTTCAACTCGGCCGCGGCGCGCGCCAGGTATTGACGAAACTTGTCTTCGTTAGACATCTGGTCCTCGCTGGTTCCTGTGCGTTCGGAGAAGAGGTACGGATGAGGGGGCCGGCGGGCGCCGGACACGGAACGGCCCCCCGAAGCCGGTGCTTCGGGGGGCCGGTGGTGCGGCTCGGACGTCAGATGCCGAGGTCCTTGTCGAAGTAGTCGAAGATCTCGTCGTCGGACGAGGACAGCAGCGCGTCCTCGATGCCCGCGGCGCCGGCCGCGTCCGCGCCGCCGGTGTGCGCGGTGAGCACCGCCCGCAGCTTGGTACGCATCCGGTCGAGGTCCTCCTGGCCGGGGGCCAGTTCCAGCAGCAGCGCCTCCAGGCCGTCGATCTGCTTCAGCAGCCGGTCCGCCGTCGACTCCGGTTCGGGAAGGATCTGCTCACCCAGGTACTGCGCGAGCACCACGGTGTTCGGATAGTCGAAGACGAGCGTGGTGGGCAGCTTCAGGCCGGTCAGCCCGCCCAGCCGGTTGCGCAGCTCCACCGCGATCAGCGAGTCGAAGCCCAGCTCGGAGAACGCCTTGTCCGGGTCCAGCGCGCTCGTCGTGGCGTGGCCGAGCACGGCGGCGACCTCACCGCCCACCATGTCCACCAGCGCCTGCCGCTGCTCGTCCGGCTCCATGCTGAGCAGCCGCCCCAGCAGCGCCGGCCCGAAGCCGCCGCCCGCGTCCGCCGCCACCGACGACGACGACGCGGTACGCCGTGCGGCGGGCACCAGGGAACGGAACAGGGGCGGAACCGGCCCCCCGCCGCCCGCCGCGAGGTCGAGCCGCATCGGCAGCAGCACCGCGTCCCCGGTCCGCCCCGCCGTGTCGAACAGCGCCATGCCCTCGGCGGTCTCCAGGGCCAGGACGCCGCCGCGCGCCATGCGGGAGCGGTCGGCCTCGCTCAGCGCGGCGGTCATGCCGCTGGCCTGGGCCCAGGCACCCCACGCCAGCGACTGGCCCGGCAGCCCGGCCGCCTGCCGCAGCTGCGCCAGCGCGTCCAGGAAGGCGTTCGCCGCCGCGTAGTTGCCCTGGCCGGGCGAGCCGACCACCCCGGCCGCGGACGAGAACATCACGAACTCCTCCAGGTCCAGGTCCCGGGTGAGTTCATGCAGGTTCCACGCCCCGTCGACCTTCGGGGACAGCACGGTGTCCAGCCGCTGCGGGGTCAGCGACGCGAGGACGCCGTCGTCGATGACCCCGGCGACGTGCACGACGGCCGACAGCGGATGCTCCCCCTCCGCGAGTCCGGCCACGAGCCGCGCGAGCGCCTCGCGGTCCGCCGCGTCACAGGCCACGATCCGCGCGTCCGCGCCGAGTTCGACCAGCTCCGCCAGGAGCCGCTGCGCCCCCGGGGCGTCGGGACCGCGACGCGAGGCCAGCACCAGCCGGCGCGCCCCCCGCTCCAGGAACAGGTGCTTGGCCAGCTCCCCGCCGAGCGTTCCGGTGCCGCCGGTGAGCAGGACCGTCCCGCCGGCCGGCAGCGGCCCGGCGGCCGCGGACTCCCGCGGCGCACCGCCCGCGCCGGCGGACACCACCCGCGGCACGAGCAGCGCGTCGCCCCGCACCGCCACCTGGGGCTCGCCGTCCAGCAGCACCGCGGTGACCGCGTCCAGCGGAGGGTTGTGCCCGTCCAGGTCCAGCAGCGCGATCCGCTCGGGGTTCTCCGACTGCCCCGAACGCATCAGCCCCCAGAGCGCCGCACCGGCGAGATCGGCGGCACCGGTGCCGCGCCGCGTCTCCACGGCGCCCATGGTGACGAACACCAGCCGGGACGTCTCGAACCGCTCGTCCGCGAGCCACTCCTGAGCCAGCGCCAGCGCCCGCCCGGTGCTCTCGCGCACGGCCGGCGGCACATCGCCCGCCACCGGCGGGCATGGCGCGAACACCAGGTCCGGGACCGCGGCACCCGCGTCGACCGCCGCGCGCAGCGCGGCCAGATCCGCGTGCGACTCGGTGTCCGGCACCAGGCCGCCGAGGAAGACGTAGGAGGTGCCGTGCGTCGAAACGGCCGCCTCCGGCGCGGGTGTCCACTCCACCCGGAACAACGAGTCCGTACGCTTCTTCGCCCGGCGCTCGCCGATCTGCTCCTGGCTGACCGGGCGCAGCACCAGCTCGTCGATGTGGGCGACGGGCCGGCCCGCGGGGTCGGCGATGTACACGGCGACGGTGCCCTGCGCGCCGGTCGGCGTGAGCCGCAGGCGCAGCGCCGAGGCGCCGACGGCGTGCAGGGTGATCCCGTTCCACGCGAACGGAAGCACGGCCCGCTCGCCCATGGCCCCGGTGAGCCCCACCGAGTGCAGGCCCGCGTCCAGCAGCGCCGGGTGGATCCCGAACCGCTCGGCCTCGCCCCGCTGTTCCTCGGGAAGCGCCACCTCGGCCAGGACGTCGTCGCCGTCCCGCCACACCGCACGCAGTCCGCGGAAGACGGGGCCGTAGTCGAACCCGGCCTCGGCCGAGTGCTCGTAGAACCCGTCGATGTCCACCGGCTCCGCCCCCGCGGGCGGCCAGACGCTCCAGTCGGGCACCGCGCGCCGCTCGGGCTCCCGGGCCGTGAGGGTGGCCGTGGCATGCCGCAGCCAGCTGTCGTCCTCGCCCCGCGAGTGCACCGTCAGGCTCCGCCTGCCGTCACCGTCGGCCGCGCCGACGGTGAGCCGCAGGTCCACGCCGCCGTCCTCGGGCAGCACCAGCGGGGCCTGCAGGGTGAGTTCCTCGACGCCCGCGCAGCCGGTCAGGTCACCCGCGCGGATGGCGAGTTCGACGAACGCCGTGCCCGGGAAGAGGACCGAGCCCATGACCGCGTGGTCGGCGAGCCAGGGGTGGGTGCGCAGCGAGAGCCGGCCGGAGAGCAGGAAGCCGCCCGAGTCCGGCAGTTCGGCCGCCGCGCTGAGCAGCGGATGCCCGGCCGGGGTGAGTCCGGTGGTGGTGAGGTCGGTGGTGGTGTGCTGGGTGGAGGGGAGCCAGTAGTGCTGGTGTTGGAAGGGGTAGGTGGGGAGGGGTGTGGTGGGGGTGTGGGGGAGGAGGTGGTGCCAGTTGATGGGGGTGCCGTGGGTGTGGAGGGTGGTGAGGGCTTGGGTGAGGGTGTGGGGTTCGGGGTGGTTGGTGCGGGTGGTGGTGATGGTGGTGGGGGTGTGGTGGGGGAGTGCGTTGGTGATCATGGTGGCGGCGGTGCCGTCGGGGCCGAGGTCGAGGTAGTGGGTGGTGCCGAGGGTGTGGAGGGTGGTGATGCCGTGGTGGAAGCGGACGGTTTCGCGGACGTGGCGGGTCCAGTAGTGGGGGGTTTGGATGTCGGGGGTGGCTTCTTGGCCGGTGAGGTTGGAGATGATGCTGAGTTTGGGTGGGTGGTAGGTGAGGGTTTGGAGGGTTTGGTGGAATTCGTGGAGCATGCCGTCCATGTGGGGTGAGTGGAAGGCGTGGGAGACGTTGAGCCATTTGGTTTTGCGGCCCTGGTCTTCGAAGTGGGTGGTGATGGTTTCGATGTCGTGGTCGTCGCCGGCGATGACGAGGCTGGTGGGGCCGTTGATGGCGGCGATGGAGGTGTGGGGGGTGAGGTGGGGGGTGATTTCTTCTTCGGTGGCTTGGATGGCGACCATGGGGCCGCCGGGGGGTTGGGCTTGCATGAGGCGGGCGCGGGTGGTGACGAGGGTGGCGGCGTCTTCGAGGGTGAGGATGCCGGCGATGTGGGCGGCGGTGATTTCGCCGATGGAGTGGCCGATGAGGTGGTCGGGGGTGATGCCGAGGGATTCGATGAGGCGGTAGAGGGCGACTTGGTAGGCGAAGAGGGCGGGTTGGGTGTGTGCGGTGTGGTGGAGGGTGGTGTTGTCGTTGGTGAAGAGGGTGGTGGTGAGGGGTTGGTCGAGGTGGGGGTCGAGGTGGGTGCAGATTTCGTCGAAGGCGTGGGCGAAGGCGGGGTAGGTGGTGTGGAGTTCGTGTCCCATGCCGGGGCGTTGGGAGCCTTGGCCGGAGAAGACGATGGCGAGGCGGTTTTTGGTGGTGTGTGCGGTGGTGAGGTGGGGGTGGGGGGTGTTGTTGATGAGGGCGTTGAGGGTGGTGCGTAGTTGTGGGGTGGTGGTGCCGGTGAGGGCGGCGCGGTGGTCGAAGTGGGTGCGGGTGGTGGCGAGGGTGTGGGCGATGGTGTGGGGGTCGAGGTCGGGGTGGGTGTCGAG
This sequence comes from Streptomyces sp. NPDC039430, assembly GCF_055639435.1. Classification (NCBI taxonomy): domain Bacteria; kingdom Bacillati; phylum Actinomycetota; class Actinomycetes; order Kitasatosporales; family Streptomycetaceae; genus Streptomyces; species Streptomyces sp. NPDC039430. Next base: position 9,433 of record NZ_JBVKAK010000029.1, on the reverse strand, counting down.
GTGGTGGGCGAGTCGGGTGGCCTGGTCGTGGAGGGCGTCGGCGGTCTTCGCGGACAGCACCCACGGCACCACCGGCAGCGTCCGTACCGGCTCCTCCCGGACCGGCTCGGGCGCCGGGGCCTGCTCCAGCACCACATGCGCGTTGGTGCCACTGATACCGAACGACGACACCGCGGCCCGCCGGGCCCGGCCGGTGTCCGTCCACTCCCGCGCTTCGGTCAGCAGCCGTACCGCTCCCGCGCTCCAGTCGACCTGGCTGGTCGGCTCGTCCACGTGCAGGGTGCGCGGCAGGACGCCGTGCCGCATCGCCTGCACCATCTTGATGACGCCGGCGACACCGGCGGCGGCCTGCGTGTGGCCGATGTTCGACTTGATGGACCCCAGGTGCAGCGGCTGGTCCTCCGGCCGGTCCTGCCCGTAGGTGGCGAGCAGCGCCTGGGCCTCGATCGGGTCGCCCAGCCGGGTCCCGGTACCGTGCGCCTCGACGGCGTCCACATCACCGGGACGCAGCCCCGCGCTGGCCAGCGCCTGGCGGATGACCCGCTGCTGCGAGGGGCCGTTGGGCGCCGTCAGACCGTTCGACGCGCCGTCCTGGTTGACCGCCGAGCCCCGCACCACCGCCAGGACCTCATGCCCGTTGCGCCGCGCGTCCGACAACCGCTCCACCAGGAGCATGCCGACACCCTCGGCGAAGCCCGTACCGTCCGCGGCCTCCGCGAACGCCTTGCACCGGGCATCGGGCGACAGACCGCGCTGCCGGGAGAAACCGACGAACGTGGCCGGCGTCGCCATCACCGTGACACCACCGGCCAGCGCCAGCGAGCACTCACCCGAACGCAGCGCCTGAACCGCCCAGTGCAGCGCCACCAGCGACGACGAACAGGCCGTGTCGACGGTGACCGCCGGACCCTCCAGCCCCAGGGCGTAGGACACCCGGCCCGAGACCACACTGCTCGTGTTGCCGGTCATCAGATGACCCTGCACCTCGTCACCCGCACCGGCGCCCCCGGACGCGTAGTCCTGGCTGATGCTGCCGACGAACACCCCGGTGCGCGAGCCGCGCAGCGAGTCCGGCGCGATCCCCGAACGCTCCAGAAGCTCCCACGAGGTCTCCAGCAGGAGCCGCTGCTGCGGGTCCATGGCCAGCGCCTCACGCGGACTGATCCCGAAGAACGCCGGATCGAAGGCGCCCGCGCCGTAGAGGAATCCGCCCTCCCGCGTGTACGACGTCCCCCGGTGGTCCGGATCCGGGTCGTAGAGCCCCTCCACGTCCCAGCCGCGGTCCGTGGGCAGCCCGCCGATCGCGTCCGTGCCCGCCGACAGCAGCTCCCACATGCCCTCGGGGTCGGTGATCCCGCCCGGGTAGCGGCAGGCCATGCCGACGATCACGACCGGGTCGTCGTCGGCCGCCGCGGCGACCGTCTGCGGCGCGGCCTCCCGCCGGGCCCCCGACACCTCCGCGTACAGGTGCTCCGCGAGCGCCACCGGCGTCGGATGGTCGAAGACCAGGGAGGACGGCAGCGCCAGCCCGGTCGCCGTACCCAGCCGGTTGCGCAGCTCCACCGCGGTCAGCGAGTCGAAGCCGACCTCCTTGAAAGCCCGGTTCTCCTCGACCGTCTCCGCGGCGGCCGCGCCGAGCACGGCCACGGCGTGCGACCGCACCAGCTCGACCAGGACATCCAGCGCGCCGGCCTCCGTCAGACCGGCCAGCCGCTCCCACAGCCCGGAGCCGGCCGCACCCGGCGCGGCCCCCGCCGCGGCGCGCCGCGCCACGGTCCCGACCACGCCGCGCAGCAGCGGCGGCAACACCCCCGCGGCGGCGTGCGCACGCAGCTGGTGGCTCTCCCAGCGGGCGGGCAGCAGCACGGACTCCGGCCGGGCCAGCGCCGCGTCGAACAGCGCGAGCCCCTGCCGGGAGGACAGCGGGACCACACCGGCCCGCGCCATCCGCGCCAGATCCGTGACCCCCAGCTCGGCGGTCAGCTCACTGGTCTGCTCCCAGAAACCCCACGCCAGGGAGTGCGCGGGCAGCCCCTGGCCACGGCGGTGCCGGGCCAGCGCGTCCAGGAACGCGTTCGCGGTCGCGTAGTTGCCCTGCCCGGCCGCGCCGAGCAGCCCCGCCATGGACGAGAACAGCACGAACACCGACAGATCCAGCTCACGCGTCAGCTCATGCAGATGCCAGGCACCGTCCGCCTTCGGCCGCAGCACCGTATCGAGCCGCTCCGGCGTCAGGGACTCCACGACCGCGTCGTCCAGAACACCCGCGAGATGCACCACCCCGGTCAGCGGCCGGTCCGCGCCGATCCCGGCCAGCACCCCGGCCAAGGCCGCACGGTCCGACACGTCGCAGGCGACGATCCGCGCCTCGGCACCCGCCGCCGCCAGCTCCTCGCGCAGCGCGGCCGCCTCCGGCGCGTCCGGCCCGCGACGGCTGGTCAGGACCAGACGGCGCACCCCGTGCGCGGCGACCAGATGCCGGGCCACCAGAGCGCCCAGCGTTCCCGTACCGCCCGTGACCAGCACCGTGCCCGCGGGATCCAGCGGCCGCGGCGCGCCGGCCGCCTCGTCGTCCGCGCCGATCACGGCCAGCCGCGGCGCGAACAACTCGCCGCCCCGCAGGGCGATCTGAGGCTCGGTGTCCAGCGGCGCGGCCGCCACCGGAGCCAGAGTGTCCGCGCCGTCGTCCAGGTCCACGAGAGCGAACCGGCCCGGGTGCTCCGACTGCGCCGAGCGGACCAGACCCCACACCGCCGCGGCGACGACATCCGGCGCGCCCGCACCGGCATCGACCGCACCGGCATCGACCGCGCCCCGCGTGACGAACACCAGGCGCGCGGACGCGAACCGGGGCTGCGCGAGCCAGGCCCGCACGGCCTCCAGCACCGCCGCACCGACCCGGCGCAGCTCCCGCGGCGCGTCCGCCTGCTCCCGGCGGGACACCTCCAGGAACACCGTGCCCGGCACCGTGCCGCTCGCGGCGGCCCCGGCGAGCGCGTCCAGATCGGCGTACGACTGCCCGCCCGGTCCGGCGAGCCCGCCGCCCACGACCGCCCAGCCGCCGCCGGCCGGGGCCGCGGCCACCGGCACCCACGCGACCCGGTGCAGGGAACCCTCCCCGTGCGCCCGGGCGCGCACCACCTCCTCGACGCCGACCGCACGCGCGCTCACCGCGTCGAACGAGGCGACCGGACGGCCCGCGCCGTCCGCCAGCTCCACCGCCGCCGGGCCGCCCCCGCCACGGGTCAGCCGCACACGCAAAGCGGTGGCACCCCGGGCGTACAGCTGAGCCCCGCGCACCATGCTGTGCACCAGCGGTTCCGTTCCCGCACCGGTGAGCCACTCGGTGTGCAGCGCTGCGTCGAGCAGCGCCGGATGCAGCGTGAACCGCTCGGCCTCCGCGTGCAGTTCCTGGCCCAGCGCCACCTCCGCGAAGACCTCCTCGTCCCGCCGCCACACAGCCCGCACGGCACGGAACGCCTCCCCGTGCTCCACACCGGAGGCGGCCAGACGCTCATACAGCGCGTCCACGTCCAGCGCCTCGGCGCGCGCGGGCGGCCAGCTCACCGCGTCGAACGACCGCTCGGCGCGGGCCGCGCCGAGCGTCGCCGCCGCGTGACGCGTCCAGCCCTCCTCCGGCGCGGCACCCTCGGGGCGGGAGAACACCTCGACCTCGCGGGTAGCGTCCTCGGCCGGAGCCGAGACGACCAGCTGCACCTGGACCCCGTCGCGCCGCCCGGCCCCGGCGCCCTCGGGCAGCACCAGCGGCGCCCGCAGGGCCAGTTCCTCGACGCGGCCGAGACCGACCTGGTCGCCCGCCCGCGCCACCAGCTCGACGAACGCGGCACCCGGCAGCACGGCACCGCCGTGCACCCGGTGCTCACCCAGCCACGGCTGGGTCCGGGGCGACAGCCGGCCGGTGAGCACCAGCGACCCCGAGTCCGGCGACGGCACCTCGGCGGCCAGCAGAGGATGATCCAGGGCGACCTGGCCCACAGACCCGGCATCGCCCGCCACCACCCGCGCCGGCAGCCAGTAATGCTGCCGCTGGAAGGCGTACGTGGGCAGCTCCACCCGCGGACCCGCGCCGAACAACGGCGCCCAGTCCACCTCGGCGCCCCGCACCTGAGCCTCCGCCAGCGCCTTGACACAGCGGTCGAGACCGCCCTCGCCCCGGCGCAGCGTCCCCACCGCGACCGCCTCCAGGCCCGACTCCTGCACGGTGTCCTGGACACCCATCATCAGCACAGGGTGCGCGGACACCTCCACGAACAGCGCGTGCCCATCGGCCAGCAGCGCCCGGGTGGCCTCCTCGAACCGCACCGTACGGCGCAGGTTACGGCTCCAGTAGCCGGCGTCCAGCTCATGCCCCGCGAGCGGGGCACCGGTCACCGTCGAGTAGAAGGCGACCGGAACATCCCGCGGCCGCAGATCCGCCAGCTGCGCGGTGAGCTCCGGCAGCAGCGCGTCCATGTGCTTGCTGTGCGACGCGCACGCCGCGTGCAGCCGGCCGCACGGGATGTCCTCGTCGTCCAGGTCCATCAGCAGATCCAGGACCGCGTCCGTGTCCCCGGACACCGACACCGACCGCGAGGTGTTCACCGCGGCGATCGCGATCCGGTCCCCGTACGGGGCGATGCGCTCCTCGGCCTCCGCCCGGCCCAGCTCCACGAAGGCCATCTCGCCCCCGCCGCCGTCACGGCGCAGCGCCCGGGAGCGCAGCGCGATGACCCGCACCCCCTCCTCCAGGGTGAGGGCGCCCGCGACCACGGCCGCGGACACCTCGCCCTGGCTGTGGCCGATGACCGCGTCCGGCACCACACCCAGCTCCCGCCAGGCCGCCGCCAGCGACACATACATGGTGAACAGGGCGGGCTGGGCGATGTCGATACGCTCCAGCGGATAGTCACACTCCGGCAGTCCGCCGCGCAGCAGCTCAAGAACCGACCAGCCGATCAGCGGCGCGAACGCCGCGTCGCACGCGGCGGCCGTGCGCGCGAACGCCCCGCTCTGCTCCAGCAGCGCGCGCCCCATGCCCGGCCACTGGCTGCCCTGGCCGGGAAAGACGAACACGGTACGGCCACTGACACCCGCCGTACCGGTCAGCACCTGGGCCGAGGCCTCGCCCGCCACCAGCGCGGCCAGCCCGGCACGCAACTCCGCCCGGTCACCGCCGACCACCACCGCGCGGTGCTCGAAGACCGTGCGCCGCGTAGCCAGGGAACGCCCCACCGCGCTCGCGGACAGCTCCTCATGGGCGTCCACATGGGCCAGCAGCCGTTCGGCCTGCGCCCGCAGAGCGCCGGACGAACGGCCCGACAGGACCCAGGGCAGCGCACCCACCGCCTCCACCCCCTGCGCGTCCCGTTCCGCCGGGGCCGCGCCGTCCACCGGGGCCGGCACCGCGGGCGCCTCCTCCAGGACGACATGGGCGTTGGTGCCGCTCACACCGAACGACGACACCGCCGCCCGGCGCGGCCCCGGCACCGGCTCCCAGGGGCGGGACTCGGTCAGCAGCCGGATCGCACCGGACGACCAGTCGACATGGCCGGTCGGCTCATCCACATGCAGCGTCGGGGGCATGACCCCGTACCGCATCGCCTGGATCATCTTGATCACACCCGCGACGCCCGCGGCGGTCTGCGTGTGCCCGATGTTCGACTTGACGGAGCCCAGATAGAGCGGCCGGTCCTCCGGCCGGTCCTGCCCGTACGTGGCGAGCAGCGCCTGCGCCTCGATCGGGTCGCCCAGCCGGGTCCCGGTACCGTGCGCCTCGACGACGTCCACATCACCGGGACGCAGCCCCGCGTTGGCCAGCGCCTGGCGGATGACCCGCTGCTGGGAAGGACCGTTGGGCGCCGTCAGACCATTGGACGCGCCGTCGGAGTTGACGGCCGTACCGCGCACCACCGCCAGGACCTCATGCCCGTTGCGCCGCGCGTCCGACAGCCGCTCCACGGCCAGCATGCCGACGCCCTCGGAGAAACCCGTACCGTCCGCGGCCTCCGCGAACGGCTTGCACCGCGCGTCCGGCGACAGCCCGTCCTGCTTGCTGAACTCGTCGAAGACCGCGGTGTTGGTCATCACCGTGACACCGCCGGCCAGCGCCAGCGAGCACTCGCCCGAACGCAGCGCCTGAACCGCCAGATGCAAGGTCACCAGCGACGACGAGCACGCCGTGTCGACGGTGAGCGCCGGCCCCTCGAAACCGAAGGTGTACGCCACACGGCCCGACATGACACTGCCGGAGACCCCGGTCATCATGTGGCCCTCGACACCGGCCCGCGCGGTGTCCGCGTCCAGGCCGTAGCCGGAGGAGGCGCCACCGACGAAGACACCGACCGACTCGCCGCGCAGCGACGCCGGCTCGACACCGGCCCGCTCCAGAGCCTCCCACGAGGTCTCCAGGAGAAGCCGCTGCTGCGGGTCCATGGCCAGCGCCTCACGCGGACTGATCCCGAAGAACGCCGGGTCGAAGTCCCCCGACTCGTACACGAACCCGCCCTCGCGGGTGTACCCGGCCCCGTCCGGGTCCCAGCCACGGTCCGTGGGGAAACCGGAGATGCCGTCACGGCCCCGCGCGACCAGGTCCCACAGCTCGTCAGGACCCGTGACATCACCGGGGAACCGGCAGGCCATGCCGACCACCACGATCGGGTCGTCACCCGTGACGGTGTTCGCCACCACGGCCCGCGCCTCCCGGGTGACATCCAGCAGCTCGTCCGCCAGCCGCCCGGCGAGCCCCCGCGGGGTCGGGAAATCGAAGACGAGCGTCGCCGGCAGCGTCAGCCCGGTGGCGGCGCTCAGCCGGTTGCGCAGGTCGACCGAGGTCAGCGAGTCGAAGCCCAGCTCCTTGAACGCGGCGTCCGCCTCCACCGCCTGCGCCCCCGCGTACCCCAGAACGGACGCGACCTGCGTCCGCACCAGATCCAGCAGCGCCTGGCGGGCGTCGTCGTCGGAAAGACCGGCCAGCCGCGTACGCAGCCCCGAGTCCCCGGCCACGGCGGCCGCCGCGGCACGCCGGGGCGCCCCGCCCGACAGGGCACGCAGCACCGGCGGCACAGCCCCGGAAGCGGCACGCTCCCGCAGCCTGCGGAAGTCCCACGCGACCGGAACGAGCGCCGCCGCCGGCGCCGCCAGCGCCGCGTCGAACAGCGCGAGCCCGTCCTCGGGCGCCAGCGGCACGATGCCCGTCTGCGCGATCCGGACGAGGTCGTTCTCCCCGACCCGCTCCAGCATCGCGTTGCGCTGGTCCCACGGCCCCCAGGCCAGGGAATGACCTGGCAGCCCCTGGGCCCTGCGGTACTGGGCGAGAGCGTCCAGGAAGACGTTCGCGGCGGCATAGTTCGCCTGCCCCGCGGCACCCAGCGTGCCCGCCAGCGACGAGAACAGCACGAACGCCGACAGGTCCAGATCCTTCGTCAGCTCGTGCAGATTCCAGCCGGCGTCCACCTTGGGACGCAGCACATCGGCCAGCCGCCGCGGCGTCAGCGCGTCCAGCACACAGTCGTCGATCACACCGGCGGAGTGGACGACCGCGGTCAGCGGATGCGCGGGATCCACACCGTCCAGCAGCGCGGCGAGCGCCTCCCGGTCGGAGACATCACACGCCTCGATCCGTACCTCCGCGCCCAGCGCGGCCAGCTCCTCACGCAGCTCCGGCGCACCCGGCGCCGCCATACCGCGCCGGCCGGCCAGCAGCAGCCGGGTGACACCGCGCGCCTCGACGAGATGCCGCGCGACGATCGCCCCGAGCCCACCGGTCGCACCGGTGACCAGGACCGTCCCCTCAGGGTTCCACGCACGCGCCTCCCCGCCCTCGACACCCTCACCGGGCACCGCGAGGGCAGGGGCGAGCCAGGCGCCCCCGCGCAGCGCGAGCTGCGGCTCCGAGGCGATCGGCGCACCGGTCAGCAGCGCGGGCCACCGCTCGGTGTCCTCCAGATCCACCAGGCCGAAGCGGCCCGGGTGTTCGGACTGCGCGGACCGCACCAGACCCCACACCGTCGAACGCGCCAGATCGGCCGGCCCGCCACCGGCGCCGACCGCCCCGCGCGTCACGAGCACCAGACGCGACGCGGCGAACCGGCCGGAGCCCACCCAGGCGTGCAGCAGCCCGAGCGCGGCCAGCGCCGCGTCATGCCCCTCACCGGCCACCGACCCACTCTGCCCGGCGGCCTCTTCGGACACCTCCGGCACATACGCGGACGCCCCGGGCACGAAGGGCGCGAACACCGTCAGCGGCACCGTACCCGTCTCGCCCGCGTGCGCCTCCAGAGCGGCGAGGTCCTCGTACTGCTCGGCCGCCCACCCCGCCGCACGCAGCGCCGCGGTGAAAGCGTCGGTGCCACGGCCCACCACGGCGCACGGCGCGGCGGTACCGGCGTCCGCGCCGGTCACCGGAGACCACTTCAGACCGTACAGAGCACCCGCCCCGGCCGCCGGGACGCTGCCCAGCTGCTGGGCGTCGATCTGACGCGACACCAGGGAACCGACCGTGGCCACCGGCTGCCCGTCAGGACCGGCCAGCTCGACCCGCACCGCACCGGAGTCCGCGGCGGACAGCCGGGCCCGCAGCGCGGTGGCCCCCACCGCGTGCAGCGTGACGTCCGACCAGGCGAACGGCATCCACGTCCTGCCCGGCTCGGCCGGCAGCGTACCGAAACCGGCGGCCTGCATGACCGCGTCGAGCAGCGCCGGATGGAGACCGAAACGCGCGGCCTCACCGTGCTGCGCCTCGGGCAGCGCGGCCTCGGCGTAGACATCGCTCCCCTCCCGCCACACGGCGGACAGCCCCTGGAAGGAGGCCCCGTAGTCGACACCGGACGCCGCGGCCCCCTCGTAGAAACCGTCCAGCGATACGGGCTCGGCGCCGGCCGGCGGCCACTGGCCGAGGGTGAAGGAGGGCGCGGGCGAGGCGGTGCCGAGCGTACCGGTGGCGTGCAGCGACCAGCCGTCCGCCGGACCGGCGTCCTCCCAGCGGGAGTAGATCTTCACACCGCGCTGCCCGTGCGCCTCCGGCTCGCCCACGACGACCTGGAGCTGGACACCGCCGTGCTCGGGGAAGCGCAGCGGCGCCTGCAGCGTGAGTTCCGCCAGGTGACCGCAGCCCACGTGGTCCCCCGCCTGGACCGCCAGCTCGACGAACGCGGTGCCGGGCAGCAGAACGGCCCCCATCACCCGGTGCTCGCCGAGCCAGCGCTGACTCCTGTACGACAGCCGGCCGGTGAGCAACGTCCCGCCCGACTCGGGCAGTTCGATCTCCGCCTTGAGCAGGGGATGCCCGGCGGCGGTGAGTCCCGCGGTGGTGACGTCGCCGGCGTTGTCGGCTGGGTCCGGCCAGTAGTGCTGGTGTTGGAAGGGGTAGGTGGGGAGGCCGGGTATGGGGGCGGTGGTCTGGCTGGGGAAGAGGTGGTGCCAGTTGGTGGGGTGG
>NZ_JBVKAK010000028.1:0-59850 GCF_055639435.1 Streptomyces sp. NPDC039430 | reverse complement strand
CCGTCTCCACCCTGCGCCGCAAGCTGGGTGAACCGGCCCTGCTGCACACGATGACCGGTGTCGGCTATTACCTGGCACCGGCCCCGTGACCACCGGCCCCGTGACCACCGGCCCCGCGAGTACTCTCCGGAGCCGGCTCACCCTCCGCACCCGGCTCACCCTCACCTACGCCGGGCTGTTCGCGGCGGCCGGTGCGGCCATGATCGGCCTGCTGTACCTGTTCATGAACTACGGGCCGACCTACGCCCCGAACCTCGTGAAGGTCCCGGTCCTGTCCGGTCCGAGCGCCGACGCGGGGAAGCGTCCCGTACCCGGTGCGGATACGGGTGCCGGCGCAGACGCGGGCGCTGCCCCCAGCCTTGGCACGGGTGCCCGCACGGAGGCGGGCGCCGTACCCACGCTCGACACCGGTGCCGGTAAGGACGACAGCGCCGCACCCCATGCCGGCGCGGCCGCAGGCGGGGAGTCCGGCACTGCCCTCAGCGGGGGCACGGGCACGGCCACTGGGGAGCGTGCTGTACCCAGTACCACCGCGGATGCCACCGCGGAGGCCGGCGCCTCACCCAGCACCGGTTCGTCGGAGGCCCGGCCGACCAAGTCGGGCATCACCACGTTCGAGGTCGCGTCCAAAGCCGACTTCCTGGACGCGTTGCTGATCTTCAGCGCCGTGGCCCTTCTCGTCCTGCTGGTGATCGCGGTGGTCCTCGGCTGGTTCGTGGCGGGGCGCATGCTGGCGCCGCTCCAGCGGATCACCGCGACCGCCCGGAGCATCGCCGGGTCCACACTGCACGAGCGGATCGCGCTGGCCGGGCCGAAGGACGAGATCAGGGAACTCGCCGACACCTTCGACGCGATGCTCCAGCGTCTGGACAAGGCGTTCCAGGCGCAGAGCCGGTTCGCGGCGAACGCCTCGCACGAGCTGCGCACCCCGCTGGCCGGTATGCGCACCCTGCTCCAGGTGGCGCTCGCCGCGCCCGGCGAGTACCGGCTGGAGGACCTGGGCCCCGACCTGCTCACCCTCAACCGGCGCTCCACCGAGATCACGGAGGCGCTGCTGGTCCTGGCCCGCGCCGACCACGGCGCGATCGCCGAGGAAACCGTCGAACTGGCCGCCCTGGCACGGGAGGTGTGTACGCAGGCGACGCCGGCGGCGGCCGAGGCGGGGGTGGCGCTGAGCGCGTCGGTGGGCCGGGGCCGGGTCCTCGGCGACCGGGTCCTGCTACGGCAGCTGGTCACCAACCTCGTCGACAACGCGGTCCGCCACAACCACCCGGGCGGAACGGTGACCGTGGCGGTGGACGAGCGGCCCGGCCAGGATGTCCGGCTCGTCGTACGCAACACCGGACGCGCGCTCAGCCGCACCGAGGCGGACCGCATCCTGGAACCGTTCCACCGCCTCGACACCCGCCAGACCAGCCGCTCGGGCCGTCCGGCGGGACACGGCCTCGGCCTCGCGATCGTGGAGTCGATCGTCCGCGCCCACAACGGAACCCTCCACGCGGAACCACTGCGGGACGGCGGCCTCGACTTCACCGTCACTCTTCCCGCCGAGGCCCTGTCCGGGGGCCGTGCTCCCACGCTCTGACGCGCCGCGCGTTCAAGGGATTTGGGCAGCATAAAGAAATCAGCAGACGGCCACGAAATACCCGTCCTGGTGTGCTGGGACCTGATCTGCCGACCCGGCTCTTTCGTCTTCCGGGGTGGCGGCTTCGTCCCTGTTCCCTGTGCGCCTTTTCCGAGCCGCACCGGTCTCCGGAGGTTCTTTTCATGCGTCCATTTGCCCGCACTCCACGCCGTCGTCTCGCCACGAGCGCGATGGTGGTGCTGCTGGCCGTCGGGGCAGCGGCCTGTGGAGGAAATTCGGAGAAACCGCCTGCCGCGTCGTCGCAAGAAGCCGGCGGGACGGGCGACGGCGCGACCGGCGGCGCTTCGGGCGGCAACACGGGCGCCGATGCGGGCGACAGCGGTGAGTCCGGCGGGGATTCCGGCATCAAGTACGCGTCGTGCATGCGGGACAACGGCGTCCAGGTGAAGGACCCGAAGCCGGGCGAGCCGCCGCGGATTCCCGCCGGTACCCCGCAGAGCGTCCTCGACAAGCTGGAGAAGGTATGCGGCAAGCTCCCCGTCGCCATGGCGGGGAGCGGCGACCCGGGTGTGAAGGAACTCGGCGAAAACCCCGACTTTGAGGCGCTCCGCCTGAAGTACATGGCATGTATGCGTAAGAACGGTTACGTGCCCCCCAAGCCGAACGCGGACGGCAGCGTGCGGCTCGAATCGAGCCCGGAGCTCAATGCGGCGCAGAAGGCGTGCAAGCGCGAGCAGGATGTGCTCGACAAGATGATCGAGGACGCCTCGTCGCAGGGCGGTGAGCGGTGAGGGATGTCGCCGAGCCGGTAGGGCCCGGGGCCGAGACCCACGGGGAGGCCGCCGAGTCCTACGGTGCGGAGGTCCGGCCCTATGGGGAGTCCGAGTCCCTCGGGGGCGGAGCGAGGGGGCGGGGGCGCGGCCGTCGGCGCGGGCGCCGCCGGCTGTTCGTCGGAGCCGCCGTGGCTCTGGTGGGCATGGCGGTCGGTGGAGGTCTGCTCTACACGCGGGCGAGCGCGCCGGAACCGTCCACCGTCGGTGAGCCGATGCCGCCCGCCACGGAGAAGGTCGTACGGGCCGATCTGGTCTCGGAGGTGCGGTCCTTCGGTGTCCTGCAATTCTTCGGTGACCGCCGGATCAAGAATCAGATGCGGGGGATCTTCACCTGGCTGCCGTCGGCGAACAGCATCATCGAGCGCGGGGAGCGCCTGTACGCGGTCGATGACATGCCGGTGTTCCTGATGCGGGGTGACCTTCCGGCCTGGCGTGAATTCAAGGACGGTATGAAGAACGGCAGGGATGTGCGCATGCTGGAGGAGAATCTGGCGGCGCTCGGTTATGTCGATTTCACTGTCGACGAGGAGTTCACGGAGAAGACCGAGGCCGCGGTGAAGCGCTGGCAGAAGAACAACGGCCTGCCGCGGAGCGGAAAGATAGAACTGGGCCGGGTGGTGTTCGCCCCCGACATCCTGCGGATCAAGAAGGCGTCCGTGCGCCCCGGTGACCCCGCAGCGGCCGGCGTCGAGGTACTCCAGGCCGGCGGTTCCCAGCAGCGGGTCACCACCGAGGTGCCGCAGGAGGCACAGAAACTCGTCGTCAAGGGCGCCAAGGTGGAGATCGAGCTGCCGGACGGCAAGCGGACACCGGGGACGGTCTCCTCCGTCGGGGCGCAGAAGCTGAACAAGGACAACGAGAAGGTCGTTCCCGTCACCGTGAAGCTCAGCTCTCCCGGGGAAGTCAAGAACGTGCAGAGCGCGGACGTCATCGTGGTGCTGAGCCGGGTGGAGGCCGAGAACGTGTACTCGGTGTCGGTCACGGCGCTCCTGCCGCTGCCGGGCGGTGGGTTCGGGGTGCAGATCGTGGAGGGCGGGAAGGTCCGCCGGGTGCAGGTGAAGACGGGTGCGTTCACCAATGGCCGGGTGGAGGTGAGCGGCCCGGGGATCTCCGAGGGCGTACGGGTGGGGGTGCCGAAGCTGTGACCGCCGTCCTGCACGACACCGCCGTCCTGCCCGTCGGTTCCGCCGAGCCCGTGGTGCGGCTGACGGATGTGGGCCGCTCCTACGGCAGTGGCGAGCACCGGGTGCACGCCCTGCGCGAGGTGACGGCCTCGGTCGCCGCGGGGGAACTGGTCGCCGTCGTCGGGCCTTCCGGGTCGGGCAAGTCGACCCTGCTCAATCTCGTCGGCACTCTGGACCGGCCCACCTCGGGCCAGGTCGTCATCGACGGGCACGATGTGGCCCGGCTCGACGACCGGGGGCTGTCGTCGCTGCGTGCCCATCGGATCGGTTTCGTCTTCCAGCACTTCCACCTCGCCGAGGGCACCCGCGCCCTCGACAACGTCGCCGACGGACTGCTGTACACGGGGCTGCCCAGGCGGCGGCGCCGGGCACGTGCCGAGGCGGCGCTGCACCGAGTGGGGCTCGGCCACCGCCTGGACCACCGGCCCCACCAGCTGTCGGGCGGCGAACGACAGCGGGTCGCCATCGCCCGCGCGGTCGTGGGCGATCCGCCGCTGCTGCTCGCGGACGAACCGACCGGCGCGCTCGACACCCGGTCCGGCGCCCTCGTGGTGGACCTGCTGCGCGAACTCCACACCTCCGGCACCACCGTCGTGATCATCACCCACGACACCGGGCTGGCCGCGAGCCTGCCCCGCCGGCTCCTCATGCGGGACGGACAACTCGTCGACGACATCCGCGAGGCACCGCCCGGTACGGGCGCGGACGGGGCGACCGTATGAGCGGCCGTGCGAACCTCGCGCCGTCCCGTCTGCGCGGCGGCGATCTCTTCCGGCTCGGTGCCAACGGGCTCCGGACGCGTCCGCTGCGCGCGGTGCTCTCCGCCGCCGGCATCGCCATCGGGATCGCCGCGATGATCGCCGTCCTGGGGATCTCCACCTCCAGCCAGGCACACCTGGACGCCGAACTGGACAAACTCGGTACCAACCTCCTGACCATCGCCCCAGGTCAGGACCCCATGACGGGGGAGCAGGCCCCCCTTCCCGAGACCGCCGTGGACACGGTCGCCCGCGCCGACGGCGTCGACTCCGTCAGCTCGACCGGCGAGGTCAAGGACATCGGTGCCTACCGCAACGCGCGGGTGGATCCCGCCGAGACGAACGCGCTGACCGTCCTCGCCGTCGACGGGAACCTGGTCACGACCCTGCGCGCCACCCTGGCCAGGGGCGGCTGGCTGGACCGGGCGCCCGACCGCTACCCCACGACCGTGCTCGGCCACCGGGCCGCCTACCGGCTCGGAGTGACCCACCCGGGCGAGCAAGTGTGGATCGGCGACCGCTACTTCACCGTCCTCGGCGTCCTCGACCCGGTACCGCTCGCACAGGATCTGGACTCCGCCGTCCTGGTCAACGGAGCGGCCGCCAAGCGGTATCTCGGCTTCGACGGCCGCCCCACCATGGTGTACGAGCGCTCTCCCGACCCTCTCGTCGAGAGCGTCCGCGGGCTGCTGCCCCGTGCCGTCGACCCCGAGAACCCGCAGAATGTCGCCGTCAGCCGCCCCTCCGACGCGCTGAAGGCGCGCCAGGCGGCCGAGGCGTCCTTCACCGGCCTGCTCGTCGGACTCGGCGGGGTGGCCCTGCTCGTCGGCGGTATCGGAGTGGCCAACACCATGGTCATCACCGTCATCGAACGACGCAGGGAGATCGGTCTGCGACGCGCCCTCGGCGCGGCCCGCCGGCACATCACCCGGCAGTTTCTGGTCGAGGCCCTGCTGCTGTCCACCCTGGGCGGACTGGGCGGGGCCGCGCTCGGCGCCGCCGTCACCGCCGGATACGCCCTCAGCCAGGGCTGGCCCACCGCGATCCCCCTCGTGGCACCCGTGGGCGGGGTCGCCTCGACGATGGTGATCGGCGCGATCGCCGGACTCTACCCGGCGCTGCGGGCCGCGCGCACCCCCCCGACCGTGGCACTGGCCGCTGCCTGACCCGCCCACAGATCCCGCCCTGTCCGCCCCTGTCCGTGCTGAGGCCGGTGACCGTCAAGGGACCGGTCACCGGCCTCAGCACCGGGCCGCGTACCCGGCGCGGCCGGCCTCCTGCGCTCCCCGTCGTCCGAACGGGTGGCTTCGGTGTCCGGTCCGTGTCTCCGGGGCCGCGAGTCCGGCGGGCGCGTGAAGGATGCGGGGATGCCGTACTCACCTGATGCTGCCGGGGTCCTGCTTCAGGTTCTGGCTTCGGCTGACGATCCGCCTCAACTGCTGCCCGCCCGGGAGCAGATGGCGTTCACTCTGGGCTTCCACATCATTCTCGTGCCGTTCGGCGTGGCTCTCACGGCCCTCATGCTCATCGCCAACTACCGCGGTCTGCGCCGGGGTGACGACCAGGCCCTGCTGCTCGCGCAGCGCTGGTCGAAGGTGGCGGCCGTGCTGTTCGCCGTGGGAGCCGTCACCGGTACCGTGCTCAGCTTCGAACTCGGCATCCTGTGGCCGGGGCTGATGGGGCGCTACGGCGCCGCCTTCGGCTTCCCCTTCGCGATCGAAGGCATCTTCTTCTTCCTGGAAGCGATCTTCGTCTCGATCTATATCTACGGCTGGAAGCGGCTTCCTCCCTGGACGCACTTCTGGACGGGCGTGCCCGTCGTCCTGGCGAGCATCGGTGGCACCTGCGCGGTCGTGGCGGCGAACAGCTGGATGAACCAGCCCGGCGGCATCACGATGCGGGACGGGCGCCTGGTGGAGGTCCGTCCGGCGGGCGTGTTCTTCAACGGCGCCTTCTGGTTCGAGAGCATCCACATGCTGCTGGCGGCGTATATCGTCGCCGGTTTCTCGGTGGCGGGGGTCTACGCCGTCGGAATGCTGAAGGGGCGCCGCGACGCCTACCACCGGCTCGGGTTCCTCATCGGTTTCACCGTGGCCGCCGTCGCCATACCCGTGCAGATCTTCGTCGGCGACATCGTCGCCCGTCAGGTGTTCCACAGCGAGCCGGCGAAGTTCGCCGCCATCGAACTCCTCCCCACCACCGGGAACCATGTCCCGGAGACACTCGCCGGCGTACTGATCGACGGCGAGGTCCGCTACGGCCTCCCCGTGCCCGACATGGCCTCGCTGCTCGCCGGTTTCAGCCCGTCCACCGAGATCCGCGGACTCGACGCCATCCCCGCCGCGGTGCGGCCCGAGGACACGGCGGTGAGCATCGTCCATCTGGCCTTCGACATCATGGTCGGTACGGCGTTCGCGCTGCTCGCTCTCGCCCTCTGGTTCGCGTGGCTGTGGTGGCGCCGACGGGAGGTGCCGGCCAACCGCCTGTTCCTGTGGTGCGTCGCCGCCAGCGGAGCCGTCGCGGTGCTGTGCCTGGAGAGCGGCTGGGTGGTCACCGAGGTCGGACGGCAGCCGTGGACGGTCAGGGGCCTGCTGCTGACCAAGGACGCCGTGGCGACCCACGGCAATCTCTGGCCGTTCTTCGCCGCGGCCCTGGCCATCTACCTCGCGGTGGGAACGGGCGCCGTCCTCGTCCTGCGGTCCCTGACACGACGGTGGAGAGACGAGGGCGACGACACGGTCGACGTCCCCTACGGCCCCGAGCGGCCGCTCGCCGGCACCCACCCGGGAGAGAGCGGGCCGGCATGAGCGATGCCATCGCGGTCATCCTGTTCGTCGGCGTCATCGCCTACGCGCTCTTCGGCGGAGCCGACTTCGGCGCCGGGTTCTGGGACCTGACCGGCGGCGGAGCGGCGCGTGGCAGCCGGTCCCGCCATCTGATCGACCTGACGGTCGGGCCTGTCTGGGAGGCCAACCACACCTGGCTGATCTACTGCCTCGTCGTGCTGTGGAGCGGCTTCCCCGTGGCCTTCGCCGCCATCACCACCACGCTGTACATCCCCCTGGGACTGGCCGCGCTCGGCATCGTGCTGCGCGGGGCGGGCTTCGCCTTCCGCAAGGAGTCGATGCGTACCCCGGAGCAGCGGGTCTACGGCGCGTTCTTCGCGCTGTCCTCGGTGGTCACCCCGTACTGCTTCGGCAGCCTGGCCGGAGCGATCGCGTCCGGACGGGTACCGTCCGGCGGGCAGGGCGATCCCCTCGGCAGCTGGCTCAACCCGACGTCCGTGCTCGGTGGAGTACTGGCGATCCTGGTCTGCGCCTACCTGGCCGCGGTGTTTCTGACCGCCGCCGCGCGGCAGAACCGGAGCCCGGCACTCGAAGCGTGGTTCAGCCGGCGCGCGCTGCTCGCCGGAGCCGCCACCGGCCTGGTCAGCCTGGCCGGGATCTTCGTGCTCCGGGCCGACTCGCCGCGGCTGTTCCACGAGTTGAGCCACCGCGGACTGCCGCTGCTCATCATCTCCGCCCTGAGCGGCCTGGCCGCTCTCTTCCTGCTCAAGACCGGAAGAGCCGGCGCGCTGCGCATGCTGGCGGCCCTGGCGGTGGCCGCCGTCGTCTGCGGATGGGGGGTCGCGCAGTACCCGTACCTGCTGGGCACGCACCTGAGCATCTCCGAAGCCGCCTCGCCCACGCCGACCCTGTGGGTGCTCGTGGGCGTCGCCGGCGCCGCCGTGCTCCTCATCGTGCCGTCCCTGGCGTTCCTGTACGTCCTGCACAACCGCGGCAGACTGGGGACGAGGGAGTAACCCCCTCCCGAGCTGCCCGAAAGCGGTTCGGAGGGGCGGTCCGGGTCCGGGTTCGGGGCGGCTCGGCGAGGCGCTCCCGGCTCAGCGGTCGCGCGCCTCGTGTCTGCGTACGGCCACGATCAGGCCCACGCCCGCGACGATCGCGCCGACGCCGATGAGGCCGGTGGCGCTCGTCGTACTGCCCGTCGTGGCCAGGGACGGGGTGCCGGAGGCCTCGGTGCGTATGGCGTCGAGGATGAGGCTGGTGACGGTGCCGGGGTGGGAGATCATCGCCACGTGCGAGGAGTTCACCTCGATGGTGTGGGAGCCCGACCTTTTGGCCTCGAAGCGCTCCAGATCCGGGGCTATCGCCCGGTCCTTGGTGGCGACCAGGAACCACGACGGGATGGACTTCCAGGCGGCGCCGCGGGCCTTCTCGGTGAAGGCCGTGGCGCTGATCGGGCGCTGGGTGGCGGACATCTGCGCGGCGGTGGACGCCGCGAGGTCCGCGGCGAAGACCTGGTGGAACTTGTCGGGCTTGATGTACAGATCGGTGCCCGTCGTGCCGTCACCGTCCTGGAACGGCACCTGTCTGAGCGCCGGATTCAGCTCGCTGCCGCGGAACTTCGCGCCGAGCGCCCCGAGCGTCTCCCCCTTGTCGGGCATGAACGCCGAGATGTAGACGAGCGCCTTGACGTTGCGGTTGCCGGCGGCGGCCTCGCCGATCACCGCACCGCCGTAGGAATGGCCGGCGAGGATGATCGGTCCCTTGACGCTCTTGAGGACGCTGGCGATGTAGGCGGAGTCACTGGCCAGCCCGCGCAGCGGGTTCGCGGGGGCTATGACGGGATAGCCGTCGCGCTGCAGCCGCTCCACCACCCCGTCCCATCCGGATGCGTCGGCGAACGCGCCGTGCACCAGCACCACGGTCGGCTTGGCTATGCCGCCACCGCCCGAACCGGTGGGCGCGCCACCGGCGATGGCGGGCGCGGGCGCGGCGAGCGCCGCCACGGAGCACACGGAGGCGAGGGCGGCGAAGGGCCGCGAACGTATGAGCTCTCGGGACAGACGCAGCGTCATGGCGTTCTCTCTCTTTCTCTTCTGCCGGGAAGGGGCGGCCGAGCGGCGGGCCGAGGGCGGGTCGAGCGGCGGTCCCGGCATCAGCTTTTCCGGTTTGTGCCGATACGGCGCGCCCTGAGCGGCAGGCGGGTGATCCGCGAGGCCGGGCATGCGGTTGGCCCCGCGCGGCGGCGAACGTTCCGGGTGGCGGCGGGGCGGAAGTCGTGCCTCGGCCGGAGAAGAGGGCGGCGCTGAGCCGCCGGAAGGCCGCTGACGTGCGCTTGTACGTGTCGGCCGGCGGCGCGGAAGCACTGCTTCAGACGCGGCTTCCAGCGCGCTCCACCCCGCGGTTACACGGGGTCGGTTGGACCGTACGAGTGGTGTTCATCCGAAGAACTGCCGGACGGCGGCGTAGCTCCCTGGATTCTCAAGATGCGTCCACATCATAAGGAAGGTATGTAAACCGCCCAACCCGAAAGCGAGGGGTCATGGCCGCCTTCAAGGTCAAGAAACTGTGGACTGTCTTCATCACCGCGTTCTTCGCGGTGCTCGCCTCCCTGGGGCTGACCGCCCCGGCCGCCGCCGCCGGCAACGCCGTGCAGCAGCCGGCCGAGCAGCCCGCGCCGGCACCCGCCGCCGCGCACCACGTCACCGAGGCCACTCCGGCCAGGGCGACCGTACCCAGGTCGCTGCCACGCGGCCGGTCGCTGCCGCCCACGATCAAGCAGCGTATCCACGCGGAAGCGCACGGCTCGTCACCTACGGTCCGTCATCTGCCGGCCGCGCCGAGCGAAGCCGATGCCCGCGCGGCGCAGGTGAGCGCGTACGCCGCCGACGCGGCACTCGTCGCGGCATGAGGCGCCGGGAACCCCGCGGTCTCCCGGCGCCCCTCACCTTCGGTGCGCCCGTCGCCGAACCCCGTACGCCGGTGGCGCGACGAGGACGACGCGGACAGCGAGAGCGCGGACTGTACGAACAGCGAGAGCGCGAACAACGAGAACGCGAACTGTATGAGCGCGGACGGCGAGAGCGCGGACGACAAGGACTACAGGCGCGGCGAGTGCCACGCCCGGTCTGTGATCTCCGCGGGTCGGATCTCCGTGGGCCGCGCGATCAGGGGCGGTCGTCCCGGTCGTTCTCCGACGCCTCGGCCTCGGCCTGCTTCGCCTGGACCTCCGGATCCAGCGGATCGACCACATGGCTGCCGTCCACGGACGTCAGCGGACCACGCTCCGAGACCTCGGTAGCGGCCGGCGGCTCCACGAGCCAGTCCGGATTCGCCTGCTTGTCCCACCACTTCCAGGCGGCGAAAGCCCCACCGGCCAGCACGCCGAGGACCGCCAGGCCCCTGGCCACCCGGCCGGCCCTGGCCCGCCGCTCATGCTTCCTCACCAGCTTCTGGATCTCTTTCGCCGTGACCTGTCCGCGCAGTGCGGCCAGGGCGGCCGCGGAACGTGCCGCGGCCTGTCCGGCCACCGGCCGTGCGGTGGCCACCGCCTGGTTCACGCGTGGCACTGTGTAATCCGCCGCCTGACGGGCGGCCTGACGAGTGCCCACCGCGGCGCGGTGAGCGACTTCATCGACCTTTGGGGGTACCCGGGGCGCCACATGGGCGCCGTACTGAACACGAGCCTGCTGAGCGGCCTTCGATACTGTCGGCGCGAGCCGTACACGCGCCTCGCGGGCGTAGAGCGCGGCCTGTTCCTTGGCCAGAGCGGCCTGTTCCTTGGCCGAACCGGCGTAAGGGGCCACCGCTTCCGCGGCGTGCTGCACGCTCTCCTTGGCCGAACCGGTAGCGGCGCGCACGCTGTCCATGCGGGTCACAGGATCATCCTCCTCGGTGGCGTTCCGTATTTCGCCTATCCACCCTTTTCGAGATCATGCCTGCTGGGCTCGGTCTCGGCATGCGCTGCGGGCATCCGGGTCATGAAAGGCGACGCGGGTGATGCCCGGACATCGCGGCCCTCTCCGTATATTTTCGTACGTACTGTTCGTGCGTACTGTTTCGTACGTAGTGCTGGATGACGATGTCGCGCTTCCCTCCAGCATGCGCGGGTTCCGGCGTGACCACACCGCCTTCTCCGCGACCGCTCGCTTCCGGCTGCCCTGAACTCTTCCGTCTTCCACCGCCTCCATCCGGCCCCGAAACCGCACCAAGACGGGCGTAAAGCCCGTTCGAGGGCAGCGGCCGGGCGGCGATCGCGCCTTCCGTGCGAGGATCGTGAGAGTCAGAGAAGACTTACGGAAGGCAGATCGTGGCCGAGCAGCTTTACGCCACCCTGAAGACCAACCACGGCGACATCGAGGTCCGGCTCCTGCCGAACCACGCGCCGAAGACGGTCAAGAACTTTGTCGAGCTCGCGCAGGGCGAGCGGGAGTGGGTCAACCCCGAGACCGGTCAGAAGACCACGGACAGGCTGTACGACGGCACGGTCTTCCACCGTGTGATCAGCGGCTTCATGATCCAGGGCGGGGACCCGCTGGGCAACGGCACCGGTGGCCCCGGCTACCAGTTCGAGGACGAGTTCCACCCGGACCTCTCCTTCGACAAGCCGTACCTGCTGGCGATGGCCAACGCGGGCCCGGGCACCAACGGCTCGCAGTTCTTCATCACCCTGGCGCCGACCTCCTGGCTGAACCGCAAGCACACCATCTTCGGTGAGGTCACCAACGAGGCCGGCAAGAAGGTCGTGGACGCCATCGGCGGCACGCAGACCAACCCGCGCACCGACCGCCCGCTGCAGGAGGTCGTGATCGAATCGGTCGTCGTCGAGACGCGCTGACCGCTCGCGCACTGTTCGGTTTCCCGGTGTCCGGGGAACCTCCCGCCCTGCCCGTCCGTAGTGGTTACATACCGGACGGGCGGGGCGGTGCGCTGTGCGTGCCGGGCACCGTCCGCCGTCACGAGGACCGAGGGGACCGATGGACCACCCGCCAGGCGGCCACGGAGGCCAGGACCAGCCTGCCGTCACCGAGGGCACGCCCAGCTGTTACCGGCATCCGGACCGGGAGACGGGCATACGCTGCACGCGCTGCGAGCGCCCCATCTGCCCCGAGTGCATGATCAGTGCTTCTGTGGGCTTCCAGTGCCCGGAATGTGTCCGGCAAGGTTCGGGTACGGGGCACGGAGCGACCGCCAACCGGCCGCGCACCCTCGCAGGCGGCGCCGTCGCGGCCGACCCCCGGCTGATCACCAAGATCCTGCTGGGCATCAATGCCGCGGTGTTCGTCGCCGTTCTCGCGGTGGGCGACCGGCATCGGCTCGTCGAGGATCTCGACCTCATCGGTTACGCCTACAGCCCCGGTCTGGGCCGGGTCGTCGGCGTCGCGGACGGTGAGTGGTACCGGCTGGTCACCGCCATGTTCCTGCACCAGGAGATCTGGCACATCGCCTTCAACATGCTCGGGCTGTGGTGGCTCGGCGGGCCGCTGGAGGCGGCGCTCGGCCGCGTCCGTTTCCTGGCGCTCTATCTGCTCTCCGGACTGGCCGGCAGCGCCCTCACGTATCTCATCGCCGCACCGAACCAGCCCTCGCTGGGCGCGTCCGGCGCGGTCTTCGGGCTCCTCGGCGCGACCGTCGTCCTGATGCGGCGGCTCAACTACGACATGCGGCCGGTCCTCGTCCTGCTGGCACTGAACCTGCTCTTCACCTTCACCTGGTCCAACATCGCCTGGGAGGCGCATGTCGGCGGGCTGGTGGCGGGCGTGGTGGTCGCCATAGGGATGGTGCACGCGCCCCGCGAACGGCGGGCTCTCGTGCAGTACGGGACGTGCGCGCTGGTGCTGGTGGCCACGGTCGTGACCATCGTGGCCAGAACCGCCTCACTCACCTGAGCCGGCTGATCCGGCTGAGCCGACTGCCGGGCACCTGAGCGTGACCTGTTGAGGACGGCCCGTACTCCACAGTTGTCCACAGTGTGTGGCGGATCTTGTGCATCCTGTGGGGAACGTGCGTGCCCCTTGTCGCTGATGTGGGTTTGACCAGGAGCGACAAGGGGCGAGCGCGTCATCAGAATGGCGGATGCAGTCACACCGGCGTCAACGTCCCGTGGAGTTATCCACAGATCGTCTGACCTTTTCCCCTGCTGTGGACAACGCTGTGGATAAGTAGGGGCGGAGCTTGACGGCGGGGTGGTGGACCCGCTACTTCCACTGGGTCGAGACACCGAAGCCGGCGGCGATGAAGCCGAACCCGACCACGATGTTCCAGTTCCCGAAGCTCTGCAGCGGAAGATCGCCCTCGGTCACATAGAAGACGACGATCCAGGCCAGACCGATCAGGAACAGGGCGAGCATGACCGGGGCCACCCAGCTCCGATTGGTCAGCTTGAGGTTGACCGTCTGCTTCGCGGCCGGAGGCGGCGTGAACTCGGCCTTCTTGCGGATACGTGACTTCGGCACGAGGGACTCTCCTGTCGATGCGCTGCGTGACCGCGCAGGGGGACTGAAACGGTGTGCCGGGGCGGAGAGCAGGGGGAACACCGCCGCCCCCGGGCGTCCGTTAGCGTAGTGCTTCCGCGGCGCCTAAGGAGATAAGGGTACGTTGAGCAATTCCGCCGACTCTCCCCCAGGGCCGGTCCGCCGACCGAACAGGCGGCCCGTCCGGCTGCTCACGGCTGCCGTCTTCGCCCTCGCCGGGCTGATCTTCGTGACCAGCTTCAACACGGCCAAGGGCACCAACATCCGTACGGACACCTCGCTGCTCAAGCTCTCCGATCTGATCCACGAGCGCGACCGCAAGAACGCCGAACTGGGCGACGCCAACGCGGCGGTACGGCATGACATCGACGCCCTCGTCAGCCGCGACCACGGCACCACCGCGGCCGAGGAAGCCAGGCTGAACGCCCTGGAAAAGGCGGCGGGTACCAAGAAGGTCACGGGTCAGGGACTCACCGTCACGCTCGACGACGCCCCGCCGAACGCCACGGCCAACCCCGGCTATCCCGAGCCCCAGCCCAATGACCTCGTCATCCACCAGCAGGATCTGCAGGCCGTCGTCAACGCCCTGTGGAAGGGCGGTGCCGAAGGCATCCGCGTCATGGACCAGCGGCTGATCTCCACCAGCGCCGTGCGGTGCGTGGGGAACACGCTGATCCTCCAGGGCCGCGTCTACTCGCCGCCCTACAAGATCACCGCTGTTGGTGACCAGGACAAGCTCCGCAAGGCGCTCACCGACTCCCCGGCGATCCAGAACTACCAGCTGTACGTCAAGGCGTACGGCCTCGGCTGGAAGGTCGACGAGCGCGACAAGCAGACGCTGCCCGGCTACACGGGCACGGTGGATCTGCACTACGCGAAGCCGGCCGGGTAGCGCGCGCCTCCGGCGCCTGTGACGAAGAGCAATCCCCGAACCTCTGTGCAGCTGTCCGATGAACCGCCCATGTGTCGGTGGAGCCCTTTACTCTGGTGCCGTACCGCCTGGCGCGGTACCGGACGGAAGGGACAGCATGTACGGCTGGATCTGGCGGCATCTGCCGGGCAACGTGTGGCTGCGGGCGGCGATCTCACTCCTGTTGGCGCTCGCCGTCGTCTATGTGCTGTTCCAGTACGTCTTCCCGTGGGCGGAGCCGCTGCTGCCGTTCAATGATGTGACGGTCGACGGAGCGGGGGCGGCCGGATGAGCGCGCGCATTCTCGTCGTCGACAACTACGACAGCTTCGTCTTCAACCTCGTCCAGTACCTCTACCAGCTCGGCGCCGAGTGCGAGGTGCTGCGCAACGACGAGGTGACGACCGCTCACGCCCAGGACGGCTTCGACGGAGTGCTGCTCTCGCCCGGCCCCGGCACGCCGGAACAGGCCGGTGTCTGCGTCGAGATGGTGCGTCACTGCGCCGAGACCGCCGTGCCCGTCTTCGGGGTCTGCCTCGGTATGCAGTCGATGGCGGTGGCGTACGGCGGAGTCGTCGGCCGGGCCCCCGAGCTGCTGCACGGCAAGACGTCGCTCGTCACGCATGAGGGCAAGGGCGTTTTCGCGGGGCTGCCTTCACCGTTCACCGCGACCCGGTACCACTCGCTCGCGGCGGAGCCCGCGAAGCTGCCGGACGAGCTGGAGGTCACGGCGCGCACGGCGGACGGCATCATCATGGGCGTACGCCACCGTGAACTGGCCGTCGAGGGTGTGCAGTTCCACCCGGAGTCGGTCCTTACCGAACACGGGCATCTGATGCTCGCCAACTGGCTGGCCCAGTGCGGCGATCCGGGTGCGGTGGGCCGGTCGACAGGGCTGGCGCCGGTGGTGGGCAAGGCGCTCGCGTGACGGCACTCCGCCCCGAACACGAAGCGGGTTACGGAGCCTCGTACGAGCAGGGCGGGTACGAGGTCTCCGGAGCGTTCGAGGCGGCGGTGGACGGGCTGGCGGACCCGCTGAACGATCCGCTCCCGGGCCGGCAACAGGGCCAACCACAGGGGCAGGGGCAGCAGGGGCAGGGTGGGCGGCCGGCACGGAAGCCGGGGCGCCACCGGGGCCCCCGGCAGCCGGAGCCCGCCCCGGAGGCACCGGCACAGGGGCCGGAGTGGTCCGGCGACTACTACCGCCAGTACGCGGCGGAGACCCCCCAGGGACCGGAGTCCGGCGCCCCCTCGTACTACGCGGGCGAGGGCGGTACGTCGCCGACGGCCGAGACGGCCCTGATACCGGCGGTGGAGCCGGATCCCGCGCCCGCGCGCGGACACGGACCCGCGTCCGTACCGGCGGCCGTGCCCGGACCGGGACCTGTGCGTCCCGTACCCGCTCCCGTACCCGCTCCCGTACCCGTGCCCGTGCCCGAGCCCCGGCTGGATGATCAGACCGTCGGACTCCGGACGGCGGACACGCGCAGGGCGGCCGACCCCGAGCCCGCGACAGGGGGCAGGGCCGAGCGGCGCAGGGCCGCCAAGGGCGGTGGCCGGGGCCGTAGACGCGCCGAGCCCGCGGGGGCCGGGGCCGGGGCCGGGCAGGTCCCAGGACACGGCTCGGGGGAGGCGGCGCCCGCCCGGCCGCTCTCCCGGGTCGAAGCGCGGCGCGCGGCGCGTGCCCTCAAGGAGAGCCCCGCCGTCATCGCCAGCCGGGCGGTCGGCGAGCTGTTCATCACCTTCGGCGTCCTGATGCTGCTGTTCGTCACGTACCAGCTGTGGTGGACGAACATCCGGGCCGACCAGTACGCCGGCAAGGAGACGAACAAGATCCAGGACAGCTGGGCGAAGGACCGGCAGCCGGGCGCCTTCGAGCCGGGGCAGGGCTTCGCCATCATGCACATCCCGAAGCTGGATGTCGTCGTGCCGATCGCCGAGGGCATCAGCAAGCCGAAGGTCCTCGACCGCGGCATGGTCGGCCATTACTCGGAAGGGCGCCTCAAGACGGCGATGCCCTCCGACAAGCAGGGCAACTTCGCGGTGGCCGGCCACCGCAACACCCATGGCGAACCCTTCCGCTACATCAACCAGCTGAAGCCCGGCGACGAGATCATCGTCGAGACGCGGGACGCGTACTACACGTACGACATGACCCAGCTCCTGCCGCAGACGTCCCCGTCGAATGTGAGCGTGATCGGTCCGGTGCCGCCGGGTTCCGGGTTCACGGAGCCCGGTCGCTACATCACGCTGACCACGTGCACCCCGGAGTTCACCAGTACCTATCGGATGATCGTGTGGGGCAAGATGGTGGACGAACGGCCGCGCAGCAAGGGCAAACCCGACGCTCTCGTCGGCTGACGCCGGTCGGAGCGCGGACACACATCAGGGACTTTGGGGACGGGTGCGGTGGCAGCGAGTACCGAGCACGACGAGCAGGCCGACGCACCGCCGCCGTCGGGCGGGGACCCGGGCCCGGAGGACACGGCGCGCCAGGCCCAGGAAGCGGCGGCCGTCCCGGCTCCGGTACGGTCCCGCCGCCCCAGGGGCCCGCTCGCGACCGCCGTCAGCGTCTTCGGCGAACTGCTCATCACCGCGGGCGTGGTGCTCGGTCTCTTCGTCGTCTACTCGCTGTGGTGGACGAACGTCCTGGCCGACCGCGAGGCCGCCAAGCAGGGCGACGACGTACGCCACGGCTGGGCGCAGGAGAAGAAGCCCGGCGCCGCACCCCCGGTCTACGACTCCGCGGACGGCATCGGCTTCCTGCACGTCCCCGCGATGGACGCCGGCGAGGTGCTGGTCAAGAAGGGCACCACGACCGCGTCGCTGAACGACGGGATCGCCGGCTACTACACCGAGCCGGTCAAGTCGGCGCTCCCCTGGGACACGAAGGGCAACTTCACGCTGGCCGCGCACCGGGACGGCCACGGGGCGAAGTTCCACAACATCCACAAGCTCAAGCCCGGCGACCCGGTCGTCTTCGAGACCCGCGACACCTGGTACGTCTACAAGGTCTTCAAGGAGCTTCCGAAGACGTCGAAGTACAACGTGGACGTACTCCAGCCGGTCCCGAAGGAGTCGGGGAAGAAGAAGGCCGGCCGCTATCTCACCCTGACCACCTGCACGCCGATCTACACCTCGGAATACCGCTACATCGTCTGGGCCGAGCTGGAGCGCACGGAGAAGGTCGACAAGGACCGCACCCCGCCGCCCGAGCTTCGCTGACGGTCGTGGCCCGGCCGTTCGTGGCCCGGCCGTCCCCGGGGACGGCACGCAAGAGCCCCGGCACCCTTCGCAAGGAGGGTGCCGGGGCTCTTCGCGTACCGGCTCGTACCGGCTCGTACCGGCTCGTACCGGCTCGTACCGGCTGTTCCGCTTGTCAGTCCTTGCGGACGTTGCCGCCGTTCGGGCCGCCGAAGAAGCCGTTGTTCCCGCCGGGGTTGTTGTCCCCGTTGTTGTTGTTGCCCTGACCGCCCACGGTGGTCAGGGTGACCGTGTCGTTCTTGTTGACTTCCTGACCGGGCTGGGGATCGCTGTTTATCACCAGGGCATTGGGGTCGTTCGGCGAGTTCTGCGCGAGCGCGACATTGAGGCCCATGCCCTGGAGCATGCCCTGTACCTCTCCGAACGTCTTCCCGCGGACCTCGGGGATCCGGACCTTCTCCTGCTGCGGGCCCTTGGAGACCTTCAGGGTGACCTGCGAGCCCTCGGCGGCCTTGGTGCCGCCCTGCGGGTCCTGCTCAAGGACGGTGCCCAGGGGCTGCTGCGAGTCCACGTCGTTCCGTACGACCGTGAACTGGAGCTGCTGGAGCTGGTTCTGCGCGGCGTCGAACTGCGCGCCGACCACCGGCGGAACCGAGACCTGGTTCTGCTTGGCGATCGTCAGCGTGACCTTGCTGGCCTTCTCGACCATGGAGCCGCCCGCCGGGTCCTGGGAGAGCACTGTCCCCGGATCCTCGTCCGACTCCTCCTCCTTGTAGTCGACCGTGAAGTTATCGGCTTCCAGGATGTCTGTCGCGCTCTGCTTCTGCTTGTCGGTGACATCCGGGACCTTGACCTGCGGGGAGCCCTCCGAGACGACGACCTGGATGGTCTCGCCCTGGCTCATCTTGCCGGAGGCCGGGACCTGGCTGCAGATGGAGCCCTTGGGCACGTCGCAGCGTTCCGAGCCGGACTGCGAGACCTTCACGCTCGCGTTGTCCGCGAGCCGTTCCGCCTCGGACAGCGTCTTGCCGACGAGCTGGGGGACATCCAGCTGGCTGCTGCCGCCGCCGGTGTCGCCGAAGACCGACTTGCCGATCAGGATGGCGCCGACCAGGACCAGGACGCCCGCGACCGCCAGCAGGATCGTCGAGGTGTTGGACTTCTTCTGCCGCCGTCGTGCCGGGCGGTCGTCGTAGCCGCCGTAGCCGCTGTCGTCCGGTCCGATGGGCGGGAGCATGGAGGTCTGGCCGCCCGGGTCGCCGTGGCGCATCGCCGTCGTCGGCTGGTCCGGGGGGCCGCCGTATCCGCCGCCGCCGTAGCCGACCGCGCCCATGGCCGCCGTGGCGGCGACGGGCTGGCCGTCGAGGCACGCCTCGATGTCGGCGCGCATCTCGTCGGCGGACTGGTAGCGGTAGTCGGGGTCCTTGACGAGGGCCTTCAGCACGATCGCGTCCATCTCGGGCGTGATCTCCGGGTCGAAGACGCTGGGCGTCTGCGGCTCTTCCCGTACGTGCTGGTAGGCGACGGCGACCGGGGAGTCCCCGATGAACGGGGGCCTGACCGTCAGCAGTTCGTAGAGCAGACAGCCGGTGGAGTAGAGGTCGGAGCGCGCGTCGACCTGCTCGCCCTTGGCCTGCTCGGGGGAGAGGTACTGGGCGGTGCCGATGACGGCCGAGGTCTGCGTCATCGTCATCCCGGAGTCGCCCATGGCGCGGGCGATGCCGAAGTCCATGACCTTGACCTGGCCGGTGCGCGTCAGCATGACGTTCGCCGGCTTGATGTCACGGTGGACGATGCCGTTGCGGTGGGAGTACTCCAGAGCCTGGAGGATGCCGACCGTCATCTCCAGCGTGCGCTCGGGCAGGAGTCTGCGCCCGGAGTGCAGCAGCTCTCTCAGGGTCGAGCCGTCGACGTGCTCCATCACGATGTACGGGAGGGACACCCCGTCGACGTAGTCCTCGCCGGTGTCGTAGACCGCGACGATCGCCGGGTGGTTGAGCGAGGCGGCCGACTGGGCCTCTCGGCGGAACCGGGCCTGGAAGGACGGATCGCGGGCGAGGTCCGCCCGGAGCGTCTTCACGGCGACGGTGCGACCGAGCCGGGTGTCATGCGCGAGGTAGACCTCCGCCATGCCACCACGGCCGAGCACCGAGCCCAGCTCGTACCGGCCGCCGAGGCGACGCGGCTCTTCCATAACGTTCCAGCCCTCTCCGTCAGTCCCGACCGCACCCGTGTGTGGTCCGGCGGTGTGCTGTTCGCGCCTACGCTACCGGGCACGCCGCATGCGGTTGGCCCGTAACGGTCACCTGATATACGACCGGTATCGCAATGTGCAGGAATGGACGTGAGCCGTGACCGGCGTCACTTCTTGCTGTCGAGGACCGCCTTCATCACGCTCTTCGCGATGGGGGCCGCGAGGCCGCCGCCGGAGATGTCGTCGCGGCTGGCGCCGCTGTCCTCGACGACGACCGCGACGGCGACCGGGGAGCCGTTGTCCGCCTTGGCGTACGAGATGAACCAGGCGTACGGGTTCTTGCTGTTGTTCTCGCCGTGCTGGGCGGTACCGGTCTTGCCGCCGACGGTCACGTTCGGAATGCGCGCGTTTCCGCCGGTGCCCTCGTTGACGACCGTCTCCATCATGCTCTGGAGCTTCTGCGCGTTCTCCTGGCTGAGGGGGCGGCTCAGCTCCTCGGGCTCGTTCTGGTCGAGCACGTCCAGGTTCGGCGCCACGAGACGGTCGATCATGTACGGCTTCATCAGCTTGCCGTCGTTGGCGATCGCGGCGGTGACCATGGCCATCTGGAGCGGGGTGGTACGGGTGTCGAACTGGCCGATCGAGGAGAGCGCGGTCTGTGACGCGTTCATCTCCTCGGGGAAGACCGAGGCGTCGGCGCGTACCGGGATGAACTGCTCCTGGTTGAAGCCGAACTTCTTCGCGGTCTCCAGCATCTTCTCCTTGCCGAGGTCCGCGCCGAGCTTGCCGAAGACGGTGTTGCAGGAGACGCGCAGCGCCGTGCGGAGCGTGGCGTCCTTGCAGGGGATGTTGCCCTCGTTCCGCAGCGGGGTGGTGGTCCCGGGCATGATCCACGGCAGCGGGGTGTCGGTGGCCGAGTCGATGTCCGTGACCTGGCCGTGCTCCAGGGCGGCGGCCGCCGTGACGACCTTGAAGGTGGAGCCGGGCGGGTAGGTCTGGCGCAGCGCCCGGTTGAGCATCGGGTCGTCGGGGTTGTTCTTCTTGTCCAGGCCGACCCAGGCCTTGGTGTCCTTGCTGCTGTTCCCGGCGAACGAGGCGGGGTCGTAGCTGGGGGTGGAGGCCAGCGCCAGGATCTTGCCCGTCTGGGGGTCGATCGCGGCGACGGCGCCCTTCTTCTTGCCCAGTCCCTCGAAGGCGGCCTTCTGGGCGGCGCCGCTGAGGGTGGTGACGACGCTGCCGCCCTTCTTCTCCTCGCCGGTGAACATGCCCAGGGTGCGGTCGAAGAAGAGCCGGTCGTCGTTGCCGGTGAGGATGCCGTCTTCCAGCTTCTCGATCTGGTTGGCGTCGAAGGCCTGTGAGGCGTAGCCGGTGACGGGCGCCCACATGGGGCCGTTGGTGTAGGTCCGCTTGTAGACGAAGTCGGTGTCGTCCGTCTTGACGGAGCCGGTGATGGGCTTGCCGTCGACGATGATGTTGCCGCGCTCGGCGCTGTACCGCTCGATCAGGACCCGGCGGTTGTTCTTGTGCGAGTTCAGCTCGTCGGCGCGGACGTACTGGAGCCAGTTGTCCCGGATGAGCAGTGCGAGGATGAGCAGCCCGCAGAAGATCGCGATGCGGCGCAGGGGCTTGTTCACGGTCGGACCACCTGGGTCATCTCGGCGTCGGGTGAGGGGGCCGGGGCCGGCGCGGGCCGCCGCGCGGTGTCGCTGATACGGATCAGGATGCCGATCAGGGCCCAGTTGGCGAGTACGGAGGAGCCGCCGGCCGCGACGAACGGCATGGTCATACCGGTCAGCGGGATGAGCCCCATGACGCCGCCCGCGACCACGAAGACCTGGATGGCGAAGGCGCTGGAGAGGCCGATGGCGAGGAGCTTGCCGAAGGGGTCGCGGGCGGCGAGGGCGGTACGTACGCCGCGCTCCACGATCAGCCCGTACAGCAGCAGGAACGCCATCGTGCCGGCGAGGCCGAGCTCCTCGCCGACGGTGGTGAGGATGAAGTCGGCGTTGGCGGCGAAGCCGATGAGATCGGAATTGCCCTGGCCGAGCCCGGTGCCGAGCGTGCCGCCCGAGCCGAAGGACAGCAGGGCGTCGCCGATCTGCTGGCAGGCGCCGTCGGTCGCGTAGCAGGAGAACGGGTCCTGCCAGGCGTTGACGCGGGCCTGGACGTGCGGTTCGAAGGTGGCGACGCCGACGGCTCCGCCGACCGACATCAGCAGACCGAAGACGATCCAGCTGGTCCGCTCGGTGGCGACGTAGAGCATCACGACGAAGAGGCCGAAGAACAGCAGTGAGGTACCGAGGTCGGTCTCGAACACCAGGATGAGGATCGAGAGGGCCCAGATGCCGAGGATCGGTCCGAGGTCGCGTCCGCGGGGCAGGTAGAGCCCCATGAAGCGGCGGCTGGCGAGGGCCAGGGCATCGCGCTTGACCATCAGATAGCCGGAGAAGAAGACCGCGATGATGATCTTCGCGAACTCACCGGGCTGGAGGTTGAAGCCGGCGATGCTGATCCAGATCTTGGCGCCGTTCCTGGCGGGGAAGAACATGGGCAGGACCAGCAGGAGGAGCGCGACGGCCATCGAGATGTACGTATAGCGCTGGAGGATGCGGTGGTCCTTGAGAAGCATCAGGACGGCCGCGAAGAGCGCGATGCCCATCGCCGAGTACAGCAGCTGCTTCGTCGCGGACGGGCTGAAGACGCCGAAGCTGAGCTCGGCGAGCCGGATGAGCCGGGGCGACTGGTCAAGACGCCAGATCAGCACCAGCCCGAGGCCGTTGAGCAGCGTCGCCAGCGGCAGCAGCAGCGGGTCGGCGTAGCGGGCGAATTTGCGCACCACGAGGTGGGCGACGCCGGCGAGCAGGCCGAGGCCGAGGCCGTAACCGAGCATGCCCGTGGGCACCTTGCCGTCGAGCGCGAGCCCGACGTTCAGGTACGCGAACACCGGGATGGCGACGGCGAAGGCGAGCAGGGCAAGCTCGGTGTTGCGGCGGCTCGGTGCTTCGATGGCGCCGATGGTGGTCGTGTTGGTGACTACGCTCATGGTGGTGAAAGGCCCCCTACGGCCGGCTCCTACTGCTTACCGCAGTTCGAGGCCACTTTCTGCTCCTCTTCCGAGAGGCTGGGGCCCGGAGAGGGAGTGGTTGCTTTCGGCTTGGTGTCGGTGGTCTTCGTGGCCAGACGGCGCTGCTCGTCCTTCTTGCAGGCCGACGCCTGGACGGCGAGTTCGTCGATCTTGTCGCGTCCGCCGGTGAGGCTGCTCTCGGCGATGGTCGCCTCGACCTGCTTGCGCTGGTAGTCCGGCAGGTACTTGAGTTCGATGTCGGTTTCCTTCTCGATCTTCGAGAGGGAGACCCAGCCGAGATCCTGGCTGATGCCACGGTAGAGCGCGACGTGCTCCTTGTTGGCGCCGACGTAGTACTGAGTCTGCGTCCAGTGGTAGCCGCCGTACAGACCTCCGCCGACGACCGCGAGCGCGAGGACGGTGTAGAACGACGTCTTGAGCCAGCGGCGGCGCGGGCGGGGCTTGACGAACTCCTCGTCGTCGTAGGCCCCGAAGCCGCCGCCGGGCGGCATCCCGTCGTAGCCGGCGCTGTCGCCGCTGCCGGGCGGGCCGAAGCCGCCCCCGTCGGGCTGCGGCGGTACGGCGCGGCCGAGGCCGGCGGCGCGGCCCGCCGGGGTCTGCATCGCGGCGGCGTTCTCGGCGGAGCTGAGCGGGAGCTGGTTCTCGGCGACCGCCCCGACCACGACCGGGGTGTCGTTGAGCTGCCCGGCCAGGGTGTCGTTGGACTCGACGTCCAGGACATCGGCCACGATGCAGGTGATGTTGTCGGGGCCGCCGCCGCGCAGCGCGAGCTGGATGAGCGCCTGGATGGTCTCCTGCGGGCCCTGGTAGCCGGCGAGCGTCTCCTCCATCGTCTGGTGGGAGACGACGCCGGAGAGGCCGTCGGAGCAGATCAGATAGCGGTCGCCGGCCCGGACCTCACGGATGGAGAGATCGGGCTCGACGTGGTCGCCGCTGCCCAGCGCGCGCATCAGCAGGGAGCGCTGCGGGTGGGTGGTGGCCTCTTCCTCGGTGATCCTGCCCTCGTCGACCAGCCGCTGCACCCAGGTGTGGTCCTGGGTGATCTGGGTCAGTACGCCGTCGCGCAGGAGGTAGGCGCGGGAGTCGCCGACATGGACGAGTCCGAGGCGCTGGCCGGTCCAGAGGAGGGCGGTGAGCGTGGTGCCCATGCCCTCCAGCTGGGGGTCCTCCTCGACCATCACGCGCAGCTGGTCGTTGGCGCGCTGCACCGCCGTGCCGAGCGAGGTGAGGATGTCCGAACCCGGTACATCGTCGTCGAGCTGTACGAGGGTGGAGATCACCTCGGAGGAGGCGACCTCGCCCGCGGCCTGGCCGCCCATGCCGTCGGCGATGGCCAGCAGCCGGGGACCGGCGTAGCCGGAGTCCTCGTTTCCCTCCCGGATCATGCCTTTGTGCGATCCGGCGGCGAAGCGCAGAGACAGACTCATGCGCACCTCGCCCGTCGGCTCGCCAGTCGACTGTCGCGCCAGCCGGTCTCGAGCCACACTGCCCACCCTCCGGTCGGGAGCCGGCCGCGGTCCGCCGTCGGTACCGCCGCGGCTCGCTCGCTCCGCTCGCTCATTGTCGTACTACTTCCGCAGCTCGATGACGGTCTTGCCGATGCGGATCGGAGCGCCAGGCGCGATCGGTGTCGGGGTCGTGAGCCGGGTCCGGTCGAGATACGTGCCATTGGTGGAGCCGAGGTCCTCGACGATCCACTGGCCGTCGCGGTCCGGGTAGATCCTGGCATGCCTGCTGGACGCGTAGTCGTCGTCCAGCACGATCGTCGAGTCGTGCGCGCGGCCCAGCGTGATGGTCTGTCCCTGGAGCGCCACCGTGGTGCCGGTGAGATTTCCCTCGGACACGACGAGCTTGGTGGGGGCTCCGCGGCGCTGCCTGCCCCCCTGTTGCTGCTGCTGGCGCTGCTGGGGCGGCGCCGGTGTCTGGCGCGCCTGCTGCGGTCGGGCGTCGGCGTTGCGGCGCGAGCCGCGCTGCGTGACGCGTGTTCCGAACAGGTCGCTGCGGATGACCTGTACGGCCACGATCACGAACAGCCACAGAACGGCCAGAAAACCTAGCCGCATGACCGTCAGGGTCAGCTCTGACATTGCCCCCGCTTCACCCTTCGGCTTGCCTGTAAACGATGGTGGTGTTGCCCACGACGATCCGCGAGCCGTCGCGGAGCGTAGCGCGGGTGGTGTGCTGCCCGTCTACCACGATGCCGTTGGTCGACCCGAGATCCTGAATGGTCGAGGGCGTCCCGGTGCGGATCTCGCAGTGCCTGCGCGATACCCCGGGGTCGTCGATGCGTACGTCCGCGTCGGTGCTGCGACCCAGGACGAGCGTGGCGCGCGAGATCTGGTGGCGGGTGCCGTTGATCTCGATCCAGCGGCGTGCCTGGCCGTGCGGCGGCGAGCCGGGGCCGGGAGCCGGAGGACGGTGCGCCGCGGGCGCGTGGCCGCCACCGGGCGGCGGGGCGGGCGGCATGGGAGGGACCGCGGCGGGCGGGTACCCGTAACCGCCGGGAGCGGCGCCGGGCGCGCCGCCGTGCGGGGAGGCGGGCACCGGGGAGCCCGCGGGACCGCGCTCGGGCGCCTGGGACGTGCTGGACGCCAGCGTGCGGCTGCGGACGCGGTACAGGCCGGTGTCGAGATCCTCGGCCTTCTCCAGATGGACCTTGATCGGGCCCATGAAGGTGTAGCGCTGCTGCTTGGCGTAGTCGCGGACGAGTCCGGACAACTCGTCGCCGAGCTGTCCGGAGTACGGGCTGAGACGCTCGTAGTCGGGCGTGCTCAGCTCCACGATGAAGTCATTGGGTACGACGGTCCGCTCGCGGTTCCAGATCGTTGCGTTATTGTCGCATTCGCGCTGGAGGGCACCCGCGATCTCGACGGGCTGGACCTCGGACTTGAACACCTTCGCGAAGGTGCCATTGACCAAACCTTCGAGACGCTGTTCGAAACGCTTCATGACTCCCATGGGGCACCTCCTCCGTAGTGGCCGTCCTGGTACTGCTTACTGATCGTATCCACGCGTCGGGAAATCGGCTGGTTCCCCTTGTCTGCCCCGTCGATGAGTGTCACCTCTCACACGGATCGTAGAGGCGGCCTGACGCCAGTGTCCCGCACCCGGGGTGCACTCAGGAGGAGTGGGGGGCGGCCGCTGTTCGTTCCCTGTTCCGCGGCCGGGTCGTCGAAACAAACGGAGGTGAACCCACCCTCCGCACCGTGCTAATCTTCTCGATGTCGCCAGGAGCGCACACCAGCAGGTGAAGCAACCGGACGACACACCCAATGCGCGGGTGGCGGAATAGGCAGACGCGCTGGATTCAGGTTCCAGTGCCCGAAAGGGCGTGGGGGTTCAACTCCCCCCTCGCGCACAGATGGAAGCCCCGTAGGTCATCGACCTACGGGGCTTTCTCGTCGTGGTCTTCTCGGTCTGGGGTCGATGTCCCCGGTCGGTGCCCGGTCGGTGCCCGGGTGTGAGACATGCCTCCCACGGGCGGGGTCCCGTGGGAGGCATGGCTTCGTGCGCTTCGTGTGCTTCGTGTGCTTCGTGTGCTCAGGCGGCGAGGCGGGTGGCCAGGGCCTTGGCCTTCTGGGTGGCCTCCTCCTCCGCCTTGGCGCGGGACGCCTCGGCGAGCGGGATGAGGTCGGCCATGCCCGGGTTGGTGTGGGCCAGGGTCAGCTCGGGGACGATGAAGTCGATCTGAGTGGTGCCGAACATGTTCGACAGCACCTTCTCCAGGTAGTTCTGGACGAACTCGCAGTCCTCGCGCGGGGTGCCGGGGGCGTACGAGCCGCCGCGGCTGGCGACGATCGTGAACGGGGTGCCGGCCAGCGGCGCGTCGGGGACGCCCGCGTTGTGGCCGACGATGATCACCTGGTCGAGCCACGCCTTGAGGGTGGACGGGATCGTGAAGTTGTACATCGGCGCGCCGATCAGTACGGCGTCGGCCTCGGCCAGTTCGGCGGCCAGCTCCGCGCGCAGCGCGTCGCCCGCGCCCGCGGCGGCGGCGCCGACGTTCAGGTGGGGCAGCGGGGCGGCGGCGAGATCGCGGTAGATGACCTTGCCTTCGGGGTGCTGCTCCCGCCAGGTCTGGACGAAGGAGGCGGTGATGTCGCGCGACGCGGAGCCTTCCGGGAAGACGGCGGAGTCGATGTGCAGAAGAGTGGCCATGAAGATCTCCATGAGGGGTGGCGTATGACGGCGAACGGGCCAAAGTTCCGTTCGCTCCTATGAATAACATAGCCGCTTACTTTTTTTCATCCCGTCTTGGGAAACAAGTACTCTGTGCGTATGGCGGACCACAGTGCAGACGCGTGCAAGAAGGTCGACGTGAGCATCACGCGCGTCTTCGAGCTGCTCGGTAAGCGGTGGACCGGGCCGATCATCTCCGTACTGATGGAACGAGCGGTCTACTTCGCGGAGCTGCGCCGGGCGATCCCCGGCATCAGCGAGCGCATGCTCTCGGACCGGCTCACGGAGCTGGGGGCGGCGGGGCTGGTCGTGCGCGAGGTCGACGAGGGGCCGCCGCTGCGGGTCTCGTACCGGCTGACGGAGGCGGGGGCGGCGATGGAACCGGCGCTGAAGGAGCTGGCGCTGTGGGCCGAATCCCATCTGCGAGGGGCTCCTGAGGGCGGCTGCTAGGTCCTTCCGGGCCCTGGGCTGCTAGGTCCCCTCCCAGGCTCTGTCCGGCAACCGCGCTCCACAGGGCTGCCACGGGGCTGCCACGGGGCTGCCACGGGGCTGTCACGGGGCGGGCCGGGGTTATCCACAGGGGAGGACGGCTGTCGGGCCCGGCGGTAACGTCGTGTGTGGTTGATCTCGCACGAGTACGGGGGAGGCGGCACGCCATGGGCGATGTCGGGTCGGCGGCGGACACGCCGCGGACGGTTTCCGAGGGCTCCGGGGTTTCCGGGAGCGCGCGCGTTCCGGTGGTGCCGGGTTTCGCGCCGCGTACGGCCGTCGGCGCGGCGCAGACGCCCAAGGGCCGGGGGAAGGCGCTCCGGCGCCGGGTGCCGAGGTCCGCGCACGACTCGGTGGTGTTCACTGCGGGGCGGCCCGACGCCGTGCGGGCCGTCGAGGAGTCCAGCCGCGGCCGGGTGCCCGAGCTGGCGCCGCTGCGGGTGGGGCGGATGGCCGCGACCCCGTTCGCCTTTCTGCGGGGCTCCGCCGGGCTGATGGCCCACGATCTGACGGGCACCCCGGTCACCGGCGTCGCCGCGCAGCTCTGCGGGGACGCGCACGCGGCGAACTTCGGTCTGTACGGGGACGCGCGCGGCCGGCTCGTGATCGATCTCAATGACTTCGACGAGACCGTGGTCGGCCCCTGGGAGTGGGACGTCAAACGGCTCGCCACCTCACTGGTGCTGGCCGGCCGCGAGGCGGGCGCGGACGAGGACACCTGCCGGCAGGGGGCGTACGACGCGGTGGGCACCTACCGGCGCACGATGCGGCTGCTGACGAAGCTTCCCGCGCTCGACGCGTGGAACGCCATCGCGGATGAGGAGCTGGTCTCGCACGCGAACGCGCGCGACCTGGCGGGCACGCTGGAGCGCGTGGCGGAGAAGGCGCGCAACAACACGAGCGCGCGGTTCGCGGCCAGGTCCACCGAGACGGTGCCCGACGGGGACGGGGACGGGGACGCGGGCGGGGCCACGCGGCGGTTCGTGGACGCGCCGCCCGTCCTGCGGCGGGTGCCCGACGAGGAGGCCGCGGCGGTCGCCGCCTCGCTGGAGGAGTATCTGGGCACGCTCTCGGAGGACCGGCTGCCGCTGCTCGCGCGGTACGCGATCCACGATGTGGCGTTCCGGGTGGTCGGTACCGGCAGCGTCGGTACGCGGTCGTACGTGGTGCTGCTCCTCGACCACCGGGGCGAGCCGCTGGTGCTCCAGGTGAAGGAAGCGCGGCCCTCCGCTCTGCTGCCCCATCTGCCGGCCATCGGGTTCGAGGTGCCCGAGGCGATGCACGAAGGGCGGCGTGTGGTGCTGGGGCAGAAGCGGATGCAGGTGGTCAGCGACAGCCTGCTGGGGTGGACGACGGTCCGGGGCAGGCCCTATCAGGTACGGCAGTTCAGGAACCGCAAGGGGAGCGTGGATCCGGCGGCGCTTCCGGCCGACCAGATAGACGACTACGGACGGATGACCGGCGCGCTGCTCGCCAGGGCCCACGCGCACAGCGTGGACCCGCGGCTGATCGCCGGATACTGCGGCAAGAGCGAGGAGCTGGACGGGGCCGTTGCCGCGTTCGCCATGGCGTACGCGGACCGTACGGAGGCGGACCACGCCGAGCTGCTGGTGGCGATCAGGAACGGGCGGATAGCGGCCGAGCTGGACCATTAGGTCCGAGACGGGCCGGTGAGCCCGAGGGGGTGGCGTCGACCGCTCGGGTCGCGGGCCCCTGGCGGGACGGGGTGCCGGACGTGGACGGGGCCCCTGGCGGGACGGGGTGCCGGACGTGGGCGGGGTTCGGACTTACCCGTCCACTCACCGGTCCAGGGGTGTGACCGCCGCTGGTCGGGGGGCATGAGGGCCCGGGACGGCGCGGGGGCCACCGCGTTCGCCCTTACGCTGGACGGGTGATGCACGACGCCCCTGGGGAGCCGACGATCCGAAACGACGACGAGCAGGACGTACGAGACGCGCCCGACGCGGGGGCGGCGCCGCGTCCGGAGGCCCGGCTGGAGACGGCCGTGCGCGCCGCTGAGCAGGCGCTGATCGAGTTCGAGATCGCGCTGGAGACCTTCCGGATCGAGGTGGAGAACTTCTCCCGCCTGCACCACCAGCGGCTCGGCCCGATGTATGCCCGGCTCGACGAGCTGGACGCGATGATCGCCGAGGCCCGTGCGGCGCGCACCGGCGATCCCGAGGATCTGCGCAAGGCACGCGAGGCCCGTGCGCTGGTGCAGCCGATGCCGGGCGTGGAGGAGCTGTTCCACGACTGGCTGGACTCCGACGGCCTGTCGCCGGAGGCGGCGGCGATGCTGACCGATCAGCCCGTGCGGCCGCCCAAGCGGGTCAGGCCGAGCGACGAGGCCCGCAAGCTCTATCGCGATCTGGTGCGCAAGGCGCATCCGGATCTGGCGCAGGACGAGAAGGAGCGGGCGCGGCGTGAGGAGTTCCTCACACGCGTGAACGCCGCTTACGGACGCGGGGACGAGCCGTTGCTCCTGGAACTCGTCTCCGAGTGGGCGGCGGGGCCGGAGCCACGGGAGCCCCGGCTGAGCGAGAGCGAGGAGCTCTACGCCCGGCTTGAGTGGCTGGCGCAGCGCAAGGAGATGCTGACCGTGGTCGCCAAGGAGCTGGAGGAGAGCGCGATCGGCGCGATGCTCAGGATGGCTCCGGACGACCCGGACCGGCTGCTGGAGGAGATCGCCGAGCAACTGCTCGCGGAGGTCTCCGAGCGTGAGACGGAACTGGCCAGGCTGGTGCAGTAGGTTTTTCGGAGCCCCCGGCAGGGAGCCCGCTGATCCGGGCGGGAGCCCACGGGGACGTCCGGGAGACCGTCAGGCCAGTGCCAGTGCCAGTGCCAGCGCCAGCGCCGTGCGGTCCCCAGGTCCTGGGCCTCTTGGTCCTGCTGGTCCGCCTGGTCCCGGTCCGGAACCCCGTCCGCCCGGTCACGTACGAGAGAAGGCACTACCCATGAACTTCGCCCCGCTGCCCTCGGTCGACGCCGCGGCCGTCCCGGCCGACGGCCTGGTGCTGGATGTCCGGGAGAACGACG
The DNA here is from genome assembly GCF_055639435.1 of Streptomyces sp. NPDC039430. NCBI lineage: Bacteria > Bacillati > Actinomycetota > Actinomycetes > Kitasatosporales > Streptomycetaceae > Streptomyces > Streptomyces sp. NPDC039430. Next base: position 29,135 of record NZ_JBVKAK010000028.1, on the reverse strand, counting down.
AGTGGGCGGCCGGCCATGTCGAGGGCGCGCTGCATGTCCCGATGAGCGACTTCGTGGCCCGCTTCGGTGAGGTGACCGAGGCGGTGGCCGAGGGCCGACGGGCCTATGTCATGTGCCGGGTCGGCGGCCGGTCCGCTCAGGTCACCCAGTATCTGGTGCAGCAGGGTGTCGACGCGGTGAACGTGGACGGCGGGATGCTCGCCTGGGACGGCGCCGGGCGTCCGATGGTCGCCGACAACGGCAGCCCGGCGTTCGTCCTCTGAGGCCCGCCTCAGGGCCCTTCCGGGGCACGGAGCGAGCCGGGCCCCGGATCGGCTGTCGGCCGCTCAGCGTCACGGTCGCTCAGCGGTCACGGCCGTTCAGCTGACACGGTTGTTCAGCGGTCGAAGTCCAACTCCACTTCCGCGGTGGCCGGATGGGACTGGCAGGCCAGCACATAGCCCGCTTCCGTCTCTTCCGGTTCGAGCGCGAAGTTGCGGTCCATCCTGACCTCGCCCGAGACCAGGAACGCCCGGCAGGTCCCGCAGACCCCGCCCTTGCACGCGTACGGCGCGTCCGCGCGGCTGCGGAGCACGGTCTCCAGCAGGGAGTCCCCGTCCTTGACAGGCCAACTGCCCGAGCGGCCGTCGAGGGTCGCGGTGAGCGTGCTGTGCGCGGGCACCGGCGCGGTGGCCGCGCCGGGCGCCGCCGTGGCCGCGGCCGTGTCGTCGACATGGAAGATCTCCTGGTGGACACGGTCGCGGGCCACTCCGAGACCGCGCAGCGCCCGTTCGGCGGCGCTCACCAGACCCAGCGGGCCGCAGAGGAACCAGCCGTCGACGTCGTCGACCGGCAGCAGCGCGGGCAGCAGTTCCGTCAGCCGCTCCCGGTCCAGCCGGCCGGACGGCAGCCCCGCCTGCTGCTCCTCCCTGGAGACGACGCTGACCAGCTGAAACCGGTCCGGGTAGCGGTCCTTGAGGTCGGCGACCTCCTCCAGGAACATCGTGGACGCGACGGTCCTGTCACTGCGGACCAGACAGAACCGGGCGCCGGGCTCCCGCGCCAGCAGGGTGGCGGCGATCGACAGCACCGGCGTGATGCCGCTGCCGCCGACGACCGCCGCGAAGTGCCCGGCGCGCGGTTCCAGCGTGAAACGGCCTGTCGGCTCCATGACGTCGACCAGGTCGCCCACGGCGAGTTCCTTGAGGGCGTACGTCGAGAACTCGCCGCCCTCGACCAGCCTGATCCCCACCCGCAGCACAGGATCGGCTCCGGCGGGCGCGCAGATCGAGTACGTACGGCGGATCTCCCCGCCACGCGCGTCGGTGCGGCGCAGGGCGATGTGCTGGCCGGGGGTGTGGCGGAAGGAATCGCGCAGTTCGGGCGGGACGGCGAAGGTGACGGCCACCGCGTCGTCCGTGAGCGGCTCGACCTCGCTGACCCGGAGCGGATGGAACATCTACAACTCCTTGAAGTGGTCGAACGGTTCACGGCAGGCCACGCAGCGGCGCAGCGCCTTGCACGCGGTGGAGGAGAACCTGCTCAGCAGCTCGGTGTCGGTCGAGCCGCAGTGCGGGCAGCGGATCGAGAGCGAGAGCGGTACGGGCCCGTCCACGGCGCCCGGACGGGGCGGGGCTATGCCGAACTCCGCGAGCTTGCGCCGGCCCTCGGCGCTGATGTCGTCCGTCGACCAGGCCGGGGAGAGGACCGTGACGACCGAGACGTCCCGTATGCCGCGCTCGCGCAGCACGCGCTCGATGTCCTCGGACATCGTCTCGATCGCCGGGCAGCCCGTATAGGTCGGGGTCAGCTCGACCCGGACCCGGCCGGGGCCCGACATCACGACCGTGCGCAGCACGCCCAGCTCCGCCAGCGTCAGCACCGGCAGTTCGGGGTCGGGTACCGCCCCGGCGAGCGCGCGCAGCTCGGCCTCCAGCGCGGTCGGGTGCGTATCGCCCGAAGCGGCCGAGGTGGCGGGGGCGGTCCGGGAGCCCGTGCCGGTCACCATGACGCGCCCGGGTGGCTGCGGTGCAGATGCTGCATCTCGGCGAGCATCGGCCCGAACGGCTCCGTGTGCAGTCCCTGCCGGCCCGCGCCCGCCCGCCAGGCGCCGGAGCGGGGCCCGTCGGGCAGCGTCAGCGTCGCCCGCTCCAGCACGCCGGTGACGGACTCGCGCCAACTGTCCTCCAGAGCCGGCCAGTCGACCTCGGCCTCCAGACCCTCCACCGGCTCGAACAGCTCGCCGGTGAACCGCCACAGCGCCTCGCAGGCGCGCGCCATCCGCTCATGGCTCTCGGCCGTGCCGTCGCCGAGCCGCAGCGTCCAGTGCGCGGCGTGGTCCTGGTGGTACGCGACCTCCTTGACGGCCTTGGCCGCGAGGCCGGTGAACGCGCTGTCCCCTGCGGCCAGTTGCCGGTACAGGAAGAGCTGGTAGGTGGAGAAGTAGAGCTGGCGGGCGATCGTGTGCGCGAAGTCGCCGTTGGGCTGCTCGACCAGCTGGAGATTGCGGAAGGCCCGCTCCTCGCGGAGATAGGCCAGCTCGTCCTCGTCCCCGACGAGGGAGAGCAGGATCCGTGCCTGGCCGAGCAGATCCAGCGCGATGTTGGCGAGCGCGACCTCCTCCTCCAGCACGGGCGCGTGGCCCGCCCACTCCCCCAGCCGGTGGGAGAGCACGAGGGCGTCATCGCCGAGCGCGAGGGCCGCGGCCCTGGGCGGGGCCGCCGGCCCGGTCGTCGGCGGGGCGGTCACCGGTGCGTCGCTCACAGGTGCTTCACCCCTTCCGGGATCTCGTAGAAGGTCGGGTGCCGGTAGGGCTTGTCGGCGGCCGACGCGAAGAACGGGTCCTTCTCGTCGGGTGAGGAGGCGGTGATGGCCGAGGACGGGACGACCCAGATCGACACCCCTTCGTTGCGCCGGGTGTAGAGATCGCGGGCGTTGCGGAGGGCCAGCTCCGCGTCCGGGGCGTGCAGGCTCCCGGCGTGGGTGTGGGACAGCCCGCGGCGGGAGCGTACGAACACCTCCCACAGCGGCCAGTCCTGCGAGCTGCTCATGCCGTCGCCTCCATCATCCGGATCCCGTCTTCCGCCGCCGCGCCGTCGGCGGCGCGCTTCGTCGCGTACGCCGCCGCCGCGTCCCGTACCCAGGCACCCTCTTCGTGCGCCCGGCGGCGCTGGGTGATGCGCTGCTCGTTGCAGGGGCCGTTGCCCTTCAGGACCTCGCGGAACTCCGCCCAGTCGATGGCGCCGAAGTCATGCCGGCCCCGCTCCTCGTTCCAGCGGAGATCCGGGTCAGGCAGGGCCAGCCCGAGGGCCTCGGCCTGCGGGACGCAGACATCCACGAAGCGCTGGCGCAGCTCGTCGTTGGAATGCCGCTTGATCTTCCAGGCCATGGACTGCGCGGAGTGGGCCGACTCGTCGTCCGGCGGGCCGAACATCATCAGCGATGGCCACCACCAGCGGTTCACCGCGTCCTGCGCCATGTCGTGCTGCGCCGGGGTGCCGTTGCTGAGCGCGAGCAGCAGTTCATACCCCTGCCGCTGGTGGAAGGACTCCTCCTTGCAGATCCGGACCATCGCGCGGGCGTAGGGGCCGTACGAGCAGCGGCACAGCGGCACCTGGTTCGTGATCGCCGCGCCATCCACCAGCCAGCCGATCGCGCCGACATCGGCCCAGGTCAGCGTCGGATAGTTGAAGATCGACGAGTACTTCTGGCGGCCGGTGTGGAGCTTGTCGAGCAGCTCCTCGCGGCCGGTGCCCAGCGTCTCGGCCGCGCTGTAGAGATACAGCCCGTGTCCCGCCTCGTCCTGCACCTTGGCCATCAGGATCGCCTTGCGGCGCAGCGACGGCGCGCGCGTGATCCAGTTCGCCTCCGGCTGCATGCCGATGATCTCGGAGTGGGCATGCTGCGCGATCTGGCGCACGAGCGAGGCGCGGTATGCCTCGGGCATCCAGTCGCGCGGCTCGATGCGCTCATCGGCGGCCACCGCGGCGTCGAACCCTGCCTCGAACCCTTCCGCCGCCGTCTCCGTCGTCGCCTCCGCAGCTGTCACCGCGGTCACTGCCGTCATCCGAGCCCCCTACCGACCGATCGTTCGGTTCATGGACTTCAATGGTGAGTCGGCGGCCCGTAGGGTGTCAACCGCTGTGGATAACTGACTGTGGCACCAACGGGGATCGGGGCGGGATGGATTCGTACCACGACGAGGGTGTGCCGGCCGGGCCGCCACCGGGCGCCGGGATAGCCGGCCTCTCCCTGCGCTACCAGGTGGTGGCGGCCGTGGCCCTCGCGGTCATCGGAGTGCTGGCCTGCGGACATGTGGCCATGGTGTTCCTGCATGTCGCCCCGTCCAACACGCTCACCAAGCAGCACGGCGAGACCGTCGACGGCTGGATTTATCCCGAGTTCGAACAGAACTGGAAGCTCTTCGCGCCCAACCCGCTGCAGCAGAACGTCGCCGTCCAGGCGCGCGCCGAGATCGAGACCTCCGACGGCGCCCGCAGGACCACCGGCTGGATCGACCTCTCCGCCGAGGACGGCGCGGCGATCCGCGGCAATGCGCTGCCCAGCCATGTCGACCAGAACGAGCTGCGCCGGGGCTGGGACTTCTTCGTCGGATCGCGTGACGACAAGAACCGCCCCAACGGTCTGCGCGGGCAGCTCTCCGAGAGTTATGTCCGCCGCATAGTGATGCTGCGCCTTGAGGGACATGATCTGGGCGGTTCCGTGGAACGCCTCCAGCTCAGGTCCGCCACGACCGCCATCGCGGCCCCCTCCTGGAGCAGGGAGAAGGTCAATACGCGCCCGTTCTACCGGGTCTTTCCCTGGTGGACGGTGAACGCGTCCGATCTTCCCGGGGGCGTACGGAACGACCGTACGGAGGCGGGCCGGTGAGCGAGCGGTCGGAGCATCTGCGGGACGGTCTGCCGGGCGGGACGCCGGAGCGGCTGCCGGGCGGGGCGCCGGACGGGCCTCCGGGCGCGGTGAAGGGCGGCCGGAGCGGTGGGCGGATCACCCTCGACCGCTGGGCCGCCCGCGGTATCCGGCGCGTGACCGCCGGCCCTCTCGGCCGGTACCAGAGCGCCGTCGTCCGGATCGGGTTCGCCGGTACCTGGCTGCTCTTCCTGCTGCGCGAGCTGCCTCACCGCCATGAGATGTACGGGCCCGACGCCCCGTGGGGCTGGGACCTCGCCCAGCAGCTGATCGCCAAGAACGGTGCCTTCACCGGGCTGATGTGGTCGGACAGCACGGTCTGGTTCGAGATCGTCTACGTCGTCGCCGTGCTGTCCAGCGCGCTGCTGCTGCTCGGCTGGCGCACTCGCACGATGTCCGTGCTCTTCATGTTCGGGGTGCTGTCGCTGCAGAACCGCTCCATCTTCATGGGCGACGGCGGCGACAACATCATCCATCTGATCGCGATCTATCTCGTACTGACGCGGTGCGGTCAGGTCTGGTCGCTGGACGCCAGGCGCGCGGCGCGTGCCGCCCGCACGGCGGCCGACGTCGTACGCGACGGGGCCGGACCGGGCCGTGCCGTACCGGACCGCGTCGGGCCGGTCCTGTGGGTCGTCCTCGGCGGGGCGCTCCTTGTCGGCACGTCGCTGGACCGGGTCCATGTCGAGCTGTGGATGCTGATCCTGTTCTGGGGGCTCTGGGTCGCGCAGGGCCTGTGGTGGGCGGCGAACCGGTACGCGCCGGACGGCGAGCCCCGCGCCCTGCTCGACATCCTCGCCAACCTTGTCCACAATGCCGGACTCGCCGTGATCATGGCGGAGGTCTGTCTCGTCTACGCCACCGCCGGCTGGTACAAGATCCAGGGCTCGCGCTGGCAGGACGGCACCGCCCTGTACTACCCGCTCAACCTGGACTACTTCTCGCCCTGGCCGGATCTCTCCGGGCTGCTCGCCTCCAGTGGCGTCATGGTCATGCTGCTCAGCTACGGCACGGTCATCGTGCAGGTCGCCTTCCCGTTCACGCTCTTCAACCGGCGCGTCAAGAATGTGCTGCTGGTCGCGATGATGCTGGAGCACGCGGGCATCGCCGTGCTGCTCGGGCTGCCGTTCTTCTCGCTCGCGATGATCGCCGCGGACGCGGTGTTCCTGCCGACGAACTTCCTGCGATGGCTCGGTGCCCGGGTCACGCGCGCGTGGGGCCGACTCTTCCTCTGGCGGGGCAAACCGTTGCCGGAGCAGCGGAGCGAGAGCCCTGACCAGCCCCGGACCCTTGTCGGGCCCGACGGCCGGCCGTGAGATCCCGCACGTCTCCCGCCCCAGTTCGCGGCCCGCGGCCGGGCGAGGGCCGCGAACTGCCTGGTCACCGTGGGCACGCCGTACCCTGAGGCGATGAACGACGCTGATGCCGCCCGCGCCGTACGGCAGTGGCGCGAGGCCGGCCCCGACCTGGTGGTGCTCGACGGCTTCCACGCGCTGAAACACGCGCTCCGGTTCGGGGCGGACGTACGGTCGGCCGTCACGAGCGACAAGGACGCGGCCCTCGCCCTGGCCGCGGAACTCGCCGACGACCTGACGGACGTGATCAAGGAATCCGTCGTCGAGGTACCGGTCCACGTCCTGCGGGAACTCGTGCCGCGTGTCCACGCCACGCAGATCGCGGCCCTCGCGGTCAGGCGCGGTCGCCGGAGCAACCTGGACGCTCTGTCGGCACTACCCCGTCCGGCACCCGTCGTCGTCCTGGACAACCCGCGCAATCTGGGCAACGTCGGCGCCGTGGTGCGGCTCGCCGCAGGGTTCGGGGCGACCGGTGTGATCACGACCGGCGACCTGGACCCCTGGCACGCGAACGCCGTGCGCTCCGGCGCCGGGCTCCACTTCGCCACCGCCGTCGAGCGGCTCTCTCCCGACGACTTTCCGCCGGGACCGCTGTACGCGCTGGACCCGGAGGGCGACGACATCCGGTCCGTGACGCTTCCCGATGACGCGTTGCTCGCCTTCGGCTCCGAGCGGCACGGGCTCTCGGCGGATGTCCGGAGCCGGGCCACCACACTGCTGTCACTCCCGATGCGACCGCAGGTGTCCAGCTACAACCTCGCCACCAGCGTGGCCATGACGTTGTTCCACTGGGGCGGTCCGGCCGCGGTTCCCGAAGAGGCCGCGGCCCCCGAAGCGGCCACGTCCCCGTAGGGGAGTCGGTGCCGCCCGCCCCCTGACCGGCGGGCGGCATCCGTTTTCCCGGGCGCGCGGGAACGCCTCAGGCGTCCAGCGCGCCTCAGGCCTGGCGGCGTACCTCCACCACCCGGAAGCGGTTCGCGACGAACGCCGCGTCACACAGCGCCGCGTTCGCCGCCGGGTTCCCGCCGGAGCCGTGGAAGTCGGAGAAGGCCGCCGTCTGGTTCACATAGACCCCTCCTGTGAGGTTCAGCGAGAGCTGTGCGGACTCCTCCAGGCAGACGTCCTCGATCGCGCGCTCCGTCTCGCTCGACGTCGTGTACGCGCCGACCGTCATCGCGCCCTTGTCGCGCACCGTGCGCCGGAGCAGTTCCAGCGCGTCCTCCGTCGAGTCCACGGCGACCGCGAACGACACCGGACCGAAGCACTCCGCGAGATACGGCAGCTCCGCGTCCGTGGCGCCGCCGCCCTCGGCCGCGCCCTCCCACGCCTTCTCCCAGGACTTGCGGGCGCCGTCCGCCTTCACGATCGCGGGCGTACGGACCACCGCGTCCGGGAAGTCCGGGTTGGTGATCTCGCGCGAGGCGAGCGCGACATCGCCGAGCCCGCCCGCCGCGTCGAGACGGGCCTTCACCTCCGGGTTGACCAGCGCGCCCAGGAGAGCGTTGGCGCGGGCGTCGTCGCCCAGCAGCCCGCTCACCGAGGCCGCGAGATCGGCCACCACTTCGTCGTACGACTTCTCGCCCGCGTCCGTCGCGATGCCGTCCCGGGGGATCAGCAGATTCTGCGGGGTGGTGCACATCTGGCCGCTGTACAGCGAGAGCGAGAACGCGAGGTTGGAGAGCATCCCCTTGTAGTCGTCGGTGGAGTCGATCACGACGGTGTTGACGCCGGCCTTCTCCGTGTACACCTGCGCCTGACGGGCGTGCGTCTCCAGCCAGTCCCCGAAGGCGGTGGAGCCGGTGTAGTCGATGATCCGGATCTCGGGGCGTACGGCCAGGGTCTTGGCGATGCCCTCGCCGGGCCGCTCCACGGCCAGGGCGGTCAGATTCGGGTCGAACCCCGCCTCGGCGAGCACCTCACGGGCCACCCGGACCGTCAGCGCGAGCGGCAGGACCGCCCGCGGATGCGGCTTGACGAGCACCGGATTGCCGGTGGCCAGGGAGGCGAACAGACCCGGGTAGCCGTTCCACGTCGGGAACGTGTTGCAGCCGACCAGCAGCGCGATCCCGCGCCCCGCCGCCGTGAAGGTCTTCCGCAGCTCAAGAGGGTCGCGCTTGCCCTGCGGCTTGGACCAGCCGGCCTCGGCCGGCGTACGGATCTGCTCCTGGTACGCGTACGCCACGGCTTCCAGACCGCGGTCCTGGGCATGCGGGCCGCCCGCCTGGAACGCCATCATGAACGCCTGCCCGCTGGTGTGCATGACCGCGTGCGCGAACTCGTGCGTACGGGCGCTGATCCTGGCCAGGATCTCCAGACAGACCAGGGCGCGCGTCTCGGGCCCGGCCTCGCGCCACGCGCCCATCCCGGCGCGCATGGCGGGCAGCAGGACGTCCAGGTCCGCGTGCGGATACTCGACCTCCAGCGCCGGTCCGTAGGGCGAGATCTCGCCACCGGTCCAGCCGTCCGTCCCCGGCTGGTCCAGCTCGAAGCGGGTCCCGCGCAGCGCCTGGAAGGCGGCGAGCCCGTCCGCCGGGGCGGTCTCCCCGTACCCCTTGGGGTGCTCGGGGTGCGGGGACCAGTAGGCGCGGGTGCTGATCGCGTCGAGAGCCCGGTCGAGCGTGGGCCGGTGCTTGTCGGAGAGCTGCTGGGGACTGAGCTGGGCGGCGGCCATGACGGACCCACTCCTCGGTCGGGCTGAGCATCAGGGACACGGACAGGGACATGAACTGACGGACAGAGTTAGAGTAACCGAACGATCGGTCGGGACAAGGGTGTCCGGCGAACCTGTGCACAACTCGCCCGTACTCGTCCGTGACTCGCCTGTGGACGACCCGTCTGTGGATAACTGGCTCACTCGATGGCTCACTCATACGGGAGGATTGCGTCCATGACAGCAATCGAGTCCGGCCGCGTCGTCGCGGTCGTCGGCACCGGCACGATGGGGCAGGGCATAGCCCAGGTGGCGCTGGTCGCGGGCCACCCCGTACGGCTCTACGACGCGGTGCCCGGCCGCGCGGAGCAGGCCGCCACCACCCTCGCGGGGCGACTCGACCGGCTGGTCGAGAAGGGCCGTCTCGACGCCGTGACGCGCGACGCCGCGCGCGCCCGGCTGCACCCGGCCCAGAACCTCGCCGAGCTGGCGGACGCCGCGCTCGTCGTCGAAGCCGTCCTGGAGGAACTCGCCGTCAAGCGGGACCTGTTCGCGGCGCTGGAGGACATCGTCGCCGACGACTGCCTGCTCGCCACGAACACCTCCTCCCTCTCCGTCACGGCCGTCGCGGGCGCGCTGCGCCACCCCGGCCGCTTCATGGGACTGCACTTCTTCAACCCCGCTCCTCTCCTGCCGCTCGTGGAGGTCGTCAGCGGCTTCGCGACCGACGAGAAGGCCGCCGAGCGCGCCCACGCGACGGCGCTGGCCTGGGGAAAGAAGCCGGTGCGCTGCGCCGACACCCCGGGCTTCATCGTCAACCGCGTCGCCCGCCCCTTCTACGCGGAGGCGCTGCGCGTCTACGAGGAGCGGGCCGCGGACCCCGCCACCATCGACGCGGTCCTGCGGGAGTGCGGCGGCTTCCGGATGGGCCCCTTCGAGCTGACGGATCTGATCGGCCAGGACGTCAACGAGGCCGTCACCCGGTCGGTCTGGGAGTCCTTCTTCCAGGACCCGAAGTTCACGCCGTCGCTCGCACAGCGCCGGCTGGTGGAGTCGGGGCGGCTGGGGCGCAAGTCGGGCCGGGGGTGGTACGCGTACGGCGAGGACCCCACGCCGCAGGCCGCCGCGCACACGGCGGGGCCGGAGAAGGCGCCCGCGTCCGTCGTCGTGCGGGGCGAGCTGCTCGCGGCGGACGCGCTGCCCGGCCTGATCGAGGAGGCCCGGATCGGCGTCACCCGTATGGAGGATGCCGTCCCCGGCTACCCCGGCTGGATCGAACTGTCCGACGGCACGCGTCTCTTCCTGGCGGACGGCTCGGCCGCCGACGACGCGGGGATGCCCGTCATCCACTTCGATCTGGCGCTGGACTACCGGGAGGCGACCCGGATCGCCCTCGCACCCGCGGCCCGGGTGCCGGAGGCGGCCCTGAAGGAGGCCGTCGGCCTCTTCCAGGCGCTGGGCAAGGACGTCAGCGTGATCGGCGACATCCCGGGCCTGATCGTGGCCCGTACGGTCGCCATGCTGGTGGACTTCGCCCTCGACGCGGCGGCGCGCCGGGTGGCGGCCCCGGAGGACATCGACCTCGCGATGCGACTCGGCGTCAACTACCCGCGCGGCCCGCTCGACTGGGGCGACCGGCTCGGCGCGCGATGGGCGCTCGACACGCTGGAGGCGCTGCACGAGGAGTACCCCACGGGCCGCTACGCCCCCTCCCAGGCCCTGCGCCGTCTGGCCGCCGCGCAGGAGGACGACGCGTCATGACCACCGCGAAGCGCGACACCTATACGCCCGAGACCCTGCTGGCCGTCGCCGTCCGCGTCTTCAACGAGCGCGGGTACGACGGCACCTCCATGGAGCATCTCTCCAAGGCGGCCGGGATCTCCAAGTCCTCGATATACCACCACGTCGTGGGCAAGGAGGAGTTGCTCCGCCGGGCGGTCAGCCGCGCCCTGGACGGCCTCTTCGGGATCCTCGAAGAGGAGGCGGCGACGCACGGACGGGCCATCGGCCGGGTGGAGTACGTGACCCGCCGTACGGTCGAGGTGCTGATCGCGGAGCTGCCGTATGTGACGCTGCTGCTGCGGGTCAGGGGCAACACCCAGACCGAGCGCTGGGCCATGGAGCGGCGCCGTGAGTTCGACCAGCGGGTCGCCGATCTGCTGAAGGCCGCCGCCGCGGACGGCGATCTGCGCGCCGACATGGACATCAGGCTGGCGACCCGGCTGCTCTTCGGCATGGTCAACTCGCTGGTGGAGTGGTACCGGCCGCACGCGCCCGGCGGCTATGACCGCGACCAGGTCGCGGACGCGGTCGTACGGCTTGCCTTCGACGGGCTGCGCACCGAGCCGCAGCGGGGCGGCCCTCAGCAGGGCTCGTAGCGGCCGCCTCCTGAACCCGGCGACGGCCTCCTCCTTGAAGAGGGGGCCGTTGACGCTGTTGACGTTGCCAGGGAGCCGTCCAGGGAGGGGCCCGTTTCCACGGAGAGGGCCCGTTTCCAGGGAGGGGCCCGGTTCTAGGGAGGAGGCCCGTTCAGGTCCGTCTCCTCGAACACCAGCAGCGTGCGCGTCGACAGCACTTCGGGGATGGACTGGAGCCTGGTCAGGACCAGCTCCCGCAGGGAGCGGTTGTCCGGGGCGTGCACCAGCAGCAGTACGTCGAAGTCACCGCTGACCAGCGCGATATGGGTGGCCCCCGGCAGCTCCTGGAGCTGTTCGCGCACGGTGCGCCAGGAGTTCTGCACGATCTTCAGGGTGATGTACGCGGACGCGCCCTGGCCCGCGCGTTCATGGTTGACGCTGGCGCTGAACCCGCGGATCACACCGTCGTCGATCAGCCGGTTGATCCGGGCGTACGCGTTGGCGCGCGAGACATGGACGCGCTCGGCCACCGACCGTATCGAGGCGCGGCCGTCCGCTCGCAGGATGCGCAGAATGTCCTGGTCGATGGCGTCCAGCGGGCGCGCCGGAAGCAGGGGCTCCGTACCGCCGCCGCCTCTTTCGGTGCCGGGCCTGACCCCCACCCCGTCGATCTCGTGGTCCGTGCCGTCGGCCATTTGTTCAGCTCTCCTGTCTCCTCGCCTCCGCGCCATGGACGGCCTGCGTCCATCCCAAGCTGTGGAGAACCGTTTGTCCACAGGCTGGAGCCGCGTGTAGCCAAAATGCCCTGTCGACCGAACAATCGGTAGGTGAGGCGTGCCACATCTTGGCACCCGTTCGCCCACTCCCACGAGGAGGTGCACGCGTGAAGAAGAGCAGTACGTCGGTCCAGGAACTGCCCGGTGCCACGGGCCATCTGCCGCACCCGCCCCCGGCGTGGCGGCCGCGTACCGACCCCGCGCCGCTGCTGCCCGACCCCGAGCCGTACCGCGTGCTGGGTACGGACGCCGCGGCCGGGGCCGACCCCGCCCTGCTGCTGCGGCTCTACACCGAGCTGGTCCGCGGACGCAGGTACAACACGCAGGCCACGGCCCTGACCAAGCAGGGCAGGCTCGCCGTCTATCCGTCGAGCACCGGCCAGGAGGCCTGCCAGATCGCCGCCGCGCTGGTCCTGCGGCAGCAGGACTGGCTCTTCCCCAGCTACCGCGACACGCTCGCGGCCGTGGCGCGCGGGCTCGACCCCGTACAGGCGCTGACGCTGCTGCGCGGCGACTGGCACACCGGCTACGACCCGCACGAGCACCGGATCGCCCCGCTGTCCACGCCACTGGCCACTCAGCTGCCGCACGCCGTCGGCCTGGCGCACGCGGCCCGGCTCAAGGGGGACGACGTGGTCGCGCTCGCCCTCGTGGGCGACGGCGGCACCAGCGAGGGAGACTTCCACGAGGCGCTGAACTTCGCGGCCGTGTGGCAGGTCCCGGTCGTCTTCCTCGTCCAGAACAACGGCTTCGCGATCTCCGTGCCGCTCGCCAAGCAGAGCGCGGCGCCCTCCCTGGCCCACAAGGCCGTCGGGTACGGCATGCCGGGCCGGCTGGTCGACGGCAACGACGCGGTCGCGGTGCACACGGTCCTCGGCGAGGCCCTGGCACGCGCCGGGCGCGGCGGGGGACCGACGCTGGTCGAGGCCGTGACGTACCGCATCGACGCCCATACGAACGCCGACGACGCCACGCGCTACCGGGCGGGCGACGAGGTCGAGATCTGGCGCGCGCACGACCCGGTCCTCCTGCTGGAACGCGAGCTGACCGCGCGCGGGGTGCTCGACGAGGACGGCATCAGGAAGGCCGCGGACGCCGCCGAGACGATGGCCGCGCGGCTGCGCGACCGGATGAACGCCGAGCCGGTGCTCGACCCCATGGACCTCTTCGCGCATGTCTACGCGGAGCAGACCGTCCAGCTGCGTGAGCAGGCGGCCCAGCTCCGTGCCGAGCTGGACGCCTCGGCCGGGGAGGACGCCGGGGAAGGCCCGGAAGAAGGCTACGGAGAAGGACACGGCGAAGGACGCGCGGAAGGGCCCGGTGAGGTGCGATGACCACCGTCACGGTGAAGCCCGCCACCATGGCGCAGGCCCTGCGGCGCGCGTTGCGCGACGCGATGGCCGAGGACCCCTCCGTCCATGTCCTCGGTGAAGACGTCGGCACGCTGGGCGGGGTCTTCCGGATCACCGACGGGCTCGCGGCCGAGTTCGGCGACGACCGCTGTACGGACACCCCGCTCGCCGAGGCCGGCATTCTGGGCGCGGCCGTCGGGATGGCGATGTACGGGCTGCGGCCCGTCGTGGAGATGCAGTTCGACGCCTTCGCCTATCCGTCGTTCGAGCAACTGATCAGCCATGTGGCGAAGATGCGCAACCGCACGCGGGGCGCGATGCCGCTGCCGATCACCGTGCGGGTGCCGTACGGCGGCGGGATCGGCGGGGTCGAGCACCACAGCGACTCCTCGGAGGCGTACTACATGGCGACGCCCGGCCTCCATGTCGTCATGCCCGCGACGGTCGACGACGCGTACGGGCTGCTGCGCGCCGCGATCGCCTCCGACGATCCGGTGATCTTCCTGGAGCCGAAGCGGCTCTACTGGTCGAAGGCCTCGTGGTCGCCGGACGAGCCGGCCGAGGTCGCCCCGATCGGGCGGGCCGCCGTCCGGCGCCGGGGCAGCAGCGCCACGCTGATCACCTACGGTCCTTCCGTGCCGGTCTGTCTGGAGGCGGCGGAGGCGGCCCGCGCCGAGGGCTGGGACCTGGAGGTCGTCGATCTGCGCTCGCTGGTGCCGTTCGACGACGAGACGGTCGCGGCGTCCGTACGGCGCACGGGGCGCGCGGTCGTCGTCCACGAGTCCACCGGATTCGGCGGACCGGGCGGCGAGATCGCCGCGCGGGTCACCGAACGCTGCTTCCACTATCTGGAGGCGCCGGTGCTGCGCGTGGCCGGATTCGACATTCCCTATCCGCCGCCCATGCTGGAGAGGCACCATCTTCCGGGAGTGGACCGGGTGCTGGACGCGGTCGCGCGACTCCAGTGGGAGACGGAGAGCTGATGGCCCAGGTGCTGGAATTCAAACTGCCGGACCTCGGGGAAGGGCTGACCGAGGCGGAGATCGTCCGCTGGCTGGTGTCGGTGGGGGATGTCGTCGCCGTCGACCAGCCGGTGGTCGAGGTCGAGACGGCCAAGGCGATGGTCGAAGTGCCGTGCCCCTACGGGGGTGTGGTGACGGCGCGCTATGGCGAGGAGGGCACGGAGCTGCCCGTCGGGGCGCCGCTGCTGACGGTGGCGGTGGGAGCGTCGGAAGGGTCCGACGCGTCGGCCCCGGCCCAGGCACCGACAGCGACTCCCGCTCCGACAGCGACGAAGGCGGCTGTCACCCCACAGGCCGCCGCGCCTGCCCGCGCGTCGGCTTCGGCCTCGGCCTCGGCCTCGGCCTCCGACGAGGCGTCGGGCAATGTGCTGGTCGGGTACGGCACGGGCGCGCCGGCGGCGCGCAGGCGCCGGGTCCGCCGGGCGCCGTTGACCGCGTCCCACGTCGCCACCGCCCTCGTTCGTGAACCGGTGAACGGTGGGGCCGGGCCGGTCCCGGTCGTCTCCCCGCTGGTACGCAGGCTGGCCCGCGAGCACGGTGTCGATCTGCGGGAGCTGACGGGCTCCGGGCGGGACGGCCTGATCCTGCGGTGCGATGTCGAGCGGGCGATCCACCAGGGCGCCACACAGGCACCGCCCGCCGTCGGCGCCCCGGCTCCCGCGACGGCCCCGACCCCGCTCCCGGCCTCAGCTCCCGCCCAGGCTCCGGCGTCGGCTCCGGTGGCGGCCTCCCCGTCCGCGCGGCCCGGCGTCACCAGGGTGCCCCTGCGGGGCGTACGCGGCGCGGTCGCGGACAAGCTCACCCGCAGCCGTCACGAGATCCCGGACGCGACCTGCTGGGTCGACGCGGACGCCACGGAACTGCTTGCCGCGCGTACGGCGATGAACGCGGCCGGAGGGGCCAAGATCGCGCTGATCGCGCTGTTCGCCCGGATCTGCACGGCGGCGCTCGCCCGCCACCCCGAGCTGAACTCCACCGTGGACTCGGCCGCCCGGGAGATCGTGCGCCTGCCGGAGGTGCATCTCGGCTTCGCCGCGCAGACCGACCGCGGCCTGGTCGTCCCCGTCGTACGGGACGCGCACGCTCGCTCGGCGGAGTCGCTGAGCGCCGAGTTCGCGCGGCTGACGGAGGCGGGCAGGTCGGGCACGCTCACACCTGGCGAGCTGACCGGCGGGACGTTCACCCTCAACAACTACGGGGTGTTCGGGGTCGACGGCTCGACGCCGATCATCAACCACCCCGAGGCGGCGATGCTCGGGATCGGCCGGATCGTGCCCAAGCCGTGGGTGCACGAGGGCGAGCTGGCCGTGCGTCAGGTCGTCCAGCTGTCGCTCACCTTCGACCACCGCGTCTGCGACGGCGGCACGGCGGGCGGCTTCCTGCGCTACGTGGCGGACTGCGTCGAACAGCCGGCGGTGCTGCTGCGCACACTGTAGGGAAACGCCGCGCGGAGCCGCTCGCCCGGAAACAGGCCACCGCGGATGCTTCGGCCGGGCGGTCGCGGCCCATACTTCAGCCATGACCGCGTATGACGCCATCGTGCTCGCCGGAGGTGCCGCCAAGAGGCTTGGCGGCGCCGACAAGCCAGGGGTACGCGTCGGGGGCCGATCGCTGCTCGACAGGGTGCTGGCAGCCTGCGAAGGGGCCGCCCGCACCGTGGTCGTGGGCAGCAGGCGGCCCACGGTACGGCCGGTGCGCTGGGCGCGCGAGGATCCGCCGGGCGGCGGGCCGGTCGCCGCGCTCGACGCGGGGGTGCGGTGTGCCGAGGCGGACACCGTGCTCGTGCTGTCCGCGGACCTGCCGTTCCTGGGGGAGCCGACGGTGCGCCGCCTGATCGAGACGCTGGGCAGCACGGGCCGGGAGGGGGCCCTGCTCACCGACGCCGACGGCCGTGACCAGCCGTTGGTCGCCGCGTACCGCGCCGAACCGCTCCGCCGTGAACTGGCCCTTCTCGCCACCGAGTACGGCAGGCTGCCCGGCCTGCCGCTCCGTCTGCTGGTGCAGGAACTCGACCTCGCCCGCGTCGACGCCGATCCGCTCGCCTCCTTCGACTGCGACACCTGGGAAGACATCTCCACAGCGCGGGCCAGGATCAGAGAGCATGGGACCGTGCTGGACGAATGGATCACCGCAGTCAAGGACGAACTCGGCATCGAGCTGGATGTCGACACCCATGCGCTTCTCGACCTCGCCCGTGACGCCGCGCACGGCGTCGCCAGGCCCGCCGCGCCGCTGACGACCTTCCTGGTCGGTTACGCGGCGGCCAAGGCGGGCGGAGACGGTCCCGAAGCGGTCGCCGAAGCCGCCCGCAAGGCCGCGGCGCTCGCCGTGCGCTGGGCGGACGAGACGGAGGGCACCGACGGACCTGGCGCCAAGGGGGCCGACGCCGGATGACGGCCCAGGACCGCGAGGCCGACGGGTTCGACGACGCCCTGGCCCTCGTCGGCAGAGAGCCACCGCGCGCGGGCCATGCGCCGGACCTGGTCGCAGCTCCGGCCCACAACCCGCGGCACAGCCAGGACCATGGCCCAAGCCAGGGTCCGGGCCAGGACCGGGACCTGACCCCTGGCGCCGCACCGGGCCACCGCACGGCACCGGGCCACGGCGCGACGCACGACCACGGCGCGACGCACGACCGGGGCGCCGCGTCCGCCGCGACCGCTCGGCACCGCGCCGAGCCGTGGGACGCCGCCCGCGCGCTCGCGGCCCGCGCGGCGGGCTCGGCCCCGGCCGCCCGCACCGCCTCCGTACCCCTCGACCGGGCGCTGGGCCGGGCACTCGCCGAGCCGCTCACCGCACTCACCGATCTGCCGTCCTTCGACACCTCCGCCATGGACGGCTGGGCGGTCTCGGGGCCGGGTCCCTGGTCCGTACGGCCCGTCAGGGGCTCCTCGCGCGAGGGAGCGACGGCCGACGCCCCCGGAACGCGGACGGCCGACGCCGCTCATGGCCAGGGCGCCGACACGCCTACCGTCCAGGGCACCGACGGCCCGCAGCGCTCCGACGACCTCGGCATCCTGGCCGGTCATGGGGAGGTGGCTCCGCTCCCGGACGGCACGGCCGTACGGATCGCCACCGGCGCCCGTATCCCGGCCGACACGACCGCGGTGATCCGCAGCGAGCACGCCCGTACGGACAGCCGGGGCCATCTCCACGCCGACCGCGACGTGATCCCCGGGCAGGACATCAGGCCGCGCGGCCAGGAGTGCCGGGCCGGCGACCGGCTGCTGCCCGCCGGTTCACTGGTGACCCCCGCCGTTCTGGGGCTCGCGGCGGCGGCCGGCTATGACGAACTGCTCACCTTCCCGCGCCCGCGCGTGGAGGTGCTGGTCCTCGGCGACGAACTGCTCACCACCGGGCTGCCCCACGACGGGCTGATCCGTGACGCGCTCGGCCCCATGCTCGCGCCCTGGCTCCGTACGCTCGGCGCCGATGTCATCGCCACCCGCCGGATCCGCGACGACGCCGAGGCACTGCGCCGCGCGGTCACCCGGTCCACGGCGGATCTCGTCCTCACCACGGGAGGTACGGCCGGCGGCCCGGTCGACCATGTCCACCCGGTGCTCGACAGGACGGGCGCCGAGCTGCTGGTCGACGGGGTCGCCGTACGCCCCGGGCATCCCATGCTGCTGGCCCGGTTGTCCTCGGGGCGGCATCTGGTCGGGCTGCCGGGCAACCCGCTCGCCGCGGTCTCCGGGCTGCTGACGCTCGCCGAGCCCCTGCTGCGCACGCTCGCGGGGCGGGCGCCCCGTCCTCCGTACCGCGCACCGCTGCGGGACGCGGTGCAGGGCCACCCGCATGACACCCGGCTGGTGCCGTTCGTGCACCATGACGAGGGGCTCGTACCGCTGCACTTCAACGGTCCCGCCATGCTGCGCGGTATCGCCGCGGCAGATGGACTCGCGGTCGTGCCGCCGGGCGGCGCGCGGCCAGGTGACGAACTCGAAGTTCTCGACCTGCCGTGGGCGGCAGCGGTCGATGGAGGGTGTTTCACGTGAAACTTCCCGGCCATGATGCGATGGCCAGGCATGCCGACGAACATCTCGTCGCGGCGCGGGTCAAACTTCCGCGCCGTACCGCCGTACAGCCCCTGCGTCAGGTCACCAGGCGGCTGTTGATGGCGCTGTTCGTTCTCGCTCTGACGGTCTTCCTCGTCTATATCGACCGAACGGGCTACCACGACAACGCGGATGACTCGGTCGACTTCCTCGATGCCGTCTACTACGCGACCGTCACGCTCTCGACGACGGGGTACGGCGACATCGTCCCGTACAGCGACGGCGCGCGGCTGGTCAATGTGCTGCTGGTGACCCCGTTGCGGGTGCTTTTCCTGATCATCCTGGTCGGTACCACTCTCGAAGTGCTCACGGAGCGCACCCGGGAGGAGTGGCGGCTGAACCGCTGGAGGTCCAACTTGCGTGACCACACCGTCATCGTCGGCTTCGGCACCAAGGGGCGTTCGGCGATGCAGACCCTCTGTGCCACGGGGCTCAAGAAGGAACAGATCGTCATCGTCGATCCGTCCAACAAGGTCATCGACGCGGCCAACGCGGAAGGTTTCGTGGGCGTGGTCGGCGACGCGACCCGGAGCGATGTGCTGATCCGTGCCGAATTGCAGCGGGCGCGTCAGATAGTCATCGCCACCCAGCGCGACGATACGGCCGTGCTGGTGGCGCTGACCGCACGTCAGCTCAACCGCGCCGCGAAGATCGTCGCCGCCGTGCGCGAGGAGGAGAACGCACCGCTCCTGCGCCAGTCCGGGGCCGACGCCGTCATCACCAGCGCCAGCGCGGCCGGCCGGCTGCTGGGGCTGTCCGTGCTCAGCCCGAGCGCGGGCACGGTGATGGAGGATCTGATCCAGCAGGGCAGCGGCCTCGACATCATCGAACGGCCCGTCATAAAGGCCGAGGTGGGCCGGAATGTACGGGAGACGGACGACCTCGTGGTGAGCGTCCTGCGCGGCCACCGGCTGATGGGGTACGACGACCCCGCCGCCAGCCCGCTCCAGCTGACCGACCGTCTGATCACCATCGTCCGGGCGCAGAGCCCGTCGGGACCCGACCACACGAACTGACCGTATCGGAGGCCGCTTCGCACCCGCCGGAGTAGCCTCGCGGCCATGCATGCGATCACGATTCCGGAACCCGGTGGCCCCGAGGCGCTTGTATGGGCCGAAGTGCCCGATCCCGTACCCGGCGAGGGCGAGGTGCTCGTCGAGGTGGCGGCGAGCGCCGTCAACCGCGCGGACCTGCTGCAACGACAGGGCTTCTACGATCCCCCGGCCGGCTCCGCCCCGTACCCCGGTCTGGAGTGCGCGGGCACGATCTCCGCACTCGGCCCGGGGGTCTCGGGGTGGGCCGTCGGCGACGAGGTGTGCGCGCTGCTGGCGGGCGGGGGGTACGCCGAGAAGGCCGCCGTCCCGGCCGGGCAGCTGCTTCCCGTACCGAGCGGCCTGGACCTGGCCTCGGCCGCGGCGCTCCCCGAGGTCACCTGCACGGTCTGGTCGAACGTCTTCATGGTGTCGCATCTGCGGCCGGGCGAGACGGTGCTCCTGCACGGCGGGGGAAGCGGGATCGGCACGATGGCGATCCAGCTGGCCAAGGCGGTGGGCGCGCGCGTCGCGGTCACGGCGGGCGGCCCCGAGAAGCTGGCACGCTGCGCCGAGCTGGGCGCGGACATCCTGATCGACTACCGCGAGCAGGACTTCGTGGAGGAGATCCGCAAGGCCACGGACGGCGCGGGCGCGGATGTCATTCTCGACATCGTCGGCGCGAAGTATCTGGAACGGAATGTACGGGCCCTGGCCGTGAACGGCCGACTGGCGGTGATCGGTCTCCAGGGCGGAGTGAAGGCCGAACTCAATCTGGGCGCCCTGCTCGGCAAGCGCGGGGCCATCACGGCGACCTCGCTGCGCCACCGGCCGCTGGCCGAGAAGGCGGCGATCGTCGCGGCCGTACGGGAGCATGTCTGGCCGCTGATCGCCGACGGCCGGGTCCGCCCGATCGTGGACCGCAAGCTGCCCATGGCGGAGGCGGCCGAGGCGCACCGCGCCCTGGAGGCGAGCACGCACGTCGGCAAGATCCTGCTGCTCACGTCCACGAGCGCCTGAACCACGCTCACCGGCCGACGGAGCCCCTCCCGGGTGCCTGTGACACAGACGCCCGATACGTCGGCCTCTGATACGTCCGCGGCCCGGCACACCACTCGGTGTGCCGGGCCGCGCTGGACAGAGCCAGCCGCGCCGGACAGAGGCGTCGGAGCGATCCGGAGATCCAGGGGAGCTACAGGTACGGGCCCGAGCCGATCGTGCCGTGACCCTGCTCCCCGTCGTCCTCCTGCATCGAACCCGGCGGCAGCGCGCGGCGCATCTGCTCCAGCTGGGCCCTCGCCGCCATCTGCTGTGCGAACAGCGCCGTCTGGATCCCGTGGAAGAGACCCTCCAGCCAGCCCACCAACTGGGCCTGCGCGATCCGCAGTTCCGCCTCGGACGGAATGGCCTCGTCCGTGAAGGGGAGCGAGAGCCTCTCCAGCTCCTCGACGAGTTCGGGGGCGAGCCCGTCCTCCAGCTCCTTCACGGAGCCCGCGTGGATCTCCTTGAGCCGTACCCGGCTCGCCTCGTCCAGAGGAGCCGCCCGCACCTCCTCCAGAAGCTGTTTGATCATGCTGCCGATGCGCATGACCTTCGCGGGCTGCTCGACCATCTCCGTCACCGGGATCTCGCGCGCGCCGTCGTCGGTTCCACCGCCGCCGAGCGCCATCCCGTCCTGTCCCACCACGAGGACGTGGGGGCTCTCCTGCGACCGTTCGTTCCTCGGCATCTCCATGCGGCCCATTGTCTCGCACATGTGCGTCACCACACGGGTGCCCCCGTACGAAGGCGGATGACCTTCGTACGGGGGCACGGTTTCCCGGTGATCCCATGGGCGGACCCGTGGGACAGGGGCGGACCCGTGGGGTCAGGGGCGGGCCCGGGACAGGGGCTACGTCGCGGCCCGGCGGCCGAGCACCCGGTGCGAGCGGGTGACCAGCGCCGCCAGGATCGCGGCGCCCAGCGGCACGGCCACCAGCAGTGCGGCCAGCGTCTCCCAGGGGATCATGATCGGCACGTTCGGAATGGAGGGGTTGCCGAGCCCCTCGTCGAGCGCCTTGTTGTACCAGTCCAGCTCGCTGCGCCGCTCGGTCAGCCGCAGCCCGATCGCCGGGAGCACCCCGGCCGCCGAGCCGAGCAGCACACCCATCACGGCCACCACCCCGCACTGGAACCCGCTGAGCGTCCGGCGGACGCGCGCCGGGGCACCGACCGCGGCGAGTGTCTTGAGGTCGGCCTCGGCATCGGCCTGGGCGAGACCGGTGGCGATCCCGGCGGCGCCGATGGTGACCAGCCCCGCGAAGACGGTCAGCGCGAGCAGCACGATGCTGTTCTCGCTCTCGTACCCGCCCTCGATGTGGAGATTGACATCGCTGCCGGTCTTGTCGAGCTCGCTGTCCAGCTTCTGCTTCTGGGCGCTGCTCGGCATGGCGCCGGTCGAGTAGTACGCACCGAGCGGGACGGTGCTGAGACCCGCCTTCTCCGCCGTGCCGGGGGTCATGATCATCGTGATGCCGTACACCTCGGGCGCGTCCCCGACCTGGTGGGCGGCGAACGTCTTGACGGCGCCCGGTATTTCCTCGCCCTTCTCCCTGGCCGCGTCGGCCGCGTCCGTGTCGGTGACCAGCCGGATGCCGATCTTGCCGTTCGTGTCGATGTTGCGCTTGTCGAAGGAGACGATCCGCCCGTCCGCAAGCGCCTTCTCGGCGCCCGCGTTCTCGATCCCCAGGACCTTCAGCAGCTTGTCGTCACCGATCAGCACACCGCCGTTGACGAAGCTGTAGACCTCGCTTTCCTTGCAGCGCCAGTCCTTGACGAGCTTGCGCCGCTCGGCCTTGCTGTACTTGTCCGCAGGGTCCCCGTCACCGCTGCCCGTCGCCCACAGCGGGCACTGGTTGGCCTCCGGTACGACCACCTCGTACTGCCCACAGCCGTCCTCGCCGGCCCACATCGAGCAACCGGGCCTCCCGACCGAGATCCGGTCCACATCGGCCCGGATCTCGGTGGGCAGATTCTTCTGGACGGCCGTACGCACGGCCGGGACATCCCGGCCGCCGCCCTCGTCGAGCATCACGGAGACCGCGCCGTGGGGCAGCTCCGGCGTATACGCGGCCCGGCTCTGGGCATCACTGCTCGCCTGGTACGTCGAGACCGCCACCGTGCCCGCGACCGCGGCCAGCACCGCGGCCACGGCGGGGGCCGTGCGCCCCCGGTTGCGTACGGCGTCACGCAGCGCCAGCCGCGGTGAGAGCGGCATCCAGCGGCCGATCCGGCCGAACAGACCCACCAGGGCCGGTGTCAGCGCGACCACACCCAGCTCGGCGAGGGCACTGCCGCCCGCGACGACCGCGAACTGGTCGGTCATCGTCGACCCGTACAGCGCGATCGCGGCACCGAGCGCGAACGCGATCAGCCCGAGGACCGGCAGCACCCTGCTGCTCCCGCGCACCCCGCGGCGGCCGGTGAGCGAGGCCAGCACGGTCTGACGGGACGCGGTGACGGCTGGGACGATCGCCGCCAGCAGACCGGTGAGCACGGCCAGCGCCGCGATACCGAGCAGTTCCAGCGGACGGAACTCAAGACCGCCGAAGCGCTCGCCGAGGTAGTCCTCCAGCACGGGCCGCAGGGCGATGGTGAGGGCGATACCGAGGACCGTACCGACGACGGCCGCGACGACACCGATCACCAGACCGCCACCGAGCACGATGGCCCGGATATGGCGCCGGTCGCCGCCGTTGGCCCCGACCAGGCCGAGCTGACGGCGCGAGCGCCGGGCGCCGACCGCGAAGGCGGGCCCCGCCAGCAGACAGATCTCCAGCATCGCGAGACCGACGATGGTCCCGATCGCGGCCATCTCGAAGGTCTTGGACGCCGTGCTCTGCTCGTATGTACCCCAGCCCTCCTGCTGGTACAGGGGGACGTCCGAGTCGGCGGGCGGGTTCAGCTGTACGGCGCGTGAGGTGACCGTGACGCCCTTGGCATTGGCCTCCCGCACCATGTTCCACGTGAAACCGCCCGAGACGCTCACCAGCTGCGTGGTGGTCGGGGACGTGCCGGGCAGATCGTCGGCCTTCAGCGCCTTGTCGAGCGGAGCCAGGAACGCGCCGGGAAGGGCAGTGACCTGGTCGGCCTTGAGGGAGCTGGGGAGTTCGTACGCGCCGACGATCCGGTAGTCGGCGTCGAGCCCCCTGGCGGTCAGCTTCGAGCCCACGCGAAGCCCGCTGGTCTCCAGGAAGTGCGCGGTCGCGGCGACCTCGCCGCCCTTCTCGGGGAAGCGCCCGTCGAGGAGACGCATGATGCCCCGGGCCATCGGGTCCGACGCCTTGATCTCCCGGATCTCGGTGTGCAGCAGCCCGTGCGTGGTACGGAGCTTGCCGGACCCGAGCGTGTCCTCCAGGACGGTGGAGCCCGCCGGAATGGCCTTCCCGATGTCCGCGGGACCGTCGGGCCACGGCTTGTTCTCGAAGTCGCCCACCGGCGTGTACTGCTCGCCCGTCGGGTTCTGCAGGAGGGGCTCACCGGCCAGCGAGGGGTCGGAGATCCGCGCGTCGGCCCGGCCGAGGTCGCGGTTCAGACGCTCCGTCGTGGAGAGGTCCGAGCTGCGCAGGGTCAGGTCGGCGGCGCTCACGCCGAGGATGGGCAGCGCGATCATGGCGAGGACGAGGAAGCTGCGTCCCTTGAAGCGCCAGGCGTCGCGGCGGGCTATCCGTACCGCGGCGCGCCAGGAGTGGAACCAGTTCTTCACAGCTCGGCCGCCTGGCCCGTCAGCAGCGAGTCCGCCTGGCTGCGCAGCGTCTGGTCGACGACCGCGCCGTCCCGCAGGAAGACCACGCGGTCGGCCCAGGCCGCGAAGCGCGGCTCGTGGGTGACCAGGATGCCGGCCGCGCCCGCGTCGCAGCGCGTGCGCAGCAGCGCGAGCACGGACTCGCCGGTCTCGGAGTCCAGGGCGCCGGTCGGCTCGTCCGCGAGGACCAGACGCCGGTCACCGACGAGGGCGCGGGCGATCGCCACGCGCTGCTGCTGGCCACCGGACATCTCGTCGGGGAACCGGTCGGCGAGGGCCTCCAGGCCCATCTCCTGGAGCGCGGCCAGGGCCTCGACGCGGCCCTTGCGCGCGGAAACGCCGTCCAGCTCGCGGGGCAGCGCGATGTTCTCCGCAGCGGTGAGCGCGGGGATCAGGTTGTAGTCCTGGAAGACGTAGCCGATGCTGCGACGGCGCAGGGCCGCGAGCTGCTTGCGGTCGACGGTGGTGATGTCGGTGTCCTCGACGATCACGCGGCCGGAGGTGGGGGTGTCGAGGCCGCCCGCGATGGTGAGCAGCGTGGACTTGCCGGAGCCCGACGGGCCCATGACGGCGACGAGTTCGCCGGGGAACACATCGAGGTTGATACCGCGCAGCGCGTGCACCTCGGTGGCGCCGCTGCCGTGGACGCGGGTCAGCTCCTGGAGCTGGAGGACCGGCCGCTTCGACGAGCGCTGCGGCGCCAGATGCCCCGGCGCCTGATGCTGCGGTGACGTCGACTGTGACGGCTGTGACGACTGTGACTGATGTGGCTGATGGGATTTGCGAGCCATGAGGGGTCCCCCCTTTGGGCGTACGCGCACGTACGAGCGGTTCGGTGTGACGAGTGGGATGGCGCCCGGGGCGGGCAGTGCGGTCGGCCCCAGGCGGCTCCGCGGGCTCCGGCCGGGCGGTTCGGGTGGCGGCCGGAGCCGCGGTGTGGTGTCCGCGGCCGCGGCGCGGTCAGTCGGCCGTGGAGCCGGCGGACGGCGCGGAGGAGGCGGGCGCCACCACGGATGCGGATGCGGGCGCGGAAGCGGGTGTGGCCCGGGGGACGGCCCCGGGCGTGGACCCGGCGGCCGGATCGCCCGGAGGCGTCTCCGGCTGCGTGCCGCCGCGCCCCGGCACCATCGCGAGCCGGATCAGCCGGACTTCGCAGTGGTCGAGCCAGCGGGCCTCCGCCTCGGTCTGGAAGATGAGCTGCTCCAGGACGAGGAGCCAGGCCACCTCGTCCCGGTCGGTCGGAACGGCTTCCAGAGCCTGCGCTTTCAGCCGCGTGTAGTCCTGCATCGCCTGGATGGTGTGGTGCCGCTGCGACTGGATGACCTCCCGGATGTCGACCCCCGGAGCCCCGACCGCCATGGCGAGCTTGATCGCCAGTTCGTCGCGTGGCGGGCTGGCGCGGTCGACGGGCGTACGGAACCAGGACCGCAGCTCCGCGCGGCCGGTCTCCGTGATCACGTAGAGCGCGTGCCCCGCCTCGTCCGCGCCCTCCTGCGTGACCATGCCGTCGCGCTCCAGCCGGCTCAGGGTCGTATAGACCTGGCCGACGTTGAGCGGCCAGGTGGAACCGGTGCGCGACTCGAACTCCGTACGGAGCTGAGAGCCGTAGCGCGGACCCGCTTCGAGGAGGGCGAGAAGCCCGTGGCGAATGGACATACTCAGTATGTATACCGAGTAAGTCGCGGCCCGCAAGCGACCTGAGGCGGACGTGATAAGTACGCCATAAGGAGGACCCTCAGGGAGACGGGGGAGTTTCAGCGCCGTCGGAGCCGCAGTCCAAGGAAGCCGAGCCCCAGGCCGAGCAGGGTGATTCCGGCGCCCAGGGTCAGTACCGGAACCGGCCGGGGGGCCGATCTGTCGAGGGCCGTCGCGTCCGGCCTGCGGGCGGCGCTGGACGGCGCGGCCGCGGATGCCGTCGGCTCGCCCGTACCCACCCGCTCCTCCGGCGGCCTCCAGGCCTCCCCCGGCTCGTCGGCCGCGCTCCACTCGTCCGCCGCCTCCTCGTCCGTACGCGCGGGGGCGGAGTCGGACGGTTTCGCGGACGCGGAGGGGGACGGCGGCGTACGGGACGGGCGGGGCGGCTTCGCCGGGGAGGACGGCCGGCCGGGCCGTACGGGAGCCGCGCTCTCCGCACTCGCGCTCGGGCCCGCGTCCTCGGGCGACGCGTCCCCGGAATCCGGCTCCTGCGGTCTGCCCGGCCGCGTCTTCCCCTCCCCGGCGAGACGCCCGGCCAGCGAGGAGACCGCGGGCTCGGGCACCGCTGAGGTGCGTGGCGGGGGTGGTGCGGACTCCTCGGCGTACGCGGCGGGTGCGGTCAGCAAGAGGGATGCGACCGCGATCGCGCAAGAGGTGCGGAACCTTGGAGTCACCGATCCAGCGTCACATGGGGCGACAAGTCCGGCATCCCGGACGTTCCGTATGCGAGGGAGCGAGGTGAGGGGTACGCGAGGCGGGGGGTGCGTGGCGGCACGTGGCCGACCGCCGGTCTGTCCGTCGTGAGTACTACGCGCCGATGGGCAGTACGACGGAAGTGCGACAGAGAGTTGGGACAGAGAGAACAGAGAGAGCGGCGGCAGCCGGGCCCCGCGCCGACCGCGCCGAGCCGACCGCGCCGAGCCAAGCCGAGCCGGGCCGACCGGACCGATCGGTCCGCGCCGATCGGTCCGGTCGGCCCGGAGCGACTACTCCGGGTCCCCCGTGGAGATCGTCAGCTCGAACTCCTGCTCCTTCGGCAGCACGGCGGCGCCCGGCCGCGGGTACTGGCCGATCACGATGTCCTCGGCCTGCGTGCCGTCGTTCTGCTTCTTCGGCTCCGACCAGGTCCACCCCGCCGCGCGGAGGCAGTCCTTGACCGAGAGGAGGTCCTTGTAGCGCAGATCCGGAACGGTCACCTTGGACGGGTCGAGACCGTCCTCCGAGGCCTCCGAGCACTTCGTCGCGTCGATGGTCCGGTTCCGCTCCGGGTCCCGGTGGCCCGCGGCCGGTGCGGCGGAGTCGCTGACGCCCGGATCCGCGTTCGTGTAGTCGTCCGAGCCGTTGTTCATCGAGAGCGCCGTGATCAGCCCGGCGATCGCGAGGGCCGCGACCGCGATCGAGCCCACGATGACCGGCACGTTCCGTCGGCCGCCCGGCCGGCCGCCTCCGCCGTGCCCGCCGTGCCCGCCGCCGTGCGTGCCATGGCCGGAACCGGCCGTCGTCTGGGGCTGGGGCGAGAGCGTGTACGGCTGCGGAACCGGCGACGGGGCCTGGTACGCCGGTGGCGGCGTCTGCGGATAGCCGTACCCGGGCCCGGCGCCGGGCCCGGGTGTGTGCGCCGGCGCGGGCGTCTGCATCTGGGGCGGCACCCCGTAAGGACCCGGCTGGTACGGCGTCTGCAGGCCCTGCGCGCTCGGCGGCGGCTGCGTCGACTGGTCCAGCGGCGGGAAGACCGCGGAGCCCACACCCGCACCGCTGTTCCGCGGTATGCCCTGCACGATCACCGGCGCGCCCGCCTGCCCGCCGGGCAGCACCCGCGCGCATTCGTCGCGCATCGCCTCGGCGCTCGGGAAGCGCTCGTTCGGGTTCTTCTTCAGCGCCCGGCCGACCAGCGCGTCGATCGCGGGGGTGATCGAACGGTTGATGCTGGACGGAGCGACCGGCTCCTCCTGCACATGCGCGTACGCGATCGCCAGCGGCGAGTCCGCGTCGAACGGCAGCCTGCCCGTCAGCAGTTGGAAGAGCATGATGCCGACCGAGTAGAGGTCGGAGCGCGCGTCGACACCGCGCCCGAGCGCCTGCTCGGGCGACAGGTACTGGGGCGTACCGACGACCATGCCGGTCTGTGTCATCGACGTCACACCCGACTGCATGGCGCGCGCGATACCGAAGTCCATGACCTTGACGATGCCGCGCTTGGTCATCATCACGTTGCCGGGCTTGATGTCCCGGTGGACCAGCCCCATCTCGTGGCTGGTCTCCAGCGCGGCCAGCACATCGGCCGTCACCTTCAGCGCCTTGTCGGCCGGCATCGCGCCGTACTGGGCGATGTCCGCCTGGAGCACGGAGCCGAGCGGCTGCCCCTCGACGTACTCCATGACGATGTACGGCATCAGCGCGCCGTCCAGCTCGTCCTCGCCCGTGTCGAAGACGGAGACGATGTTGGTGTGCGACAGCTTGGCGACGGCCTGGGCCTCGCGGCGGAAGCGCTCGCGGAAGGACTGCTCGCGCCCCAGCTCCGTATGGAGTGTCTTGATCGCGACCTGGCGGTCGAGCGCCGCGTCGTACGCCAGGTATACGGACGCCATCCCGCCTTCGCCGAGCAGGTCGCGGAGCTGGTACCGGCCGCCCGCGACCGAACCGCCCGCATAGCGGCCCTGTGCGCCGTCCTGGCTCATGACTGTGCTTCCCCCTCGGCGCGCTGACGGGGTGCCGCCACGCGGCTGCCACGCGATGCCCCGTTGTCCAAGATCCGCGATGAAGATCCGCGATGAAGATCCGCAATCACGCGAATACGCGCCAAGTCTGCCCGAGGGCAGTGACACGTCAAGCCGGGTGCCCGTTCCGTGACCGTACGCACAACAAGCGTCTCGGAAGCGTTACAGGAAACGCATGGAATTTGCATGGGTACCGCGTGAGCGGGTTTCATGACCGGTCCATCCTGGACCGGCGTGTCACACGGAGGCTGTAGCGTGATGTGGCATAGCCACCCCTGAGACATCCCCTGAGACACATCCCCTGAGACACACAGACATACCGCGGAGCGCTTCGCGCGCGCGTGCGCTTCCGTGGACAGAAACGACGGCGAGGACTGATGGCACCCGAACCCGAAGCAGGCGGCGGAGTGTCGGATGCGGCGGACTCCTGG
>NZ_JBVKAK010000027.1:0-99999 GCF_055639435.1 Streptomyces sp. NPDC039430 | reverse complement strand
TCCCAGCAGCAGTGGTACACCCGCGACAGCTCCGTCGGCGGCTGGACCAACGGCGTCTGGAACATGACCTTCTCCGGTGTCGAAGGCGCCCCCGCCCAGGGCTTCCCCAACCCGCCCTACACCACCCTCAACACCACCCCCGTCTCACGCGAGAAGCCCTTCCTCTACCTCAACGGCGCCGAGTACAGGGTCTTCCTGCCGGAGCTGCGCACCAACGCGCGCGGCACCACCTGGGGCAACGGCACGCCCAGGGGCACGTCCCTGCCGCTCACCCAGTTCTATGTCGCGAAGCCCGGCGTCTCCGCGGCCACCCTCAACGAGGCGCTCGCGCAGGGGCTCAACCTGCTGTTCACGCCCGGCATCTACCACCTCAACCAGACCGTACGCGTCGAGCGCGCGAACGCGGTGGTCCTCGGCCTCGGCTACGCGACGCTCGTGCCCGACAACGGCGTGACGGCGATCAGGGTCGCCGATGTCGACGGGGTACGGCTCGCGGGCTTCCTGATCGACGCCGGTCCGGTGAACTCTCCGACGCTTCTGGAGGTCGGCCCGCAGGGCGCCTCCGCGAACCACTCCGCCAACCCCATCACCGTGCAGGACGTCTTCATCAGGATCGGCGGCGCCGGCCCCGGCAAGGCCACCACCAGCATGGTCGTGAACAGCCGGCACACCATCATCGACCACACCTGGGTCTGGCGCGCGGACCACGGCGACGGCGTGGGCTGGGAGACCAACCGGGCCGACTACGGCGTGATCGTCAACGGCGACGACGTGCTGGCGACCGGTCTGTTCGTCGAGCACTTCAACAAGTACGACGTCCAGTGGAACGGCCAGCGGGGCCGCACCATCTTCTTCCAGAACGAGAAGGCGTACGACGCCCCCAACCAGGCCGCCATCCAGAACGGCTCCATCAGGGGCTACGCCGCCTACAAGGTCGCCGACCACGTCACCACGCACGAGGGCTGGGGCCTGGGCAGCTACTGCTACTACAACGTCGACCCGTCCATCCGCCAGGCCCACGGCTTCGCCGCGCCCGTGGTCCCGGGTGTGAGGTTCCACGGCCTGCTCGTCGTCTCGCTCAGCGGCAACGGACAGTACGACCACGTCATCAACGCCATCGGCGGCGC
Organism: Streptomyces sp. NPDC039430; assembly: GCF_055639435.1. Classification (NCBI taxonomy): domain Bacteria; kingdom Bacillati; phylum Actinomycetota; class Actinomycetes; order Kitasatosporales; family Streptomycetaceae; genus Streptomyces; species Streptomyces sp. NPDC039430. The sequence goes on along the minus strand of NZ_JBVKAK010000027.1, from coordinate 98,872 downwards.
CACCTCCGGCACGACGACGGTGCCCTCGACAGTGGTCTCCTTCCCCTGACACCGGTCGGCGCGCGCCGCGAGCGGTGCGGACCGCACCCCGTGCGGACCACACGCGGCGCGCGCCGTCACGGCGGACCCGCGCGGCGCCCGGACGGGGTGCCGGGCGGGGTGCCGGGCGGGTCCGCCATCCGTACGGTCCATCACCGCGCGCGGACGGCCGGGCGCGGGCGTGCAATGGACGGGTGACCGCGCCTCCGGACGACTGCCTCGCGCGCAACGAGTGGATCTGCGGCGACTACCTCTCCACCCGCCGCACCATCCTGTGGGACGCGGTGCTCCAGCATCTCCACCTGACCTTCCTCGCCATCCTGCTCGCGCTGGTCATCGCCGTCCCCCTGGCCCTGGCGGCCCGCCGCTGGAACTGGGCGGTCGGGCCCGTGCTCGGGATCACCACCATCCTCTACACCATCCCCTCGCTCGCGATGTTCTCCCTGCTGCTGCCGGTGTACGGACTGGCGGCCTCGCTTGTCGTCGCCGGGCTGGTCCTCTACTCGCTGACCCTGCTCGTACGCAACATCCTGGCCGGACTGCGCGCCGTACCCGAGGAGACCCGGCAGGCCGCCCGCGGGATGGGATACGGACCGGTCCGGCTGCTGCTCACCGTCGAACTGCCACTCGCCCTCCCCGCCGCCATGGCCGGGCTGCGGATCGCGACCGTCTCCGCCGTCTCCCTCGTGACCATCGGCGCGATCGTCGGCTACGGCGGGCTCGGCAATCTCATCTACGCCGGGATGAACACCTTCTTCAAGGCGCAGGTGCTCACCGCCTCCGTCCTCTGCGTGATCATCGCCGTCGCCGCCGATCTCCTGCTGCTCGGACTCCAGCGGCTGCTCACCCCCTGGGCGAGGGAGCGCCGCGCGTGAACACCCTCGCGGCGGCCTGGTCCTGGCTCACCAGCGCCTCGAACTGGTCGGGATCAGGCGGGGTCTGGAACCGGCTCGGCGAGCATCTCTTCCTCACCGTCGTCTGCCTGGTCATCAGCTGTGCGATCGCGCTGCCCGTCGCACTGGTCCTCGGCCATCTGGGCAGGGGAGGCGCGCTGGCCGTCAACATCTCCAATGTCGGCCGGGCCGTCCCGACCTTCGCCGTCCTCGTCCTGCTGCTGCTCACCCCGATCGGCACGCACGGCCAGTGGCCGACGATCATCGCGCTGGTGCTGTTCGCGATCCCCCCGCTCCTCACCAACGCCTATGTGGGGATGCGCGGGGTGGACCCAGATGTCGTCCAGGCCGCCCGCGGCATGGGGATGACGGGCGGTCAGCTGCTGTGGCGGGCCGAGGTGCCGCTCGCCCTGCCGCTGATCCTCACCGGCGTACGGATCGCCGCCGTCCAGCTGGTGGCGACCGCGACCATCGCGGCCCTGGTCGGCGGCGGCGGTCTCGGCCGGATCATCACCGCGGGCTTCAATCTCGCCGACACGCCCCAGGTGGTCGCGGGCGCGGTGCTCGTCGCCGTGTTCGCGCTGCTGGTGGAGGGGGTGTTCGAGCTGGTGCGACGGCTGGGGCCGCGATGGGTGAGGGGCGGGGGATGAGAGCGGCGCGTCGTACCGCCGCGGCCCTGGTCACCTCGTTCCTCCTGGCCGCCGCCTGTGCCACGGGACCGTCCCTGGAGAACCGGGGCGACGTCACCGCACCGCCCGGCGACAGCAAGCACCTGACCATCGGCTCCGCCGGCTTCACCGAGAGCGATCTGCTCGCCCAGATGTACGCGCTCCTGCTGAACCGCGCGGGGTACCACACCCGGATCCTCTCCGTCACCAACCGGGAGATCTACGAACCGGCCCTGGAGAGCGGCCAGATCGATGTCGTACCGGAGTACGCGGCGACCTTCGCCGACTGGCTGAACGCCAAGGTCCACGGCCCCGACGCGAAACCCGTCGGCTCACCCGACCTGGGCGCGACGATGAGGGCACTGCGCTCGCTCGCCGCGCCACGCGGGCTGACCGTCCTCGACCCGGGCCGCGCCGTCGACCAGAACGCCTTCGCCGTCGCGGCCTCCTACGCCCGGAAACACCGGCTCAGGACACTGAGCGACCTGGGACGATCCCGGCTGCCCGTCAGACTCGCCGCGGGCGACGAGTGCGTACGCCGCCCGTACTGCGAACCCGGGCTGAAGAAGACGTACGGCATCGACATCACCGGCATCGACCCCAAAGGTGTGGGGACGACCCCGGCGAAGCGGGCCGTGCAGAACGGTCAGGACCAGATGGTCCTGACCACGACCACCGACGCGACACTCGGCCAGTTCGGGCTGGTGCTCCTCGCCGACGACCGGCATCTCCAGAACGCCGACTACATCGTGCCCGTCGTCAACCGCGCGCGGGCCGGGAGCAAGGGCGTCACGACCGCCCTGGACAAGCTGAACACCGTGCTCACCACCAGGGATCTGGCCTCGATGAACCAGCAGGTGGACAGCTGGCGCCGGCTCCCCGAGGACGTCGCCCGCACCTATCTGGAGACGAAGGGACTGATTCCGGCGTCGCACTGAATCACCGGCGCGGGGACCGGCTCCGGGCGGGGACCCCGCGCAGCTCGACCGAGACGGCGGCCAGCGCCGGCGGCCCGGCCGCGAGCAGGGCGAGCGGCGGCAGCGCCCAGACGATCGCGGCGCAGAGCGCGAGAGCCACCGCGATCAGCAGGGACCCGGCCGGATCGGCGGCCGAGCGGCGCGCGGCGCCCCGTACGGCGGCGGGCCAGCTGCGGCGCGCCGCCGGGTGCGCGGCGGCCCGTACCCCCACGACCAGCGCCCCCGCCCCGACGACGGCCAGCGCGACCGAGACGGCGGTGGCCCCCGGCAGTCCGGCCCCGGCCAGCGCCAGATCCACCAGGATCAGCGCGCCGAGCCCGAGCGGCACCGTACCGGCGGCCAGGGTACGGGCGACGCCGTGCGCCCGGAGCGCGTCCCGGTACCGGCCGGCGGTCGCCGTCCGTTCCGTACGGGCGGAGTCCCGCAGGACGGAACAGCCGGCGGCCAGCGCGGCCGGCGCGGTGAGGAGCGGCAGGCTCGCCACCGTCGTGAACAGACCGACGGCGAGCATGTCGGCGAAGAGCGCGAAGCGCGGGCCGAACAGCTCTCCCGGCTCGCGGCGGCCGTACGGCGAGGACGCGGCAGGACGGGTACCCATGGCGCTCACCCCTTCAGTCCCGAGGTCGCCATGCCCTGCACCAGATAGCGCTGGAACGCGGCGAAGAAGAGCACGATCGGCAGCAGCGAGATCACCGACATCGCGAACATCGGGCCGAACGCCGACTGGCTCGACTGGTCCACGAAGTTCCGCAGGGCCAGGGTGATGGTGAACTTCTCCGGGTCGAAGAGATAGATCAGCTGGGTGAAGAAGTCGTTCCAGCTCCAGATGAACGTGAAGATCGCCGTGGTGATCAGCGCCGGCCGGGTCAGCGGCAGCACCACGGACCGGAAGGAGCGGAACGGCCCGCAGCCGTCGATCATCGCCGCCTCCTCCAGCTCGCGGGGCAGACCCCGCATGAACTGCACGATGAGGAAGACGAAGAACGCCTCCGTGGCCAGGAACTTCGGCAGTACCAGCGGCCAGTAGGTGTCCACCATGCCGAGCTGGTTGAAGATGATGTACTGCGGGATCAGCACCGCGTGGTGCGGCAGCATCATCGTGGCGACCATGAAGCCGAACATGACACCCCGCATCCGGAACCGCAGCCGGGCGAAGGCATACGCGGCCAGCGAGCAGGAGAGGACGTTGCCGAGCACCGAACCCGCCGAGATCAGCAGCGAGTTGGTGAGCAGCGTGGAGACCTCCACCCCGCTCACCCCGTCCAGGGCGGTGCTGTAATTGCCCCACTCCAGCCGGCTCGGCAGCAGCCTCAGACTGGTCAGGACCTCGTCGGCCGGCTTGAGCGAGGTGGCCAGCAGCCACACCAGCGGATAGAGCAGGACCAGCAGGATCAGACCGGCGGTCAGATGCAGGGCGATCCGGCGGCCGCGGTTGCCGGTACCGGTACCGGCACGGGTACGGGCGTTCCGCTTGCCGATGGCGGCGGTGGACATCAGGCCCCCTCGTTGGCGTAGAAGACCCAGGAGCGTGACGTCCTGAAGAGCACGATCGTCACCGCTCCGATCCCGAGCAGCAGCGCCCACGCCATGGCCGAGGCATAGCCCATGTGCGAGGCGGAGAAGCCGCGTTCGTACAGATAGAGCGTGTAGAACATGGTCGAGTCGGCGGGACCGCCCTTGCCCCCGCTGATCGCGAAGGCGGGGGTGAAGACCTGGAACGACTGGATGGTCTCCAGCACCAGATTGAAGAAGAGGACCGGGGAGAGCATGGGCAGGGTGACGGAGACGAACTGCCGCCACCGCCCGGCGCCGTCGAGCGCCGCCGCCTCGTAGAGATCCCCCGGTATCTGCTGGAGCCCGGCCAGGAAGATCACCATGGGCGCGCCGAACTGCCAGACGGCCAGCAGGGCGACCACGAGGACCGACAGATCGGGGTCGGCGACCCAGCCTCCGGTGTGGACGCCGATCCGGGAGAGCAGGTCGTCGACCGTACCGCCGTCGTTGTACAGCGCCCGCCACACCAGCGCGATCGACATACTGGCGCCGAGCAGGGACGGGGCGTAGAAGGCGGAGCGGTAGAAGCCCCTGCCGGAGCGCATGTTCTTCAGGAGCAGCGCGACGCCGAGGGCGAGGGCCAGCTTCAGCGGGACCGCCACCACCACGAAGACCAGTGTGGTGCCGGCCGAACGCCAGTAGCGGGGGTCCTCGAACAGCATGTCCGTGTAGTTGCGCAGCCCCACCCAGGTGGGGGCGTCGAAGAGGTTGTAGTCGGTGAAGGAGAGATAGAGCGAGACGGCCATCGGCGCGAGCGTGAGCAGCACGACGCCGAGGATCCAGGGGGAGAGGAAGACATAGGCGGGGCCCTGGCGTTCGCGGCGCGGCGCGCGCCGGGACGCGCGCCCGGTGGCCGGGGGCGGCGGGGGCGGGGAAGCGGTCCCGCGTGGATCACCGGTGAGGCTCATCGCAGCTCCCTCTCCGCCTCGGCGACGAACTCCCCGGCCGCCTCGGCGGGACTCTGCATGCCGTGGATCACCCGCTGGTAGACGCGGGTGAAGGAGACCTGGAGCACCACATCGCCCCGGGGCGGTGCCATCGGCGGCGGATCGACGCCGTACGCGGCGATCTTCCTGCCGTACTCGAAGACCTCCTTCTCGGGTCCGCGCAGGTCCTTGCCGATCGAGCGCGCGATGTCGCGGTTGGGCGGGGTGGAGCGGGTGACCCCGAGGATCTTCCCGGCTTCGGGGTCGTTGAGCAGGAAGTCCGTCAGCGCCGCCGCCTCCTCGGGGTGTTCCGTGTTGGCGCCCGCCCCGATCAGCACGCTGGGCTTGAAGTACTGTCCCGCCGTGCCGTCGACCGTGGGGACGGGCGCGAGACGCACCGTGTCGCCCATCAGCGGCGCGTAGCCGAGGAAGGGACCGTCCCAGGTGAAGTCGGTGGCGGCCAGACCGCGCCCCATCGGTCCGTCCTCGACCGCACCGCCGATCTGCGAGGTGTCCTTGGCGTGCGAGGCCGTGCCCTCCTCGCGCAGGCCGTTGGTGAACGTCCAGAACGCGGTGAGGTCCTCGGTGGTGAAGCCCAGCCGGTGCTGGGAGGCGTAGAGCTTCTTGCCGTGGCCGCGCAGCCAGTTCTCGAACGCGTCCTCGTTCACGCCGATATCGGTGAGGCCGGTGTACGGGCGTCCGTCCGGGCCCGTCAGCCCGAGGGCGCTGATCGCGCGGCCCGCTTCGGCCCACTCCTCCCAGGTCCAGCCGGGCTCCGGCGCCTTGAGGCCGGCCTTCGCGAACACCGCCGCGTCATAGGCGAATCCGGTGGAGCCCTGTCCCATCGGCAGCGCGTACTGGCCGGGTCCGTAGCGGCCGGTGGCGACCAGCCCCGGCTCCATCGTGCCGGTACGGAGCGTGCCGTCCTCGATGTACGGGGTGAGGTCGAGCAGGGTGCCGCTCCCCGCGTACTGGGAGATCTGGCGGTAGTCGAGCTGGGCGACATCGGGCAGATCGCCGCCCGCGGCCTGGGTGGCGAGTTTCTGGACGTATGCCTCGTAGCCGGCGAAGGACGTCCGTACCGTCACGCCCGGATGCCGTTTCTCGAAGAGGCGTACGGCCTCGTCGGTGCGCTGGGCGCGGCTCTCGTTGCCCCACCAGCTGAACGTGAGGGTGATCCCGCCGCCGTCGGACGGCCCTCCGCCGGAGCAGCCGGCCAGCAGCAGGACGAGCGCGGTGAACGCGGAGAGGGCCGCCAGGGCGTGTCCGTGAAGTGGCGCCGTCCGCCCGCAGGGCGAACCAGGCGGGACTTTACGGACACGCCCTGGGGCGGCGGTGCGGGGCGGGCCGGGCAGTCTCATGACCGTGCCTCCTGGGAACCGATTTCTGACATCGTTGTCGGAAAGCGCTTTCTCCGGGAAACCTAGGGTTAGCCCCAGGTGCCGGTCAAGAGGCGTTCCCCTTCGGCTCGTCGCCGGAGGGCGCGGTACGGTGCTTGAGGGCCGGTCAGGCGGCGGGCGGTCAGGGCGTCACAACCGCTCCGCCAGCCAGGCCAGTTGGATGGCCTCCTGGTACGGGCCGCCGCCCTCGTGGTCGTTGAAGTCGTACACCTCGATCGACTTGTCCTCGTGCGCGTAGGCGTTGAAGGCGCCGAAGACAGTGGACGGCGGGCAGGTCTCGTCCTCCAGGGCCACCGAGAACAGTGCCGGAGCCCGTCCGCGCGCCGCGAAGTGCACCCCGTCGAAGTAGCTGAGCGTCCGCCAGGCATCCGCCGTCCTGCCCCGGTAGGTCTTGAGGTAATGGCCCACCTCGCGGTACGGGTTGCGGTCGGTGATCGTCGTCGCGCGCGGGAAGTCGCAGAGGAACGGCACATCGGGCGCGATCGCCGCCAGATCCGGCACCAGCCCGCCCACCGCGAGCGTGATCCCGCCGCCCTGGCTCGTGCCCAGCGCCACCGTGCGCGAGGCGTCGGTGAGGGGATGGGAGCGTGCGGCCTCCACGGCGCGCACCGCGTCGGCGAAGAGCCGCCGGTAGTAGAACGCGTACGGGTCCTCGATGCCCCGGGTCAGAAAGCCGGGGTACGAGGAGGCGCTGCCCACCGGGTCGGGGGTGTCGCCGCCGTTCCAGGCGCCGCCCTGTCCCCGGGTGTCCATCACGAAGTGCGCGAAGCCGGCCGAGCCCCACAGCAGATGGGTGTGCGGCAGGCCGCGCCCGCCGCCGTAACCGAGGTACTGCACCACCACGGGCAGGGGCTCGGACGTGCCCGCGGGCAGGACGAACCAGCCCTTGACCGGGTGGCCGCCGAACCCGGCGAAGGTCACGTCGAACACGTCCAGCGTGGCGAGCGCCGTCGGGACGGGAACGAAGCGTGCGTCGAGCGCGTGGCCGCGTGTCTCGGTGAGGGTGGCGGCCCAGAAGCGGTCGAAGTCCTCGGGCTCCGGGGACCGGCTCCGGTAGCCGCGGAGTTCGTCGAGGGGCAGGTCGAACAGGGACATATAAGGCCACCTTGTCGAGGTGAGAGGGTCACGGGAGACGGAAGATCACACCGTACGACCGCGGGCGCCTGGGCAGAAGTCCCGGGCGGACGGCCGCGAAGGAGTCCGGAAGGAAGTCCGGAAAGAAGTCCGGCCCACCCTCTTGACCCCGATCGCCAGGAGGTTCACAGTGCTCGTTAATGCGCATTAGTAATGCGCATTAACGGTTCTTGAGGAGCATGAGGAGTAACCGGTGGACGAACCAAGGAAGCGTTCCCGGCCAGGCCGGGCCCCCGCACCGGCCGGGCGCACCGCGCGGCCGCGTCAGTCGGAGGTCGCCCGGCTGGCCGGGGTCTCGCAGGCCACGGTCTCGCTGGTGCTCGCGGGAAAGAAGCAGGGCGCCACGATCTCGGAGGAGACACGGCGCAAGGTGCTGGACGCGGCCCGCAGCCTCGGTTACGTCCCCGATCCGGCGGCCCGCAGGCTCGCGGCGGCGCGCAACGACCTGCTCGGTGTCTTCAGCTTCACCGCCACCTTCCCGACGGATGTGCAGCACTCGTACTACCCGTTCCTGGTCGGCGTCGAGCAGGAGGCCGCCGCGCGCGGCTACGACCTGGTGCTCTTCACCGGTTCGAGCACCGGCGGCGCGGGGGCCGCCGGGCCGGACGCCCTCAGCAGGGTGCGGCTGGCCGACGGCTGTCTCTTCCTCGGCCGCCACGCGCCGGCCGGGGAGCTGCGGCGGCTGGTCGCCGACGGCTTCCCCGTGGTCCATATCGGCCGCAGGGACGAGCTGGAGGGCCTGGCCTGGGTCGGCGCCGACTATGTCAGCGCCAGCCGTGAGGTGGTCGGCAGGCTCGCCGCGCTCGGCCACCGCGGGATCGTGCTCATCCGTGAGGACGACGACGCGCCCGCCTCCACCGACCGTGAACACGGCTTCCTCAAGGGGCTGGAGGCGGCCGGTCTGCCCGGCGGGCCCGCCGCCGTCTTCCGCTCGGCCGCCCCGGAGCGCGAACTGACCGCGGAGCGGCTGCGCGGATGGCTCGACGACGGTGTCACCGCCTTCGTCGCCGAGGAGACCGACACGGGCGGCGCCTGGCGCGCGCTGCGTACGGCCGTCCGTGACGCGGGGGTCGACTGCCCGCGCGAGGTCTCGCTCGCGCTGCTCGGCTCGCCGCCCCCGGACCTGGCGGACGGCCCGTGGCCCACCGGATTCGACATCCCCAGAACCCGTTTGGGAGCGGCGGCGGTCCGTCTGCTCGCCGCGCTCGTGGCGGGGGAGGAGGCCACGGAACCGCTGGTGTCCTGCGTCTTCAGGGCCGGTGCCACCGCCGGTCCGCCGCCCGCCCCGTAGGCCCTTTCCCCGTCCCGGGACCCCATAGCAACCCACCCCACCGCACCACACGCACCACACGGCACACCACAGCATCACAAGGAGATCCGTGATACCCGAACCGGACATTCTCATCGTCGGCGGCGGACTCGGCGGCGTGGCCGCGGCACTCGCCGCCTGCCGCGCCGGCCGCAGTGTCGTCCTCACCGAGGAGACCGACTGGATCGGCGGCCAGCTCACCTCACAGGCCGTCCCGCCGGACGAGCACCCCTGGGTCGAGCAGTTCGGCACCACCGCCTCGTACCGTCAGCTGCGCGAATCCATCAGGGACTTCTACCGCCAGTGGTACCCGATGCGGTCCGAGGCGCTCGCGCTCACCTCGCTCAACCCCGGCGCCGGACGGGTCAGCAAGCTCTGTCACGAGCCACGCGTCGCCCTCACCGTCATGGAATCCATGCTCGCCCCCCACCGGGCCTCCGGGCGACTGACCCTCCTCACCGAGCACCGGCCGGTCGCCGCCGAGGCGGCCGAGGACGACACCGTACGGAGCGTCACCGTCGAGAGTCTGCGCGACGGCCGCCGGCGTACGATCGCCGCGCGCTATGTCATCGACGCCACCGAGACCGGGGAACTCCTCGAACTCGCGGGCGTGGAGTACGCGGTGGGCGCGGAGGCCCGTGCCGAGTTCGACGAGCCGCACGCGCCCGAGACCGCCCAGCCGCTCAACCAGCAGGGCATCACCGTCTGTTTCGCGCTCTCGCACCACGAGGGCGAGGACCACACGATCGAGAAGCCCGCCGACTACGACTTCTGGCGCTCCTATCGCCCCGGTTTCTGGCCGGGGCCGCTGCTCGGCTTCCTCGCCCCCGACCCCCGCACGCTGGAGGCCGTGCCGCGTACCTTCGTACCCAACCCCGATCTCGACCCGCTCGATGTCACCGCCGACCAGAGCGCCGACGCGGGGGACAAGGAGCTGTGGGGCTTCCGCCGGATCCTCGCCCGCAAGCTGCACAGGGACGGTGCCTTCGACTCCGACATCACCCTGGTCAACTGGCCGCTCAACGACTACTGGCTGAAGCCGCTGATCGGCGGTGGCGCCGGGACCGCCGCCCAGGCGGTCGCCGGGGCACGGCAGTTGTCGCTCTCCCTGCTCTACTGGCTCCAGACCGAGGCGCCCCGCGCCGACGGCGGCACCGGCTTCCCCGGACTGCGTCCGCGCCCCGATGTCACCGGCACCCCCGACGGTCTCGCCAAGGCGCCGTACGTACGCGAGTCGCGCCGGATCAAGGCCGTCACCACCATCACCGAGCACGATGTCGCGATCGATCTGGTCGGTCCGTACGGCGGCACCCGCTACCGGGACTCTGTCGGTGTCGGCAACTACCGCATCGATCTGCACCCCTCCACCGGCGGCGACACCTATGTCGACATCGGTTCCGTGCCCTTCGAGATCCCGCTCGGCGCCCTCGTACCGCGCCGTGTCCGCAATCTGCTGCCCGCCGGGAAGAACATCGGCACCACCCACATCACCAACGGCTGCTACCGGCTCCACCCGGTGGAGTGGAACATCGGCGAGGTCGCCGGTGCCCTGGCCGCCCACTGTCTCGCCGAAGGCGTGGAACCGCACCAGGTCCAGTCCGAGGACAAGCGGTTCGACGCGTTCGCCGGAGTGCTCGACCGCGCCGGAATCCAGCGCAACTGGCCCGACGTGCGCGGCTACTGACGCGCGTCGTCGTCCATCCAGGCGGACGGGGACGGCCGGACGGAAGCAGCTCCACCTGTCTCCGCCCGGCCCACCGCCCGCGTACCGGTCCCGGCCGGCCGACCGCATCGGCCGGCCAGGACCCGCCCACCGTGCACAAGGAGGTGCCCATACCATGACCACCCACCGCATCCGCGTCGGCATCGACGTGGGCGGAACCTTCACCGACGCCGTGGCCGTCGACGCCACGACCCTCGAACTGCTGGGGCAGGTGAAGGTTCCCACCAGCCACCACCACGAGGACGGCGTCGCCCACGGCATCGTGGAAGCGCTCGGCCGACTGCTGGACCGTACCGGCCACGCCCCTGAGGACGTCGCCTTCCTGGCCCACGGCACGACCCAGGCTACCAACGCCCTGCTGGAGGGCGACGTGGCCACCGTCGGACTGATCGGCATCGGCTCGGGTCCCGGCGCCGCGCTCACCCGCAGGCTCGCCGCCCTCGGCAAACTCGAACTCACCCCCGGCAAGCGGCTCCCGCTCCACTACGCGCATGTGCCCGACCCCGACGACACCGCCGCCGTACGGAGCGCGGTCGACGACGTCATCCGCGAGGGGGCCGAAGTCCTGGTCGCCACGCAGCCGTTCAGCGTGGACCGGCCCGAGGGCGAGGACGCCGTACTCGACGCCGCCCGCGGCCGGGGCCTGCCGCTGACCGCCGCACACGAGATCACCTCGCTCTACGGGCTGCACAAGCGGACCCGTACCGCCGTGGTCAACGCGGCGATCCTGCCCCGGATGCTCGCCACGGCCGATCTGGTCGACGCCTCCATCACCAAGGCGGGCGTCAGCGCACCACTGATGGTGATGCGCTGCGACGGCGGTGTGATGTCCCTGGACGAGATGCGCCGCAGACCCCTGCTCACCGTGCTGTCGGGACCCGCCGCGGGAGTGGCGGGCGCCCTGATGCGGGAGCGGATCAGCGAGGGCCTGTTCCTGGAGACCGGCGGCACCTCCACCGACATCAGTGTCGTACGGCGCGGCAAGGTCGCCGTACGCCACGCCACCATCCTCGGCAGGACGTCCTATCTCTCCGCGCTGGACGTCAGGACGGTGGGGGTCGGCGGCGGCTCGATGGTGCGGATCGGGGGCGGGAAGGTCACCACGGTGGGCCCGCGCAGCGCGCATATCGCCGGGCTGCCGTACGCCTGCTTCGCCACCCTCGACGAGCTGCGCGACGCGACCCTCGCCACCGTCAGCCCGATGGACGACGATCCGGCCGACTACGTGGTGCTCGACGCGGCGGGCGGCCGGTTCGCGCTCACCATGACCTGCGCCGCGAACGCCCTGGGGCGCGTCCCGGAAGGGGACTTCGCCCGCTGCGACCAGGAGGTGGCGCGAACGGCGCTCGCCCCGCTCGCGGCCGCGCTGGGCACCGACGTGGCGACAGCCGCCGCCCGTGTCCTGGACGCGGGAACCGGCCAGGTGAAATCCGTGGTGGACGCCATGATCCGTGACTACCGGCTCGACAAGGACACCGCCGTCCTGGTCGGCGGGGGCGGCGGCGCCGCGTCCGTCACCCCGCATCTGGCCGCGGTCTCCGGCCAGGAAGGCAGGATCGCCCGGCACAGCGAGGTGATCAGCCCCATCGGGGTCGCGCTCGCCCTGGTCCGTGAACAGATCGAACGGATCATCCCGGGCGCGGGCCAGGAACAGATCCTCGCCGTACGCGCCGAGGCCGAGCGCGCCGTCATCGCCCAGGGCGCGGCGGCCGACGGCGTCGAGGTCGAGGTCACCGTCGACCCGCAGACCCACACCGTCCGCGCGGTCGCCACCGGCGCCACCGAACTGCGCGCCCAGGACCGCGCCCACCGCGCCGACGCCGACGAACGGCTGCGTGCCGCCGCCGCCAGCCTCAAGACCGGGCCGGCGGAGGTACGGATCCTGGCGGACACCCCGTCCCACACCGTCTACGGCACCGAAGTGCGCCGCCGGTTCCGCGCCACCCGCCATCCCGTGCGGGTCGTCGACGCCGACGGCGTCGTACGGCTCCACGCGCCGGACGCCCGGGTCGAGACCACCACCGCCGGCCGCGCCCCCGAGGTACTGGCCGGGCTGGTGGGCGAGGCCACCTCGTACGGCGACGGCGGCGTCCGTGCCCCCGCCCTGCGTCTTCTCATCGGCGCCAGGATCGCCGACCTCTCCGGGGTCCTGGACCCGCAGCCACTGCTGGCCCTCGCCCGCGGCGAACTCCGCGCCCGCGCCGCCGACGAACCGGTCATCGCCGTGCTGGAGGTCCGGACATGACGCGCACGGTCACCACCGGACGGGCCGTCCGCGAACTGGCGGAACTCGACGATATCGAGTTCGCCGTACGCCTTCTCGCCGCCACCCCCACCCACGAGGGCCGCGATCCGCGGCTGCTGCGCCAATGGGCTCACGCCGCCGAGGAGTTCGGCGCGGGGCTCGACCCCGCGCCGTGCACGGCCCGGATCGTCGAACGCGACGGTGGCCTGGAGCGCGGGCTCATCGCGCGCTACACCTCCCGGCCCCCGGCCGTCGAGCTGTACACCGACACCCTCGCCGCCGCCGAGGAGCTCGTCGACCGGCTCGGCTGGCGCGACTGGTACCCCGTCGGATCCGTACGCGCCGCCGCCCTCGCCCATGAGGCCGTCCACCAGCGACTGCACCACGGACCGGCCAAGGCCGCTCTGCGCCGCTCCCTCGGCCATGCCGTGCTGCGCCTCGGCCGCCGCACGGTGTACGGCCATGTCGCGGGCGCCGACGAGATCGCCGCCCATGCCCACGCCCGCGCGGTCTGCGGGCTGGGCCGCAGCCCGCTGGTGCTGACCGCCGCGCTCGCTGCCACGGCCTCCCCGCACGGAGCCGTCACGGCCCACCCGCACGGAAGAGAGAAGTAACGCCATGGGCGTCGTCATTCTGCTGATCATGGCGGCCGGGGTGGCCGCGATGCTGAGCCGCAAACTCCCCACGGCCTTCGCGCTCGTCCTGCTGGCCGTGGCCATCGCGCTGGTCGCGGGCGCCCCGGCGACCGGCGAGAACAGTGTGCTGGACACGGTGCTCCAGGAGGGCGCCCCGGCGCTCGCCGCCACCATGATCGCGATCCTGCTGGGTTCCTGGCTCGGCAGGCTGCTCGACGAGACCGGGATCGCGGGCACGCTCGTCCGTAAGATCGTCGAATTCGGCGGCGACCGGCCGGTGGTGGTCGCCCTCGGCGTGCTGGCCGTCTCCACCCTGGTCGGTACCGTCACGGGCTCGGCGCCGGCCGCGATGCTCGCCGGGATCATCGGCATCCCCGCGATGATCGCCGTCGGCATCCCGAAGGTCACCGCCGCGGGCACGATCCTGATGGGCATCGCCGCCGGCATGCCCTTCGAACTGCCCATCTGGCAGTTCTTCTCCAGCGCGCTGGAACTGCCCGTCCCGACCGTACGCGGCTTCATGATCAAACTGTTTCCGTTCGCGCTCGCCGCGGCCGTCCTGTTCGTCCTCATCGAGACCCGCCGCAGGGGCGTCGAGCACGCCTGGTCCCTCAAGTCCGTCCCGGAGAAGCCGCTCTCACGCCGTCAGCGGCTCGGTGACGCGCCCTGGTACGCGCTGCTCACCCCGGCCGTGCCCCTGATCCTCGCGCTCGGCCTCGATGTGGCCATCGTGCCCTCGCTGCTGGCGGGCGTGATCTACGCACTGGTCACCACGACCCGGCCGGGCGAGATGAGCAAGCGGCTGCTGCGCACGCTCTACGGCGGCTTCGAGATCGCCGCCGCGCCGATCGTCCTGTTCATCGCCATCGGGATCCTGCTGGCCGCGGTGAAGCTGCCGGGCGCGGTGGAGGCGCTGGAACCGCTGGTGAAGGCGGTGAGCCCGCAGAACCCCGTGCTGTTCGTCCTCGTCTTCACCCTGCTGGTACCGCTCTGCCTCTACCGGGGCCCGCTCAACGTGTTCGGCCTCGGCGCGGGCATCGCCGGGGTGCTCATCGCCGCCGGGATCTACCCGGCCGTGGCCGTGCTCGGCCTCGCCACCTCGTACAACCAGGTCTTCGGTGTGGCCGACCCGACCAGCACCCAGACGGTGTGGAGCGCGCAGTACGCGGGCGTCACCCCGCAGCAGGTGATGGCGCGCACGCTGCCGTACGTCTGGCTCGTCGCGCTCGGCGGCTTCACCGTGACCGCCGCGACGTACCTCTGACGACCCCATGCTCCTGACACTCCTGGGACGGAGAACCCCATGACCGAGCCGCAGAACCCGAGCCGCCGTATCCTCCTGCGCGGCGCCGTCGCCACCTCGGCCGTACTGGCGGCGGGCGTCGGGACCGCGCCGGGCGCCGTCGCGGCCCCCGGCGGATTCCCCGACTACCGTTATGTCAAGACCCTGCTGACGCCCTCTCAGCTGAGGTACAACCCCACCGGCGAGATCATCTTCCCGTGCATCCGGGGGACCGCGGGCCGGATCGCGGGCGCGCTGGGCCGCTACTACCTCTACTACGCGCCGCACGACGCGCCCGGCGGTATCTGCCTGGCCTACGGCGACTCCCTGGAAGGCCCGTTCACGGAGTACCCGGCCAATCCGCTGGTCTCCCGCACCTGGCAGCCCCACTACTCCGTCAGCCATGTCTCGTCCCCGCATGTCCTGTGGAACGAGGACGCCAAGGAGATGTGGCTCTACTTCCACGGGGAGAACACCACCACGCGGCTCGCCCGCTCCAAGGACGGCATCACCTTCACCTACGACAAGGTGGTCCTGTCGACCTCGATGATGCC
The DNA here is from genome assembly GCF_055639435.1 of Streptomyces sp. NPDC039430. Taxonomy (NCBI): domain Bacteria; kingdom Bacillati; phylum Actinomycetota; class Actinomycetes; order Kitasatosporales; family Streptomycetaceae; genus Streptomyces; species Streptomyces sp. NPDC039430. The sequence goes on along the minus strand of NZ_JBVKAK010000027.1, from coordinate 83,533 downwards.
CGCCGGGTCCACGGAGACCTCGTACGCACGGGTCTTCGCACATGATCTGCCGTCGAAGAACGCCCGCTACGTCATGCTCTTCATGCTCAACAACACCACCAACCACCGTGACATCGCCTGGGGCTGGTCACCGGACGGCCGGAACTGGACCTTCGACCAGACACCGCTCGTACGCCACTCGGACGTCGGCGCGGTCAATGTCGGCGGCCCGCATCTGCTGACCGGGAACGGCAGTGCGTATGTGGTCTACAACAAGGACAAGGAGAGCGGCGGCGACCTCATGATCACGGAGGTCGGCAACGACTTCACGCGCCGAAAGCACCTCGGCGTCTTCTACAACTCCGGCGCCGGCGCCCCGGACAACGGCCGCAGCGCCGCTCCGAGCTTCGGTACGCAGGGCGGAATGCCCTACATGGTCTACGAGGCGGGGGAGCGGCTCGCGGGATCGATCGCCGTCGCCCGCGGCTAGCGCGCGGTGGTACGGGACCCGGCCGCCGCGGCCCGGTCCCGTACCACCGGACACCGCTCAGGCGTCCGACACCGAGTCGAAGTCGACCTCGTCGCGCCCGATGCCCTGGGCGTCCGCGTCCACCGAGCGGCGCAGCGCCTCATGCAGCTTCGCCGGGGTCAGCACCCCGGCGAAGCGCGGCCCTTCCAGCACCGCCACCCACCCCGCGTCATGCTGGAGCATCTCGCTGAACGCCTGCTTCAGCGGGGAACCGAGGGGTACCCACGCCTCCATCCGGCGGGCGAGGTCGCCGACCGAGCCCCGCTCCCCGGCGTGCGCCAGCGCGTCGGCGGAGACCCAGCCGTGCAGTTCGCCGTCCCCGTTCAGCACCACCGCCCAGCGGGCCCGCTGGGCGCGCATCCGCGCCGCCGCGTCCCGGGCCGGCTCGTCGGTCCTCGCGACCGGCGGCTGCTCGAGGTCGGCCGGCTCGACGGCGGTCACCGAGAGCCGTTTCAACCCCCGGTCCGCGCCCACGAAGCGGGCCACATAGGGCGTGGCGGGGGTGCCGAGGATCGCGCCCGGCCTGTCGTACTGCTCGATACGGCCCTCTCCGTACACCGCGATACGGTCCCCCATCCGTACCGCCTCCTCGATGTCGTGCGTCACCATCAGCACCGTCTTGCGCACCGTCGCCTGGAGCTTCAGGAACTCGTTCTGCAGCCGCTCGCGCACCACCGGGTCCACCGCGCCGAACGGCTCGTCCATCAGCAGCACCGGGGGATCGGCGGCCAGAGCGCGCGCCACGCCCACCCGCTGGCGCTGCCCGCCCGACAACTGCGCCGGGTAGCGCGGACCGTACGTCGCCGGGTCGAGCCCCACCAGGTCGAGCAGTTCCGCCGCCCGTTCGCGGGCCCTGGCCTTCTTCCAGCCGATCAGGGCGGGCACGGTCGCGGTGTTGTCGAGGACCGTCCGGTGCGGGAAGAGCCCCACCTCCTGGATGACATAGCCGATCCGGCGGCGCAACCGGACCGGGTCGACCCCCGAGATGTCCCGGCCGTCCACGAGGATACGGCCCGAGGTGGGCTCGATCAGCCGGTTCACCATCATCATCGTGGTCGTCTTGCCACAGCCGGAAGGGCCCACCAGCGTCACCAGTTCGCCCTCGTCGACATCGAAGGAGAGCTCGTCAACGGCGGCCGTTCCGTCCGGGTAGACCTTGCTGACCTGCTCGAACCGGATCATGACCTCACGCTAGGAGCGGGCGGGCCGCCGCGCGCGCGGGCCGGGACTGTCCGGGGAACCGCGTACCCGCCGCACCGCGCTGAACGGAGACGCTCCCGTGGCCGTACAGCTCGTCACACGGCGGGAGCGGTCCCGGGCGGGGTGGTCTCGCCGGCCCGTGGCCCGTGTGCTGAACTGTCCGGCGTGACCGCCCCGGAAGGGGCGAGCGAGAACAGGAGCACCCTTGACCAGCTACCGGCAGCCCGGCGTCGTCCTCACCGACCACCGCTTCACGGTCCCGCTGGACCACAGCGATCCGTCGGGGGAGCGGATCGAGCTGTTCGCCCGCGAAGTCGTCGCGAGCGCACGGGCGGAGGCCGATCTGCCCTGGCTGGTGTACCTGGAGGGCGGTCCCGGTTTCGGCGCGCGCCGGTTCATCGGCCGGCAGGCGTGGCTCGGCCGCGCTCTGAAGGAGTTCCGGGTGCTCCTCCTCGACCAGCGAGGGACCGGTCTCTCCACCCCCGTCAACCGGCAGACCCTGCCCCTGCACGGCGATGCGCGGGGGCAGGCCGACTATCTCGCGCACTTCCGCGCCGACTCGATCGTGCGGGACTGCGAGACGATACGTCCGCTGCTGACCGGCGGCGCCCCGTGGACCGTGCTCGGCCAGAGCTTCGGCGGCTTCTGCGCCACCCATTACCTCTCCACCGCACCCGAGGGCCTGGAGACCGTGCTGATCACCGGCGGGCTGCCCTCCCTCGACGCCACGCCCGACGAGGTCTACCGCGCCGCGTACCCCCGGATCGCGCGCAAGGTGGAGGCGTTCTACGCCCGCTATCCGCAGGACATCGGCGTGGCCCGCCGGATCGCGAGGTATCTGGCCGAGCACCGGCCCGTACTTCCCACCGGCTACGTCCTGACGCCCGAGGCGTTCCAGTCCCTGGGGATCATGCTCGGCGGCGGGGACGGCGGCCATCAGCTGCACTATCTGCTGGAGAACGCCTTCGTCCGTACGCCGAAGGGCCCGGCGCTCTCCGACGCGTTCCAGGAGAGCGTGGCCACCGCCCTCTCGTTCGCCGGGCATCCGCTCTACGCCGTGCTCCACGAGGCGATCTACGGCCAGGACGGCCGGCCGACCCAGTGGGCCGCCGAGCGGGTGCGCGGTGAGTTCGCGCGGTTCGACTCGGCCAAGACCCTCGCCGGGGAAGGGCCGTTGTACTTCACGGGGGAGTCCATCCACCCCTGGCACTTCGACTCCGACCCCGCGCTGCGCCCGCTGCGCGAGGTCGCCGAGCTGGTCGCGGCCCGTACCGACTGGAGCCCGCTCTACGACCCCGCCCGGCTGGCCGCCAACGAGGTGCCGGTCGCCGCGGCCGTCTACCACGACGACATGTACGTCGACACGGAACACTCCCTGCGCACCGCGCGCGCGATCCGCGGGCTGCGGACGTGGGTGACGGACGAGTACGAGCACGACGGAGTGCGGGCGGGCGGCCCGCACGTCCTGGACCGGCTGCTCGCGCTCGTACGGGACGAGGGGTGAGGCGCGGGGACCCCTCACGGTCCGGCCCCCCGGACTCACCGAGCGGATGCCGGGCGCCGGGTGGACAATGGCCCGCAGGGGACCGGCGCCCTGCCACGTGCGAAGCCGGAGCGAGCGGGTGGATCCCGAACGCGGGAGGTGGTTGGCATGCTGCTGCCGGACAGACATCTGGTGGCCGATCTGCTGGCCCGGTACCGGGCCTGGGAACGGCTGGTGCTCGCCGATCCGCTCGACGAGGAGACACGCGGACGGTTCGAGGACGTGGCGTACACCCTCTGTGTGCTGATGGGACAGCGCACCGCACGTGAGGCGATCTGGCAGGCGGAGGCGTATCTGCGCAGGATCAGGCCCGTTCCGCTGTTCCCGGACGGAACGACGTCCGTCGCGCCGGGAGTCAAGCCGTAGAGCCGCGGAGGACCTGATCACCGCCACCGCCACCGCCGCCGTCGCGGACCGGCAAGTCCTGTTGCCGGACCGGCAATCGATGATGCAATGGGCCCATGGATGACGACGACGCCCGGCTCGAAGAAGTACTGAACGAAGTGGGTCCCCGGCTGCGCAAGATCCGGCAGGAACGGGGCGCCACACTGAGCGCGCTCTCCGAGGCCACCGGAATCTCCGTGAGCACCCTCTCGCGGCTGGAGGCGGGCCGTCGCCGCCCCAGCCTCGAACTGCTGCTGCCCATCGCCCGCGCCCATCAGGTCCCGCTCGACGAACTGGTCGGCGCGCCGCATGTCGGCGATCCCCGGGTGCGCGCCAAGCCGATCGTGTACCGCAACCGTACGATGCTGCCGCTCACCCGTCAGCCGGGCGGGCTGCGGGCGTACAAGGTCATCATCCAGCCCTCGCCGGACGACGACGACCGCGAACTGCGGACGCATGAGGGGTACGAGTGGCTCTATGTGCTGGCGGGCCGGCTGCGGCTGCGGCTCGGTGAGCACGACGTGGTGCTCGGCGCGGGGGAGGCGGCCGAGTTCGACACGCATGTACCGCACTGGTTCGGGTCGGCCGTGGACGCGCCGGTGGAGTTCCTGAGCCTGTTCGGGCCGCAGGGCGAGCGGATGCATGTGAGGGCACGGCCGAAGGTGTCCTGAGGGGCGGTTTCCAAGCCGATTCCGAGCGGACGCCGGGCGGTTTCCGAGCGGATTCCGAGGGAGGGTGCTTCCGGGCGGGATGTTCCCAGCGAGGCAAGCGACTGCTTAGTATGCGCACGAGTGCGGTACAGCCCATCGTGTGTGGAGGCCCCGAATGCAGGCATGGCGAGTGCACCGGAACGGCGAGCCCGGCGAGGTGATGCGGCTCGAAGAGGTGGCGCGTCCCGTGCCCGGCGAGGGACAGGTCCCGCTGCTGGTCCGGGCGGCGAACATCAACTTCCCGGACGCCCTCCTCTGCCGGGGGCAGTACCAGGTCAGGCCGCCGCTGCCCTTCACTCCGGGCGTGGAGATCTGCGGCGAGACGGAGGACGGGCGCCGGGTCATCGCCACACCGGCGCTTCCCCACGGCGGACTGGCGGAGTACGTGGTCGCCGACGCCGCCGCGCTGCTGCCCGCGCCCGAGGCGCTGGACGACGCCGAGGTGGCGGCCCTGCACGTCGGGTATCAGACGGGCTGGTTCGGACTGCACCGGCGGGCGCGGCTCCAGCCCGGGGAAACGCTCCTCGTCCACGCGGCGTCCGGCGGCGTCGGCAGCGCGGCCGTACAGCTCGGAAAGGCGGCCGGGGCCACCGTCATCGGTGTCGTCGGGGGCCAGGACAAGGCGCGGGTGGCCCGGGAGCTGGGCTGCGACCTGGTGATCGACCGCCGTGCGGACGACCTCGTCGGCGCGGTCAAGGAGGCCACCGGCGGCAGGGGCGCGGATGTCGTCTACGACCCGGTGGGCGGCGACGCCTTCACCAAGTCCACCAAGTGCGTGGCCTTCGAGGGACGGATCGTGGTCGTGGGCTTCGCCAGCGGCGCGATCTCCACCGCCGCCCTCAATCACGCGCTGGTGAAGAACTACTCGATCATGGGCCTGCACTGGGGCCTCTACAACACCAAGGACCCGGCGGCGGTGGCCCGTTGCCACCGGGAGCTGACCGGACTCGCCACCCGGGGCGCGATCAAGCCGCTCATCAGCGAGCGGGTCGCCATGAAGGACGCGGCCGACGCGGTCCAGCGGGTCGCCGACGGCATCACCACCGGACGCGTGGTCGTCCTCCCCGAGGGCGGTTCCCGATGACGGGCGCCGCCGAACTGCGCTCTCTGACCAGGGAGTTGCTGGCCGCCCGGCCACCGGCCACCACCGACCGCACCGACTTCCTCAAGGCGCGCTTCGACGCGGGACTCGCCTGGGTGCACTACCCGGCCGGGCTCGGCGGGCTCGGCGCGCCGCGCTCCCTCCAGGCCGTCGTGGACGCCGAGCTGGCCGCGGCGGGCGCCCCCGACAACGACCCGCGCCGGATCGGCATCGGCCTCGGCATGGCCGCGCCGACCATCCTCCGCTACGGCACCCAGGAGCAGAAGGAACGCTTCCTGCGGCCTCTGTGGGTCGGTGAGGAAGTGTGGTGCCAGCTGTTCAGCGAGCCGGGCGCCGGCTCCGACCTGGCCGCGCTCGGGACCCGCGCGGTGCGCGACAGTGACTCCGCCTCCGGCGACTGGATCGTCAACGGGCAGAAGGTGTGGACCTCCAGCGCCCATGTCGCCCGCTGGGCCATCCTCATCGCCCGTACCGATCCCGGTCTGCCCAAGCACCGGGGCATCAGCTACTTCCTCTGCGATATGACCGACCCGGGTGTCGAGGTACGGCCGCTGCGCCAGATCACCGGCGAGGCCGAGTTCAACGAGGTCTTCCTGACCGGCGTACGCATCCCCGACGCGCACCGCCTCGGCGGAATCGGCGACGGCTGGAAGGTCGCCCAGACCACCCTGATGAACGAGCGCGTCTCCATCGGCGGCGCCCGGCTGCCCCGTGAGGGCGGCATGATCGGTACGGTCGCCCGCACCTGGCGCGAGCGGCCCGAGCTGCGCACCCATGAGCTGCGCCAGCGGCTGCTCACCCTCTGGGTGGAGGCGGAGGTCGCGCGGCTGACCGCGGAACGGCTGCGTCAGCAGCTCGTCGCCGGGCAACCGGGCCCCGAGGGCAGCGGGATGAAGCTCGCCTTCGCCCGGCTCAACCAGGAGATCAGCGGTCTGGAGGTGGAACTCCTCGGGGAGGAGGGCCTGTTGTACTCCGACTGGACCATGCGCAGGCCGGAGCTGGTCGACTTCACCGGACGGGACGCCGGTTACCGCTATCTGCGCGCGAAGGGCAACTCCATCGAGGGCGGTACCAGCGAGGTGCTGCTGAACATCGTCGCGGAGCGCGTGCTCGGCCTGCCCTCGGAACCGCGCAACGACAAGGACGTCGCCTGGAAGGACCTGGCCCGATGACCGACGCTTCCCCCGATCTGCTCTACTCGGACACCGAGGACGATCTGCGCGCGGCCGTACGGTCGTTGCTCACCGACCGCGCCGATGTACCGGCGGCGCTCCTGCGCGCCGAAGCGGGCGATCCGTACGATCCCGAGCTGTGGACCTCGCTCTCCGCCGGGATCGGCGCGTCCGGGCTGCTCGTCCCGGAGAAGCTCGGCGGCCAGGGCGCGAGCCATCGCGAGGCGGCGGTCGTACTGGAAGAGCTGGGCCGCGCCGTCACGGCCGCGCCGTATCTCACCAGCTCCGTGGTGGCGACCGGGACACTGCTCGCCTGCGACGGGGAGAGCACCGGGAACACGGATGTCGCGGGCCTGCTCACCGCGCTCGCCCACGGCCACCGGGTCGCGGTGCTCGCGGTGCCGCTGTCCACCGCCCCGGACGGGCCGCTCCCCGCCGGCGCGGCAACGGTGAGCGGAGTCGCCGACGCCGTACGCGCCGATGTCCTGCTCGTGGTGCGTCACGACGGGCTGTACGCGGTCGAGACGGCCTCGCCCGGGGTGACCGTCGAACCGCTCACCCCGCTCGATCTGACCCGCCCGCTCGCCGCGGTCACCGTCGACCCCGCCGCCGGGATCCGGCTCGCCGGGGCGCCCGCGGCGCAGGCCGCCGTACGCCGCGGACTGCTGGCCGGGGCGGGGCTGCTCGCCTCCGAGCAACTCGGTGTCGCCGAGTGGTGTCTGGAGGAGACCGTCCGGCACACCCGCGAGCGCACGCAGTTCAACCGGCCGATCGGGTCCTTCCAGGCGCTCAAGCACCGGATGGCGCAGCTGTGGCTGGAGGTCGTCTCGGCCCGCGCGGCGGCCCGCAACGCCGCCGACGCGCTGGCCACCGGCAGCCCGGAGGCCCCGCTCGCCGTGGCTCTCGCGCAGGCGTACTGCGGGCGGGTCGCGGTCCACGCGGCCGAGGAGTGCGTCCAGTTGCACGGCGGGATCGGGATGACCTGGGAGCATCCCGCGCATCTGTATCTCAAGCGTGCCAAGTCCGATGAGATCGCCTTCGGTTCGCGGGGGAGGCACCAGGAGACGCTGGCCGCGCTCGTCGATCTGCCCGGACCCCGGTAGCCCGCGTCTGGACAAGCACCCCTTTACGTGCTGTTTAATTGCGAATCGATCGCAATAACAGATGATCTTCAATAGGGGTGGACGCATGACGGCCCGATCGATACGCGGCACGGCCGCCGCGGTGCTGGCCGGAGCACTGGCCCTCACCGCGGCGGCCTGCTCGAACCCGGGCGGCTCGGGCACGGGCGGCGGGGCGAAGGACTCGGTGGTCGTCGGTATCGCCTACGAACCCGACAGCCTCAGCCCGCTCCTCGGCTACGGCAAGGACGGCAACTCCAAGATCTTCGACGGGCTGCTCGCGTACGACGGCGAGATGCGGCTCAGGCCCGCGCTCGCCACCGCCCTGCCGACGGTGAGCGACGACGGGCTGACCTACACCTACCGGCTGCGCGAGGGGGTGAAGTTCAGCGACGGCAAGCCCTTCGGCGCCAAGGACGTCGTCTTCACCTACCGCACCATCCTGGACGAGAAGACGAACAACCCGTCCAGGACCGAGCTGGACGCCGTCAAGGACATCACCGCCCGGGGCGAGCACACCGTCGTCTTCACCCTGAAGTACCCCTACGCGCCGTTCGACCGGCGGACCGTCCTGCCCATCGCGCCCGCGCACATCGCGGGCGAACAGGACGTCAACACCGGCCCGTTCACCACGAAGCCCGTCGGCACCGGCCCCTATCTCCTCACCGGCTGGTCGAAGGGCGAGAAGATCAGCTTCAAGGCCAACCCGGACTACTGGGGCGGCGCGCCCGAGGTGAAGAGGTTCACCATGGCGATCATCAAGGACGACGACGTCCGCGCCACCAGGCTGCGGGCCGGCGAACTCGACGGCGCGATCCTGCCGCCCAACCTCGCCAAGGGATTCGCCGAGGACAGCGGCCGCGAGACCTACGACGCCACGACCTACGACTACCGCACCGTCACCCTGCCGACCCACCACAAGGTCACCGGCGACACCGCGGTCCGCCGGGCCCTCGACATCGCCGTCGACCGCGAGACCATGGTCGACCGGATCCTCGAAGGCGCGGGCAAGCCTGCCTACGGCCCGGTCCCCACCGGCAGCGAATGGTTCGCCCGCGGCACCGAACGCCGCTACGACCTCGAAGGGGCCCGGCGCATCCTGGACGAGGCGGGCTGGAAGCCCGGCAAGGACGGCGTCCGCGTCAAGGACGGGGTGCGCGCCGCCTTCCCGCTCTGGTACCTCACCGGCGACAAGCTCCGCCAGGAACACGCCCTCGCCTACGCCTCCGACGCCAAGAAGGCGGGCATCGACATCACGACCCAGGCGGGCACCTGGGAGGTCATCGAACCGCGGATGAGGCAGGACGCGGTCCTGGCCGGCGGCGGCTCGCCCGGCGACCCGGACTTCGACCAGTACACCCTGCTCAAGTCCACGCTCGCGGGCGACGGCTTCAACAACATGGCGTGGTACGACAACCCGGCCGTCGACCGGGCCCTCGACGCGGGCCGCGAGAGCGGTGAACCGGCCGCCCGCAAGACCGCGTACGACACCGTCCAGCGCGAACTGGTGAAGAACCCCGGGTACACCTTCCTCACCCATATCGACCACCTCTACGTGGTGAACGACCGCTGGGACGGGCTCTCCACCCAGACCGAGCCGCACGACCACGGTCTCGCGTCCGGCCCCTGGTGGAACATCGAGGACTGGACGCCGAAGAAATGAGCCGCCGCCTCCCCTGGGGGGCGATGGGACGGATGGCGGGGCGGCGGCTGCTGTTCGCCGCCCCGGTCCTCCTCGTGGTGACCTTCGGCGTGTTCGCCGTCGCCGCGGCCTCGCCCTTCGACCCCGTGAAGGCCTACGCGGGCACCGCGGGCCTCACCGCCTCGCAGGAGAACCTCGACCAGCTCCGGGTCAACCTCGGAGTGGATCAGCCACTCGTCCACCGCTGGTGGAACTGGCTGACCCACGCGCTCGCCGGTGACCTCGGGGACTCCTCCGTACTGCGCGCGCCCGTCTCCGCCGTGATCGGCGAGCGGATCGGCTGGTCCGCGCTGCTCGCCGTCACCGCGTTCGCCGTCGCCGTCCTGCTCGGCACCGCCCTCGGCGTGCTCGCCGCGCGCAGGCCCGGTGGCCCGCTCGACCGCTGCGCGGGCTCGGCGGCGTACATGCTGGAGGCCGCACCCGCCTTCTGGCTCGGGCTCCTCGCGATCTGGTTCTTCGCGGTCACGCTCGGCGTGCTCCCGGCGGGCGGGCTCACGGACGCGGCGAGCGACACCGTCACCTTCGGGCAGGTCGCGTCGCATCTGGTGCTGCCCGCCGCCGTGCTGGGCATCTCCCAGCTGCCCTGGTTCTTCCTCTACGTACGCCAGGGGGTCACCGACGCGCTCGCCGAGGACCCCGTACGCGGTGCCCGCGCCCGCGGGCTGAGCGAACGCACCGTACTGCTCGGCCACGCCCTGCGCTCCGGCATGCTGCCGATGCTCACCCTCATCGGCTCCCGGGTGCCCGAACTCATCACCGGCGCGCTGCTCGTCGAGACGGTCTTCAGCTGGCCCGGAATCGCCGCCGCCACCGTGCAGGCGGCCACCTCCGTGGACTTCGCGCTGCTCGCCGCCCTCACGGTGCTCGCCACCGCCGCCGTGCTGATCGGGAACCTGCTCTCCGATCTGCTCTACGGACTCGCCGACCCGAGAGTGGGCTTCGATGGCTGACACCACCACCGGCCGGGACACCACCACCGGCCGGGACACCACCACCGGCCGGGACACCACCACCGGCCGGGACACCACCACCGGCCCGGACACCGGCACCGGCCCGGACAACGGCACGCCGGTCTGGCGCTCGCACGGGCGCACCCGCCGCTCGACGCGCACGGTCCGCGTCCGTGTCTCGGGCTCCATCGTGGCGGCCGTGGCGCTCGCCGTACTCGTCGTCCCGCTGCTCGTCCCCCTCGACCAGCAGGCCGTCGACCTCGCCAGAAAGCTCCAGGCGCCGTCCCTGGCACACCCGTTCGGCACGGACGACGTCGGCCGCGATCTGCTGCTGCGCTGCGTCTACGGACTGCGCGTCTCGCTGCTCGTCGGACTCGTCGCGGCGCTCGTCGCCACCGTGATCGGTACGGCGGTCGGCGCGGCGGCGGCGGCCTTCGGCGGCTGGACGGACCGGATCGTCATGCGGCTCGTGGACACCTTCTCGTCCGTACCGCATCTGCTGCTCGGCATCTTCATCGTCGCCATGTTCCGGCCGGGCGTGTGGCCGGTGATCGTGTCCGTGGCACTCACCCACTGGCTCTCCACCGCCCGCATAGTCCGCTCGGAAGTGCTCTCGCTGCGCGCGCGCCCGTATATCGACGCGGCCATCTCGGGCGGCGCGTCACGCCGGCGCGTCATCGGCCGCCATCTCCTGCCGGGCGTCATGCCGCAGGCCGGACTCGCCGCCGTACTGATGGTGCCGCACGCGATGTGGCACGAATCCGCGCTCTCGTTCCTCGGGCTCGGCCTGCCCAGCCATCAGGCGAGTCTCGGCAACCTGGTGCAGACCGCGCGCGGTTCACTGCTGGCGGGTGACTGGTGGCCGACGCTCTTCCCCGGACTGTTCCTGATCGTCCCGACCCTCGCACTCGCGGGTCTCGCCGGCGCCTGGCGGGAACGGATCAATCCGCGCCGCCGATCGGAGCTGATGCTGTGAACACGCCGTCCCCGGCCCTCCCGCGGACCGGTCCCGCCGAGTCCGTGGAGCCCGTCGAGCCCTTGCGCTCCGCCGGCCCGGCGGCTTCCGCGAGGCCTGACGAGCCGGCGCCGCCCGTGCTCTCCGTACGCGGGCTCGGCGTCCGCTTCCGGATGCGCGGCGGCCGGCACATCGCCGCCGTCACCGACGCCGGCTTCGATCTCGCGGCGGGGGAGTGCCTCGCCCTCGTCGGTGAGAGCGGCTGCGGAAAGTCCGTCCTCGCCTCCGCCCTGCTCGGACTCCTGCCCGGCAACGCGCAGACCACCGGCTCCGCCGTCCTCGACGGCATCGACCTGCTCGCCGCCGACGAGCGCACGCTCGCGCGGACGGTACGGGGACGGCGTGTCGGCCTCGTACCGCAGAGCCCGGCGGCCCATCTCACGCCCGTGCGTACGGTACGGGCCCAACTGGAGGAGACCGTCAGGGAACTGACCGGCACGCGCGGACGGGAACTCCACCGGGCCGCCGAGGCCGCCGCCGACCGCGCGGCCTTTCCCGCCGGCCATCTCGACCGCTATCCGCACGAACTCTCCGGCGGTCTCGCCCAGCGCGCCGCGACCGCGCTCGCCCTGATCGGCGACGCCCCGCTGCTGCTGGCCGACGAACCGACCACCGGACTCGACCGCGATCTCGTGAACCGTACGGCCGACGAACTGCGCCGGCACGCCGACGAGGGCCGCGCCCTGCTGATGATCACCCACGATCTGGCCGCGGCCGAGCGGATCGCCGACCGCGTCGCCGTGATGTACGCCGGACGGATCGTCGAACTCGCCGACGCGCGGAGGTTCTTCGGGGAGCCGGGACCGCGTCACCCCTATGCGCGCGGACTGCTGAACGCCTTGCCGGAACGCGCGTTCATCCCCATCCCCGGGCTGCCCCCGGAGCTGGGCGAGCTGCCGGCCGGCTGCGCGTTCGCGCCCCGCTGCGAGCGCGCCACCGATCTCTGCGCCACACCACCGCGCTTCACGGAAGGGCTCGCCTGCCACCACGCCCGGGAGAGCACCGACGAAAGACCGGAAGGGCGATCCGAGGAGCGACCTGGAGAGAGCCCTCACGAGCGACCCGACGAGAGCGCCGAGGAGACCGTCCGTGCTTGAACTCCGCTCCATCACCGCCGGATACGAGCGGCGCGCCCCCGTCGTACGGAACGCCTCCCTGACCCTCGCGCCCGGCGCGTCGCTCGGGCTGCTCGGCCCCAGCGGCTGCGGCAAGTCCACCCTCGCCAGGGTCGCGGCGCTGCTGCACCGGCCCGACGCGGGCACGGTCACCGTCGACGGCCAACGGGTGGCCGGCTGGCGCCATCGGGCACCGCGCGAGCAGCGGACCGCGATCGGCGTGGTCTTCCAGCAGCCACGGCTGTCGGCGGATCCCCGGCTGCGGCTCAGCGAGTTGATCGCCGAACCGTTGCGCGCCACCGGCCGCCGGACGGATCTCGCCTCGCGCGTCGGCGAGCTGGCCCGCACGGTCGGACTCACCGGTGAACTGCTGGGCCGCCGCCCGCACGAGGTCAGCGACGGCCAGCTGCAACGCGCCTGTCTGGCCCGCGCGCTGGTGCTGCGTCCGCGCTGGCTGGTCTGCGACGAGATGACCGCGATGCTCGACGCCTCCACCACGGCCGCGCTGGTCGCCGTCGTGGAGGAGTACCGGCGCGAGCACGGCGCCGGCCTCCTCGCCGTCGGCCACGACCGCGTGCTGCTGGAGCGCTGGTGCGACCGTACGGTCCGCTGGACGGAGATCGCCGGTACCGGCTGAAGCGCGGATGGCGGGTCGGCGAACTCTGCGTAGGACGATACCGGCCGGGCCATGACAGGGCGGATACTCGCCAGGACCGAGCCCACAGCCGAGCCCACAGTCGAGCCCACAGCCGAGTTCACAACTGAGCCGACACCCGAGCCGACACCCGAGCACACCCGGACATATCCGAGCCCGCATCCGCCCGACCGAGCACCCCTCGCGCCCCACCGCACCCTCGCGCCCCAACGCGTCCCCCGGAGGCATCATGGCCCTCACCACCCGCCGCAGAGCCGTCAGTACGCTCGCCGCCGCACTCGCGGGAGCCGTCGCGGCACCCGCGTACGCGCAGGCGGCCTCGCGGACCGAGCGCGGCGACAACGGCCCCCGGCCGCTGCGCCAGGCTCACGCCCACAACGATTATCTGCACCCCCGCCCGCTGCTCGACGCCCTGTCGCACGGCTTCACCAGCGTGGAAGCCGATGTCTTCCTGGTCGACGGCGAGTTGCTGGTCGCCCACGAGGCCACCGAACTCGACCCCTCCCGCACCCTCCGCGGGCTCTACCTCGATCCCCTCCTGGCACGGGTGCGGGCCAACCACGGCTCCGTATACCGGGGTTACCACCGGCCGGTGCAGCTGCTCATCGACATCAAGGCGGACGGCGTCGCCGCCTACGCGGAGCTGCACCGCCAACTGACCCGCTACCGCTCGATACTGAGCCGCTACGCCAACGGGTCGGTGCGCGCGGGCGCGGTCACCCCCGTCATCTCCGGCGACCGCGCGGCCCGTGCTCCGATGGAGGCACAGCGCGTACGGTACGCCTTCTACGACGGTCGGCTCGATGACCTCGGGACGGCGGCCCCGGCCTCCTTCGTCCCGCTCATCAGCGGCAATTGGACCCAGAGCTTCAGCTGGCAGGGCGTGGGCGCGTTCCCCGCCGCCGAGCGCGCGGAGCTGCGTCGTGTCGTCGACACCGCGCACGCGCACGGTCAGCGGGTGCGCTTCTGGAGCACGCCCGATCTGCCGGGGCCCGCGCGGGACGCCGTCTGGACCGAGTTGCTGGCTGCCGGGGTCGATCACCTCAATTCGGATGACCTTGCGGGCCTCGAACGCTTCCTCCGCCGGCACCGTTCGTAGCGCGTGGCGGGTGGCCCCGAGGGCAACCACCCGTACGGCGGACACGCCAGTCGGCCTACCCGGCCTCCTCCTCCGCCACACTGGCGGCCGAAAGCCGCGATCCGGTGCGGCGGAGGAGGTTCTCGATGGCTATTTCGATCTCAGTGATTCTGCTTCTGGTGATCCTCGCGGTGGTCTTCCTGCGCAATGGGGGACTGAAGTTCTCACACGCGACGGTCTGCGTCCTGCTCGGGTTCTTCCTCGCGGGCACGAGCATGGCGCCGACCATCGCGAACGGGATCTCCACCACGGCAGGCGTGGTCAGCGGCCTCCGCCCCTGACCGGTCCGCCCGCGTCTCCCGGGGCCTATGTCCCCACCAGCCGCGACCTGATGAGGAAGCGCACCCCCTCGGGCGCCTCCAGGGAGAACCCGCTGCCGCGTCCCTTCACCACATCGACGATGAGCCGGGTGTGCCGCCACACCTCGTACTGGCTCACCGACATCCAGAAGGGCACCGGCTCGGCGACTCCCTCGATCTCCAGGGACTGGAGCAGGACGTCGGAGCCGCCGGTACGGAATTCACCGTCCGGGTAACACATCGGCGCGCTGCCGTCGCAGCAGCCGCCCGACTGGTGGAACATCAGCGGCCCGTGGTCCGCCCGCAGCCGTCGGAGGAGTTCGGCGGCCGCGGCGGTCACCTCGACGCGCGGCTCCGGCGGCTCGCGGGATTCCAGCGGTTCAGGGGAGTCCCGTGGTTCCACGGGCGCGCGTGGTTCTCGGGGGGAAGTCTGCTCGTCCCTCGTCTCTCCGCCGGCGTCGGTCATCGGTCCGCACCTCCAGGGACTCAGTCAACTCCCCTCGACGTTGCGAGACGGTTGCACGCGGACCGGATTCCGGTCCCGAGTATCGGACAGGCACCCGCGCGCCGCCACACGGCCGCGTCAGTCCCGTCGGAAGCCGGAAGCCGGAAGCCGGAAGCCGGAAGCCGGAAGCCGGACGGCGGCCTGTCATCCGGCGGTGCCGCAGTACTCGGCGTCCACCACCTGTCCCAGACCGGCGGTGGACCAGTCCCCGTTGAGGTTGACGGCGAACGAGTGGTCGCCGTCCTCGGTCGTCACCGCGAAGGAGAGCGAGCCGATCCAGCCGCCGCTGTGGCCCCAGAGCTGAGCCCCGCAGCCCGCCGTGAGCCGTTCGATGCCGAGACCGTAGCCGGAGTCGAAGACCGTCGTCTTCATCGCCTTCAACTGCTCCGGCGCCAGCAGCTCGCCGCGCAACAGGGCGCTGAAGAACCGGTTGAGATCGCCCGCGCTGGAGATCATGTCGCCCTCGGCCCAGGTCTGGGACGCGTTCTGGTGGGTGACGTCGTGGACCGTGGCCCCGGCGGAGTCCTCGCCGAGTTTCGAGTACGCCCGGCCGCTCGGCCCCGGCATCAGCGAGCTGTCGCCCGGCATGACGGTGGCGTGCAGCCGGAGCGGCTCGATGATCCGTGTGCGCACCTCGTGTTCATAGGTCCTTCTCGTGACCCGCTCCATGATCAGTGCGGCCAGCACATAGTTGGTGTTGGAGTACGCGTACCGGCTCCCGGGCGCGAAGGCCGGCGCGTGGGCCATGGCGGCGTCCACCGCCTCCTGCGGAGTCCTCGTCCTGTAGCGGTTCTTGAGGAAGCCGGGCACGATGTACTTCTCCGCGTACGCCGGGTCGTCGATGAAGTCGAAGACGCCGCTGGTGTGGTTGAGCAGCTGCCGTACGGTCATCCTCCGGCCGTCGTGGCCATGGCCCCGCACCACCCCGGGCAGCCAGGTCTCCACCGTGTCGTCGAGGTCGAGCCGTCCCTCCGACTCCAGTTGGAGCAGGACGGTCGCCACGAACGTCTTGGTGATGCTGGCGATGCGGAACCGGTCGTCGGCCCGGCGCGGCGCGCCGGTTCTGAGGTCGCCGACGCCCGCCGCCCCCTTCCAGACGCTGCCACCGGTCCGCGCCTGGCCCGCGACTCCGGGGATGCCGTCCCGCACGATGGCGTCCAGCGCCCGACGGGTCTCCTCGTGCCCCGTACGGCCCGCCGCGTGTCCGGCGCCGCTCGGTGACGCCTGGGCGGGGACCGTGAACGCGGTGGCTGCCAGCGCCGCCACCGCGAGGCCCACCACACCCGTACGCGTCCTGTGCCGTCGTGCCGCCATGTCAGCTCCTCATCGCCGTGGACCGCCTTCCCCGGGAAGAGACCCGGACAGGGAGGCAAGGGTTGAGAGCGCGATGGCGCGCGCCTCACCCGCGTGCGGTTCGCCCGGCTCTCCCGGGGCCACGGGGGCACCGGACCTGTCGAGGACGTACAGGCACGTGTTCTGGAGGCCGTGCCGATCGGCACCGACGTCCGTCCCGCCACGCCTCGATCGGGCCCAGGACACGGAAATCCATCGGCGCACCTCAGCGCTGTCGGAACGTCGGGTCGGAATCACGAGTCGGTGGAGGCGTGGAGCCCGCCTCGCCGAGCAGGTGTAACAGTCGGAAAGTTGTTCGGTTTCAACGATCTGGTGGTGAACAAACGGATACTGAACAATCGTCGTGATCGACAGGGGGTGGGCACGTGCCACGGGGAGAGACGCCGCTCGCGGCGGGGGACGGGGCACTTCTGCGGTTCGCCGCGGATCTCCGCCGATTGCGCGACGAGGCCGGAAAGCCGGCCTACCGGATTCTGTCGACCCGCGCGCACTACTCCATCGCCACACTCTCCGGGGCCGCGGCGGGCCGGCGGCTGCCGACGCTCGCGGTGACCCTGGCCTATGTGCGCGCCTGCGGTGGGGACGAGACGCGATGGGCGCGGCGCTGGCACGACGTCGCCGCCGAACTCGCCGCCGAGAGCGCCGCGGACGAGGACGAAGCCGCGACGGCGGACCGCGCGGAAGCGCCCTACGTGGGCCTGGCGGCCTTCCGGCCCGACGACTCCACGTGGTTCTTCGGCCGTGAGGCCCTGGTCGGCGAGGTGATGACGCGCCTGGCCACCCAGCGGTTCCTGGCGGTCTTCGGCGCCTCGGGGTCGGGCAAGTCCTCCCTGCTGGGCGCGGGCCTGCTGGCACGGTTACGAGCCGGGAACGACCGCTGCCAGGTGATCACGCTCACTCCGGGGCCGCATCCCCTGGAGGAGACCGCCATCCAGCTCGCCCATCCCGCCCGGTCCACCGCCGCCCGGCTCTACACGGAATTCACCGCGGACCCCGGCAATCTGCACCGGACGGTGCGTCAGATCGCCCTCCAGCGCGGCGACGACGGTGAAGTCGTGCTGGTGGTGGACCAGTTCGAAGAGGTCTTCACCGTCTGCCGCGGCCAGGAGGAGCGGAGCGGGTTCATCGCCGCGCTCGTCGCCGCGGCACGAGCGCCCAGCAGCCGCTGCCGAGTGGTGATCGCGGTACGCACCGACTTCTACCCGCACTGCGCGGAGTACGCGGAACTGGCCGCGGCGCTGCGCGACGCGCAGCTCACCGTCGGACCCATGAGCGCCGACGAGTTGCACCGCGCCATCGTGCGGCCCGCCGCCCAGGTGGGATGCCGGGTGGAGGGCCCCCTGCTCACGGCGCTGACGGCGCAGGCCCAGGGGCAGGTGGCGGTCCTGCCCCTGCTGTCGCACGCCCTGCTGGAGACCTGGCGCCGCCGGCGGGGCAATGTGCTGACACTGACCGGGTTCCAGGCGGCCGGCGGCATCGAGGGCTCGCTCGCACAGACGGCGGAGGCGTTCTACGCCGCACTCGACCCCGGCCGGCAGGCGGTCGCCCGTCACCTCTTCCTGCGCCTGACCGCCCTCGGCGAAGGCACGGAAGACACCAAACGCCGTATCACGCGCGCGGAACTGGACCCGGACGAGGACACCGCGGCGGTACTGGACCGGGCCGTCGCCGTACGTCTGATCACCCTCGACGGCGGGCGTCTGGAAGTCACGCACGAGGCGCTGATCCGCGGCTGGCCCCGGCTGCGCCGCTGGCTGGCCCAGGACCGGGAACGCCTGCGCGCCCACCGCCAGCTCACCGAGGCGGCCGGGACGTGGGAGTCACTCAACCGCGATCCCGGCGCGCTCTATCGCGGCACGCGTCTCGCCACGGCGGGGCAACTGGCGCGCGACGGTGACAGCGGGCTCACCGTACGGGAGCGCGCGTTCCTGGACGCCAGCCTGGCCGCCGAGGCCGCCGAAACCACCATCGCCCTGCGCCGGGCCCGGCGGCTGCGGCTCCTGGTCACCCTGCTCGCGGTCCTGCTGACCCTGACGACCGCGACCTCCGTCTACGCCGTCCGCGCGAACGAGGAGGTCACCCGGCAGCGCAACAGCGCGATCGCCGCGAACGCGGCGGAGGGAGCCACCGAACTCCTCCACAAGGATCCCGCCCTGGCCGTGCAGATCGGCCTGGCCGCACACCGGCTGGCCCCCACCACACACACGCGCGACAGCCTGGTCAGCACGCTCATGCCCTCCTGGGTGGGCCACTCCGGCGAGCTGGTCTCACTGGCGATCGGCCCGGACGGGTCGTTCCTGGCCACGGCCGGCGGCGACCGTACGGTACGGCTCTGGGACATCGGCGATCCCCGGAGGCCCGTCCAACTGGCCACGCTCGGCGTCTCCGGCACCTTCGTCCGCTCCGTCGCGATGCGGCGGGACGGGAAGATCCTGGCGACGGCCGGGGACGACCGGAGGGTCCGGCTGTGGGACATCTCCGCCCGGAAGCGGCCTGCGCTGCTGGCCACTCTCGACGGCCACACCGGCGCGGTACGCTCCCTGGCCTTCAGCTCCGACGGCCGCACCCTCGCCAGTTCCGGCGGCGACCGGACCGTACGCCTGTGGAACACCGGCGACCCGGAGCATCCCACGAGCCGGGCGACGCTCGGCGGACACCAGGACACGATCCGCTCCGTCGCCTTCAGCCCCGACGGCCGCACGCTGGCCACGGCCGACGACGACGAGACCGTGCAGCTGTGGGACACGGGCGATCTCGGCCGGCCCACGCGACTGTCGCGCTGGCGCGCGCACCGCATCACCGCGCTCTCGGTGGCTTTCGGCCCGCGCGGAGATGTCCTGGCCACCGCCGGGGGCGGGGACTCCGCGGTACGGCTGTGGGACATCGGGGACCGCGGGCACCCCCGGGAGCTGTCCGCTCTCACCGGCCACACCGATGTCGTGGGCGAGGTCGCGTTCAGTCCGGACGGCCGCGCGCTCGCCACCGGGAGCGATGACCGGACACTCCGGCTGTGGGACGTCACCGATCCACGGCGGCCCGCCGCCCGGACCATCCTCACGGGATACACCACGGCTCTCGGCGCGCTGCGTTTCGACCCGCGCGGCCGGGCCGTGGTGTCCGGAGCGTACGACGGTGCGATCCGCGTCCTGCCGGTCGACTTCCGCCCGCTCCTCGCGCGCGCGTGTGTGCCGCCGCGCGCCCCACGATCACCCGGGCGGCCTGGGACCGGTACCTGCCGGGCGTCTCCTACCGGCCGCCCTGCGGGGCTGAGGCCGCCGGGAGACCCTGAGCCGCTGGGAGACCCCTGAGGCCGCCAGGAGGCAGACCCAGGCGCCGGCCGGCCACCGAGAGCGGTGCGCCCGCGCGACGAGGACCGAACGCACGGCCGGGGGCCGGGGGTTGACTCCGGCGCCGGCTCAGCCGTGCGTGGCCGGCGTCGGTTCGTACGACCGCCGGGCCGATACCCTGACGAAGTGAATCGACCACAGCGGTCCGCCGGCGCGGTCATCGGGTCGGCGGTGGGTGACGCCCTCGGAGCTCCCTTCGAGTTCGGGCCGGCGGGAGCGTTCTCCGCGCGGTTCCCGGCGCCCGGGGCCGGCGGCGAGATGTGCGGAGGCGGCGGCTGGGATCCCGGCGAGGCCACGGACGACACGCAGATGGCGGTCCTGGTGGGGGAGTCGCTGCTGGAGCGAGGCGAACTGGATCCGCCGGACATCTTCGCCCGCTTCCAGCGATGGGCGGCGTCCGGCCCCAAGGACATCGGCCTCCAGACCGAGGACGTCCTCACCAACGGCATGCCCTGGGACCTGGCCGCCGGCGTTCACTTCCAGGTCAACCGGCGCGCGGCGGGCAACGGTTCCCTGATGCGCGCCGCCACTTCCGCCGTCCGCTTCGCCCGGGACGGGCAGCGGGCCACCATGGACGCCGCGCGGCGCATCGCGGCCCTGACCCATGGTGACCGCGCCGCCTGGGAAGGCACGGCCGTCTTTCACGCACTCATCCGGATCACCCTGGAGGGCGCCGAGCCTCTCGGCGCCCTCGCCGACGTCCTGGACCTCGTCCACCCGGACCACCGCGCGCGATACGCCACGGTCCTCGCCGCCGACTGGCACCCCGATCAGGCCACCGAGTTCAACGGCGCCGTCTGGCCCTGCTTGGGCTCCGCGGTCTGGGCCCTGCGCGCCACGGGCGGCTTCGAGGAGGCGCTGCGCGCCGCGATCGACCTCGGCGGTGACACGGACACCGTCGCGGCGGTCACGGGCGGGCTCGCGGGCGCGTACTACGGACTCGACGCGATCCCCGCCCGCTGGACCGCACCTCTGCACGTCCCCTTGCCCGGATCCGGCGGACGCGTGCTGCGACTGCCCCAACTGACCGAACTCGCACAGCGTCTCGCGGCCTGACCACCGTCGTGTCCCGCGCCGGCCCGGCGGCGGGGCGCGGATCAGCCCAGCGACTCCTCGATGAGACCGGCGGCCCGCGCGGTGCCGCCCTCTGCCCGTGCTCCGGCACGGAGCCGCGCCGAACGACGGCCGGCCTCCGGGTCGGCGACGAGTTCACGCAGAGCGGTCAGCAGGGTCTCGGCGGTGGCGTCCGCGGTGTCGACGCGACGGGCCACGCCCAGCTCGACGAGCCGGTCGGCGTTGGTGAACTGCTCGGCGCCCTGCGGGACGGCGATCATCGGGACGCCGACGAGCAGCCCTTCCCCGCTGCCGCCCATCCCCGCGTGGGTGATGAACGCGTCGGCCTGCTCCAGAATCGCCAACTGAGGCACCCAGGAGCGCACTTCGACATTGGCCGGGATGTCGCCGAGGTCCCGCGGGTCGGTGTACTTCCCGATCTGGAGGACGACATGCCAGCCGGGCAGGCCGCCGTAGGCCGCCAGGCACTGGCGGTAGAACTCCGGCCCGTGGGTGTACGCCGAACCCAGCGAGATCAGCAGCGCGGACGTCGTCCGTACCGATTTCCCGTCAGGTTTCCCGTCGGTGACGTCGATCCGCAGCGCGGGCCCCGCTCGGCATGGTGTGATCATGGCACCGGATCGAACACCCGATCCCCGTCGATACCGATACGCACCCCGCGAGGACATGTTCGTCATGCCACTGCCCGCCGACCCGGCCGTTCTCCATCCGATGCCCGATCAGCCACGCGTGGTGCTGCTCCGACCGCTGGTGAAGTCGCCGCTGATCGAGGTCGGGGAGTACTCCTACTACGACGACCCGGACGACCCGACGGCGTTCGAGACACAGAACGTGCTGTACCACTACGGCCCGGAGAGGCTGGTCATCGGCAAGTTCTGCGCACTGGGCACGGGCGTCCGGTTCATCATGAACGGTGCCAACCACCGCATGGACGGCCCGTCGACCTTCCCCTTCCCCACCATGGGCGGCTCGTGGGCCGAACACTTCGACCTGCTCACCGGCCTGCCGGGACGCGGTGACACCGTCGTCGGGAACGACGTGTGGTTCGGCTACCGCACGACGGTGATGCCCGGCGTACGGATCGGAAACGGCGCGATCATCGGCTCGGGCGCCGTGGTCACCACGGACGTGCCCGACTACGGGATCGTCGGCGGAAACCCGGCTCGGCTCATCCGTACCCGCTACAACGACGAGGACGTGGCCCGGCTGCTGTCGGTGGCCTGGTGGGACTGGCCGGCGGAACACATCACCGAGCATGTACGGACGATCATGTCGGGCAGCGTCGCCGACCTTGAGGCCGCCGCACCGGAGGCCCCTCGCGTGTGACCCGGTGACCGGTCCGGCCGGGCGCCGGGTTCGTTAGGATCTCCCACTCCCGTCCGTTGGAGGATGCCATGAGCGAACGAGCCGTTCACACCGTCGAAGTGCCTCTGGGTGACGGCAGTGACGAGACGATCCGGGTGCAGATCCGTGAAGTGGACGAAGCCCTCGTCCGAGTCGGGCGCGGCAGTCGCTCCGTGGCGCGGGCCGAGCGGTCGTTCGGCCAGATGCTGGACACCGTACGGCCCGTGGCGGAGAGCTTCGTCGGGCGGCTGCGGGGGATGGCGAACGCGCCGGACGAGATCACGCTGGAGTTCGGTGTGTCGCTGTCGGCCGAGGCCGATGTCGTCATCGCCAGTACGGCCACGGCCGCGAACTTCTCCGTGAGTCTGACCTGGAACCGAAGCGACGAGGCGGCCCCGACGCCCGTCGCCCCACAGGGGAGTTGACCGGCGCGGAGCGCGGCGCGGTCATGGGGACCGGTGCGCGAGGGCCTCCAGCGCGGCGACCGCCTCGGCGGCGCGTTCGTACGGTACGAAGAGGTGGTCGTGGTGGAAACCGGCGACCACGTTGCAGCTCAGGCCGATATCGGCGAGTTCCCGGGCGACGGCGGCGGTGAGGCCGACCGCCTCCAGGGCGGAGTGGACGCGCAACGTGATCCAGCCGGCCACGTAGTCGTACGGCAGTCCGACCGTATCGGCGTCCTCCAGCCGTACCACCAGCGTGAGGCCCTCCTGCTCGGCGACCGTGACCACGGGGGTGACACCGGCGGGCACACCACCCTCTTCGGCGGTGGTGAACACATAGCGGCCCGGGTTGAGTCGCGGCCGCATACCGCTCAGCAGTTTCCGCAGATCACTTTCACCGGTCATGCCCGGCAGACTACGCGCGGATCCGGTACGGCGAGCCGCGCGGGTACCGCGCGGCGGCCCGTCCGGCGGGCGCGGCCGGCCCTCCCCGGCCGGCCGCACCCCCTCCGGAATCCCGGCTACGTCGCGCGCGGCGGCGCCGCTCCCGGCACGGCGGCCGGCACGCAGGTCACCACGGTACGGAAGACCTCCCTGCCGTTCTGCGTCCCTGCCACTCGGAGCCGGTCCCTGCCCAGCAGGTCCGGCTTGTCCGGTGCGACATCGATCGAGACCGGGGCGTCGAACTCGACGTACCGCGAGAAGACGGTGTCGAAGTCGAGCGGGACCACCGGGCCCCGCTCGCCGAACTCGGCCCGGACGGCCTGGGACACGGCCTCCAGGAGGACCATCCCGGGGATGTGGTCGTGCGGGTGGTCGTAGAGAGTCGAGTGCGTGGTGTCCGTGCGCAACTGCCAGTGGTGCGCGGTGCCGGTCGGTGCGATGACGACATCCCTGACGTCATCACGGCCCACCAGATCGGGAGCGGCGGGCGGCGCCGGGGGCAGGGCGTTGGCGAAGGCCCGTCCGGCGTCCGCGTACTCCCTGCGCAGCCGGCGGTAGATGCCCGGCGGGTGCGTGGTGTAACGGATCTCGCCGGTGCCCAAGTGCTCACCGGCGACGGTGGAGTTGATGTACGCGGTCAGATGCACCGAGCCGCCGCGGCGGCGCGTGACCGTGGTGTGCGTGATCCTCAGCTCCGCGATCACCGGCCCCGACCGCGGGCGTAACGCGGCCGGAACGACGGCGGTCCTGGCGTACTCCCAGCCCAGTCGGTGATCGAGCGGGATGTCATGGACCGTGTGGGAGAGCAGGGCGAGCCCCTGCCGGATGCATTCGGTGAGGAGCAGAGGGCTGGCGGCACCCCCGGGGAGTGTGTAGAAAGAGTGCGTGTGAGGCCACCGCAGGGTAACGATCTGGGTCTCGGGGGAGACGTTGCGCCAGTCGCGGACCAGGATCTCCTCGGTCGCGGACTTGCGTACGTACCCCTTGAGCGCGGGTTCGGGTGCGAGTGTGGACGGTGCTGAGCGGATGGTGTTGCAGGCCATGCGACTTCTCCCCCTTGGATGTCGCTGGAACTGGAACGTCAACACGTGCCGGCGGGCCGGCTTGCGGTGTCACGTGTTGGCTTGAATCAGCTGCCGCATCATAAAATAGAGAGCATTCTTTTCTTTGTCGAGGCTTTACTGAGTATGGTGGGGAACAATCAGTTGACGGGACGGAGCCTGAAGCAGGAACGGGCGTTGCGCACCAGGGCCGCTCTGGTACGGGCCGGGGCGGAGGTCTTCGCCGAGTCCGGATTCGCCGGTGCGAGTGTCGCCAAGATCGCCCACCGCGCCGGACTCACACTGGGCGCGATGTACTTCCACTTCCCGAGCAAGGAAGAGCTGGCTCGCGAGATAGTCCGCAGCCAGCCCGACCTGGTGGTGCCGCCGATCGAGTCCAGGGGAATCCAGCACGCCATCGACGTCACGCTCACCTGGGGCCGTCAACTGGTCGATGATCCCGTGCTGTTGGCGGGAGCCCGGCTGGTGATGGACCAGGAGCACTTCATCGACCCGGACGAGAACTCGCACCAGCAGTGGGTGCGGGTGATGACCGAGGATCTCGTCGACGCCGGGCGCAGACGAGAACTGAGGGTGGGTGTCCAGATCGACGCGGTGGCCCGCCTCATCGTCTACGCGTGTACCGGCGCGCAGATGCACGCGAGCCTGGAGAGCGGGCGACGTGATCTGCGCCAGCGCATCGAGGAGATCTGGCACTGCGTCCTGCCGGCGATCGCGGTGCCCAGTGTCATGAAGCGCCTGGAGTTCGGCGAGGCCCGCGCGAGCGCCACACCCACGCGAACCGCCTCCCCTTAGGCTCCTTCCGGAACTCTTTCCGGCTTGATTCATTCTGCATACGAATTCCTGCGTACGGGGGGACGAGTGTCACTCACAGGCAAGACAGTCATGGTCACCGGGGCGTCCAGTGGCATCGGAGAGGCGGCGGCGCGGCTGCTCGCGGCGGAAGGCGCGGCGGTCGTGCTCATGGCGCGGCGCGAGGAGCGGCTCCGTGAGATCACCGGAGAGATCAACGACGCGGGCGGGCGGGCCGTCGCGGCACCGGGTGACGTACGGTCCGCCGCCGACGTCGAGCGCGCCGTGGCGCTCGCCGTGGACCGGTTCGACTCGCTCGACGGGGCGTTCAACAACGCGGGCTGGGGCTCGCTCGGCACTCCGCTGCACGAGATGGACGAGGCCGAATACGACCGGATCATGGACACCAACGTGCGCGGGGTCTGGAACTGCCTCCGCCAGCAGATCCCCGTGATGCTGCGCCAGGGGTCCGGCGGCTCGATCGTCAACACCTCCAGTACGGCAGGGCTGTTCGCCACCGGAGCGGCGGCCCCGTACGTCGCCGCCAAGCACGCGGTGGCCGGGCTGACCAAGGCCGCCGCGGCCGAGTACGGCGGCCGGGGGATCAGGGTCAACGCGCTGATGGTGGGTGCCACCAGGACCGAGCTGATGGACGAGGCCATCAGCGTGCTGCCCCAGCTGGAAGAACTCAGCGTCGGCCGGGCCATCCAGCGCAGGCTCGCCGATCCCCAGGAGATCGCGCAGGCCGTGGTGTGGCTGTGCGGCGACCGATCCTCGTTCGTGACGGGCGCTTCCGTGCCCGTGGACGGTGGCTGCAGCGCCGTGTGAGATCCGCGCCCCCGTTCTTCCCCTCCCTGTGCGTACGTCCTCGATGTGCGCACAGGGAGGGGAGAACCAATCGCATCACCGGGCAGCACCTTCCGGCCAGGCATGCCCTCGTGAGTGCTGGGACTATTGACGAGTCGTGAGTTGGGAAGTTCAATCTCGCCCATATGGTCAAGCTGCCGGCACAGAAGGCGGAACCTTTCGACCGCCTTGATGTCCGAGCGTTCCCGGACACGTAGCCGCTCGCGGTTTGGCGGTTCCCGCACAATCGCCAATCCCACCAAGGGGTAAAACATGTACCGCAAGATCATGCCCGGCCTCTGTGGCCTCGCGTTGCTCGCTGTGGGCGTGGTGTCCGTCCAGAGCGGCGACGCACGCCCTGACAACGTTGCCCTGGCAGCCGCCGACGCCCGGCCGGCCGCGTTGTCCGAGGCCCAGATCGTCGCCGCGGCCGGGGCCACCACTCCCTTCGTGACGGTGGAAGCCGAATCCGGGACGCTCGGCGGCGGCGCCCGTGTCCGCTCCATCAGCCCCGGCGCGACGCCCCCGACCAAGGCCACCCTGGAGGGCGAGGCCTCGGGGTACGCGCTGGTCGAACTGAAGGCCAACGGCGATTCCGTGACGCTGACGAACAACACGGGGAAGAACGCCAACAGCCTCGTGGTCCGCGCCTCGATCCCGGATTCGGCCGGGGGCGGCGGGATCAACGCGACGCTGAACCTGTACGTGAACGGCACCTTCCGCCAGGCGATCTCCCTCAGCTCGCAGCAGGCGTGGAACTACCGCGGTGCGACGACCAACCCGGACGACCCCCGCGCCGGCGGCGTGGCCTACCGCTTCTACAACGAATTCCCCCTGCGGGTGACGGGCGCCGCCATCGCCCCGGGCAGCACCATCCAGCTCAAGAAGGACGCCGGCAACACGGCCGCCGTCTACGACATCGACTCCGTCGACCTGGAGAACGTCGGTGCCGCACTGGCGCAGCCGGCGAACTCGATCTCCGTCGTCAGCAACGGAGCGGACCCCGGCTTCCAGAAGGATTCGACGGTCGCCATCCAGGACACGGTGAACGCCGCCCGCTCGCAGGGGAAGTCGGTGTGGATCCCGCAGGGCAAATACCTGACGAACAGCCTGGTTTCCAAGCCGTTGGACTTCACCGGTGTGAAGGTGCAGGGTGCCGGCATGTGGTACACCACCCTGTTCCGCAAGGTTCCGCTGCCGGCCAACTCCTGGCGTTCGCAGATCGTCGTGGGCACGAAAACCACGCTGACGGACCTTCAGATCGACACCAACGCCATCTGGCGGGGGGTCGGTGACACCGGCGGTTCGGACTACGGCGTCAACGCCGGCGGTACGGGCTGGCTGATCGACCGGCTCTGGACGCGGCATATCGACTCCAACTGGCTGTCGGGCACGAACGGTGTCCTGCAGAACAGCCGGACCGCCGACAGTTACGGCGACGGCTTCAACATCAACAACGGCAACACGCCGAACCCGGAGAAGCTCGGCCTCAACATCACGGTCCGTAACAGCTTCGCCCGGAACACCGGTGACGATTCCTTCGCGACGTACTCGGACGCCGGCGCCGCCGGACAGAACGGCCAGGTATCCGGGGCGAAGATCCTCAACAACACCGCGATCGCGCCCTGGTGGGCCAACGGGATCCGGATCGCCGGCGGAAAGAACGTCGAGGTGCGGAACAACGTGGTGAACAGCGTGTCGTCGAACAACGCCCTGGACATCAGTGTGTTCGGCGATTCCGGGCACCCCCTGGAGTCCGCCACGGTCGCCGGAAACGTCCTCCAGGGCGGCGGCGGCTGGAACGGCGTCCGGCACGGGGTCCACATCGGCTCACCAGGGGCCACCTCGCAGTTCCCGAACGCTTTCACGAACGTCACCTTGAGCGACAACATCATCCGCGGGTCGCTCACGGCCGGGCTCAGCATCGATCGCACGCGCGTCAATGTCACGCTGACGAACAACACGATCGACCGGCCGGCGAAGGAGGGAATCTGGATCAACTCGGGAGTCACCGGCACGGGGAAGTTCACGGGCAACAAGATCCAGAACCTGCTCCCGGGGCAGGTGGCACAGCGGAACGACTCACCGAACACCTTCAAGATCACCGGCTGAACGCGGATCCGGCCCGGCCCCGGGTGACCAGGGCCGGGCCGGGCAGCCGGGACCTTCAGGACAGGTCCTGGCAGCAGGCCGGTACGAGGGTGTCGGCACCGACATGATGAGCGAGCGCCGCCGTCAGCAGGCCGACGGCCACGGTGCTCAGCCGGAGAGCCTCGGCGGGCCGGCCTGTACGCTGCCCCTATGCAGCCGCCCGCCCCCTCATCACCGTCGGGCTCCTCGCAGTCCGGACCTGTCACGGACCCCGCGCAGCGGGGGCTGCTGACGGAGCGCATCGCGCGTCAACTGGAGCACGACATCAGGTCCGGAGAGATCGCCGTCGGGACGAAACTCCCGTCGGAGCGCGAGCTCGCCGCCCACTTCGGTTCCAGCAGGAACGTCGTGCGCGAGGTGCTACGACGGCTGGAGGCCCAGCATCTGATCGAGGTCGCGCCGGGGCGCGGTTCGTTCGTGCGGGAGCAGACCTCAGGGCAGGCCCGGGGGTACGACGCGCTCTACCGGGCGGGCCGGCCCACGGTCCGTCATCTGATCGAGGCACGGATTCCGCTTGAGGTCGAGATCGTCCGGCTGGCGACCGAGCGGGCCACGGACCACGACATCGCCGCGATGCGGTCCGCACGGGACGCCATGGAATCGGCGACCGACGTCGTGATCAAGGCGCAGGCCGATATGAGCTTCCACGACGCCATCGCGGTGGCGAGCAAGAACCCGGTGCTACGGATCATGCTGTCCTCGATCAGCGGGATGATGTTCGAGATGATGTTGCGCTCGAACTCCGACCCGTCGATCGGCGAGGCCGGCGTTCCGCACCATCCGGAGATCTTCGAGGCGATCGAGGCGCGGGACGTGGAGGCCGCCTGTGCGCGGATGCGGGAGCACCTGATGCTCGGTCTGCGCACCTACGGGGCGGATCTCGACCTTCAGGTCGACATCATGGCACGCAATCACATCGAGGCGCTCCTCGGACAGACGGAGACCAGGCGGGGCGGCGCCACGGGGCGGGCGTAGCCCACCAAGCGCGCCACGGGCCGGGCGTAACCCACCAAGCGCGCCAGGGGGCGGGCGTAACCCACCAAGCGCGCCAGGGGGCGGGCGTAACCCACCACGCGGCTTCGGGAAATCGCGGTCAGAGGCTGGTCGGCATGGCTCTTCCACTGTTACGGTCTTGGCCGTCGCAACTGGTCCTACCAGTTGGACCAGTGATCTGAGAGCCGTTCGTACACCGCAGAGAGACGAGGACCAAGGATGTCCACGAGCAGCCAGCTCCTGAGCCGGCGCTCCTTCGGCAGGCTCGCCGCCGGGGCCGTCGGCGCGGGGGTGCTCAGTGCCTGTTCGGCGCGGGGCGGTTCCCCCTCGGCCGACACACCGTTGCGGATCATGGCGATCAACCATGTGTGGTCTCAGGCGATCCGGCGCCGGACGAAGGAGTTCGAGGAGCTGATCGGGCGGCGGGTGTCGATGACGCTCCTCACCGCCGACCAGCTCGCGAGCAGCTACAACGTCAAGCTCAACGCCTCCGGCACCGACGTGGACGTGATGATGGTCCGCGCGCTGCAGGAGCAGTTGGTTTTCGCGCACAACGGCTGGCTCACCGACCTCACCGACCGGGTCGGGGGAGACGAGGAGTTCGCCTGGCCGGACTTCCAGAAGGCCCCGCGCCAGGCGTCCGTGACGGCGGGAAAGGTGCTGAGCGTCCCGGTGGTGACCGAACGCCCGGTGCTGTACTACCGGAAGGACATGGTCGACGATCTCGGCGGGCCGCCCCGTACCCTGGACGCGCTGATGGCCGCCGCGCAGGAACTCACGCGGCGGAACTAGGGCTTCTACGGCTTCGTCGGCCGGGGACAGCGCAGCGGCGCCGTATCCCAGTGGTCGAGCTTCCTGTACTCGCACGGCGGTGACTTCGTCGTGGAGGGCAAGTCCGGCATCGGAACTCCGGAGGCACTCGCCGCGTACGAGTACTACGGCAGGCTGCTGGCGAGAACGGGCCCGCCCGGAGCGACCAACATGAGCCTCGAAGGCGCCATGCCGATCTTCGCGCAGGGCAAGGCGGCGTTCTACATCGATGCCGACGCGATCTACAGCAGCTTCCTCGACCCGAAGGTGTCCACCGTGCGGGAGAGCGTCGGCTTCGCCCCCTTCCCCGCCGGACCGGCCGGCGCCCGGCCGCACAACATCCCGTCCTGGAGCCTCGGCATCAACACGTTCTCCCGGCTGCGCGACGACGCCTGGCAGTTCATCAAGTGGGCCGCCGGGCCGGAGATGTCCGCCGCGCTCCAGGCGGACGGTATCCCCGGCGCCCGCGCCTCCGTGTGGTCCGATCCGAAGGCGCTCGCCGTTTTCCCGCCGGACCTGGCCGACGCCATGCGGCTCAACGCGGAGCGCGGCCTGGGCTATGACCGGCCCCGCGTCCTTCAGGTCGGCCGGGCCCGGGACATCGTCGGGCGGCCGCTGGTCGCCGGCATCCTCGGCGAGGCCGTACCGCCCGTCGCCCGCGACGCGGACGCGGAGTTCGCCGACTTCCTGGTCCGCGACAACCGCCACAAGGAGTCCTGATGTCCCTCACGAAGGCCTCCACGGTCCCTGTCGCCTCCCGTCCGCCGGGCGACGGACCGGCCCGTGCGCGCCGGCCGCTCACCTTCGAGCAGGCCAACCGGCGCCTGAAGTGGACGATGCTCGCCCCGGCGCTGCTCTTCGTGGGCCTGATGATCGTCTTCCCCCTGGCCTTCACACTCGACCTCAGCCTGACCGACGCCTTCGGCGCGGTGAACGCCGGCAAGAAACACATCGGCCTGCGGAACTTCACCGATGCCCTCGGCGACACCCGCCGGTTCTGGCCGGCCGCCCGCCGCACACTCGTGTTCACGGTCGGCGCGGTGCTGGTGGAGACGGTGCTGGGCCTCGCGTTGGCGATGCTGATGCGCAAGCCGTTCCGCGGTATGCGCTGGGTGCGTACCGTCCTGATCATTCCGCTGCTCACCACTCCGGTGGCGATCGGCATCCTGTGGCTGCTGATCCTCGATCCCACCAACGGCATAGCCAACCACCTCCTCGAAGGCGTCGGACTGCCCAGGCAGGAGTTCCTCGGCTCGGTGGGCCAGTCGCTGCCGACACTGATGCTCATCGACGTGTGGCAGTGGACACCGATGATGACACTGCTGCTGCTCGCCGGCCTGACCACCCTCCCCGAGGAGCCCGAGGAGGCCGCGCTCGTCGACGGCGCCAACGCATGGCAGCGCTTCCGCCACATCGTGCTGCCGATGCTCGGCCCGGCCCTGGCGACCGCGCTCGTACTGCGCGCCGTCGACGCCCTCAAGACCTTCGACATCCTCTACGCCACCAAGGGCGCGGGAGGCGGCTCGGACTTCGAGGCGGAAACCCTCAACGTCTACGCCTACGGGCTCACTTTCGACTACCAGGAGTACGGCCTGGCCGCCGCCGTTCTGGTCCTGTTCACGCTCTTCATCATCGCTGTCGTGGTGCTGCTGCGCCGCCGGGGCGGAAGGAAGACCACATGAGTGCCACCGTCACCCGCGTCACCCGCTCGACCGGCAGGCGCCCGGCCGGACCGCCGCGTCGCAGGAACCGGTCCTGGTTGCGCGGCACCGCCATCACGATCGTGACGCTCGTCTTCGCGTTGCCGGTGGTGTGGATGTTCGCCGCCGCGTTCAAGACCAACGTGCAGGTGACCGACCCGTCCGTGGGCCTGTGGTTCAGCCCCACCCTCGACAACTTCCGCACCATCATCGAGGCCGGGCAGATCCTGCGGTCGATGGGCAACTCCCTGCTCGTCGGCGTGATATCCACCGCGTTGTCCGCCGTCATCGCCGTACCGGCCGCCTGGGCCGTGGGCCGGTTCAACATGCACCGCACAGGCTCCCTCATCCTGGTCGCGCGCATCGTCCCGGCGATCTCGCTGCTGGTGCCCTGGTACTACCTGTTCGCGCAACTGGGGCTCGTCGGCTCCTACACCGTGCTGATCCTCAGCCACATGTTCGTCTCCGTCCCGCTCATCATGTGGATCATGATCAGCTTCTTCGCGGGGCTGCCGGTCGAACTGGAGGAAGCGGCGCGTACCGACGGGCTGAGCGCCTTCGGTGCCTTCTGGCGCATCTCGCTGCCGCTGGCGGCACCGGGCACCGCGACCGCCTCGCTGCTGGCCTTCGTCTTCAGCTGGAACAACTTCATGTTCGCGCTGGTCTTCGCCGACGACATCACCCAGACCGTGCCGGTGACCCTCTTCAACTTCATCTCCTACGCGAGCACCGACTGGGGTGGTCTCATGGCCGCCTCCACCCTGATCACCGTCCCCGTCGTCCTGGCCGCCGTCCTCGGCCAGAAGTACCTGGTGTCCGGGCTGACCTCGGGCGCCACCAAGGGCTGACCAGCCCCTCACCCCCGCACCCGGAAGAGAAAGCAACATCCATGAAGATCGTCGACGCGACCGTCGTCGTCACCAGCCCCGGCCGTAACTTCGTCACCCTCAAACTGACGACGGACGAGGGGCTCACCGGCCTCGGCGACGGCACCCTCAACGGCCGCGAGCTCGCCGTCGTCAGCTACCTCACCGACCACGTGGCCCCACTCCTCATAGGTCTCGACCCGCACAGGATCGAGGACACCTGGCAGTCCCTGTACCGGGGCGCCTACTGGCGGCGCGGGCCGGTGACGATGGCCGCGATCGCCGCCGTCGACGTCGCCCTGTGGGACATCAAGGCCAAGGCCGCCGGGCTTCCGCTCTACCAACTCCTCGGCGGGGCGAGCCGGGACCGCGTCGGCACCTACGGCCATGCGAACGGCCGTGACATCCCCGAACTCCTCGACTCGGTCAGGGCCCGCCTGGCCGAGGGCTACCCCGCGGTCCGGATCCAGTCGGGCATCCCCGGTCTGCGGGCCGTGTACGGCGTGTCCAGTACGGACGGCACCGGATCGCCCGTCCCGCATCAGCAGGCCCGCCCCCTGGTGGAGGACTGGGACACCGACGCCTACCTGCGTCACATGCCCGCCGTATTCGAAGCGGTACGCGCGGAGTTCGGCGCCGAACTGCCCCTGCTCCACGACGCCCACCACCGGCTCACACCGATCCAGGCGGCACGGCTCGGCAAGGACCTGGAGCCCTACCGGCCGTTCTGGCTGGAGGACTGCACCCCCGCCGAGAACCAGGAGGCCCTGCGACTGGTACGCCGGCACACCACCACGCCGCTGGCCATCGGCGAGGTCCTCAACACCGTGTACGACTACCAGGCCCTGATCACCGAGCAGCTGATCGACTACGTGCGCTCAGCGGTCACGCACTTCGGCGGTGTCACACCGCTGCGCAAACTCTTCGACTTCGCCGCGCAGTACCAGATCAAGAGCGCCGTGCACGGGCCCGAGGACATCTCCCCGGTGGGGATGGCCGCCGCGGTCCATCTCGACCTCGCCGTCCACAACTTCGGCATACAGGAGTACTCGGGTCACACCCCGCTCACCGAGGAGGTGTTCCGGCACGCGTACACCTTCACGGAGGGGTACCTGCACCCTGGCGAGGCGCCCGGCATCGGAGTGGAGCTGGACGAGGAACTGGCTGCCGCCCACCCGTACAAGGCGGCCTATCTGCCCGTCAACAGACTCGGGGACGGGACTGTCCACGACTGGTGACCCGGAGTTCTCCACGGGACGGGGGCCCAGGTCAGGCCAAGGCCCCCGTCATCCCGAAGGCCCTCGGCCACCACGGCACGACCGGCGGCCCGTTGGCGGACATGGGGGCGGTCAGGGACGTCAGCGATGTCGGCGCCGGGGCCGCGGCCCGGCTTTTGTTCGGTCTCTTGACATAAGTCACAGCAGCTGTAAGCATCCGAGCCCAAGACAACGTTGTCAATCGGGAGGCGCTCAACATGTCCAGATTCGTCACCCGGTGGCGAACGGCGGTGGGGGCGACCGCCGCGGCGGTCTTGGCGGGCCTGCTGGGAGTCCCCGCCGCCAGTGCCGCGCCGCATGCGGTCTCCGATCCGACTGGCTACGTCAATCCGCGAGTCGGCAACACCACTTCGGGAATGACCTTCCCCGGAGCGGCCGTGCCGTTCGGCATGGTGCAGAACAGTCCGGACACGAATGTGGGCAATGCCGCCTACAACTATGAGGCCACCACTCTGACCGGCTTCAGCCAGGTACATCTCTCCGGTATCGGCTGCCCCGCGGGCAGTTGGGTCCGGATCATGCCGACCGTGGGTGCGGTGACCGACACATCCCTCTCGGCGAACATGTCTGAGTTCAGCCACGACACCGAGGTGTCGAGGCCCGGTTACTACGGTGTGACGCTGGAACGGCACAACATACGCGCGGAGCTGACGTCGACCACCCGCACGGGCGTCGACCGGTTCACGTACGCGGACGGTGAGCCGGACCGCAAGCTGATCGTCAATGTCACGGACGTCTGGGGGCAGACGTTCGCGAGCGATGTGAAGGTCGTCGGCGACAAGATCCAGGGGTCGGTGACGAGCGGCTCCTTCTGCGGGGCCAATCGGCCGAGCCGCTACACCCTGCACTTCAGCATGACGTTCTCCGAGCCGGTCGCCGCGGTCGCCACCTGGAACCGTGGCGAGAAGGTACCCGTCGCCGGGCGAACCGCTGCCACGGGCGGCGCCGTGGTCTCCTTCGCACCCGGCGGGAAGGCCCCGGTCGTCACCCACACCGGCGTCTCCTACACCTCGGTCGAGGGCGCGGAGAAGAACCGCGTCGCGGAACTGTCCAAGGGGCGGGGGTCCCGAGGGAAGCTGAAGTCCTTCGACACGGTGCGCGACGACGCGCACGCGGTGTGGAAGAAGCAGCTCCGGAGCGTACGGGTGTCCAGCGACTCGACCGACGACCTGAAGACCTTCTACACCGAGCTGTACCACGGGTTGCTGCACCCGTCGGTCGCACAGGACGTGGACGGCACCTACCAGGGCTTCGACGGCAAGCCGCACCAGGTCGCACCGGGCGACGACTACTACCAGATGCTGTCGATGTGGGACACGTACCGATCGCAGAATCAGCTGATCGCGCTTCTCGAACCGAAACGCGCGACCGATATCGCCCGGTCGATCCTGGCGATCTATGAACAGGGCGGATGGGTGCCCCGGTGGTCGCTGGGCCAGGCCGAGACGAATGCCACCAGTGGTGATCCCGTGACGCCCTTCATCGTCACCCTGTATTCGCGCGGTCTGCTCGATGACGAACTCTCCGCCAAGCTGTTCGCCGCGCTGTGGAAGAACGTCAATGAGGTTCCGCCCCCGGCGACCAACATCAAGGCGCGAGAGTTCAATCCGGACTACCTGTCCAGGGGATTCATTCCGTCCGAGCGTAGTCCGGGCGAGGCCGCTTCCATCGGTCTCGAATACTCGCTGGCGGACTGCGCGCTCGGCACGATGGCCATCGGCCTCGGAAAGGTCGCGGAGGCGGAAGCCCTCCGGCCTCGCTGTGACGAATTCGCGCACATCTGGAATCCGGACATCGAGTCCAAGGGCTATGCCGGGTTCCCCCAGGTCCGCGCCGCTGACGGCGGTTTCGTACCGACCGACGCGGTGGTGAACGGCAAGGGCTTCAAGGAAGGCACCGCCTGGCAGTACCAGTGGCTCGGCCAGCAGGACCCCGAGGCGCTGTTCCGGCTGATGGGCGGAGCCGATGAGGCCGAGAAGCGGCTCGATACGTTCTTCACCTTCCCCGCGGTCCTCGACGATGTCTCCACGGCGGCGTCGAAGCACTGGGTGACGGGGCCGATCGACTACAACGGCCACTTCGAGTTCAACCCGAACAACGAGCCCGACTTCCATGCCCCGTGGATGTACGCGTGGACGGACAGCCCCTGGAAGACGTCCGCGGTGACACGCGCGCAGCGCGCGCTCTACACGGACACGTACAACGGTATTCCCGGCAACGACGACCTCGGCGCCAGTTCGGCCATGGGCGCGTTCGCGATGCTGGGCCTCTTCGAGGCACAGCCCGGCACGGGCAACTACATCTTCTCCGCGCCGATGTTCCCGAAGGCCGTGATCACGCAGTCCGACGGTACCCGGCTCACGCTGAACGCCCCGGGGGCGAAGTCATCGGTCAACCAGTACATCGACAAGCTGACCGTCGGGGGTGAGAAGACCGCTCGTAGCTGGATCTCGCACCATGACCTGCTCGCCGCCGGCACGGTCGACTTCAGGCTCACCACGGACGGAGCGTCGTCCGGCTGGGGACGCGGCAGCGGGAACCAGCCGCCGGCGATGCTGGGGGTGGAGGAGGACCCGGCCGCCACGTCACCGATGGACTGAAGGAAACGGCCCTGGCCCGATCGGCGGATCGGGCCAGGGCCCGTCTGTCCGGGGGTGTCCGGCGGTGTCCGGCGTCGTCGTCGAGGCCTGCGTCTGCCTCGATGAGGGTGAACGCCCCGTCTCAGATGTCCAGTTGGCGCTGACCCGCGCCGGTCAACACCGTGGGGGAGCAGGTCGGAGGTAGTGTTCCGGCATGAAGTCAGCGCCGCCTCGGTTCCCGCCGCATCCCATCCGTGGCGTGCGCGTGCTGCATCAGAAGCAGAACTGCGCGCCGCACTTCGCGGAGATCACAGTGGATTTCGAGCCCGCAGCCGAGGGCTGCGCCTTCGAGGTGGCCGAGGGGCTGACGGTGGAGTACGAACCCTCCGGGGATCTGCCGCGCTTCTTCGCGGCGGTCGCCGCCGGGATCGAAGAGCAGTTGAATCTGCCCGAGCACGGCGTCGTGACCGCCACCAGAGTGGTGCTGCGGCAGGCCCGCGCCGAGGCGTTCGGTTCCCACGAGTTGGCGTTCAGAATCGCGGGATATCTCGCCGCCCGCGAGGCTCTGGAGCATGCGGACGCGCCGCGCCTCTGAGTGGCGCCCCCCGCCCGCGACGGCCGGCGTGGACCGGGTGGACGGCGACTCGGGCGTTTTCGATCCTGCCGCACTCATGTCCGCACCGGCCCCGCCCATATGACCACGCGATGCGGCAGGGGTCAGCCGGGCCGGCGCCAGGGCGTGAGGTCGAGCCCCGGATACCGTAGCGCCATCCCGGCCGGCGTCTCCGGTGTCCAGTACGGATGTCCGGGGGGCGGGAACCCGAATGCCTGGAGCTGGCGCGGGGTGACCCGCTCGACGAACGTGAACCAGTCCCGCTGACCGGCGGAATAGGCCCCAGCCCGGGCACTGCCCCCATTGGACGCCGGAGGGACGGAAGTTCAGGTGCGGCGTGCCGGACGGCCCTCTGCCGTGCGGGCGGCGTCGTGCTCCGTCCGCGCGGAGTTCTGTGAGGTCAGCGGGCGGCGACGCTCTCCGCAGCCTCGGCTTCCGGGGCTGTCTCCTCGTCGGCTTGTGCGGGGGTGGTGTTCTTCGGGCCGCGCACCGCGACGTAGACGAGCAGGACACCCATCACGGCGGCGCCGGTCCACATGGCTTGCTGCCAGCCGTCGACGAACGACTGCTGTGCGGCGTGGATCAGGTCCTGGGCGTGGCTGCCGGTCCTGGGCGCGACCTCGATGGCGTTGGCGATGCCTTCACGGGCGGTGTCGGCAGCGTCCGTGGGGATGCCGTCGAGCTTGGCGTCGATGGCGCCGCGGTAGCCGTTGGCCAGGAGCGCGCCGAGCATCGCGACACCGAGAGCGGTGCCGAACTCGCGGGTGACGTCGTTGAGTGCCGAGGCAACGCCTTGCCTGGCGCGGGGCAGTGAGCTGGTGATGGCCTCCGTGGAGGGTGTCATCGACAGACCCATGCCGATGCCCATGGCGAGCATGCCGGCCAGGATGGACAGGTAGCCGCCTTCGACGGACACGAACAGAGCCATGAGCGCCAGGCCGAGCGTGGCCAGGGCTACGCCCATGGTCATGGTGGAGCGGGCGCCGATCTTGGCGGCCATCTTCGGGGCCAGGCCGGAGGTCGTCATCATCATGACGGCCATCGGCATCATCGCCACTGTGGACAGCAGCCCCGACCAGCCGAGCACGGCCTGGAAAAACGGGAACAGGACCACGGCGATGCCGGCCTGGACGCCGAAGACGACCAGCAAAGTGATGGAGCCGGAGGCCAGGCCACGCTCACGGAACAGGCGTACGTCCAGTAGCGAGGCGTCGCGGCGGTGCAGCTGCCAGGGCACGAAGGCGATGGCGGCGGCGACGCCGACGGCCAGGCTGATCAGGGTGATCGGGGCGGTCCAGCCGCGTTCGGGGCCCTCCTGCAGGACGAAGATGAGACCGATCACGGCGATGGTGGAGATCAGCGCACCGATGGTGTCGAAGGAATGGGCGGAGCGTTCGCGGGAGTTGGGCACCGACTTCAGAGTCATCGCCAGCGCGACGGCCACCAGGACCACGGGCAGCACGAACAGCCGGCGCCAGTCCGCGACGTCGACCAGCAGGGCGGAGAGGAACATGCCCAGGATGCCGCCGCCTCCGGCGACACCGGTCCACACACCGATCGCCTTGCCGCGTTTCTCCTCGGGGAAGGTGGAGGTGATGACGGCCAGCGTGATCGGCATGATCATCGCGGCGCTGATGCCGGCGGCCACACGGGCGGCGATCATCACCCCGGCCGACGGAGCGAGTCCTGCGACGATGCCGGCGGCGCCGAAGATGATCAGGCCGGCGATCAGCATGGGCTTGCGGCCCAGCCGGTCACCGATCGCGCCGAGCGGCAGCAGCAGCGCGGCCAGGGCGAGGGTGTAGATGTTGATGATCCACAGGACGGTGGTCTGCGAGGCGCCGAACTCGACGGCCATGTGTGTCTGGGCGACGTTCAGCCCGGAGACGGAGGCGATGACGGCCATCAGCGCGATCGAGACGGTGATCAGGATCGCGCGCAGCTGACGCGCGTCCGGCGCACCCGCGCCGCTGACCGGAGCGGCCGCCGCCTGAGGAGGCTGATTGATACTCATGGTTTCCTTCCCAAGAGGGCATGCGGAATCAGCGCCGGGACAGGACCGGTCGCCAGGTTGGTGGAGACAGGGGACTTGCTCACCGCGCGGACCGCCGGACGGCGGTCCGCGCGGCTCTTCAGCAGCGGGGCTTACGTGTCAGTCGGTGGTCTTCTGCGCGGCGGCGAGCGCGGCGTCGGTATCCGCGGCGGCCAGCACGGCGTTGATGTGGGCACCGGCCAGGGCTCCGGCCGCCGCGGAGGCGCCGATCTGAGCGGTGGGGGCGGTGGCGTTGCCGGCCACCCACACGCCCGGGATCTCGGTGGTACGGGCCATGGCTGAGGCGAAGCGTCGGCCCATGTCGTCGGGCAGGTCCTCCATCGGCAGCTTCAGCCCGTCCGAACCCTCGGTACGGGCCTGCATCCGCGTGGCCACAGCCAGAACCCGCCGCCCGGCAAACGTGCCGTCCGGCAAGCGGACGCCGGCGAGGGCGCCGTCGTCGTCGACGACTTCCTTGACGTCGGTCTCGATGACGCGGATGTCGCGGGGACGACCGAGCGGCGCGAGCGGGCCAGCAGCAGCGCGCCGTTCAGGCCCGCGGCGGCGCCGCCGATCACCACGACATCCACGGTCTCGGTGGGCAGTGCGTCGCTCTCGTGGTGGGAAGTCCGCGCAGACATGTCGCGCCCTTTCGTCGTACCTGGCCCCCGTGCTGCACCAGCTGTATGCGACGTTAAGCCCATGTTGCATCAAGGGCATACCATGTTGCCTATGACGCAAGAAGACCGGCAGCTGGACAGCCTCGTACGCAAACGGATCCGCGCACTGCGCGTCGCGCAGGGCTGGTCCCTGGAGGAACTGGCCACCAGGGCAAACCTCAGCCAGTCCTCACTGAGCCGCATCGAGAACGGTCAGCGCCGCCTCGCCCTGGACCAGCTCGTCACCCTCGCCCGCGCCCTGGACACCACGTTGGACCAGCTCGTGGAGAACGCCGCCGACGACGTCGTCATCAGCCCGATGATCGACGGCGCGCACGGTCTGATGCGCTGGCCCATAAAGGGTGACCTCGGTATGAGTGTGATGCGTCAGAGGATGACCGACCCGCCGCCCGACAACCCGGCCCGTATGCGCGCCCACCCCGGCCGCGAATGGCTCGTCGTGCTGTCCGGGACCGCCGTCCTCATGCTCGGTCACCGGCGCTTTCGCATCGAGACCAACCAGGCCGCCGAGTTCCCCACCATGATGCCGCACGCCATCGGTGCCGAGGGCGGACCGTGCGAGATCATGGGCATCTTCGACCGAGATGCCCGCCGTGGCCACCAGAAGGACGCCGGCGCCGACGGCTCCGAAGCTGACTGTGGAGGCGCCCAGATCCGCTGCGAGTAACGGGCCGCAGCCCCGCCGGAGACCCTCGGCGCAGTGGGCGATATTGCGCGGTGGGCAGCACACCGAGCCACCTCCTTGCGCATTCCGCAAGTGATCGTGCTGGCGGCGCATGGTGGATTTATGGTGAAGCCATGACCCACACGCATCAGCACACCTCCCACCACGGCGACAGCGGTCACCACCCCGACCAGGGCCGCGTCGGCCACCACGAGCACAGCGATGGCGGTCAGGCGGAGATCCTCGATCTGGACGCCGAGGTGCTCGCCGAGCACATAGCGTCCATCACCGCCTGGCTGCCGCTGAAGGCCGAGCCGCGCCAGATCGTGGACCTCGGCTGCGGCACCGGCGCGGGAACCTTCGCACTCCTCGAACGCTTCCCCGACGCACAGGTCACCGCCGTCGACACCTCGGCCGGGCACCTCCAGCTCCTGCGCGAGAAGGCATGCGCCCGCGGTATCGAGGGGCGCGTACGGACCGTGCAGGCCGACCTCGACGCCCATCACTGGCCCGGCCTCGGCACGCCGGATCTGGTGTGGGCCTCGGCCTCGATGCACCACATGGCCAACCCCGACCGCTCTCTGCGCAGCGTCCGCGAACTGCTCACCCCCGGCGGCCTGTTCGCTGTCGTCGAGCTCGCGGGCTTCCCCCGCTTCCTGCCCGCCCACGCCCCGGAGAACCGGCCCGGTCTCGAAGAGCGCGCCCACGCGGCGACCGACAGCTTCCACGCCGAGCACGTTCCGCACCGCGGCGCCGACTGGGGCCCGATGCTGACAGCCGCCGGCTTCACCGTCGAGGACGAGCGCACCATCACCGTCAACATCGAAGGCGCGCCCAGCGAAGCGATCGGCCGCTACGCCTACGGCAGTTTGCGGCGTATCCGCGGCGTCGCCGCACCCGCCCTCAGCCCCGAGGACCTCGCCGCACTCGACGAGCTCCTGGACACCGACAGCCCGAACAGCCTTCTGCGCCGCGAGGATCTCGCCGTACGCACCGAGCGCGCCGTCTGGGCCGCCCGCCGCACCTGACGCCCGGCGCGGAACAGGGTTGCCTGCCGGGCAGCCCCAGCACCGGATTGCCTGCCTCATACGCAACCACCGCCTGCGCAGCGCCGTGCGCGTCGTTGGGCTGAGCAACCACGCCCGCGCCGCCCGCGCAGTGCCATCGCGGCGCCGCCGCAGCGCGGAGGAGAGGAAAGGGAGCATTCATGACCGCACCGCAGATCCCCGCCGACTACGAAGCCTGGCGCCAGGGCCGGTGGGAAGAGATCGCCGGAGCGTACGGCAAGGCCAAGGTCGTCGCCAACGCCAAGATCACCGACCTGGGCCCTCACGCGCTTCCCGGTATCCCCGGCGAATGGCGCACCACCGAAGCAGGAGACCTGACCGTGGCGGCCAAGGCCGCCGATGGAGTGCGGGTAGCCGGCGGCCTGGTCGACGCAACGAGCCCCGTTCCCTCCGGCGGCCCCCTGGAATTCCCTGACAACAGGGTCGGCCTCACCGGCGGCGCGGATGGCTCCTACGGCCTGGTCGTCATGGACCAAGGCCGCGTCGAGCGCACCGGACTCACCGGCGTCGACACCTTCCCGTACGACCCCGCCCGGGTCTTCGACGGAGCGAAAACCAACAGCAGCGATCCGCATCCGGACAGCCCGTCAGATCCCGCACCACAACAGAAATCTTCGTGTCGTGTCCACATGCCCCGCTGACCGTCCGCGGCGGACGGCTCCTGATCGACAGAGTCCGGGCCGGCCGCCCCGTTGCCCAACGGACAGCCGCCCATCAGTCGCGTCAACGACCCTGCGGGTCAATACACCTAGGCGGCCCCCCGGTGGGCGTTGTCGTTCTCGTGTATGCGCCGGTAGACGTACGCCGCCGTGGCCAGTGTCATGTGGTGGTGCCAGCCCGGGAACGACCGTCCCTCGAAGTCGAGCAGCCCGTAGTCGTCCTCAAGGCTCTGGATCGCGGCACGGGTCAGCGTCAGACGGCGGATGAGGGTCAGCAACTCGCTGGTCCGTTGCTGCGCCAGTGAGGTGAGCCAGTACCGCACAGGGCGTCGGCCGGCGGACGAGACCTCGGCGAGGAGACGGCAGCCGCCCGGGCCGCCGGGCAACCGGACCGGCGTGGAGAGCACATTCGCGTGACGGCCCGGGCCGAGTCGCTCCGTGCTCACCGTATGGCGCTGGTGAGCGGCCAGGTGCGCCATCAACTGGTGGGCGCCGAGCGGGCGCCCGCGCGGCTGCTCTCCGAGGAGCTGCGGGGCGTCCGGCACGACCGGCTGGTCCTGTCGGACCTCAAGGACGAAGTCCTGCTGCCGCTGGCCGAGTTGCAGAGCCAGGTGGGCGGTGTCCATGCCGGGCTGGAGATCGGCGACGAACGGGGTCCGGCCGGAGAGCCGCAGTGCGGCGAGCCGGTCGACGAGTTCGAGCACGAGCGCCCAGTCGGGCGCCGCGCCGACGGACTCGGGCAGGCGGGCCCGCCGACGGCGTACCGCGTCCCCCGACCAGGTGTCGTCCACCAGCAGCCGCCAGTCGACGGGGATGCTCTCGTCCTCGGACGTCAGGAACAGCCCTATCCCCACCTGGCAGTTGAGCATGCGCCCGGCCCCGGGCACGAAGCGTCGGTGCACTCCGACCGAATGCTCGCCGCGCTTCTCGATGAAGGTGACGCCCGTGGTCCATATGTGATGGGGGAGATGCGCGGCGGCGGCGCGGGCCAGCGTCTCGCGGGCGGTCGTCCAGTCCCAGGGGCTGGCGCTGATGAACTGCTGCAGCGCGTGCGGGGCCCCGGGACAGGGGGAGACGCCGCGTGCGATACGCCGGATCGTCTTCTTGCCCGGCACGGTGAGCATGCCGCACAGATACGCCTCGGCCCAGCGGCGCTGGTCGCTGCGGGGCAGATGACCGAATACGTCCGAAGCGAAGGCGGACAGGTCGCTGGGTGTGGTGACCGATCTCAACGGCACTGTGGAGACATCTGCTGTCGACATGAGACCCCCGGAGAACAGCCGACGTGGACAGTGACAAAAAATAGCACTTTTTTTCTTTCTTGGTCTGGGTAGGCAACCGGAACGCACTTCGGCACGTCGGCGTTGCCATGCTCTGTCGGACAGCTGAACGTGGGCCGTCCACAGACCGCCAACGGGCGAGGGCATGGGAAGTTGACGCGCCTTCACGACGACGAGGGAGCGGCGTGATGGTTCAGGAGAGAGCCGAGCGAACCCGTCGTGCCATGGTGCACGCGGCGGCGGAGGAGATCGACCGCAGCGGCTACCACGGCGCCTCTCTGGCGCGCATCAGCAGATCGGTGGGGATGTCGATGGGAGCACTGACAT
Organism: Streptomyces sp. NPDC039430; assembly: GCF_055639435.1. NCBI lineage: Bacteria > Bacillati > Actinomycetota > Actinomycetes > Kitasatosporales > Streptomycetaceae > Streptomyces > Streptomyces sp. NPDC039430. The sequence continues at coordinate 40,012 of NZ_JBVKAK010000027.1, read as the reverse complement.
TCCACTTCCCCACCAAGGACAGGCTGGTCGAGGCGGTCCAGGCGTTGTCCTTGTCGATGGTCGGGGAAGCCGTGGCGGCTGTGGAAGCCGGGGAAGCCGGGGAAGCCGTGGCGGGCGGGGACTCCGTCCAGGCGCCTTCCCTGGGCCGGGCCAGAGCGCTGATTCTCGCGATCAGCCGGCTGCTCGCGAGGGAGCCCGTCGTCCGGGCGGCGGTCAGGCTCGGCTGGGAACGGCCGGCTCAGGAGGACTGGACGGCCTCCTGGCTGCCGCGGGTGCGCGAACTGCTCGTACAGGCCCATGCCGACGGCGATCTGAGGCAGGAGGCAGACCCGGAGACCGTCACCGCGCTCGCCGCCGGTCTCGTCCAGGGGCTGCACTGCCGCATGTGCGCCGGAGCCGGCGCGCACGACGCTCTGGGACAGCTCACCAGCATCCTCGACGTGATCCTGGACTCCCTCTCGGCACCGTGTCGCGGCGGCCAGGACACGCCGCGGTGCTCTCACGACAACTGACCGCACTCCTCCTGCGACTTATTGAGGTTCCCGTGGCCCCGTCCGTGACCGTGCCTCAGGATCGGGGCGTGAGAAGTCCGGGACCGGCCGATGAGCGACAGACGTGACGGGCCCGGACCGCTCCTGATCCGCCTGGGTCTCCTCATGGTCCCAGGCGCTTCGGATCGCTGCCGTTCCGGCGACGGGAATCCCCCGTCGCGTCGCCGGAGCGGCAGCTCGCCGGAGTCCCCTGCCGGATTCGCGCGGAGCCCTGCGGCGGGTCGACCCGATGTACGGCCGCCGGTCAGCACGGAACCGCACCGACGCCCCCCAACCCGGCAGCCCCCTTCGTCACCCGACCTGAGCGTCCAGGAGGACCACCCCATGACCAGCCAAATCAGTGACACGCCACCCCGCAGGGCGGGGGCGAGGCAGTGGATCGGTCTGGCCTTCCTGCTGTTGCCCACCATGCTGCTCACCGCCGACCTGGGGGTCCTGTGGCTGGCCACTCCGCCGCTCTCCGCCGACCTGGAGCCCACCAGCACCGAACTGCTGTGGATCAATGACATCTACGGCTTCGTCATCGCGGGTCTCCTGGTGCTCACGGGCAACCTCGGTGACCGCTTCGGCCGGCGCAGGGTCCTGCTCATAGGCGCGGCCGCCTTCACCGTCGCCTCGGTCGTGGCCGCGTACGCGCCGAACCCGCTGGTGCTGATCGGGGGCCGGGCCCTCCTCGGAGTGGCGGGCGCCGCGATCATGCCCGCCACGCTGGCGCTGATCTCCCACATGTTCACGAGTGAGCGGCAGCGGGCCAGGGCGATCGCCATGTGGGTCACCGCGCTGTCGGCCGGTATCGCCGTCGGCCCGGTGATCAGCGGGGTCATGCTGGAGCACTTCTGGTGGGGCTCGGTGTTCCTGCTCGGCGTACCGGTGATGGCGGCCGCGCTGATCGTCACGCCGTTCACGGTGCCCGAGCACGCCAATCCCGACGCGAAGAAGCTCGACTTCCTCAGCATGCCGCTGCTGCTGCTGACCCTGCTGCCGTTCGTCCTCGCCATCAAGAACTTCGGCGAGCACGGCCTCGCGCTGTGGACCGTGGTGCCGTTGGCGGCCGGCGCGGTCTTCGGTGTCGTGTTCGTGGCCCGCCAGCGCCGCATCGACAACCCGCTCCTGGAGCTGAGCCTGTTCGGCCAGCGGACCTTCACCGCGGCGCTGCTGCTGCTGTTCGTCGGTCTCGCCGCCATGAACGGCGTGGAGTACGTGGTGCCGCAGTACCTCCAACTGGTCAGCGGCGTCCCCTCGGCCGAGACCGGATGGCTGATGGTGCTGCCCGCCGTCGGCCTGGTCATCGGCTCGCAGGCCACGCCCCTGCTGACCCGGCGGGTGCGCCCCGCCTATGTGATCGCGGGCGGCGCGCTGATCGCCGTCATCGGTTTCGCGGTGCTCACCACCCTGCCCTCCGACGGTTCCGGGGTCGCCACCGCCGCCGTCGGCACCACCGTGATGATGGCGGGCCTCGCGCCGATCACCGTGCTCGGCACGGGCATCGCCGTCGGTGCCGCGCCGCCGGCGAAGGCGGGGCAGGCGGCCGCCGTCGGCCAGACCAGCTACGAACTCGGCCTCGCCTTCGGTATCGCCGCCACCGGCAGCGTGATGGCGGCCGTCTACCGGAGCCACGTCAACGACGCGGCACCGGCCGGTGTTTCGAAGGACGTGGTCGCCGAGGCGGCCAACAACTACAGCGGCGGGGTCGCCGTCGCCGAACGCGTCCCCGGCGAACTCGGCTCCGCACTGGCCGACGTGGTCCGTTCCGGTCTCACTTCCGGACTCCACACCGCGGCCGTGGTGAGTGCCTGTCTCAGCGTGCTGCTGTGCGGCCTGTCCATATGGCTGCTGCGGAAGGTTCCGGTGACCGGCGCCGAGGAGACGGCGGCGGACGACAAGCGTCACGACGACAAGCGCTACGACGGCGAACGCCACGACGACGAGGTCCTGGCCGAGCAGCACGCGCGAACCACGTCGTCCAGCACCGGGGGATGACCTCAAGGTGCCCGTACAGCGTGGGTGCGGTGCGGGCACCGTTCCACTCGTATGCCGAAACGACCGGCAATGGCGGCGGTCCGGGGGAGCCGAGTGTGTCCCCCATATGTCTGCACCTACAGGGGGAGAAGTGCACATGCAGTTCCGTGTCCTTGGGCCGCTGGAACTCTCGGACAATGGCAGAACCGTGCCGGTTCAGGGGACCAAGCAGCGGGCGATGCTGGGCTTCCTGCTGTTCAACGCCAACCGGGTCGTCTCCACCAGCGCGCTGATGGAGGCTCTGTGGCCGGTCGATGAACCACCCAACTCCGCACGCAAGATCATGCACAACGCCATCTGGGGTCTGCGGGGGACCCTCAACCCGCGGGAGGAGATGGCGGGCCGGGCCTCGCTGATCACCCGCCCGCCTGGCTACACGCTGCAACTGGACCCGGAGAGCGTCGACTTGTACCGGTTCCACCGCCTGTCCGAGGAGGGCCGGGCTCAGCTGGCCGGCGGCTCGACGGACGGCGCCGCCGCGACCCTGCGCCAGGCCCTCGCCCTGTGGCGCGGCGACGCCCTCGCGGACCTCGTCGAGGCCGGCTTCGACTGGCCCGAGCTGACGGGCGTGGAGAATGCCCGGATCGACGCCCTTGAGGACTACTTCGAGGCCGAACTCGCCCTGGGACGCCACCACGCCGTACTGCGCGAGATCGAGGCCGCGGTGGAGGCGGGCACGCTGCGCGAACGGCTCTGCGGCCAGCTCATGCTCGCCCTGTACCGGTGCGGCCGGCACACCGACGCGCTCGGTTCGTACAACAGGCTGCGCGAACGCCTCGTGGAGGAGCTGGGACTCGAACCCGGCCACCGGCTCCAGTCGCTCCAGCAGGCGATCCTGCGCCACGACGACGACACGCTGCTCGCCACCGAGGCCGAACGCCCGCCCGCGGGGAATGCCCGGCCCGGGGCCGCCGAGAGCGCCCGGCCCCGGACCGTGATCACCTCCGCACGCCCCGAGCTGTTACGGCGGGCCGCGCCGCCCGAGCCGCCGGCCGCCGAAGGAGCCGTCGTGGGCGCGTGGCCGGCCGCACCGGGACCGGTCAGGCCTGATGCCCGGGAGTACAGCGTGGTCATGGTGCAGACGGCCGTCGACGACCGCGGGGCGGCGCCGGACGACCCGCACGTCGAGTCCAGCCTCGCCTCGGTCGCCGACTCGCTGCGGGACACCGTCGAGTATCTCGGCGGCGCCGTCGCGGCACCGGCGGGCCCGGCACTGCTCGCCGTGTTCACCGGCGACAGGGCCCCCGAACGCGCGGTCTCCGCCGCCCTCGCCATGCTCACCTGCCTCCCCTGCACCACCAGATTCACCAAACGGCAGCCGGTGAGCATCCGGGCGACCGTGGCCACCGGCGAGGCCCAGCTGTACCGCCTCGTCGAGAACACGGACGCCCCGGCGATGGTCGTCGGACCGGCCGTCGACACCTGCCGGACCCTCCTGGCCCGTACTTCCGCCGGCACCGTGCGGGCCGACGGCACCACCAGGGCCCGCGCCCACACCACCATCAGCTACAGCGGCTCGGGCGGGACCGCCACCGGCTGGCGTGTGCGCTCCGCCCACTGGCGCTCCCTCGCGCACCCCTCGATCCCGATCATCGACCGGGATCCCGAACTGGACGTCCTGGGAAGCCTGCTGGCCCGCTCACGGCACCGGTCGGTGCCCCAGCTGGTCACCCTTCTCGGGGGCGTCGGATCCGGCAAGACCCGGCTGGTGCTCGAATTCGAAGGCCGTGCCATGGCCCGTTGGGACGATACGCGGTTCCTGATGAGCGGGCCCGAGTGCGTGGACCGCCCGCTCGGCCTGCTCAGGGACTTCCTGCTCGCGCTGTGCGACGCTCCATGCGCCACCGAGACCGCCACCGTCGCCGGTCTCGTACGCCAGCGGGTGTACGCGAGTATCGCGGACCCCAACGAGGCCGCCGAGGTCGACGCGGGCGTCACCGAACTCATCACCACCGGCGGGCACGGGCCGGCCCCGCACCGCGTCGAGCCGCTGACCGAGGCCGGCATCAGGCTGCTGCGCGCGGTGGCCCTCGCCCAGCCCCTGGTGCTCTTCGTGGACGACGGACACGAACTCGACGACGCGAGCCTGGACTTCCTCGAACAGCTCGTCGACTCACCCCAGTTGCCGTCACTCATGGTCCTTCTCGCCGCCCGGCCCCAGCTGCTCGACCGCAGGCCGTCCTGGGGCAGCGGGCAGGTCCAGGGCACCACGCTGAGTCTCTCGCCCCTCTCCGACGCCACCGTGGACCGGCTCTCCGACATCCTGCTCGCCAAGATGCGCCAGGGAGTGGTCACCTTTCCCACCACCCGCATCGGGGAGGGGTTCGGCGAGCAGATGGTCCCGTCCGGCAGACGGAAGGTACTGCGCACCCTCATGCGGATGGACGCCTCCATGCCGCCGCAGCGCAACCTCGGCGGCGTCGGCGTCGGCCGGCGTGTGCCCCAGCCGCTTCCGTAGCGCGGAAACCGCCACCGCCCCACCGGGTCACACGTCCGGTGGGGCGAAGGGCCTCGCGACGGCGCCTCGCCGACCCGTAGGAGCGGGGAACACGACGGAAACCCGCGCACACACGACAACGCCGGTCTCCGGGACCTCGTCCAGGTCCTGGAGACCGGCGTCTCACCAGCGGGCCGGCCGGTACCTCACCCGCGGGTGTCGCCGATACGGCTGTCTCCGGTACGGCTGTCCCCGATACGGAGGTCTCCGGTGGCGATGCGCGTGAGGATCTCGGCCGCGACCAGGTCCGGCACCTGCTGCGGCTGCCAGTGCGACACCCCGTCCAGGGTCACGAGACGGTACGGAGCCGATACGTACTCGGAGGTCTTCCGGGCGGCCAGAGTGCTGACCGACTCGTCCTCCACGCTCCAGATGAACGTCGTGGGCACCGTCACCTCACCCAGCGCGCTGCGGCCGTCGAGGAGCGCGCCGGTGCGGTACCAGTTCAGGGCCGCGTGGAAGGTGCCCGGCCGTGTATGGAAATCGACGTAACGGGCCTGCTGTTCGGGGGTCAGCGCGTTGTCCGCACCGGCGAGCAGCCCGCGCAGCGCGGCGGCGTCGTCGCCCAGCCAGTACTCCGTGGAGCCCTCCGCCGTCAGCAGCCCGACGTACTTCGAGGACTCCTGCTGCTCCGGGTCGACGCGGTAGGCGTGCTGGTAGGCGTCCAGATGCGGAAAGGCGACTGCGGTGAGCGTCCGTACCCGGTCCGCGTGCCGGGCCGCCAGGTACCAGGCGACGATGGCCCCCCAGTCATGCCCCACCACATGGGCCCGCTCCACACCGAGCCCGTCCAGGATCCCCAGGACGTCCTGGGCGAGCAGAGGGAGCCGGTAGTCCTCGACCGCCGTGGGACGTGCCCCCGGGGAGTAGCCGCGCTGGTTGGGAGCGATGGTGCGCAGGCCGGCCCTGCCGAGGACGGGCACGACATCCGTCCAGGATTCGAAGTGGTGCGGCCAGCCGTGCAGCAGGACCACCGCCTCGCCGTCGTCCGGCCCCGCGGTCTCCACGTCGAAGGTCAGTCCGCCGGTGGTGACCTCCACGACCTTACGACCGGGCTTCGCCTCCGGCCGCGCGAGAGCGGACTCCACATGGGCGGTGAACGCGGGAGCGGCGAACGCCTCGGGTCCGTCCACCAGGCTGACGACCCGGGCATAGGCGACGGCGACCTCGTCGTGGCGTGCCGCGGCCGCCGTCACGCGGGCCGCCTGCCGCTGCTCCGCGGACGACGGATCGGCGAGGCCGAGGCGGGCCCGGTCGTTCCCGACCGCCATGCCCCACGGGGTGTCGATCGCTTCCCGGGCCAGATCGGCGAAGTACGCGCCGGCGACCGGCTCCCCGTCCCGGCCCAGATGGTCCCTGAGCACCGTCGCCCCGATCGCGGCGACGGTCATGCCCTGGGCGTAGGTGGGGTTGAAGCTGCACACGGCGTCGCCGATCACCAGGAACCCCCCGGGGAACGAGGCGAGGTCCTCGTAGCGGCGGCGCAGGTTCGCCGGGAAGCGATAGGCCACGAGTTCGTCGAGCGGGCGGCCCCGCAGCACCGCGTCGTAGACGTCCGACGTCGCGAGGGACTTGAGGAAGCCGAGAAAGCCCTCCTCGTCGGTGGGCGGATGGTCTCCGTTGACGCCGTACGCCGTCACCACGGTCCTGCCGTCCTCGACCCGCGCGCACACCGCGCCGCGCGGCGCCGCGGGGGAGGCCACGACATGCAGGGACACCTGGTCGCCCAGTACCTCGTCCGGCAGGGCGTAGTGCCGGGTGGTGTAGCCGAGGCCCACCTTCGCGGTCTCCTCCGGCACCTCGGGCAGCCCCCAGGAGCTGAGCCAGACCGGGGCGCGCGAGCCGCGCCCGGTGGCGTCCACGAGGAGGTCGCACGCGAGCGTCACGGTGGCGCCGGAAGGATCCGTCAGCACCACACCGGTCACCCGTCGGCCGCCGTCCTCGGCCACCGGTTCCACCACGTCGTACCGTTCGAGGAACCGTACGGGACCCAGCGCGGCCACCCGGTCGCGGACGCGGTTCTCAAGGAGCGGCCGGCTCGCCGAGACCACCCGCAGACCGGACGTGGGCTGCCGCATCGGCCGGCCGTCCAGGACCCAGCGCACCTGAGCGGTCACATCGCCGTACGCCGCGCCGTCCGCCACGAATTCATCCGTGACCCCGGGAAACAATTCCTCGATGATCCGCTGGCCGCGGGCGAGCAGTCCGTGCACATGCTTTCCCTGGGGCACTCTGCGCCGCGGCTCATTTCCGGTCGTCAGCACATCACGGTCCACCACCACGACCTCGGCATAGGAATCGGCCAGCACACGCGCGGCGAACAGCCCCGCCATGCCCGCGCCCAGGACGATCGCGCTCTTTCGTACTGAATTCACCACGGTTTGCTCCTCCGTCAGGTCGGCCGGGGCGACCATGAATGCGCAGCGTTTCCGCAGGCCAATCGTGTCTTCTCGACTGCCGGCGCGTGACGGCCGGTACGCTACTCCGCATCTTTCCGGGGCATGTCAACTCACCGATAACCCGGCGTTCTCGCATCCCCCGGGCATCGATTACCGGATCGAGAACCGGCAATGACCTGCACTCCGGCGGCGCCCCATAGATTGCGCAGGCGACCACAATCCACCCAGCAATACCCGGAAGGTGCCGGCGCGAAGAGGGAAAGGCGTTTTCCGCAGGCGACAGGAGGAACAAGCATGACCGCGACCGCCCCGGCCACCGAGCCGTCCGCCACCCCGCAGGAACTCATCTCCCGCGCACGCGCCCTGATCCCGCTGCTGCGCTCCAACGTGGCGGCGACCGAGGAACTGGGCAACCCCGTCCCGGAGAACCTCGAAGCGCTGCGCGCGGCCGGGCTGTTCCGGCTCACCACCCCGCCCGACCACGGCGGCCTCCACCCGAGCATGCGCACCCAGGTGCGGATCATCGCGGAGGTGGGGCGCGGTTGCGCCTCCACCGGCTGGATCGTGGCCAACCACGCGGCGTCCACCGAGTTCACCCTCATCCTGGAGGCGGTGGCGACTCAGGAGATCTTCGGCGACAACCCCGACGCGGTGTTCCTCTCGGCGGGCTGCTCTCCCGAGTCCCATGCCGAGCGGGTGCCCGGCGGACTCAAGGTCACCGCCCGCGCGCCCTACGCCTCCGGCTGCGAGATCTCCGACTGGGCGCTGCTCATCGGCATTCCGCTGCACGACGACGGGAAGACGACCGGAGCGGTCAATGTCCTGGTCCCCCTGGCGGAAGCCGAGATCCAGCAGACCTGGAACGTCGCGGGCATGCGGGGCACCGGCACCAACGGGATGACGGTGACCGAGGTGTTCGTGCCCGACCGGCGCACCCTGGTCGTCGAGAAGGACAACCTCGACCGGCTTGAGGAACTCCTCAATCCGACCGAGCTGGTCAAGGGCAATCTGCACTCGCTGTCGGCGCTGGTCGGCGCGGCCCAGGGCGGCCTCGACATCGTCGGCCGGTCCCTGGAGAAGGGCAGGCCGATCGCGTACTCCACCTACCGCCGCTCCGCCGACTCACCGGTCATTCAGCAGCTGTTCACCGAGGCGACCCACCTCGTCGACACCGCCTCGCTGCACATGCTCCATGTCGCCGATGTCTTCGACAGCCTGCTGCCCGGGGAAGATCTCGCCCGCGTGGACCGCGCTCGTGCCCGTATGCACTCCGCGACCGCGCTCTCCCGCGCCAGGGAGGGCATGCAGAAGCTCCTCGACGTCGCGGGTACCAGCGGCTTCGCGCACGCCAATGTGCTGCAGAGCTACTGGCGTGACCTGGAGGTGGGCAGCCGGCACGCCATGCTCGGCCTGCCGATGATCGTCGAGGACTACGGCCGGGCTCTCCTCGGAGTCGGGCCGACGATCACCCAGTACCACTGAACTGGCGTGTCCACCGACGAGTTGGACGCCGACGGCGCATCCCACGACCCCCGATCCGAAGGATCCGATCCGACCATGGACGACATCGATCTGGCCGAGCCCTTCCTGCTCGGCTGGCTGGCCTCCGTCGGCCTGGACGCCCACTACGTACGGGCCGAAGGCGACTACCTCTACCGGCGGGACGAGCACGGGCAGGAGATCCCCGTGGTCGACTTCGCCGGTGGCTACGGCTCTCTGATGCTGGGCCACAACCACCCCGCGATCGTCGCCCTCGCCAAGGAGCTGCTGGAGGGCGGAGCCCCGGTCCACGCCCAGTTCTCGCGCCATCCCTACGCCAAGGACCTCGCGGCCGCGCTGAACGACATCGTGCGCCGCGAGACCGGGAACGACGAGACGTACTCGGCCGTGTTCGCCAGCACCGGCGCAGAGGCCGTCGAGGTCGCGGTCAAGCACGCCGAACTCGACCGGGTCATGAAGCTCGACGAACTCCGCGCGGAGATATCCGCCAACGTGGCGGCCGTACGCGCCGAGGTGGCGGCCGGCCGTGCCACCGTGTCTCCCGAGGCGGCCCTCGTGGTCGGTGTGGACACCGCCGACATCGAAGCCGTCGCGCGCAGGATCGACGAGGTGAACGCGGACCGGGCGGGCACCGCGCCGCTGATCTTCGCCCTTGAGGGCGGATTCCACGGCAAGCTGATGGGCAGTGGCAAGCTCACCCACAACGCCGCCTACCGCGAGCCCTTCGCCGCACTCGCCACCACGGCGAAATTCATCGCCCCCGCCGACATCCCCGCGCTCCCGAAGATCTTCGACGAGGAACGCGTGGACCTGTTCGATCTGGCCGTGACGGGCGGCGAGGCCGGCGTCATCACCCGGCCCCTCCCGCTGTTCTGCGCCTTCGTCCTGGAGCCCGTCCAGGGCGAGGGAGGCATCCGGTCGCTCGACGTGCGGTCCGCGGCGCAGATCCAGGCCGCCTGCGCCCAGGTCGACTGCCCGATCGTGGTCGACGAGGTACAGAGCGGCATGGGCCGTACCGGAACCTTCCTGGCCAGTTCGGCCATCGGTCTTCGCGGTGACTACTACGCCCTGGCCAAGAGCCTCGGCGGCGGGATCGCCAAGGCATCCGTGATGCTGGCCCGATCCTCCCGCTACCGCCGCGAGTTCGAGCTGGTGCACAGCTCCACGTTCGCCAAGGACGTCTTCTCCACCACGATCGCCCTCAAGGTGCTCGAACTCCTCGAAGCCGACGACGGCGCCCTCTACCGGCGCGCGGCCGAGCGTGGCGCCCGCCTTCTTGAGCGCCTCCACGCGGTCCGGGAGGACTTCCCCGACGTGGTGGTGGACGTACGCGGCCGGGGACTGATGCTGGGACTCGAATTCCGCGACGCGTCCGATTCGGCCTCCGCCCCCCTGCGCGAACACGCCCGGGGCTCCACCCTCGGGTACGCGATCGCGGGCCGGCTGCTGGCGAAGCACCGTGTGCGCACCTTCCCGACGGCCAGCTCGCCCAACACACTGCGCTTCGAGCCTTCGGTCACCATCGGCGACCCGGAGATCGCCCAGCTCGAAGAGGGCCTGCGCGCGGTGTGCGAGCTGCTGCGCGCCCAGGACGGTGCGGGACTGCTGGACCACGTCACGGCGGTCTGACCCCACCGGCCGGGCGGCACAATCCGGTGCCGCCCGCCCATCCGCCGGTCACCGCCGCCTCTGGCCAACGCATAACGCGCTGAAGAGAGTCACGGATTACCCGCCATGGTGAGCCACCCTCATAGGGTGGCTTTCTCATTCTCATCAGGGGAATCCAGGAAGGAAATTCCGTATGAGCGCGGCGTTGCCCACAGAGAGCGGTCCACGGGCCCGGCTGACTTCACTGACCGGAGTGCGCTTCATCGCCGCATTCATGGTTTTCATGTTCCACGCCGGACTGGTGCAGCTCTTCGACAACCGGTCGATCGGGGATACATTTCTGCGAATATTCAGCAAGACGGGCTGGATAGGAGTCTCGTTCTTCTTCGTCCTGAGCGGATTCGTGCTGACCTGGTCGGCGAGGAGCAATGACACCGCTCCCGCTTTCTGGCGGCGCCGGTTCGCCAAGATCCTGCCCAACCATGTGGTGACGTTCGTGGTGGCGCTGGTCCTCTTCGCCTCCGTCGCGACGCCCGTCGCCACCCAACTGCTCAACTTCGCGCTGCTGCACGCGTGGGTGCCCGATGTCAACGTGTACTTCAGCCTGAACAAGGCGAACTGGTCGCTGGCCTGCGAAAGCGTCTTCTATCTGCTGTTTCCTTTCCTGCACGCCCGGCTGCTCAAGATCCGCACCGAGCGGCTGTGGTGGTGGGCCGGCGGCCTGATGGCCGTGATCATGGCGCTGCCCGCGCTCGCGCTCGCCGTACTGCCCGCCGAGCCGACCCTGCCGGCTCCCGACGACCCGGCGCCGGCGTCCGTCTACTGGTTCCTCTACGTGCTGCCTCCGGTGAGGGTTCTCGACTTCCTGCTCGGCATGGTGCTCGCCCGTATCGTCCTCACCGGACGGTGGGCCGGCTTCCGGGTACTGCCGCTGACCGTGCTCTTCGTCGCCTGTTACGTCGTCTCGCTCCAGCTGCCGGCGAGCTTCGGCCTGGGCGCCGCCACCATCGTGCCGGTCGCGCTGCTCATCCCCGCCGTCGCGCAGCTCGACGTCAGCGGCCGGCCCTCGCTCCTGCGCCATCCGGCTGCCGTATGGCTCGGCGAGATCTCGTTCGCCTTCTATCTGACGCAGTGGCTGGTGCTGCCCGGCGCCATGAGCGTCCTCGGCATCGAAGGAGACACCTATCCGACCTGGGCGGCCGCGGGCCTCCTCGTGCTGTGGCTCGCCGTCTCCCTGCTCCTGGCCTGGGCGCTGTACGTGGGCGTGGAGCGGCCCGCGACGCGCCGCTTCTCGCGAGGCCGGCGAAGCCGGGCGGCCGCCGCGCGGCAGAGCACCGTCGAATACGCCGACGCGGGGCCCCGGTCGGGCCCGGGTGATCCGGCGGGCCGCTGACGCGCGGTCGCCCGAGCGATCGGCGGCCTGGGCAGAGCAATAGGGGCCGGGATCGTCCTCCCGGCCCCCACCGCTGCCGCGGCAGCCTCAGACCGTCCAGACACCGCTCGGCAGGGTGTCCTTCACATACGCCGTGAAATCGCGCGGCTCACGGCCCAGGAGCCGCCGCACACCGTCGGAGAGATAGCCGCCGCCGCCCTTGGCCACATCGCCGAGCAGGTCGGCGGCGAACTCCGCGTACTCACGGTCGTAACCACGTCCGACCAGATGGTCGGCGTACTCGGCGCCGGAGACCGGCACATAGGAGATGGTCCGGCCGGTCGCCTCGGCGATCTCGCGCACACAGTCGCCGAAGGTCATCACCCGCGGCCCCGACAGCGCGTACGTGGTGCCGTCGTGGCCGTCCTCAAGCAGCGCGACGGCCGCCGCCGCGGCGATGTCCTCGGCGTCGATGAAGGGCTCGGGGCCCTCGGCGGTGGGCAGCCTGACCTCGCCGGACACGATCGCGTCCCGCAGGAACGGCTCCTCGCTGAAGTTCTGCGCGAACCACGTGGGCCGCAGCACGGTCCAGCCGGCCCCCGAATCCCGCACCGCGCGCTCCACGGCGAACACCGCGTCGTCGTCCGCCTGTTCCCAGGCGCGCGCGGACAGCAGCACCAGGCGGCGCACACCCGCCTGCACCGCGACATCGACGAATTCGGTCATCAACTCCGCGGCATTCTCGCCCTGCGAGTCCACGAGATATGCCGCCCCGGTGCCCGCCACGGCCGGCGCCCAGGTGTTCTTGTCCTGCCAGTCGAACCGGCGCTCTCCGGAGCGGGAAGCCGAGAGGGGCCGGGCGCCGCGTTCTGACAATTGCTCGACGACGCGTCGTCCGGTCTTTCCGGTGCCACCGATGACCAGGATGGGTGAATCGTTCATGGGTCTATTAAATACTGCCATTGCCATCCCTCGGAATACGCTGCTGTCGACTCGTCCTGAATTCACAGGTGCGCGGCGGGTAATTGTGCGTTCGCGTCGGATGTGTCGGCCTTGCCCGGGCGGCTCAATGACCGGAAGCCGCCGGGAAATGGCCCGCCTCGACGAAGAACTCGACGTAACGGGCGAAGAGTTCGGCGGTCAGCGGCGGGCATACGACGCCGGTGCCCGCGAGTGCCGTCTCCGTCTCCGAGCTGTCGATCGGCGGATAGAACGCGTCCGTGTCCGAGGTCATCATCTCGAAGGCGTGCAGCAGGGGCCGGATCGCGTTGTCCCGGTCCGCCTGCACCCGCTCGCGCCAGCTGTTCCAGTCCAGCTCGTCCAGCCGGTAGCCGAGCGACCGCAGATACTCCACACACCGCACGAGGCTCAGCGAACTCCGGTTGAACAGATGGAAGGTGCGTCCCACGGACTCAGGCCGCCGGGAGACACCGAGGATCGCCCCGCTCACGTAGTCGACCGGCAGCAGGTGGAACCGGCCTCCCACGCCGGCCGGAGCCGCGCCCGACTGCAGAATGCCCTTGAGACCGAGCCACACGAAGTCCCGCGTCTGGCAGGCGCCGTGCTCGGTGTCGCCGGAGATCACATCGACGCGGTACACCGAGACCGGCATCCCCCGCTCCCGGGCCAGCTCGATGATCTGCTCCGCCACCCATTTGCTCTGCAGATAGCCGCTCGGGAGCGCCTCGGCCGGCCCCGTCGGATCGGCCACCGTCAGCGGTACGCCCGGTTCCCGCGCCCCGTCGAAGACACCGACGGTCGACACGTAGTGCACCGGGACCGTACGGTGCCGGGCCGCGAGCCGCAGCACCTCCTGGGTGCCCGCGACATTCGCCGCGCGCAGTGAACCGTACGGGTGGAGCCAGTGCACCCGCGCCCCGTTGTGGTACACCACGTCCACCGTCCGGGCCAGCTCGTCGAACCGCTCCTCGGAAAGCCCGAGCCGCTCCTCGCTCAGATCGCCCAGGACGATAGAAAGCCTCTCCTCGTCCACCGAGTCCCACACCCGGTACCACTCCAGGCCGGCCCGCAGCCGCGCGAGGGCCTCGGCCCGGTCGTCGCCGCGCACCAGGCAGTGCACCCGGGCCCCGGTGGTCCGCATCAGATCGCGCAGCAGGAACGCGCCCAGGAAACCAGTGGCGCCGGTCAGCAGGATCTCCCGGGGTTTGAGCGCCACCCGTACCACCTCGGCCGCCGGACGGATGTCCTCCGCGAGCCGGATCTCCGAGGCGAAGTCCACTCCGCCCTCGGCCTGTGCGCCCCCGGAGGCCTCGGCCAGCAGATGCGCGGCGAGCGCGGCCGGCGTCGGATGGTCGAAGACCAGGGTGGCCGGCTGCCGGCTGCCGGTCAGGGTACTGAGCCGGTTGCGCAGCTCCACGGCGGTCAGTGAGTCGAAGCCCAGCTCGGTCAGCGGTCGCCCGGTCTGGATGGCGGAGGTGTCCGCGTGGCCGAGCACCGCGGCGATCTGGCCGAGGACCGCGTCGAGGGCCACCCGCTCCTGATCGGCCCCGTCGAGTCCGGCGACCAGCTCCGCGAGGGTGTCCGCCGATTCGGGACCGTCGAGCGCGGCACGCCGAGCCGGCGCCCGTACCAGCGCGCCGAGCACCGCGGTCCGGCCGGACTGGGCGCGCAGCGCCGCCATGTCCACCGGCGTCGCCACCACGTCGGGCCGGCCGAGCGTCAGCGACAGGTCGAGCAGCGCGGGCCCCTGGTCCTCGGGAACGGGACGGAACCCACTGCGGGCGATGCGCCTGAGGTCGATCTCGCTGAGGTGTCCGCTCATGCCACCGCTCTGCTCCCACAGCCCCCACGCGACGGAGGTGGCAGGCAGCCCGTGTGCGTGCCGGTGCTGTGCCAGGGCGTCCAGGAACTGGTTGGCGGCGGCATAACTGGCCTGACCGGGTCCACCGACGACGGCGGCCACGGAAGAGAACAGGATGAAGGCGGCCAGGTTCTGGTCACGGGTCAGCTCGTGCAGATGCCACGCGGCGTCCACCTTGGGGCGGAGCACCGGGTGCAGCCGCTCCGGAGTGAGAGAGGTCACGAGGCCGTCGTCCAGCACGCCGGCGGTGTGTACCACGCCGGTCAGCGGATGTCCGGCGGGGATCGTCGCGAGGAGCGCGGCGAGTGCGTCGCGGTCGGCCACGTCGCAGGCCGTGACCGTGACCTGGGCGCCCAGCCCGGTGAGCGACGCCGCCAACTCCTCCGCCCCGGCGGCCCCGGGGCCGCGGCGGCTGGTGAGCAGCAGACGGCGCACGCCGTGTTCGGTCACCAGATGGCGGGCGAACAGGGCGCCCAGACTGCCCGTACCGCCGGTGATCAGCACCGTTCCCCGGGGGTCCAGGACCGGCGAGGTGCTGCCGGGCTTCCGCGCGGCCCTGACCAGCCGGGGTACGTACGCCTGTCCGGCACGCAGAGCGAGCTGCGGCTCGCCGGACGCGACAACAGCCGTCGTGTCCGTGTCCGTGTCCGTCTCGGTGTCGGTGTCGGTGTCGGTGTCGGTGTCGAGGAGGATGACGCGGCCCGGGTGCTCCGACTGCGCGGAGCGCACCAGGCCCCAGGCGGCGGCGCCGGCCAGATCGGTCACATCCTCGCCGTCGGCGACGCGGACCGCGCCCGAGGTCCTCACGACCAGTGGGGTGTTGACCAGCCGGTCGTCGTCGAGCCATAGCTGTACAAGGCGCAGAACGCGCTCGGCCTCGCGGTGCACCCCGTCGGCCAAGGGCAGATCGGAGAGGGACTTCTGGCGATACACCACAAAGCGCAGGGGGAGTCCCGCGGCGACCGCGGCACCCGCTTCATCGGGGGTCGCCACGTACTCCGCGCCCGGCTCCCCGGCACCGAGGACGCCCCACACCGGCTCCCGCGTGGTGGAGCCGCCGGGCAGGGCGACGGGTTCCCAGCCGATACGGAACAGTGAGTCCTGGTGCCGGTGCAGCGCCGCCGAGACCCGCTCGGCGGTCACCGCCCCCGCGGCCACCGCGCCGATCGCCGCGACGGGCTGCCCGCTCCCGTCCGCGATCCACACCGGCGTATCCCCGGCCGTCCCGGCCCCGATCCGTACGCGCAGCACCGTGGCGCCGGTGGCGTACAGCCGAACATCGCGCCACCGGGCGGCGTGCGGGGCCGCCCCGTTCGCCACGTCATGGAGGAGCGCGGGACGTACGGCCGCGTCGAGGAGGGCCGGGTGCAGCGTGAACCCGTCGTCAGCGGTCCGCTCGGGCAGCCGTATCTCCGCGAACAGCTCGCCGTCCCGCCGCCAGGCCGCGACCGTTCCCCGGAAGAGCGGTCCGTACCCGAGCCCCGCCGCTTCGAGTGGGGCGTCGAGATCACCGGGCGTGATCTCCTCTGCGCCCTCAGGCGGCCAGGCCGTCGGCTGGACGGGGGCGCCCGCGGCGGCGACGCCCAGGGTGCCGCGCGCATGCTCGGTCCACGGTCCGTCCTCGGTCTGGCTGTGCACGGTGACCGTACGGTTGCCCGCCGCGTCCAGCGGGCTCACCCCCGTCTGCAACCGCAGCGCGCCGCTCGTTGGGACGACCAGGGGAGTGTGCACGGTGAACTCATCGAGGGCCGTTGCCCCGAACTCGTCCCCTGCCCGTACGGCGAGTTCCACCAAGGCGGCCGCGGGCATCGACGCGAGGCCGTGGACCAGGTGATCGGCCAGCCAGGGATGGGTGCGCAGCGAGACGCGGTGCATGAACAGGGCCTGGTCGGACCCGGCGACGGTGACGGCCGAGCCGAGCAGCGGATGCCCGCTGGCCCGCAGTCCGGGCCCCGCGCTGGACGTGGCCGTCGCGGTGGCGTCGACCCAGTAACGCCGGTGCTGGAAGGCGTAGGTGGGGAGTGGGATGTGTTGTGTGGTGGTTGTGGTGTTGTGGGTGGCCCAGTTGATGGGGGTGCTGTGGGTGTGGAGTTGGGCGAGTGTGGTGGTGAGGGTGTGGGGTTCGGGTTGGTCGCGGCGGAGGAGTGCGAGTGGTTGTGTGATGGTGTCGGTGAGGTGTGGTGTGAGGGTGGCGTCGCCGATTTCGAGGGTGGTGGTCACCCCGAGGGTGGTGAGGGTTTGTGTGGCGTGGTGGAAGCGGACGGTGTTGCGGAGCTGGTTGGTCCAGTAGTCGGCGGTTGTGAGGTCGTCGCCGGTGGCGGCCAGCCCGGTGAGGGTGGAGACGATGGGGATCGTCGGTGGGTGGTAGGTGAGTTGGGCCGCGACGGCGTGGAATTCGTCGAGGATCCCGTCCATGTGGGGGGAGTGGAAGGCGTGGCTGACGGTGAGGGTCTTGGTTTTGTGGCCCTGTTCCTGGAGGCGGGTGGCGATGGCGTGGGCTGCTTGTGTGTCGCCTGAGATGACGAGGGCGTGGGGGGTGTTGATGGCGGCGATGGTGACGTCGGGGGTGAGGTGGGGGTGTATCTGGTCTTCGGTGGCCTGGACGGCGATCATGGTGCCGGTTGGGGGGAGCGTTTGCATGAGGCGCGCGCGGGCGGTGACGAGGGTGGTGGCGTCTTCGAGGGTGAGGACGCCGGCGATGTGTGCGGCGCTGATCTCGCCGATGGAGTGCCCGGTCAGGTGGTGGGGGGTGATGCCGAAGGATTCGATGAGGCGGTAGAGGGCGACGTGGAGGGCGAAGAGGGCGGGTTGTGTGTAGGCGGTCTGGTCGAGGCCGTCGCCGGTTTCGATGACTTTTTCTATGGGCCGGTCGAGGTGTTTGTTGAGGGCTGCTGTGACGGTGTCGAAGGCGTTGGCGAATGTGGGGTAGGTGGTGTGGAGTTCGTGTCCCATGCCGGTGCGTTGTGAGCCTTGGCCGGGGAAGATGAGGGCGAGGTGGCCGGTGGTGGGTTGTCCGGTGGTGAGGTGGGGTGTGTGGGTGTGGGTGTGGGGGTGGGCGGTGGGGTTGTGGAGTTCGGTGAGGGTTTTGAGTCCGGTGAGGAGTTCGGTGGTGGTGTTGCCGGTGATGACGGCGCGGTGGTCGAGGGTGGCGCGGGTGGTGGCGAGGGTGTATCCGATGTCGTGGGGGGAGAGGGTGGGGTGGGTGGTGAGGTGTTCGTGGAGTCGTTGCGCCTGGGCCCGCAGCGCGTCGGGAGTCTTGCCCGAGATCGGCCAGGCAATGGGCGCGAGAGCCGGCAACTCCTTTGTGTCGGAGCCCTTTTCGACGTCCTGTTCGGCGTCCGGCTGCTCAAGGATGACATGGGCGTTCGTCCCGCTCACGCCGAAGGCCGACACGGCGGCTCGGCGCGGCCGGCCGGTGGCGGGCCACGGCCGGGCCTCGGTGAGCAACTCCACGGCGCCCGACGTCCAGTCGACCATGGGGGAGGGCTCGGCGACGTGCAGGGTCCGCGGCAGAATGCCGTGCCGCATCGCCTGCACCATCTTGATGACACCGCCGACCCCCGCCGCGGCCACCGTGTGACCGATGTTGGATTTGAGGGAGCCGAGGTGGAGGGGGCGGTCGGTGGGTCGGTTGTGGCCGTAGGTGTTGAGGAGCGCCTGTGCTTCGATGGGGTCGCCGAGGCGGGTGCCGGTGCCGTGTGCTTCGACGGCGTCGATGTCGTGCGGGGTGAGGCCGGCGTCTGCGAGGGCCTGGCGGATGACGCGTTCTTGTGAGGGGCCGTTGGGGGCGGTGAGTCCGTTGGAGGCGCCGTCCTGGTTGACGGCGGAGCCGCGTAGTACGGCCAGTACGTGGTGCCCGTTGCGGCGGGCATCGGACAGCCGCTCCACCAGCAGCAGACCGACCCCCTCCGACCACGCGGTACCGTCCGCGTCGGCCGAGAACGATTTGATGCGCCCGTCGGGCGCGAGCCCGTTCTGCCGGGAGAAGTCGACGAACCCGCTGGGTGTCGCGGTGACCGTGGCGCCGCCGGCGAGGGCGAGCTGCGACTCGCCGGATCGTACCGACTGGGCTGCCAGATGCAGCGCCACGAGGGAGGACGAGCAGGCGGTGTCGATCGACACCGCCGGACCCTCGAAGCCGAAGGTGTAGGCGATACGCCCCGAAGCGACGCTGGAGAGCTTGCTGGTCAGCAGATAGCCCTCGAACTCGGTGGGACCTTCGAGCCCCAGATAGCTCTGCTCGATGACCCCGGCGAACACTCCGGTGCGGCTGCCGCGCAGCGTGCCGGGGTCGATGCCCGCCTGTTCCAGGGTCTCCCACGCGGTTTCGAGCAGCAGCCGCTGCTGGGGGTCCATCGCGGCGGCCTCACGCGGTGAGATCCCGAAGAACGCCGCGTCGAACTGGGCCGCGTCGTGCAGGAACCCGCCCTCGCGGGTATACGCGGTACCGGGATTCTCCGGGTCGGGATCGTACAGTCCTTCCAGGTCCCAGCCACGGTCGGTCGGGAAGCCGGAGATGGCGTCCACCTCGCCGGCCACCAGATCCCACAGCGCGTCGGGCGAGGCGGCCCCGCCCGGAAAGCGGCAGGCCATCCCGATGATCGCCACCGGCTCGGACGCGGCCGACTCCAGCTCGGCCACCCGGCGGTTGGCCTTCTGCAGATCGACAGTGACCCGCTTCAGATACTCGACCAGCTTCTCTTCGTTGCGCATCGCGTTGGACATCGCGTTCGTGACTCTCCTCGGGCGAAGACCGGGCCGTCAGGGGCGGCCGAGTTCGTTGTCGATGAAGCTGAAGATCTCGTCGACCGACGCGTCCGCGAGTACGTCGGCCGCGTCCTCGGCGGGTCGCCCGCCGTCCACCGCGCCGCCGTCCTCCAGGCGGGACAGCAGTGCGCGCAGCCGCGCCGTGACATCGGCGTGGTCCGGGGTGTCGTCGCCGAGAGTCGCCAACAGCCCTTCCAGAAGACCCAGTTGGACCAGGAAGGTCTGCCGCGTGTCCGGGGCCTGTGGAGTGAGTCGTTCGGTGAGCAGCGCGGTGAGGGCCGCCGGGGTCGGGTGGTCGAAGACGAGGGTGGGTGGCAGCACGAGCCCAGTGGCGGCACCGAGCCGGTTGCGTAGTTCCACGGCGGTCAGTGAGTCGAACCCCAGCTCCTGGAAAGCGCGTTGGGGTGAGATACCGGCGGGGTCGGTGCGGCCGAGCACCGCCGCCACCTCGCTCTGGACCAGGGACAGCAGCAGCTGCTCCCGTTCGGACTCGCCGAGCGCGGCGAGCCGCTCGGAGAGCCCGGCCGTCGCGGAGTCCGGACTGACGGCGGTCGACCGGGCGCGCCGGACGGTGGATCCCGCCAACTCGCCCAGCACAGCCGGTACATGATCCTGGGCACGGAGGGCGGCGAGGCCGAGTGGTACGGCGACGAGTGCGGCCCGGCCATCCGCCGTCGCCCGGTCGAAGAGCGCACGCCCCTCCCGCGGCCCGATCGGCCGGAAGCCGTCACGGGCCAGGCGCCCGAGGTCCTTCTCGGTCAGTCCGGCGTTGATGCCGCCCGGCTGCCACACGCCCCAGGCGATGGACGTCGCCGCGAGCCCCCGGGCACGGCGATGAGCGGCGAGTCCGTCCAGGAAGGCGTTGGCGGCCGCGTAGTTGGCCTGGCCGGGGCCACCGAGGACACCGACGGTGGCGGAGAACAGCACGAAAGCCGTCAGCTCCCGCTCCCGGGTCAGTTCGTGCAGATACCAGGCCACGTCCGCCTTCGCCCGCAGCACGTCGGTCAGCCGGTCCGGTGTGAGGGTGGGAAGCAGCCCGTTGTCGAGGACCCCGGCGGTGTGTACCACGCCGGTCAGCGGGTGTTCCGCGGGGATCGTCGCGAGGAGCGCGGCGAGTGCGTCGCGATCGGCCACGTCACAGGCGGCGACCGTCACCTGGGCACCGAGGGAACGCAGCTCATCCGTCAACTCCGCCGCGCCCTCGGCCTTTTCGCCGGAACGCGAGACGAGCAGCAGCCGGGTGACCCCGTGCTCGGCCACCAGATGGCGCGAGAACTCGGTGCCCAGCGTGCCCGTTCCCCCGGTGACCAGGACGGTGCCCGCGCGGTCCCAGACGGTCGCCGCGCTGTTCCCCGTGGCATGCCGCAGACGTGGCACCAGCACGCCACCGCCGCGGACCGCCGCTTCCGGCTCACCCGAGCGGACCAGGAGCGCGAGCTGATCCCGTAGATCGAGGGGGGCCGTGTCGGTGTCGACGAGGACGATCCGGTCCGGGTGCTCCGACCGCGCGGACCGCAGGAGACCGTGCACGGCGGCGCCGGCCAGGTCCGTGACGTCCTCGCCGTCATGGACGGCGAGCGCGCCTGACGTCGCCACCACCAGCGGGGTGTTGCCGAGCCGCTCGTCGTCCAGCCATGCCTTCACAAGGTCCAGGGCGCGTCCGGCAGCCACGTGCACGGCCTCGGCCGAGGCGGCCGGAGCGGTGGGCCAGGGCAGCAGTACGGCGTCGATGCCGGTACCGGCGGCGACGGCCCTCGCGACCGAGGAGACATCCGCGAACCGGTCCGTGCCGGGGGCCTCCGGATCGAGGACCGCCCAGGCCACCTGGCCTCCCTTGGCCGGCAACCGCGCGGACTGCCACGCCAGGTGGAAGAGAGCGTCGCCGCCGGTACTGTCCGAGACGGGCGCGAACCGCTGCGCGGGCACCTCGCTGAACTCGACCGACTCGACGGAGGCGACAGGCGTGCCGTCGCCGTCGGCGAGCCGCAACGCCCACGCACTCTCCCTGGTGGGCGTGGCCCAGGCCCGGACGGCCGTCGCGCCGGACGCGTACAACCGGATGCCTCTCCACCGTACGGGCACGGCCACGGAGTCCTCGCCCACGGCCCGGGGGGCGGGTAACACAGCGTCGAGCAGCTCCGGGTGCAGCCCGTACAGGCTGGCCTCCGCGAGCAGTTCGCCGGACAGCCGCGCCTCGGCGGGCGCGCCGGCCGCCTCGGCCCCGGGCGCCCCCGCACCGTCCTCAGTCAGGATCGACCCCTCGGCATGCAGGGTCCACGGCGCCTCCGGCACGTCCGGTACATCCAGCGCCTCCGGCCGTGCGTACAGCGAGAAGCGGCGCCCGCCGGAGTCACCGGACGGCCCGGTGAACCGGAGCTGAAGCTCCACCTCGCCCTGCTCGGGAAGGACGAGCGGATCCCGGACGTCGAGGTCCGCCACCACCGGCCTGCCGAGGAGACGCCCGGCGGACAGCGCGAGTTCCACCAGGGCCGCGGCGGGCAGTACCGGGGTACCGAGTATCAGATGCCTGGCGAGCCACGGGAAGGCGCCCAGCGAGAGACGGCCGCTGAACAGCACGTCGTCGGTCCCCGCCACCGTCATCGGCCCGCCGAGGACCGGATGCCCCCACGCGTTCCGCGACGCTCCGGAAGGCAGCGCCTTGAGCCAGTAGGACTGACGTTGGAAGGCGTAGGTGGGGAGTGGGATGTGTTGTGTGGTGGTTGTGGTGTTGTGGGTGGCCCAGTTGATGGGGGTGCTGTGGGTGTGGAGTTGGGCGAGTGTGGTGGTGAGGGTGTGGGGTTCGGGTTGGTCGCGGCGGAGGAGTGCGAGTGGTTGTGTGATGGTGTCGGTGAGGTGTGGTGTGAGGGTGGCGTCGCCGATTTCGAGGGTGGTGGTCACCCCGAGGGCGGTGAGGGTTTGTGCGGCGTGGTGGAAGCGGACGGTGTTGCGGAGCTGGTTGGTCCAGTAGTCGGCGGTTGTGAGGTCGTCGCCGGTGGCGGCCAGCCCGGTGAGGGTGGAGACGATGGGGATGGTCGGTGGGTGGTAGGTGAGTTGGGCCGCGATGGTGTGGAATTCGTCGAGGATGCCGTCCATGTGGGGGGAGTGGAAGGCGTGGCTGACGGCGAGGGTCTTGGTCTTGTGGCCCTGTTCCTGGAAGCGGGTGGCGATGGCGTGGGCTGCCTGTGTGTCGCCTGAGATGACGAGGGCCTGGGGGGTGTTGATGGCGGCGATGGTGACGTTGGCGGTGAGGTGGGGGCGTATCTGCTCTTCGGTGGCCTGGACGGCGATCATGGCGCCGGTGGCGGGGAGCGATTGCATGAGGCGCGCGCGGGCGGTGACGAGGGTGGAGGCGTCTTCGAGGGTGAGGACGCCGGCGATGTGTGCGGCGCTGATCTCGCCGATCGAGTGCCCGGTCAGGTGGCCGGGAGTGATGCCGAAGGATTCGATGAGGCGGTAGAGGGCGACGTGGAGGGCGAAGAGGGCCGGTTGTGTGTAGGCGGTCTGATCGAGGCCCTCACCGGTTTCGATGACCTCTTCTATCGGCCGGTCGAGGTGTTTGTTGAGGGCTGCTGTAACGGTGTCGAAGGCGTCGGCGAATGCGGGGTAGGTGGTGTGGAGTTCGTGTCCCATGCCGGTGCGTTGTGAGCCTTGGCCGGGGAAGATGAGGGCGAGATGGCCGGTGGTGGGTTGTCCGGTGGTGAGGTGGGGTGTGTGGGTGTGGGTGTGGGTGTGGGCGGTGGGGTTGTGGAGTTCGGTGAGGGTTTTGAGTCCGGTGAGGAGTTCGGTGGTGGTGTTGCCGGTGATGACGGCGCGGTGGTCGAGGGTGGCGCGGGTGGTGGCGAGGGTGTATCCGATGTCGTGGGGGGAGAGGGTGGGGTGGGTGGTGAGGTGTTCGTGGAGTCGTTGCGCCTGGGCCCGCAGCGCGTCGGGAGTCTTGCCCGAGATCGGCCAGGCGATCACCGCGGACCGCGTAGCCGCCTCCGGCCCCTCAGGACCGCCCGGCCCCTCCGGCCCCTCGGCGGAAGGTACCTTCTCCTCGACGGCCTGCTCGATGATCACATGCGCGTTGGTGCCGCCGAACCCGAACGACGAGACGGCGGCTCGCCGCGGCCGGCCGGTGGCGGGCCACGGCCGTGCCTCGGTGAGCAGTTCCACCGCCCCCGACGTCCAGTCGACATGAGGCGAGGGCTCATCGGCGTGGAGCGTCTGGGGGAGCACCCCATGGTGCATGGCCTGCACCATCTTGATGACGCCGCCGACCCCCGCCGCGGCCTGGGCATGAGCGATGTTGGATTTGAGGGAGCCGAGGTGGAGGGGGTGGTCGGTGGGTCGGTTGTGGCCGTAGGTGTTGAGGAGTGCCTGTGCTTCGATGGGGTCGCCGAGGCGGGTGCCGGTGCCGTGTGCTTCGACGGCGTCGATGTCGTGCGGGGTGAGGCCGGCGTCTGCGAGGGCTTGGCGGATGACGCGTTCTTGGGACGGCCCGTTGGGGGCGGTGAGCCCGTTGGAGGCGCCGTCCTGGTTGACGGCGGAGCCGCGAAGTGCGGCCAGTACGTGGTGCCCGTTGCGGCGGGCATCGGACAGCCGCTCCACCAGCAGCAGACCGACCCCCTCGGCCCAGCCCGTGCCGTCCGCTTCGGCCGAGAACGACTTGCTGCGCCCGTCGGGCGCGAGCCCGCGCAGCCGGGAGAACTCGGTGAACGCCACCGGTGTGGACATCACGGTGGCGCCGCCCGCCAGGGCGAGATCGCACTCCCCCCGGCGCAGCGCACCGGCCGCCAGGTGCAGCGCCACGAGGGAGGACGAGCAGGCGGTGTCGATCGACACCGCCGGGCCTTCGAGGCCGAAGGTGTAGGAGAGCCGGCCGGCCGCGATCGACCCCGCGCTGCCACTGAACAGATAGCCCTCGAAGCCCTCGGGCGGCAGATGCGCCCGCGAGCCGTAGTCGTTGTACATGACGCCGGTGAACACGCCAGTACGGCTGCCCTTGACGGAGAGCGGGGACAGACCGGCCCGCTCGAACGCCTCCCAGGCGGTTTCGAGCAGCAGCCGCTGCTGCGGATCGGCGGCGAGCGCCTCCCGGGGCGACATGCCGAACAGCTCGGGATCGAAGAGGTCCGCGTCGTGCAGGAAGCCGCCTTCGCGGGAGTACGACGTCCCGGGGCGTTCCGGGTCCGGGTCGTACAGCCGCTCCAGGTCCCAGCCGCGATTGCCGGGGAACGCGGATACCGCGTCGGTTCCCTCGGCCACAAGCCGCCACAGGTCCTCCGGGGAGGCCACGCCACCGGGGTAGCGGCAGGCCATGGCGACGATGGCGATGGGTTCGTGTGCCTTCTCCTCCACCTCGTGCAGGCGCTTGCGGGCTTCCCTGGCGTCGGCGATGGCCCGCTTGAGGTAGTCGCGGAGTTGCGCCTCGTCAGCCACGTGAATTCAGCTCCTGGGGATCGGTGTGGGCACGTGCCTCGGTGGGGTTCGCTTCGGTGGGATGCACCGCGCACGACGTGTGCAGGGTGATCGTGTGCCTGGCGCTGATCGCGTTCATCAGTCGAGCTCGTCGACGAGGGCGAAGAGTTCCTCGTCGCTCGCGGTGTCGAGGTCCGGGCCGCTGTCGGCCGGGCCGGCCGGCCCGGCCGAGCCCGTCGGACCGGTCGCGGCCTCGGCCGCCTTGAGCAGCTCCCGCAGCCGTCCGGCGATCCGGTCGCGCGCCTCGGTGTCCGGCCCGGCGGCCTCGATGGCCGACTCGATCGCCGACTCGACGCCGGCGAGCGAGGCGAGCACCGGCTCGGCGGGTGAGACGTCCTCGACGACCAGCTCGCCGAGCAGATGGGCGGCCAGGGCCTGCGGCGAGGGATGGTCGAAGATGAGCGTGGTCGGCAGCCGCAGCCCCGTCGCCCGGTTCAGCTGATTGCGCAGTTCGACCGCCGTCAATGAGTCGAATCCCAGCTCCTGGAAGGCACGGTCGGGTTCGACGCCGCTCGGGTCGGAGTGCCCGAGCACGGTCGCCACCCGGCCCCGTACGAGGTCGGTCAGGGTGCGTTTCCGCTCGACGGGGCCGAGCCCGGCGAGCCGCTTGGCGAGCGGGACCTCGTCGCCGGCACGCTCCGCGATCGCGGCCCGCTGCCGGACCGGACCCACCAACGAGCGCAGGATCGAGGGGAGTTCGGCACCACGGGCCCGCATGGCGGCGGTGTCGAGCCTGCTGACGGCGAGGACCGCCTCGCCGGTGGCGGGCGCCGAGTCGAACAGGGCCATGCCGTCCTCGGTGGACAGCGGCAGCAGGCCGGCCTTGGCGAGCCGGCGCAGATCCGTCCCGCCGAGGTCACCGGAGATGGCGCTGGACTCGGCCCACAGGCCCCAGCCCAGGGAGACGGCGGGCAGGCCGTGTGCACGGCGGTGTGCGGCGAGGGCGTCCAGGAACGTGTTGCCCGCCGCGTAGTTGGCCTGGCCCGCGGTGCCGATGAGGCCGGCCACCGAGGAGTACAGGACGAAGGCGGTGAGCCCCATGTCCCGGGTGAGTTCATGCAGATGCCAGGCCGCGTCGGTCTTGGGCCGCATGACCTTGTCGACCTGCTCGTCGGTGAGCCGGCCGGCGACCCCGTCGTCCAGGACGCCCGCCGTGTGCACCACGGCCGTCAGCGGGTGTTCGTCCGGGATGGCGTCGAGTGCCCACACCAAGGACTGACGATCCGTCACATCGCAGGCGGCCACGGTCACATCGGCCCCCAGGGCGCCCAGCTCGCTGTGCAGCTCCGCGGCCCCCGGGGCGTCCATTCCGCGCCTGCTGAGCAGGAGCAGCCTTCGTGCGCCGTGCTCGGTCACCAGATGACGGGCGAGGACGGAGCCCAGGGTGCCGGTCGCACCGGTGACCAGCACGGTGCCCTGGTCCCAGCGTGGCGCCGGGGCATCGGTTCCGCTGTCGGCGCGGGCCAGTCGCGGTGCCAGCAGAGTGCCGCCGCGGACCGCGACCTGCGGCTCACCGCTGGCGATCGCGGAGGCCAGCGCCTCGGCGCCGTCGTCCGGACCGAGGTCGACGAGGGTGAACCGGCCGGGGTTCT
The DNA here is from genome assembly GCF_055639435.1 of Streptomyces sp. NPDC039430. Lineage (NCBI taxonomy): Bacteria > Bacillati > Actinomycetota > Actinomycetes > Kitasatosporales > Streptomycetaceae > Streptomyces > Streptomyces sp. NPDC039430. Next base: position 13,426 of record NZ_JBVKAK010000027.1, on the reverse strand, counting down.
CGGTCTGCGCGGACCTGATCAGACCCCAGACTCCCGCCTGCGCCAGGTCGGTGACGTCCTCGGCGCCGGCCGCCACCCCGCCCCGGGTGACGACGACGAGGTTCGACTCGGCGAGCCGTTCGTCGGCGAGCCAGGCCCGTACGGACCGGAGGGTCCGCCGCACCACGGCACGGGCGCGCTCGGGCAGCGTCGCCGTCTCGTCCCCGCCGCCCCGCCCGGCGGTGGGCAGCAGCACGATCCTCGGCACCGTCGCGTCCGCCGGCACGGCCGGCCCGGCGTGGCGTGGGGCACCGGGCGCCAGATCCACATCGGCCGAATCGAGCACCGGGTCGAGTTCCGGATCAAGTACGGCCCAACCGGACGTCTCCGTAGGGGCGTTGACGGCGCTGACGGCGCCCACCTCGGTCCAGGCGACCCGGAACAGGCCGTCCCCCGCGGTGTTCGCGGCCCTGCGCAGTGCCTCCTTCGACAGCGGGCGCAGCAGCAGCGAATCGGCCGCGGCGACCGGGGCACCGCTTCCGTCCATGATGGTGAGCCCGGCCTCCAGGGAACCGTCACCCGGTTCCGTCAGCGCCAGCCGCACGCGGAGCGCGGTCGCCCCCGACGCGTACAGACTCACTCCCGACCAGGCGAACGGCAGCCATGAGCGGCCTCCCTCCCCGGCGACGCCGGGCAGCAGCGCGTGCAGTGCCGCGTCGAAGAGCGCGGGATGGAGCCCGAACGCACCGGCCTCCCCGCCCTGTCGCGCGCCGAGCGCGACCTCGGCGTACACCGCGCCGGAGTCCTTCCAGACCCGGCGCAGGCACTGGAAGGCGGGCCCGTACGCGTAGCCCAGCTCGGCCAGCCGGTCGTAGACGCCGTCCAGGTCCGCTTCGGTGGCACCGGTCGGCGGCCAGGCCGCGATGGTCTCGGGGACCGTGGCGCCCTTGGTGAGCAGGCCCTCGGCGTGCAGGGTCCACGCCGGGGCGGCGCCCTCGTGATCGGGCCGTGCGTACACGGAGACCGGCCGCGCGTCGTCGCCGTCCGCCTCCCCGACCACCACCTGGAGCTGTACGCCGCCGCGCGCGGGGAGCACCAGGGGCGCCGCGAGCGTCAGTTCGGCGACTCGGTGACAGCCCACCCGCTCGCCCGCGTGGAACGCCAGCTCAAGGAGAGCTGTCGCGGGCAGCAGCGCCGAACCGTGCACGGCGTGGTCCGCCAGCCACGGATGGCTGCCGAGCGAGACGCGCCCGGTGAACAGATACGCGTCGCGGTCCGCGGGCCTGACGGCGGCGCCGAGCAGCGGATGCCCTGCGGCGGACAGACCGAAGTCCGTCGCGTCACCCGCGACCGCCGGACCCTCCAGCCAGTAACGGCCGTGCTGGAAGGCGTAACCGGGCAGGTCCGTCCGGCGTCCCCCCGGGTAGAGCGCGGACCAGTCGGCGTCCGCGCCCCGCGCCAGCGCGACTCCGAGGGCGGTGGCGACCGTGACGGGTTCCGGCCGGCCGGCGCGCAGCAGCGGTACGAGCGAGCCCGGCTCCTCGGCGAGGCACTCACCGGCCATCGCGGTCAGCACCCCGTCCGGGCCCAGCTCCACGTACTCGGTGACACCCTGGGCCTCCAGGCAGCGGATGCCGTCGTGGAAGCGGACGGCCGCCCGGATGTGGGTGGCCCAGTAGTCGGGTGAGGTGAGCTGCTCGACGGTGGCGAGCGCCCCGGTGACGTTGGAGACCACCGGGATCCTCGGAGCGTGGTAGGTCAGTCCGGCCGCGAGGGCGCGGAACTCGTCGAGGACCTCGTCCATGTGCGGCGAGTGGAAGGCGTGGCTCACGGGCAGACGCCTGGTCTTGCGGCCCCGCGCGCGCCAGTGCGCGGCGATCTCGTCGACGAGGTTCGCGTCGCCCGAGATCACGGTCGCCCGGGGCCCGTTGACCCCCGCGACGGCGACGGCCCGGGGGTCGTAGCCCGCCAGTACCTCCGTCACCTCGTCCTCGCCTGCCTGCAGCGCGGCCATCGCGCCGCCCTCGCGGGCCGCCTGCATGAGCCGGCCGCGCTCGGCGACCAGGACGCAGGCGTCGGCGAGGTCGAACACCCCGGCCAGATGCGCGGCGGTGACCTCGCCGATGGAGTGGCCGAGCAGTACGTCCGGGGTCAGACCGTAGTGCCCGGCGAGCCGGAACAGAGCGACCTCGACGGCGAACAACGCGCCCTGGGTGAAGGCGGTCTGGTCGATGAGGGCCGCGTCCGCCGAGTCGCGGCGGGCGAACAGGACGCTCTTCACCGGCCGGAGCAGTTCGGTGTCCAACTGCTCGCACACCGTGTCGAGCGCCGACGCGAACACCGTTGACGACGCGTACAGTTCACGGCCCATGCCGAGCCGCTGGCTGCCCTGTCCGGTGAACAGGAACGCCGTACGGCCGCGTCGGCCCCCGGTGGTCCGTACGACCGCCGGCGACTGCTCGCCCCGGGCCAGCGCTTCGAGCCCGGCCAGCAGTTCGGTGCGGTCGGCGCCGACAACGGCGGCGCGCCGCTCCAGCCGGGCCCGGGTGGTGGCGAGGGAGAAGCCGACGTCGACAGGGCGCGGCGCGGGATCGGCGGTCAGCAGCCCGTACAGACCGCGCGCCTGGTCGCGCAGCGCGCCCTCGTCCCGCGCGGTCAGAAGGAGGGGCGGTATGCCGGGGGTGTCCTCCGCCGGTTCGGCGACCTCTTCGGCCTGTTGGTCCGGTGCCTGCTCCAGAATGACGTGCGCGTTCGTGCCGCTGATGCCGAAGGACGACACCCCGGCGCGGGCCGGCCGTCCGGTGACGGGCCAGGGGGTCGCGTCGGTGAGCAACTCCACCGCGCCCGTGTCCCAGTCGATGTGCGGCGACGGGTTCTCGGCGTGCAGGGTCCTGGGCAGTACCCGGTGGCGCATCGCCTCGATCATCTTGATGACTCCGCCGACCCCCGCCGCGGCCTGGGCATGGCCGATGTTCGACTTCAGCGAGCCGAGATACAGCGGCCGGCCGGCGGGCCGGTCCCGGCCGTAGGCGGCGATGAGTGCCTGCGCCTCGATCGGGTCGCCGAGGCTGGTGCCCGTGCCGTGCGCCTCGACCGCGTCGATGTCGGCGGGGGAGAGCCCCGCGGCGGCGAGCGCCTGACGGATCACCCGCTCCTGGGACGGGCCGTTGGGCGCGGTGAGTCCGTTGGAGGCGCCGTCCTGGTTGACGGCGGTGCCGCGCACCACGGCCAGGATCCGGCGGCCGTTGCGGAGCGCGTCGGAGAGCCGCTCCACCATGAGCAGACCGACGCCCTCGGCCCAGCCGGTACCCCCCGCGTCGGCGGAGAAGGACCGGCAGCGGCCGTCCTCGGAGAGTCCGCGCTGCCGGGAGAACTCGACGAAGGTGTTGGGTCCCGACATCACGGTCACACCACCCGCGAGCGCCAGGTCGCACTCTCCCTGCCGCAGCGCGTTCGCCGCCAGGTGCAGCGCCACCAGCGACGACGAGCAGGCGGTGTCGACCGTGACCGCCGGTCCCTCCAGGCCGTACGTGTACGACAGGCGCCCGGACACCACGCTGGAGAGGTTGCCCGCGAGCAGGAAACCCTCGAACTCCTCGGGGCTCCTGGCCAGCCGGGACGCGTAGTCGTCGTACATCGCGCCGGTGAACACACCGGTGCTGGTGCCGCGCAGCACCGCCGGGTCGAGACCCGCGCTCTCGAACGTCTCCCAGGCGGTCTCCAGCAGCAGCCGCTGCTGCGGATCGGTGGCGGTCGCCTCGCGCGGCGACATCCCGAAGAACGCCGGGTCGAACTGGTCGGCGTCGTACAGGAATCCGCCGTGCCGGGTGTAGGAGGTACGGAGGTGGTCCGGATCCGGGTCGTACAGGGCGTCCAGGTCCCAGCCCCGGTTGGTGGGGAACTCGCCGATGGCGTCGGTGCCTTCGGCCACGAGACGCCACAGATCGGCCGGTGAGCGAACCCCGCCAGGGAAGCGGCAGGCCATTCCGACGATCGCGATCGGCTCGTCCGCGGCACCCCGGCGGACCGGCGCGGCGGGCCCGGCCGACTCGGTGCCTGACACCCGCGACAGCAGATGGGCGGCGAGCGCCGCGGGCGACGGATGGTCGAAGACCGTGGTCGTGGGCAGCCGCAGACCGGTCGTGGCGTTCAGCCGGTTGCGCAGCTCGACACTGGCGAGCGAGTCGAACCCGGCCTCCTTGAAGGCACGTTCGGGCTCCACCCGGTCCGCGCTCGTGTGACCGAGTACCCCGGCGACGACCGTACGCACCAGGTCGAGTACGGCGCCCGCGCGGTCCCGCTCCGGCAGGCCCGCGATCTGCCGGGTCCAGGAGCCCTCGGCGGCGACGGAGTCCTCGGTGGCGCGTGCCGTGCGCCGCCGTCTGACCAGGCCGCGCAAGGTCGCGGGCAGGTCGGCGGCGCCGCTCAGCCTGGACGGGACGAGCCGCGCCGGTACGGCGAGAGCGGTCCCGCCCGCCAGCGCCGCGTCGAACAGCGCGAGACCGGTGGCCGGGTCGAGCGGGGTGACGCCGGCCCTGGTCCACCGGGCGAGATCGGCTCGGCCGAGCCGGGCGCCCATCCCGTGCGTGCTGTCCCACAGGCCCCAGGCCAGCGAGATCCCCGTCAGGCCCTGGGCACGGCGGTGCGCCGCCAGTGCGTCCACGTAGGTATTGGCGGCGGCGTAGTTGGCCTGGCCCGCGGTGCCGAGGATGCCGGACACCGAGGAGAACAGCACGAAGGCGGCCAGCTTCTGATTCAGCGTCAGTTCGTGCAGATGCCAGGCCGCGTCCACCTTGGGGCGCAGCACCGTGTCCAACCGCTCCACGGTGAGCGACTCCACGGTGGCGTCGTCGAGCACGCCCGCCGTATGGACCACCGCCGTCAGCGGGTGTGCGGCCGGGATGCCGGCCAGTACGTCCGCGAGCGCCCCGCGATCCGTCACGTCACAGGCGACGACGGTGACCGTGGCGCCCAACTCCGCCAGTTTCGCTCGCAGTTCGGCGGCGCCCGGAGCGTCCGGGCCACGACGGCTGGTCACCAGCAGCTGCCGTGCTCCATGGGCGGTGACCACATGGCGGGCGAAGAGCCCGCCGAGTCCTCCGACGCCGCCCGTGATCAGGACGGTCCCGTCGGGGTCGAGCGCGGGCGCCCCGGCCGGGGCATCGACGTGCTCCCGTACGAGCCGGGGCACCCGCAGTCCGGTGCCTCGAACCGCGATCTGCGGCTCGCCCGAGGCGACGGCGGCGGTCAGCAGGGAGCCGTCGAGATCGAGGTCGACGAGACCGATGCGGCCGGGATGTTCGGACTGAACGGACCTGATCAGACCCCACACCGTCGACGCCGCGAGACCGTGGATCTCCTCGCCCGGCAGCACACCGATTGCCCGCGTGGTGACGAACACGAGCCGGGAGTCCGCGAACCGCTCATCTCCCAGCCAGAGCTGAGAGAGCGTCAGAGCGCGCCCTGCCGTCTCGTGAGCCGCCGACGGGGAGTGCGAAGCTCCCTCGTCGAGGCGTACGACCAGCACATCGGCGTCGTACGCGCCGGGCAGCCGGTCCTCCGACAGCTCGGCGATGCGCGGGGCCGGGACGTCCACGGGGCCGACGACGGGCCAGTCGACCCGGAACAGCGCGTCGGTATGCCGCCCGGCCGGCGCGATCGCGTCCTTGGCGATGGGCCGCAGGGCGAGGGAGTCGACGGTGGCGACCGGCGCGCCGGTGCTGTCGGCGAGGTGGAGGGCGACCGTTCCGGAGCCCGACTCGGTGATACGGACCCGCAGGGCGGTCGCGCCCGCGGCGTGCAGCGTGACGCCGCTCCAGGCGAACGGCAGCTGGATCCGGCCGGGTTCGCCGGGGTCCGCGCTGTTCAGGACGAGCGGGTGCAGGACGGAGTCGAGGAGCGCCGGATGCATGCCGAACCGCGCGGCGCTCTCGCGCTGATCGCCGGGCAGCGCGACCTCCGCATACGTGACGCCGTCGCCCTGCCACACGGCGCGGACGCCCTGGAAGGCCGGGCCGTACTCGTATCCCAGGCCGGCGAGCCGCTCGTAGAGATCCGTGACGGGCCGGGCCACCGCGTCGGTGGGCGGCCACTGACGCAGCCCCTCGCCCTCGCCCGCCGGGACGGCGCCGAGCGCGCCGGAGACATGCCGGGTCCAGGGCTGAAGGTCGTCTTCCCCGGTGTCGGGCCGGGAGTGGACGGTGAACGAGCGCAGACCCGCGGCGTCCGGCGGCGCGACCGCCACCTGCACACGGACGGCGCCCCGATCGGGCAGGGGGAGGGGTGCCTCCAGAGTGAGTTCCGCGAGCTGTCCCGCGCCCGCCAGTTCGCCTGCGGCCAGGGCCAGTTCGAGGAAGCCGGTGGCGGGGACGAGCACCGTTCCGCTGATGCTGTGATCGGCCAGCCACGGGTGGCTCCGTAACGAGAGACGACTGGTGGACACCAGCTCCTCGCGGTCGGCGAGCTCGACCGACGTGGCGAGCAGCGGATGCCGCGCCGGATCGAGACCGAGACTGCGAGCGTCCGTACGGGCTTCGGGCGTCAGCCAGTAGTGCTCGTGCTGGAAGGCGTACGTGGGCAGATCCACGAGCCGGGCGCCCGGAACAGGCCCGGAACCGGGAACGCGCCCGGAACCGGGAACGCGCCCGGAACCGGGACCGCCCCCGGCACCGGGACCGCCCCCCGAATCCGGAACGCCCCCGGAATCCGGAACGCTCCCCGCGCCCGGAAACAGCGACGCCAGGTCGACTCGTGCGCCCGCCGTATGGGCCCGCGCCAGCCCCGCCAGCAGGGTGGCGTCCTCGGCGTGGTCCGCGCGCAGCAGAGCCACTGCGGTGGCGTCCGAAGAGGCGGAGACGCTTGTCATGGCGGTCAGGACGGCGTCCGGACCCACCTCGACGAACACCGTGACACCCGCACTCTCCTCCAGCGCCCGCGTGGCGTCGGCGAACCGCACGGCCTCGCGGATCTGGCGCACCCAGTAGTCGGCGGTCATCAGGTCGTCGCCGCTGGCGGCCAGCCCGGTCACGGTGGAGACCACGGGAATCGTCGGCGCGTGGTAGGTGAGCCCGGCCGCGACGGCGCGGAACTCGTCGAGGATCCCGTCCATGTGCGGCGAGTGGAAGGCATGGCTGACCTGAAGCTCACGCGTCTTGTGCCCGCGCTCCCCCCAGAGCGCCCCGACCTCCTCCGCGGACTCCCTGTCACCTGAGATCACCACCGCCGAGGGCCCGTTGACCGCGGCCACGGCCAGCCGGCCGGCGTACGGTCCGAGCGTGCGGAGCACCTCCTCCTCCGCCGCCTGGATCGCGATCATCGCGCCACCCGGGCGGGCCGCCTGCATCAGCCGGCCACGTGCGGCGACCAGCGCGGCGGCGTCCGCCAGCGGGAACACACCGGCGACGTGCGCGGCCGCCAGCTCGCCGATGGAGTGCCCGGCCACCGCGTCCGGCCGCAGACCGTGGTGCTCCAGGAGCCGGTACAGCGCGACCTCAAGGGCGAACAGGGCGGGCTGGGTGTAGCGGGTCTCGTGCAGCACACTGTCCCGCGGCGCGAACATCACCTCACGCAGCGGTCTGTCCAGATACGGGTCGAGCGCGGCGCAGACCTCGTCGAGCGCGGCCGCGAACTCCGGCCTGCTCCCGTACAGTTCACGCCCCATTGCGGCGCGCTGCGCGCCCTGGCCGGTGAACAGGAACGCGGTACGTCCGGCCCGCGCGGCGCTGCCGGTCAGCACGCCGGGGGAAGCCTCGCCCCGGGCGAGCGCGTCGAGCCCCGCGAGCAGCTCCCCGGCGGAGGCACCGGTCACGACGGCCCGCTCGTCCCAGGTGGCGCGGGTGGTGGCGAGCGAGAGCCCGACGTCCGCCGGGCGCAGCTCGGGACGCTCGGTCAGATGGCGGTGCAGCCGCCGGGCCTGGGCCCGGAGACCGGCCGCGTCACGGGCGGACAGCGGCCACAGCACACTGCCCGGGTGCTCCACCGCCGCGGTGGGTTCGGCGGGCTCCGCCTGCTCGACGATGACATGGGCGTTGGTGCCGCTGATGCCGAAGGAGGAGACGGCGGCACGGCGCGGTCGTCCCGTGGCGGGCCAGGGGCGGGCCTCGGTGAGCAGCTCCAGCGCGCCCGACTCCCAGTCCACGTGCGGCGTGGGCGTACGCACATGCAGGGTCCTGGGCAGCACACCGTGCCGGATCGCCTGGACCATCTTGATGACGCCGCCGACACCGGCCGCGGCCTGGGCGTGCCCGATGTTCGACTTCAGCGAGCCGAGGAACGCGGGCTCCCGGCCGTCACGACCGGAGCCGTACGTGGCGATCAGCGCCTCCGCCTCGATCGGGTCGCCGAGCCGCGTACCGGTGCCGTGCGCCTCGACCGCGTCGACGTCGGCGGGGCCGAGCCGGGCGTCGGCGAGAGCCTGCCGGATCACCCGCTGCTGCGCGGGCCCGTTCGGGGCGGTCAGCCCGTTGGACGCGCCGTCCTGGTTGACGGCGGAACCACGCAGCACCGCGAGTACCGGGTGCCCGTTGCGGCGCGCGTCGGACAACCTCTCCACCAGAAGCAGGCCGACACCCTCGGCCCACGACGTACCGTCCGCGTCGGCGGAGAACGACTTGCTGCGGCCGTCCCCGGCGAGCCCCCGCTGCCGCGAGAACTCGACGAACATGCCGGGCGCGGACATCACGGTGACCCCGCCCGCGAGCGCGAGCGTCGTCTCGCCCTGGCGCAGCGAACGGATCGCCATGTGCAGGGCCACCAGCGACGAGGAGCAGGCCGTGTCCACGGTGAGGGCCGGCCCGACAAGGCCCAGCTGGTAGGCGATCCGGCCGGACATGACACTGCTGGTGCTACCGGTGAGCAGATGCCCCTCGACGCTGGGCGGCGCGTCGTGCAGCCGCGGCCCGTAGTCCAGAGCGGTCGCGCCGACGAAGACGCCGGTGCGGCTGCCGCCCAGACTGAGCGGGTCGATACCGGCCCGCTCGACCGCCTCCCAGGCCGTCTCCAGGAGCAGGCGCTGCTGCGGGTCCATGGCGAGCGCCTCACGAGGCGAGATGCCGAAGAGCCCCGCGTCGAACAGCGCGGCATCGTGCAGGAAGCCGCCCTCGCGCACGGAACTCTTGCCGGAGCGCTCAGGATCCTGGTCGTACAGATCCTCGTCCCAGCCGCGATCGCCGGGGAACCCGGAGATCGCGTCGCGCTCCTCCGCGATCAGCTTCCACAGCTCCTCGGGCGAGGTGACGCCGCCCGGGTAGCGGCAGGCCATCCCGACGATGGCGATGGGCTCGTCGTCATGAACCGCGACCGCGGTCTGTTCGTCGGCGACCGCCGAGCCGAGGAGTCCGGCCTCGGTGTACGCGATCAGCGCGGCCGGCGTGGGGTGGTCGAAGAGCAGCCCGCTGGGCAGCGGCAGACCGGTGGCGGTGCTCAGCTGATCGCGCAACTCGACCGCCATCAGCGAGTCGAAACCGAGCGATGTGAACGGCAGCCGAGGATCGACGCGCTGCCCGGGGGAGTAGCCGAGGACCGCGGCGATGTGCGCGGTCACCAGGTCGGATACGGCGCGGGTGCGTTCCGCGCCCGGCGGCGCGGCCGACCGCGCCCCGAAGTCGCCGTGCGGTACGGCGGCGACGGCCGGCTCCGCCACGTCGGAGAGGGCGGCACGGGGAGCGGGCCGGCCACCGAGCCAGTGGGTCCGGCGCTGGAACGGGTAGGTCGGGAGGGCCGTGCGCGCCGCGGCGGGAGGGGTGATGGCGTGCCAGTCGAGGTGCGCCCCGCGGGTGTGGAGGGTGGCGAGCGCGGTGAGGAGGGAGTGCGGTTCGTCGTGGTTCTTGCGGAGGGCGGGGACGGCGGTGGCGTGGGTGTCGGTGAGGAGCGGGGTGAGGGTGGCGTCGGGGCCGATTTCGAGGGTGGTGGTCACCCCCAGGGCGGTGAGGGTTTGTGCGGCGCGGTGGAAGCGGACGGTGTAGCGGAGCTGGTTGGTCCAGTAGTCGGCGGTTGTGAGGTCGTCGCCGGTGGCGGCCAGCCCGGTGAGGGTGGAGACGATGGGGATCGTCGGTGGGTGGTAGGTGAGTTGGGCCGCGACGGTGTGGAATTCGTCGAGGATGCCGTCCATGTGGGGGGAGTGGAAGGCGTGGCTGACGGCGAGGGTCTTGGTCTTGTGGCCCTGTTCCTGGAAGCGGGCGGCGATGGCATGGGCTGCCTGTGTGTCACCCGAGATGACGAGGGCCTGGGGGGTGTTGATGGCGGCGATGGTGACGTTGGCGGTGAGGTGGGGGCGTATCTGCTCTTCGGTGGCCTGAACGGCGATCATGGCGCCGGTGGCGGGGAGCGATTGCATGAGGCGCGCGCGGGCCGTGACCAGAGTGGAGGCGTCTTCGAGGGTGAGGACGCCGGCGAGGTGCGCGGCGCTGATCTCGCCGATCGAGTGCCCGGTCAGGTGGCCGGGAGTGATGCCGAAGGATTCGATGAGGCGGTAGAGGGCGACGTGGAGGGCGAAGAGGGCCGGTTGTGTGTAGGCGGTCTGATCGAGGCCCTCACCGGTTTCGATGACCTCTTCTATCGGCCGGTCGAGGTGCGCGCTCAGAGCCGCCGCCACGGTGTCGAAGGCATCGGCGAACACAGGGAAGGCGGCACGCAGTTCACGCCCCATCCCGACCCGCTGCGAGCCCTGGCCCGAGAAGGCGAAAGCGAGTCCGCCGTCGTCGACCGCGCCCGCGACCACACCCTGTGCGGGCAGTCCCGAGGCCAGCGCGCCGAGACCCGCGCGCAGCGCGTCCCGTCCGTCGCCGAGCACCACAGCCCGGTGCTCGAAGGCGGTACGGGTCGTCAGGAGCGACCAGGCCACATCGGCGGGGTCGGCGCCGGTCACCGCGTCTGAGCTGCCCAGCCTGGCGGCCTGAGCCCGCAGCGCGTCCGGGCTCCGGCCGGAGATCACCCAGGGGACCAGACCGTGCGCGCCGGTGTCCTCGCGAGGGGTCTCCGCCAGGGGCTCACGGGCAGGGGCCTCGGTGACCACGACATGCGCGTTGGTGCCGCCCATGCCGAACGAGCTGACACCGGCCACCAGTTGACGGTCGGGGTGCGGCCAGCCCGTGAGTTCGCGCACCACCGACAGCCCTAGCTCGTCCAGCGGGATCGCGGGATTGGGCTTCTCGAAGTGGAGGCTGGCGGGTATCTCCCGACGGCTGACGCTCAGGAGCGCCTTCAGCAGGCCGACCATGCCCGCCGCGCCCTCCAGATGCCCGACGTTCGTCTTCGCCGAGCCGACCAGCAGCGGGTCGCCACCGCGCGCGGCACCGAGCACCGTGCCCAGCGCGGCCGCCTCGATGGGGTCGCCCACCGGCGTCCCGGTGCCGTGCAGTTCGACGTACTGGACCTCACGCGGGTCGATGCCCGCCCGCTGGTACGCCTCGCGCAGCAACAACCGCTGCGCCTCGCCGCTGGGAACGGTCAGACCGGGCGTGGCACCGTCGTTGTTGACCGCGCTGCCGCGGATGACACCGTAGATCCGGTCGCCGTCCTCAAGGGCCTGGGCGAGAGGCTTGAGCACGACGACACCCCCGCCCTCGCCGCGTACGAAACCATTGGCGCGGGCGTCGAAGGTGTAGGAGACGCCGTCCGGCGACAGGCCGCCGAACCGCTCCTCGGTGAGCGCGCTCTCGCTCAGGATGTTGAGGTTGACACCCGCGGCGATCGACATGGACGACTCGCCGGAACGCAACGACTCGCACGCCAGGTGCACGGCCACCAGCGACGACGACTGGGCGGCGTCGACCGTCAGGCTCGGTCCGCGCAGCCCCAGGTGGTAGGAGACCCGGTTCGCGATGACGCCGCGGTTGACACCGGTCATGGTGTGCTGGGTGATCACGGGAGCGCCGTGCTGCCCCACCAGGCTCTCGTAGTCGTCGCGGAGCGTGCCCACGAACACCGAGGTCCGGGACTCCCGCAGGACGGCGGGAAGGACACCGGCGTCCTCCAACGCCTCCCAGGCCAGTTCGAGCACCAGACGCTGCTGCGGGTCCATGGCGGCCGCCTCACGCGGCGAGATCCCGAAGAAGGCGGCGTCGAACTCCCTTATGCCGTCGAGGAATCCGCCCCTGCGTACCCCGGCCCGAGCGGGCGGCTCCGCCGTCTCCCACCGGTCGGCCGGTACCTCGGTGATGGCATCGGTGCCCTCGCGCAGCAGCTGCCAGAACGAGGCGGGATCCGGGGCCATCGGGAGCCGACAGGACATTCCGATGACAGCGACGGCCTTCTTGTCTCCGTGCGGCGTCCGGTTCCCCGCGGAATTACGGTTACTCGACTTCACGCTCGGCTGCCCTTCCCTCGCCGTTTTCCCGACGGCCCGATGAATCACAGTGGTCTGAATGGAGTTCCGTTGGTTCCCCGGCGGCTGCCGGCGTCAGGCGTGCGCTCGGTCAAGCGCCGCGTGCCGGGGCCCGCTGGAACGCGCCCCGGAAGAACAGCAGTCCGTCCTGCGGACCGCCGTGACCGGATTCGAGCACCCGGCTGATGAAGACGGAGTGGTCGCCCGAGTCGTACGCGTCGGTCAGCTCGCACTCCAGCCAGGCGAGGGCGCCCGACAGCAACGGGGCGCCGGTGCGTGTCCCGGGCGTCCAGTCGATCCCCGCGAACTGCGCCGCTCCCAAAGGGCGTTTCTTGTCCGCGAAGAACCGGGCGAGGTCCTCCTGCTCCGCCCCCAGGACGGAGACGCCGAAGCGTCCCGCCGCGGTGATGGCCTTGTGCATCACCGCGTCGTGGGCGACGCAGCACAGCACGGACGGCGGGTCGAGGGACACGGACGTGAACGCGTTCGCGGTCATTCCGTGCGGGTGATCGCCACCGGTGGACAGCACCGTGACACCCGTGGCGAACCGCGCCATCACGTCCCTCAGCGGAGCCGGCGCGGCGCCGGGCACCCGCTGCGCGGTCACGTCGGTCGGTACAGAGTTCATGCCGCACCCTCCACATAATTCATTGTGTGGGAACCTACGGGAGCGCATGGAACGGACCGGGCATCGCCGAGTAATTGTCCACTCAATACGCCCTGGTTGGGGTCGGTGACCGAGGGTTCTGAGGAATGGCACCGTTTCTTCCGGTGATCGTGAGAGCGAACTCATGGCCGGGTAACTGGAAACTCTCTTCCGCGTAGCGCGCCGAATGGCATGCCGGTGATCGGCCGATAGGCGACCCCGCTTAGCCTCTTTTCCGGTGGCCGGTTCAGTGAATGCGTCAGGAATTCCCCGTACCCGTTCCTTATCGAGGAGCCAACGTGCGCAAGGTGTCGATCGCCGGCCGCGGCGAGAGCGCTGCCCGTGTCACCAGGGCGGCCGGGACCCGTCGAGTCAGCCGGGTGGTCATCCGTTTCGCGGGTGACTCGGGTGATGGGATGCAGCTGACGGGTGACCGGTTCACGTCGGAGACGGCGTCGTTCGGGAATGATCTGTCGACG
>NZ_JBVKAK010000026.1:73830-104349 GCF_055639435.1 Streptomyces sp. NPDC039430 | reverse complement strand
CGAGGAATTCGAGACCCAGCACTACCGATCTCAGGCAGCAACGAACACCGCCTGAAACCACGCAAACCGGCCGCTACGAAACTCGGGGCAGCTCAGGTTGGCGTCGTATCGCTCGCCGGAACACCCTCTCGGTGTTGTGGAAGCGTTTCGCGCGGAAGCGGATCTTCTGCGCCTGCGACTGGAAAGCGCCAGGGCTGTCGAAGCACTGCTCGACTTGCTGCCGTACGGAGAGAAGCGCGGAACGCGGCGCGGCGTTCCAGGCATGCAGGCGTGCGTGATCGGAAAGCAACTCGAAGTGACCGCCTCGTTCGGCGACAAGATCGGCATCCGATGGAATGTCGCAGATCCGAAAGTGCGCATCCAACTTCACGGGGGCGAGCGCCTGGCTACCGTGCTTCAGGCACGTCGCGAACGTGTGATCCAGGAACGGTGCACTCCACATTGGGTACCCGGCGAGGCAGTCGCACCGCTGCGGCGCCGCCCGCCTCTATCCCGCGATGTGATTTCCCAGCATCGTGCGAGCGCGCAGTTGGCGAGCGCGCTACTGCGCCGCCCCCGAATGTGGACAGCGCTTGTCGGGCACGACGGACTCACGGTGAGCAGCGCGGTCTCTCTGCACGGGCTGGACTGGACATTCGTGCGGACAGTGGCAGGCGGGGCGGCGCTTCACGATGAGCGGCTCGTCGAGCTGCTTCAGGACGCAATCACAGGACCTGATCTGCAACTCCTCGATCACGTCTGCGAGCCGAAGACCTGCACCCTACGCTTCGTCGGGTGTGGCGGGCGCGTCGACGGCTGGAGAGGCGTCCTCACCGTCCGCACCGAGCACGGAAACTCGGCTACCGGCCGTCCCGGGCGTGCCTTGGCTGCCCTGGGCGAGGTGCGAGCCCCCAGCCACCCCGCCCATCGAACCGGCGCTAAAAGCCGACCTGAGCCAAGGCGATACTTCGTCCTGACATCGGGTCCCTCGTCCCTGGAAGCTGTGCACGGTGTGACCGCTGCCGCCGCCGTTCGGCTGGTGACCGCCTGGGCTGCCGAAGGTCACGTAGCCGCCGTGCTGACCATCAACGACGCCGACTTTGATTTCAGTTGGTATGTAAGCCGAAACAGGGCCTGGCCGAAGGCCAGTGTGCCGCGGCCTGCGGGCCACGTCATGCGCTGGAACCGCCTGCGCTTGACGCCGGGTAACGGAGAAGCCTGGAGGGCGAGCGTGAACCCGGGCCATGGCCTCTTCGACGTCGCAGACGATGAAGCTATTGATGCCGCTCTCGACGCTGCACGCGAGCGTTGCAGCCGCATCCTCGTCTTGGGTGAGCGACCGTCTGCCTGGGCTGGTGGGCTAGCGAACAAGGGGGTTGACGGCGTGACCTTTGCCTTCGGTGCCAGCGAGTATCCAAGGAGGACGACAACTCCTGCGTGGCGCCGATCGGTTGACGGAGACCGTGCTGTGGGCCTTGCGCCGGAAGACTCCGCTGCTCTTTGGCGAGAACGCCACCTGGGCCAACACGACCTGTCACGGCTGCCTCTGGCAGGGCTCGTGCTTCTCCACAACCGTAAGGAACAAACGCTTTCGGATGCCTTCACGGAGCAAGTGGAAGTTCACCTCAGCCGCTACGGGACACCCGTGCTCCGCTGGCTTCCTCCTGAGCCCGGGGAAGCTCGTCTTCTGCACAGCGACGCAACGAAGACCGCCCTCGACCACATGAGCCAAAAGGACCGAGCAGGCGAGATCGCGGCAGCTTCAGCTATCGGCGGCAAACTGTGGTGAACCCAAAGCGAATGCTGCTCTGAGCCGCCGGTGGGGTGGCGCGACAAGGGAGATTGACGCGCCATCCCTCTGCGGGGTTCAGGCCGCCTCGAACGCCCGTCGGATAAGCGGTGCTGCCTTCTCCAGGTCGGCTGCCGAGGCGAGGCGTACCTCCAGGTCCCCGGTCCCGAGGTGGCCGATGCCGCGCATGTCCCTGGTGAAGCCGTCCTCCGGCGCGACGGTGTCCGGGGCGAGTCTGAGGTAGACCAGGATCGCCTCGTGCTTCGGACGGAAGATCACCGACGCGACGTTCACGAGCCGTCGGTAGGCGATGTAGTGCCGGAGAGGGGCCACCTCGACCTCGCCCCATGCCGTGAGCGCGTCGTCCAGCTCTGCGTACAGGTCCCGCAGGCACTCCGGGACGAGACCAGGACCCGCCAGCGTAAAGGTCACCGGGGCCGCCGGCGCGCTGGCGGTCGCTGTGTCCCGCTCCCTGGTCCGCCGAGACGAAGCAGTGTTCGCCGCACCGGGCGAGGAGTCCACGAGCAGCAGGCTCAGCAGGCCGCCCTCGAAGACGCGGTAGCGCACCAGGTCGATCCGATCGGGCAGCCGTTGCACGGCCACGCGGTCGTGGTGGGAGAAGCTGGCCGCGATGCAGACCATCCGTGGGCGACGCCAGTCGATGGACTCGGCGGCCTCCGGGCCCAATACCTTGCGGACGAGTGCCTCGACCTCGTGGTGCGCCGACTCCAGCCAGGACAGGTACGAGGCGGCTTGCGACAGCACGCCGCTGTCGGAGCCCTTCTTGTATCGATCACCACCGGGCTGCCGTTCTCGTCCAGCCCCAGGGTGTCGATCCGGCCCCGGTGTCACGGCCCGGTCGGGTACTCCGACGCCAGGAACCGGATGCCGAGCATCGCCTCCAGGCTGGCCTCGACCCGCCGCTGCAGATCCACTTCCAGCGCCACGGTCGAACCGTGCAGCTCGACGTCCCGTCCGTCCCCGTCTCGTCGGAACAACATCAACTCGGCCACCAGGGTCCCCCCTCCCGCGATCTCTGCTACAAGACCAATCGACTGGGGACTCTGGGTATTCCGCATCCGAGCTACGGAAGCGGCTGTTTGCCCAGATCACCAGGCTGCCACGTCTCGCGAGCTACGGTCGTTGCCAGCCGGGCGGATCGAAGCCCCGGGTGTGCGTCAGCCGTCATCGTCCCGCTGGCCCTCTTTGGCCGTACCAGGGCCCTCCAACTCGACCATGGCATCGGCCAGGCGCACGATGCTGGCATCACCCCGGCAGGCCGCAGGGATGTAGATGGCGCCGGGAATGGCAACGGCCGATGTGGTCAGCAATTCGCCGAGATCGTCCGCCAGGTAGCCCTCGGCCCAGCGGATGCGGTACCGGCCTCCGGGGCGGCGGGAGTACTCGGTGACGGCGCCATGGGCGAAGGTGGACCACCACAGGTGCCCGCGAGTGATCAGGGCGCTACGCAAGGCGGTGCAGGGGGTTGGAGCCCAGTAGTGGGCGAAACTCTCTTCGGTCGACGTCATGTGCGTGACGTCCTTCAGCAGTTGCTGCCCCTGCTCGGTCTCGCCGAGTAGCCGCATGTCCCATCCCCCGACTGCTTTCGGCTGTCCTGAAACTCCAGGCGGCCACCGGTGGGCAAGTGCCGCATCAGGAGGCTACGACGACTGACTTCTTCCAGGCGAAGACCCGGAATGCCGGTGAGGTCGGCGGGCTTGTCCGATGCCGTGGTGAGTGTCGGCAGGAGGTAGCGCGCCACACGGGCAGCGCAGGAGAGACGCAGAACGAGCCGGTCCGGGCGTGGCAGCACGACGCTGTAGTACGACAAAAATTCCGGGAAGCTGTGCCCACCCATGCGGTCGAAAGGGTGCTCGCGATGGTACGGCCCAACCGGGTGCACCTGTTCTGATCAGCGGAAACGTCACTAGGCGGCACCACGCGACACCGGGCAACATGATCGCTCACGGTCTCGTAATGCGTAGGTCTCGGGGTTCGAATCCTGAGTGCGTTACCGGCGCAGGCAGACAGGTGGGGCGGAATGGTGAAGTTGAGGCCCCGCAGCACGCGGTGCTTGCAGTTGCCCGGTGCCTCGTCCTTGAGGGAACACTTCTCCTCGTGGGCGACGACTGGGATCCAGCCGTGGACGCGCGGGCCTTTGTACGTGTCAAGCCACCACCGGGATGTGGACCTCGTTGCCGAACTTGCCCGCGTGGGCTGAATCCCTGGGACATCTCAGGGACTTTCATGTCTGTCCCAGGGCGTTTTCAGGACTTTCCGCTGCGTAAGCAGGGAAGGCCCTGACAGCGCTGAAAGATACAAACGCGCTGGTCAGGGCCCATCCGCCTAGCACTCGATGATGTTCACCGCGAGCCCGCCCCGGGCGGTCTCCTTGTACTTGACGGACATGTCCGCGCCCGTCTCCTTCATGGTCTTGATGACCTTGTCCAGGGAGACCTTGTGGCTGCCGTCGCCGCGCAGTGCCATCTTCGCCGCCGTGACCGCCTTCACCGCCGCCATGCCGTTCCGTTCGATGCACGGGATCTGGACCAGGCCGCCGACCGGGTCGCAGGTCAGGCCGAGGTTGTGTTCCATGCCGATCTCGGCCGCGTTCTCGACCTGTTCCGTGCTGCCGCCCAGGACCTCCGCGAGGGCGCCCGCGGCCATGGAGCAGGCCGAGCCGACTTCGCCCTGGCAGCCGACCTCGGCGCCGGAGATGGAGGCGTTCTCCTTGAAGAGCATGCCGATGGCGCCCGCGGCGAGCAGGAAGCGGACGACGTTCTCGTCCTTCTCCTCCGCCGTGGCGCCGCCGGCCGCGAAGTTCATGTAGTAGTGCAGTACGGCCGGGATGATGCCCGCGGCGCCGTTGGTGGGGGCGGTGACGACGCGCCCGCCCGCCGCGTTCTCCTCGTTCACCGCCATCGCGTAGAGCGTGATCCACTCCATGGCGTGCGCCTGCGGATCGCCCTCGGCGCGGAGCTGGCGCGCCGAATGGGCGGCGCGGCGGCGGACCTTGAGGCCGCCGGGCAGGATGCCCTCGCGGGCCATCCCGCGTGAGACACACGCCTGCATGACCCGCCAGATCTCCAGCAGCCCGGTGCGGATCTCGTCCTCCGTGCGCCAGGCCTTCTCGTTCTCCAGCATCAGCGCGGAGATCGACAGACCGGTCTCGGCCGACAGCCGCAGCAGTTCGTCGCCGGTGCGGAAGGGGTACTTGAGCACGGTGTCGTCGAGCTTGATCCGGTCCTCGCCCACCGCGTCCTCGTCCACGACGAAGCCGCCGCCCACGGAGTAGTACGTCTTCTCCAGGAGTACGGCGCCGGCCGCGTCGTACGCGAAGACGGTCATGCCGTTGGCGTGGTACGGCAGGGTCTTGCGGCGGTGCAGGACCAGGTCCTCGCCGGCGTCGAAGGCGATCTCGTGCATGCCGAGCACATTGAGCCGGCCGCTGTCGCGGATACGTTCCGCCTGCTCGTCCGCGCTCTCCACGTCGACGGTGCGCGGCGAGTTGCCCTCCAGGCCGAGGAGCACGGCCTTGGGCGTGCCGTGGCCGTGGCCGGTCGCGCCGAGCGATCCGTACAGCTCCGCCCGGATCGAGACGGTGTGGGCGATCAGCCCCTCGTTCTTGAGCCGCCGCGCGAACATCCGCGCCGCGCGCATCGGGCCGACCGTATGGGAGCTGGACGGGCCGATTCCGATCGAGAACAGGTCGAAGACCGAGATGGCCACGGGTGACTCCTTGCTGGTTGGTAGACGCCGTTGTCTGCCGGGGTGGTGCGGAGATGACGGTGACACGCGGGGAAGTGGTGCGGGGGAACGTGGTGCGGGGCACCGCGCCGCACGGTCCAGTGTGCGCGGTGCCCCGTAACTCAGGCCGTACGGACGGCTACAGGCCCGGGTACAGCGGGTGCTTCTCGGCCAGCGCGGTGACCCGGCCCGCCAGCGCCTCGCGGTCGAAGGAGGGCTTCAGGGCCGCCGCGATGATCTCGGCGACCTCGGTGAAGTCCTCGGTGGTGAAGCCGCGGGTGGCCAGCGCGGGCGTGCCGATGCGCAGGCCCGAGGTGACCATCGGGGGGCGCGGGTCGTTCGGGACGGCGTTCCGGTTGACCGTGATGCCGATCTCGTGGAGCCGGTCCTCGGCCTGCTGGCCGTCCAGCTCCGAGTTCCGCAGATCGACGAGAACGAGGTGTACATCCGTGCCGCCGGAGAGTACGGAGACACCCGCCTCGGTGACGTCCGGCCGGCCCAGCCGCTCGGCGAGGATCCGGGCGCCGTCCAGGGTGCGCTGCTGGCGCTCCTTGAACTCGTCCGTGGCCGCCACCTTGAAGGAGACCGCCTTGCCCGCGATGACATGCTCCAGCGGGCCGCCCTGCTGGCCCGGGAAGACCGCGGAGTTGATCTTCTTCGCCAGTTCCTTGGTGGAGAGGATCACACCGCCGCGCGGACCGCCGAGGGTCTTGTGCGTGGTGGTCGTGACGACGTGCGCGTGCGGCACCGGGTTGGGGTGCAGGCCCGCGGCGACCAGTCCGGCGAAGTGCGCCATGTCGACCATCAGATACGCGCCGACCTCGTCCGCGATCCGGCGGAAGGCCGCGAAGTCCAGCTGGCGGGGGTACGCCGACCAGCCGGCCACGATCAGCTTCGGACGGGACTCCTTGGCCAGCCGCTCGACCTCGGCCATGTCGACCTGGCCGGTCTTGTCGTCGACGTGGTACGCGACGACGTTGTAGAGCTTGCCGGAGAAGTTGATCTTCATGCCGTGGGTCAGGTGCCCGCCGTGGGCGAGGTTCAGACCCATGATCGTGTCGCCGGGGGTGAGCAGCGCGAACATCGCCGCCGCGTTCGCCTGGGCGCCGGAGTGCGGCTGTACGTTCGCGTGTTCGGCGCCGAAGAGCGCCTTCACCCGGTCGATGGCGATCTGCTCGATCACATCGACGTGCTCACAGCCGCCGTAGTAGCGGCGGCCGGGGTAGCCCTCGGCGTACTTGTTGGTCAGTACGGAGCCCTGCGCCTCCATGACCGCGACCGGAGCGAAGTTCTCCGAGGCGATCATTTCGAGCGTGGACTGCTGACGGTGCAGCTCGGCGTCGACGGCGGCGGCGACGTCGGGGTCGAGCTCATGGAGCGAGGCGTTCAGAAGCGACTTCGAAGACATCACGGTCCCTGGGGTCTCAGTTGCCGGAAAACTGTGTGTACTCATCGGCGGTGAGCAGGTCATCGGGCTCCTGCGCGACACGTACCTTGAACAGCCAGCCGCCCTCGAACGGGGCGGAGTTCACCAGCGAGGGATCGTCCACGACGTCCTGGTTCGTCTCGGTGACCTCACCGGTCACCGGGGCGTACAGATCGCTGACCGACTTGGTGGACTCCAGCTCTCCGCAGGTCTCGCCCGCGGTCACCGTGTCACCGACCTCAGGAAGCTGGGCGAACACGACGTCGCCGAGGGCGTTCGCCGCGTACTCCGTGATACCGACCGTCGACACACCGTCCTCGGCGGCCGTCAGCCACTCGTGCTCCTTGCTGTAGCGCAGCTGCTGGGGGTTGCTCATGACCTGAATTCTCCTGTACGCGAGGGTGTGGTGCGGAACAGCTGTCTTACGGACCGAGACGGGCGCCCGGAGGGGCGTGCTGACGTCCGTATCACTTCTGGCGCTTGTAGAACGGCAGCGCCACGACCTCGTACGGCTCGTGGGAGCCGCGGATGTCGACCCCGACGCCCGCCGTGCCGGGCGCGGCGTGCGCCGCGTCGACGTACGCCATGGCGATCGGCCTGCCCAGGGTCGGGGAGGGGGCGCCCGAGGTGACCTCGCCCACGACAGCGCCCCCGGCGACCACCTGGTACCCGGCGCGCGGGACCCGGCGGCCCTCGGCGATCAGCCCGACGAGCTTGCGGGGCGGGGCGGACGCGGCGCGCTCGGCGGCGGCCCGGAGGGCCTCGCGGCCGACGAAGGCGCCGCCGTTCGAGGTCTTCTCGAACTTCACGACCCGGCCGAGGCCGGCGTCGAACGGGGTCAGGGCCGTGGACAGCTCGTTCCCGTACAGCGGCATACCGGCCTCCAGCCGGAGGGTGTCGCGGCAGGACAGCCCGCAGGGCACCAGCCCGACGCCCTCGCCGGCCTCGGTCAGCGCCTGCCACAGCCGCTCGGCGTACCGGGGCTCGACGAACAGCTCGAAACCGTCCTCGCCGGTGTAGCCCGTACGCGCGATCAGCGCGGGGACACCGGCGACGGTCCCCGGCAGGCCCGCGTAGTACTTGAGGCCGTCGAGATCGGCGTCCGTCAGCGACTTCAGGATGCCCGGGGACTCGGGGCCCTGGACCGCCAGCAGCGCGTACGCGTCACGGTCGTCGCGTACCGCCGCGTCGAACCCCTCGGCGCGGGCGGTCAGCTCGTCCAGCACGGTCTGGGCGTTGGAGGCGTTGGCGACGACCATGAAGGTGTCCTCGCCGAGGCGGTAGACGATCAGGTCGTCCAGGATCCCGCCGTCCTCCCGGCAGATCATGGTGTAGCGGGCGCGGCCCACGGCGACGGCGCCGATGTTGCCGACGAGCGCGTAGTCGAGGAGATCACCGGCCGCCGGTCCCGAGACGGTGATCTCACCCATGTGGGAGAGGTCGAAGAGCCCGGCGCGGGTGCGGACGGCGTGGTGCTCGTCGCGCTCGCTCGCGTACCGCAGCGGCATGTCCCAGCCCGCGAAGTCGGTCATGGTCGCGCCCAGCGCGCGGTGCGTGGCGTCGAGGGCGGTGAGACGCGGGGCGCCGGGGGCGGCGGTGCCGGGCGTGCTGGTGCTGCTCGGGGGGACATGGCTCATCGGTGTGACTCCCAGGGCATGACGGCGAGGACGATCCTCCCCATCTGTCATCGGAACCTGAGAGGTTCATCACGGCCACACGTGAGAGCGGACATGACTTGCACCTTGGGTGGAGCCGCAGAGCTGCGGCCCGCTTTTCAGATCTGCCTCATCCACGCGGTACGGGGCCTGAGAGATTCAAGGGAGGGACTTGCTCCTTCGGCGCCCGGCGCACACACGGTGACCGGGACTCTCCCGCGCGGATTCAAACGGCCGGTATGCAGTTGGCGGGCACATCATCGCACGCATCGCCGCCGAGCGGGGAGCCCGGTCCGCAACTCGCCCGGCCCCGGAAAAAGCTTGTGGCGCATTACCATTTCTTTACACTTCTTGGGCAAGGGTCATGGACCAGGTCGACTGAGCTGACAGGGGGACGGCGATGATGTCGCAGGGGTCCGGTACGTACACGACGACCGCGGGGGTTCCGACGCAGACGGCCGCCGCCGCACAGCCCGGCACACCCGCCCTGGACGCGCCTGCCCTGGACGCACCAGCCCTGGACGCTGCGGTCCTGGACGCTGCGGTCCTGGACGGCGCGGTCCTGGACGGCGCGGGGCGCGTGGCGCGGGTCGTCCGGGATCTGCGGGGGCGGGGGCCCGCCGCGGCGGGCGGCCGGGCGCGGGGCCGCGGCACGAAGAGCCTCGTCTTCGCCGAAGGGGATCTGGTGGTCGTCTCAGGACTGCCGGGCAGCGGCAAATCCACCCTGATCCGGCGGGCCGCCGAGGCCACCGGCATCGACTCCCAGGACACCAGGGACCGCTGGGCGCGCCGGCTGCCGGGCGCCCTGCCGTACGCCGTCTACCGCCCGCTCGTCCGGCTGGCGCACTACGCCGGGCTGCGGCGCGCGCTCGGCGCGGGCGGGAGCGTCGTCGTCCACGACTGCGGTACGCAGACATGGGTACGGAGCTGGCTGGCCCGTGAGGCCCGGCGGCGTGGCCGCCGGCTCCATCTCGTCCTGCTGGACGTCCCGCCCGAGGTGGCGCGCGAGGGCCAGCGGGAGCGCGGCCGGGGCGTGTCCGGCTACGCCTTCGCCCGGCACCGCCGGGCGGTCCGCCGTCTGCTCGCCGACGCCGAGACCGGCCGCCTGCCCCGGGGCTGCGCCTCGGCGGTCCTCCTGGACCGGGACGCGGCGGGGGCCCTGGAGCGGATCGCCTTCCCGGCCACCCGGGCGGACTGAGCAACGACGGGCCGACCAGCTGACCGCTGACCGCCGGCCGGTGGGGCCGCGACCGGTGCGCCGGGCCGTGGACCGGCCGGGCGCCGACCCATGGACCCGCCCGTGGGCCAACCGAGGGGCCGGGCGGAGCCGTTCGGTGGCGGCGCCGGGGTCCGGCCTCGGTTTAAGGTGCTGCCGCGGGGGCGAGGGTGGCGAAGGAGAGCACGGTGAACACAGCATGGCCGGGCAACGAGCTGGAAGAGGTGCTCGTGGCCTCGCTCGGTGCCGACGCGGCGGGCGGACGGCTGATAGAAGTCCTGGGACGCAGTGAGGTCTGGGTGCCGCTGCCCCAGGGGGGCGGTCCTGACAGCCCGAACCTCGATCTGCCGACGATGGAGATCGAGGGCCTCCCGTATGTGCCGGTGTTCAGCTCCGAGCAGCAGTTCCTCCAGTGCGTCGGCGCCCATATGGGCTTCGCCGTCGCCCCGGCCCGTGACTTCGCCCGGGGCCTGCCCCCGCAGCTCGGCATCGCGGTGAACCCGGGCGGCGTCGTCGGGATGCCGCTGCCGCCGCCGGCCGTCGCCGAGCTGTGCCGGGTGGGACGTACGCCGCTCGACGGCCCGGCGAGCGGGGGCCGGGTGCGGCTCTTCGAGCCGGACTGGCAGGAGGACCCGGTCGAGTTCCTCTCCGCCGCCGGAGCCGAGTTCGAGGCGTCCGGTGTGGTGCTCTCCGCCCGCCGCGCGCTCGCCAGCGTCGAGGGCGATCCCCCGGCGCTCTTCATCGGGGTCCAGCTCTCCTCCTGGGAGGCCGCGGACCGCAACGCCCCCATGGACGCGCTCGGCCGGGCGCTGGGGCGGGTGGCGGTGGGCTGGCCCGTGAACCTCATCCTGCTGGACGTGGCCCAGGACCCGGTCGGCGACTGGCTGCTGGAGAAGGTGCGGCCGTTCTACCAGCGCGGCTGACTCCCGTCCTTCGGCGTCGGCGACTCCTGTCCTTCGGCGTGGGCGACGCCTGTCCTTCTGCGCGGCCGACGCCTGTCCGCCGCATAGTCCGGGACGGAACGGGCAGTCGCGGGTACGAGTCCGCGACCCCGGGCAGGACAGGGAAAGAGACCGGGCACGCCCGCACCCTCACGGCGGGCGCGCCGGTCGTCAAGTCTGTGTCAGGAAGCCCCTCTAAGCTGGTTTGATGGCTGGACCGTCGCACCGTGTGCCCGGCGGGTCGCCCCTCCCGCGGCGGACCGCGGCGGGCGTGCGGGACCGCGCGGACTTCGGGGGGCTGGACGAGTGGTGGATCGAAGAGGGGCGGGACCCAGAGTGAGCGCGTCAGGCACCGCGGCGGCCGGGCAGGTCGAGCACATGCTGCGCCAGGTGACGCCAGGACGTTACGACGCGTACGAGGCGCTGCTCCAGGCGCTCGCCGACGACAGTGTCTGGATGCTGCTCTGGCACGGCCGCGCCGGAACGCCCGAGGCCCAGTACGGCAACATGGAGGTCGACGGCCTGGGGTACGCCCCGTGCGTCACCTCCGCCCAGGAACTGGCGGTCAGTGGCTGGAACCGCGCCCACGAAGTGGTCTCGGGACGCGATATCGCCCGTGCCCTCTACCCCGACCGCTGGGGGATCTGGCTCAATCCGCACGCCCCCGGCGGCGGTGTCGGCATCCCCTGGCTCGATCTGCGCCGGATCGCCACCGGTCTCGACCGGATGCCCGCGGGGCCGCTCCGGCTCTCCGAGCCCGCCATCGAACTCCCGCAGTTCTACGCCCAGCTCACCCAGAACGCGCACCGCACGCCCGCCGTGCGCTCCCTGCGCCGCGCCTGGGTGCAGCCGTCCCTCGGCGCCCCGTATCTGGCGGTCGGTCTCGACCTGTACGACACGAGCCCCGCGTCCGTCGACTCCGTACACACGATGATGCGGCAGTCGATCGCCGCGATCCCGGACGGACTGCCGGTCTCGACCGTCGCGATGTCCGACGAGTACGACCCGGTCACGATGTGGCTGCGCGCCAACACCAGGCCGTTCTACGACCGCGAGGCGCATGCCGCGCCCGCGCCGGCTTCGGGGTACGGCTACCCGCCGCCCGCCACCCGCGCGTACTGAACCACGCCGTACGGGGCTGTTCACCCTGTGGACAGCCCCGTACGCGTGTCCGGCGGACGCCGGACGCGGCCGGGGCGCGCATGCCTGAAGGACTGGACCAATGGGCGGCCGAAAATCCTTCCGAGCCCCCCGGACGCGCGTAGAACCGTCCATTACTGGGCAGTTCATCTGCGATGGGGGCTCTGCCGGAGAGATGTCGTATAGGGCTTCTCGGCCCACTCGTCCTTAATGGCAGTCGTCCGTACATGGCTACCCGCCGTCCGGATAACGGAACACCTCTAAGAGCATCACGGTTGAGCATCCATTCACCGGCAGGGCTGGCGGGTGATCACGCACGCGATGAAGACTCCCCGCATGCATGGCCTTTTCGGGCCTCTGTGCGAGTGGCCGGACGTGCGTGACGGAGTCACGACGTCGCTCGCGATGCTGATGGGAACAGGCCGCTACAGCGGCAAGTGGGGGCCGGTGACCGCCGGTTGAGAGGGGTTCTTGCCACGATGACGGCACCACTGCACGAGCCGACCACGGAAGCGGCCCCGAGCGCGACGGAAGAAGTCGCCGTCGCCCAAGGGGTGTCGGTCCAGGGTCGCTCCCTCGGTCGTATTGCCTGGGAGCGCCTGAAGCGGGACAAAATGGCGCTCGCCGGCGGCTCCGTCGTGCTCGTGCTGATCGTGATCGCGCTTCTGGCGCCACTGATCACGAGCCTGTCCGGGCAGTCTCCCGACGAGTACCACGAGGATCTGATCGACCCGCTCTTCTCGACGCCCATCGGTTCCTGGGGCGGTATCAGTTCGGAACACTGGTTCGGAGTCGAGCCGGTCAGTGGCCGCGACATCTTCGCCCGGATCGTCTACGGCGCGCAGGTCTCCCTGCTCGTCGGCTTCCTGTCCGCCGTGGTCGCGGTCGTCTTCGGCACCGTCCTGGGCGTGATCGCGGGCTACTTCGGCGGCTGGCTGGACGCGCTCATCAGCCGCGTGATGGACATGCTGCTGTCCTTCCCGCAGCTGCTCTTCATCATCGCGCTGGTCTCCGTCATGCCGAACGACATGCTCGGTCTGTCCGGAAGCGGTGTCCGCCTGCTGGTGATGATCCTGGTGATCGGCTTCTTCGGCTGGCCGTACGTCGGCCGGGTCGTCCGCGGCCAGACTCTCTCGCTGCGTGAGCGTGAGTATGTGGAGGCGGCCAGGAGCCTGGGGGCCGGGCAGGTGTACATCCTGTTCAAGGAGCTGCTGCCCAACATCATCGCCCCGATCATCGTGTACTCGACGATGATGATCCCCACCAACATCCTGACCGAGGCGGCCCTCAGCTTCCTGGGTGTCGGCGTCAAGCCGCCCACCGCCTCGTGGGGCCAGATGCTCTCCTCCGCGGTGAGTTACTACGACTCGGATCCGATGTACATGCTGATCCCGGGTCTGGCCATCTTCATCACTGTGCTCTCCTTCAACCTCTTCGGCGACGGCGTACGTGATGCGCTCGACCCGAAGGGCTCGCGCTGATTTGCGTCCCAGCTGGTTCGCGTTGCAGCTGATTCGCGTTACATCGGGGCCCGCGTTTCCACGGGCCGCTACTCACACCGGAGGATCCGAGATCGTGACTACCAATCGCACCACTGGGCGGCGTAAGCAGGCCCTGGCCGCTGCTGCCGTGGTCGCGGCGTTGCTGACCACAGCGGCGTGTGGCGGCGGCGGTGGAAGCAAGGACGACAAGAGTGGTGCCCCCGGCTTCGACGCGGGCAACAACAAGGTCGCCAACGCCTCCACGAAGAAGGGCGGCACGCTCAAGTTCGCGGGCGCCCAGGACGCCGACTCGTGGGACACCACCCGTGGCTACTACGGCTTCGCGTGGAACTTCATGCGCTACTACAGCCGTCAGCTGGTCACCAGCAAGACGGAGCCGGGCAAGACCGGTTCGGAGCTCACCCCGGACCTCGCCACCGAGCGCGCGAAGGTCTCGGACGACGGCAAGACCTACACGTTCACCCTGCGTGACGGGGTCACCTGGGAGGATGGCAAGCCCATCACCTCCGAGGACGTCAAGTACGGCATCGAACGCCAGTGGGCGCAGGACGTGCTCTCCGGCGGTCCGGTCTACCTGAAGGACATCCTCGATCCGGAGAGCAAGTACAAGGGCCCCTACAAGGACACCTCCAAGGAGGGTCTGAAGGCCATCGAGACGCCGGACGCGAAGACCATCGTCTTCAAGCTGCCGACCCCGAACAGTGACTTCGAGGAGATCCTCGCGCTCACGTCGTCCTCGCCGGTGCGCAAGGACAAGGACACCAAGTCCAAGTACGGTCTGCACCCGTTCTCCTCCGGCCCGTACAAGTTCCAGTCGTACTCGCCGAACAAGTCCCTGGTGCTCGTCCGCAACGAGAACTGGAAGCAGTCCTCGGACCCGGTCCGCAAGGCGCTCCCGGACAAGATCACCCTGAACCTGTTCAGCAACGCCGACGACATGGACAACCGTCTGATCGCCGGCGACTACGACCTGGACATCAACCAGACCGGTCTCTCCCCGCAGGGTCGCAACAAGGCCCTCAAGGAGAACAAGGAGAATCTGGACAACCCGGTCTCCGGCTACATCCGTTACGCGGTCTTCCCGCAGAACGTGAAGCCGTTCGACAACATCGACTGCCGCAAGGCCGTCATCTACGGCGCCGACCACAAGTCCCTGCAGACCGCGCGCGGTGGCCCGCTCGCGGGCGGTGACATCGGCACCAACATGCTGCCGCCGTCGGTCCCGGGCTCCGAGGGCCAGAAGTACGACCCGTACGGCACGGCGAAGAACGGCGGCGCGCCGGACCTCGTCAAGGCCAAGGAAGCGCTCAAGGCCTGCGGCAAGCCGGACGGATTCAAGACCACCATCGCGGTCCGTAACAACAAGCCGGTCGAGGTGGCCACCGCGCAGTCGCTCCAGGCGTCGCTGAAGAAGATCAACATCGACGTCGAGATCGACCAGTTCGACGGCTCGCAGACCGGCGGCATCATCGGTAACCCGAAGGTCGTCCAGCAGAAGAACTACGGCATCATCATCATGGGCTGGGGCCCCGACTTCCCGTCGGTCCAGGGCTACGGTCTGCCGCTGTGGGGCAGCAAGTACATCCTTGAGAGCGGAAACAACAACTTCGCGATGATCAAGGACAAGGCGATCGACGCCAACTTCGCCAAGTTCGTCACCGAACTGGACCCCGCGAAGAAGGAGCAGCTCGCCACCGCGATCAACCACCAGGTGATGGAGGGCGCTTACTACCTGCCCTTCGTCTTCGAGAAGTTCATCAACTGGCGCTCCAGCCGGCTGACGAACGTCTACACCACGGACGCGTACAGCGGTCAGTACGACTTCACCAGCCTCGGCGTCGTGAAGTAACACCACCCGGCACACCCGCCGTACGGCACGAAAGGCAGGTGAAGGCCGGCGCGGTGTGACCGTGGGCCACCGGGTGAACCCCGGTGGCCCACGGTCCGCCGCAGGCCGAGAGCAGTGCTCGCATACCTCATCAGGCGGCTCATGGCCGTCGCCGCGATGCTAGTGGTCATCATGCTGGTGGTCTTCTGCATCTTCTTCATCATCCCCAAGTGGGCGGGCGTCGACCCGGCCACGATGTACGTGGGCAAGACGTCCGACGCCGCGGCCGTGGAGGCCATCCGGCAGAAGCTCCAGCTGGGCGATCCGATCTTCGTTCAGCTCTGGGAGTTCTTCAAGGGCATCTTCGTCGGCCGTACGTACTCGGCGGGCGGAGACGTCACGCACTGCTCGGCCCCCTGCTTCGGCTACTCCTTCCGCAGCGAGCAGGCCATCTGGCCGGTGCTCACCGACCGGCTGCCGGTGACCCTGGCACTGGCGATCGGTGCCGCTGTCCTGTGGCTGATATTCGGCCTCGCCGCCGGTGTGCTCTCCGCGCTCAAGCGGGGCACGCTGTGGGACCGTGGCGCGATGCTGGTCGCCCTGGCCGGCGTCTCGCTGCCCATCTACTTCACCGGTCTGCTCTCGCTGGCGATCTTCAGCTACGGTCTCGGCTGGCTCGACGCCCAGTACGTACCCCTGGCGGAGAGCGTCGGCGGCTGGTTCGGCGGCCTCCTCCTGCCCTGGATCACCCTCGCCTTCCTCTACGCGGCGATGTACGCCCGGATCACCCGGGCCACCATGCTGGAAGTGATGGGCGAGGACTACATCCGCACGGCCAGGGCCAAGGGACTCAGTGAGCCCGTCGTCATCGGCAAGCACGCCATGCGCTCCACGATGACGCCGATCCTCACCCTCCTCGGCATGGACCTCGGCGCCCTCATCGGCGGTGCGATCCTCACCGAGACCACATTCAGTCTTCCCGGTCTCGGCCAGGCGGTGCTCAAGGCGATCAACGACCGCGACCTGCCGGTGATCCTCGGCGTCACTCTGATCACGTCGCTCGCGGTGATCGTCGCGAACCTCGTCGTGGACATTCTGTACGCAGTGATCGACCCCCGAGTGAGGCTCGCATGACCGACCTGAGCAAGAGCGGCGCAGCCCTGGGGGAGCCGGTCGCCGCGGACACCAGCCCCTCCGAGGCGTTCCTGGAAGTGCGCGACCTGCGCGTGCACTTCCCCACGGACGACGGCATCGTCAAGTCCGTCGACGGGCTCAGCTTCCAGCTGGAGAAGGGCCGGACTCTCGGCATCGTCGGCGAGTCCGGCTCCGGCAAGTCCGTCACCTCCATGGGCATCATGGGGCTGCACACCACGGGCCAGTACGGGAAGCGCAAGGCACAGGTCTCCGGCGAGATCTGGCTGAAGGGCCAGGAACTGCTCACCGCCGACCCGGACACGGTGCGCAAGATGCGTGGCCGCGACATGGCGATGATCTTCCAGGACCCGCTGTCGGCGCTGCACCCGTACTACACGATCGGCAAGCAGATCGTGGAGGCCTACCAGGTCCATCACGACGTGGACAAGAAGGCCGCGCGGCGCCGGGCCGTCGAGATGCTCGACCGTGTCGGCATCCCGCAGCCCGACAAGCGGGTGGACTCGTATCCGCACGAGTTCTCGGGCGGTATGCGCCAGCGCGCGATGATCGCCATGTCGCTGGTGAACAACCCCGACCTGCTGATCGCCGACGAGCCGACCACGGCTCTGGACGTGACGGTCCAGGCGCAGATCCTGGACCTGATCCGCGATCTGCAGAAGGAGTTCGGCTCCGCCGTCATCATCATCACGCACGACCTGGGCGTCGTCGCCGAGCTGGCCGACGACATCCTGGTGATGTACGGCGGGCGCTGCATCGAGCGCGGCCCCGCGGAGAAGGTCTTCTACGAGCCGCGGCACCCGTACACCTGGGGCCTGCTCGGTTCGATGCCGCGCATCGACCGCGAGGAGACCGAGCGTCTCATCCCGGTCAAGGGTTCCCCGCCCTCCCTGATCAACCTCCCGTCCGGCTGCGCCTTCAACCCGCGCTGTCCCTACGCCGACGTGCCCAAGGGGGGCATCACCCGTACCACGCGCCCCGAGTTGACCCAGGCGGCGGCCGGACACTGGGCCGCCTGCCACATGCCGGAGCCGGACCGGAAGCGCATCTGGACCGAAGAGATTGCGCCCCAGCTGTGAGCGAGGACAAAAGCGAGGACAAAGACGTGACGATTCCCGCCCAGAGCGCCGGCACCGGCCTTCTCAACAAGGACGCCGCCCCGGGGGAGACGCTGCTCAAGGTCTCCGGCCTGCAGAAGCACTTCCCCATCAGGAAGGGCCTGCTGAAGCGGCAGGTCGCCTCGGTCAAGGCCGTGGACGGCATCGACTTCGATGTGCGTTCCGGTGAGACGCTGGGCGTGGTGGGCGAGTCGGGCTGCGGCAAGTCGACGATGGGCCGGCTGATCACGCGGCTGCTCGAACCGACCGCCGGGCAGATCGAGTTCGAGGGCCACGACATCACGCATCTGGGCGTGCGCGGCATGCGGCCGATGCGGCGCGACGTCCAGATGATCTTCCAGGATCCGTATTCGTCGCTGAACCCCCGGCACACCATCGGCACGATCGTCAGCGCGCCGTTCAAGCTGCAGGGTGTGACGCCCGAGGGCGGCGTCAAGAAGAAGGTCCAGAACCTGCTGGAGCTGGTGGGCCTCAACCCCGAGCACTTCAACCGCTACCCGCACGAGTTCTCCGGCGGTCAGCGGCAGCGCATCGGGATCGCCCGCGCCCTCGCGCTCAATCCGAAGCTCGTGGTCGCCGACGAGCCCGTCTCCGCGCTGGACGTGTCGATCCAGGCGCAGGTGGTCAACCTGCTGGACGACCTCCAGGACGAGCTGGGCCTGACGTACGTGATCATCGCGCACGACCTGTCCGTCATCCGCCATGTCTCGGACCGGATCGCGGTCATGTACCTCGGCAAGATCGTGGAGCTGGCGGACCGCAAGTCGCTGTACTCGGCGCCGATGCATCCGTACACCAAGGCGCTGATGTCGGCGGTGCCGGTGCCTGACCCCAGGCGCCGTGGCACCAAGAGCGACCGCATTCTGCTCAAGGGCGATGTGCCGTCGCCCATCTCGCCGCCGACCGGCTGCCGGTTCCACACCCGGTGCTGGAAGGCGACGCAGATCTGCACGACGGTGGACCCGCCGATGCAGATGCTGAAGCCCGGCCAGCAGGTGGCCTGCCACCACCCGGAGAACGCTCCCGACCAGCACCCGGAGGACACGGTGTCGGTGGCGGCGCGGGAGACCGTGGAGCTGGCGGCGGGGACGCCGGCCACCGACGCGGCCTCCGAGGCGCCTGCCAAGGGCGCGGAAACCAAGGTGACGGAAACCAAGGTGACGGAAGCCAAGGACGCGGAAGCGAAGGACGCGGAAGGCCCGGCCAAGGAGTAGCGGCGGGCCGCCGGTCCCAGGGCTCACGCCCCAGGGCGCACGGCCCGGGACTCAGGCGCTCATGTCCGGGACCGCCGGGGCCTTCCTTCGGGAGGTGTCCCGGCGATCCCGCACAATGTCCGAGTGCTCCACGACCTCTTCACGCCCTCCGTCCAGCATGCGCTCGACCTCGCCGGGATCTTCGTCTTCGCGATCTCCGGCGCCCTGCTCGCCGTACGCAAGAACTTCGACGTCTTCGGTATGGCGGTACTGGCCGAGATCACCGCGCTGGGCGGGGGGCTGCTCCGTGATCTGATCATCGGGGCCGTTCCGCCGGCCGCCTTCACCGACCTCGGCTACTTCTCCATGCCGCTGGTGGCCACCGCGCTGGTGTTCTTCCTCCATCCCCAGGTGGAACGCATCCAGGGCGCGGTCAACGTCTTCGACGCGGCGGGGCTCGGCCTCTTCTGCGTCACCGGCACCACCAAGGCGTACGAGTACGGTCTCGGCCTCACGGCCTCGGCGGCCCTCGGGCTCGCCACCGCGGTCGGCGGCGGTGTGCTCCGTGACGTCCTCGCCAACGAGGTGCCCTCGCTGCTGCGCTGGGACCGTGATCTGTACGCCGTCCCGGCCATCGTCGGTGCCGCGATGGTGGCGCTCTGTATACGCTTCGACGCGCTCAACGGGCTGACCAGCGGGTTCGCCGTGCTGACCGCGTTCGTACTGCGGCTGCTCGCGATGCGGTTCCACTGGCGGGCGCCCCGCGCCTGGAACCGGCGCTCGGCCGCGGCCGAGGAGCCCTCACCTTCGTAAGCTACCGCTTAGTACAATCCTGTTGTACGTTGACTGTCATGGCACAGGCAACCATCGGGGACAGCGAGTTCGACCGCG
Source organism: Streptomyces sp. NPDC039430 (assembly GCF_055639435.1). Classification (NCBI taxonomy): domain Bacteria; kingdom Bacillati; phylum Actinomycetota; class Actinomycetes; order Kitasatosporales; family Streptomycetaceae; genus Streptomyces; species Streptomyces sp. NPDC039430. Next base: position 84,772 of record NZ_JBVKAK010000026.1, on the reverse strand, counting down.
GTACCGCCGTCACCCTTCGCGCACCGGGCGTCTACGACGCACAGCTCTCCCCGGGCTGGACGATCATGAACGCCGCCAACGGCGGCTATCTGCTGGCGCTGACGGGCCGCGCTCTCGGCGACGCGCTGCCGCACTCCGACCCCTTCGCCGTCTCGGCCCACTACCTCACACCGTCGACGCCCGGCCCCGCCGTGGTGCGCACGGTGACCGTACGGACCGGCCGGACGCTCTCCACCGGACAGGCCTCCCTCTTCCAGACCGGCGAGGACGGCCGCGAGGTCGAGCGGCTCCGGGTCATCGCCTCGTACGGGGACCTGGACGCGCTGCCCGACGACGTACGGACGACCGCGAAGCCGCCCGCCATCCCGCCGCTGGAGCGGTGTGTCGGCACGGACGCCGGACCGCCGCCGCCCGGCGACTTCTCGATGCTCGACCGCCTCGCCATGCGGATCGATCCGGCCACGGTCGGCTGGGCGCTGGGCGCGCCGTCAGGACAGGGCGAGATGCGCGCGTGGTTCGGTTTCGCGGACGGCCGCGACGCCGATCCGTACTCCCTCCTCCTCACCGTGGACGCCCTGCCGCCGACCTCCTTCGACCTGGGGCTGAAGGGCTGGACCCCGACCATCGAACTGACCACGCACGTCCGCGCCCGTCCGGCGCCCGGCCCCCTCAGAGTGGCGATCACCACCCGCAACCTGGCCGGTGGCTTCCTGGAGGAGGACGCGGAGGTCTGGGACACCGCGGACCGGCTGGTGGCCCAGTCGCGCCAACTGGCCCGCGCGCCCCGGGGGTGACGGGCCCCGGCGGCGGCCCGCGCGCCGCCGCCGTAATCGAGCCGTATGCCGGGCGTTCGGCCGGACCGGCTGCGTGAGCGGCCGGTCCCGGCTCGTAGAATCGTGACCACCATGGCTTACCTCGACCACGCCGCGACCACTCCGATGCTGCCGGAGGCGATCGAGGCGATGACCGCCCAGTTCGGCCTCGCCGGCAACGCGTCCTCGCTCCACGCCGCCGGGCGCCGGGCCCGCCGTACCGTCGAGGAGGCCCGCGAGGCACTCGCGGAGGCCCTCGGCGCACGGCCCAGCGAGGTGGTGTTCACCTCGGGCGGTACGGAGGCCGACAACCTCGCCGTGAAGGGCCTGTACTGGTCCCGGCGCGCCGCCGACCCGGCCAGGACCAGGGTGCTCGCCAGCCCCGTCGAGCACCACGCCGTCCTCGACGCGGTGGAGTGGCTGGCGCAGCACGAGGGCGCGACCGTCGAGTATCTGCCGGTCGACGCCTACGGCCGGGTGCTTCCCGGAACGCTGCGCGAGGCCATCGCGCGCGACCCGCTGGATGTCGCCCTCGCCACCGTCATGTGGGCCAACAACGAGATCGGCACCATCCTGCCGGTCCGCGAACTGGCCGAGGTCGCCGCCGAGTTCGACATCCCGCTGCACTCCGACGCCGTCCAGGCCCTCGGCCAGACGGAGCTGGACTTCGGTGGTTCCGGGCTCGCCGCGATGACCGTCTCCGGCCACAAGGTCGGCGGCCCGTACGGCATCGGCGCCCTGCTGCTGGGCCGTCAGCACACCCCCGTACCGGTCCTGCACGGCGGCGGCCAGGAGCGGCATGTGCGCTCCGGGACCCTCGATGTCCCGGCGATCGCCGCCTTCGCCGTCGCGGGGAGGCTCGCCGCCGAGCGGCGCGAGGACTTCGCCCGCGACATCGGCGCCCTGCGGGACGATCTGGTCGAGGCGGTACGTACGGCCGTCCCCGACGCGGTCCTCGGCGGCGACCCCGACCACCGCCTGCCCGCCAACGCGCACTTCAGCTTCCCCGGCTGCGAGGGCGACTCGCTGCTCCTGCTGCTGGACGCCCAGGGCATCGAGTGCTCAACGGGCTCCGCCTGTACGGCGGGTGTGGCCCAGCCGAGCCATGTCCTGCTGGCCACCGGCAGCGATCCCGACCTGGCCAGGGGCACCCTGCGGTTCTCCCTCGGCCACACCTCCACGGCGGCGGACGTGGAGGCGGTGGCGAAGGCCATCGGCCCGGCCGTGGACCGCGCCAGGAGCGCGGGCCTCAGCTGAGGCGGGCCGGGCCGGGCTGTTCTCAGGCCGCCGTCGCCATCGCCTCCACCGCGGGCGTACGCAGTGTCCTGTGCGCCGTACCGAGTGAGGTGACCAGCGTCGCCGCGGCGGCGACCGCCGTGACACCGAGCCAGATCCCCGGCCCCTGGCCCGGCAGGACCTCGTCGGTACGCACCAGGCTGAACGCCACGCTCCCCGCGAGCCCCGCCACCGTGCCGAAGAACACCCCGGTCAGCGTCAGCGCCAGCCCCTCGACGCCGACCATCCCCAGCACCTGGCCGCGGGTGGCCCCCACGAGACGCTGCTGCCCGAACTCGCGGCGGCGGTACGAGGTCGCCGCGTACAGGCTGTTGACCAGCGTGACGCAGGAGAAGACCACGATGATGCCGACGACCACGAGGTTCAGGGTCTCCAGGTTCTTGTCCTCGACCGAGCGGGTGAGACCGGACGCCGCGATCGCGTCGTTCTGCAGCGCCTGCATGGTGAGCGTGGCCGTCGCGATACCGGTGAAGAGGGTCAGCGGCATCAGCACACCGGACAACTGCGCCGCGCGGTGGCGCATGGTGTGGACGGTCAGATAGCCGCTCGCCCCGGTGAGCGCGGAGAGCGGCCGCTCCAGCACGCCCAGCAGGGCCCGCAGCAGCACCGGCGCGAAGAGCGCGAGACCGACGGCGAGCAGGATGGCGCCACAGGCCGGAGCCGCCATCAGCGCGGGCTCCGTCGCGTCGATCGTGAACGTGACGCACACCCCCGCCGTACCGGCGACGAGCGCGGCGGCCCCGGCGGCGTTCCGGCCGCGGCCCCGGGGCCCGGCCGCCCCGGCCAGGGCCTGCGTCGCCCGGCGCACCGCGAGGAACGCGGCGCCCGTCGCCGCCACCAGCGTGATGCCCAGGCCGGAACCGAGCGCGATGGGCCCGAAGGCGTACGCGACGCCGTCGGCGACCTGACCGGTGTCCTGGAACACCGCGAGCAGCGCCCGCCCGCCGAGCATCGCGGGACCGATGGCCAGCACCGCCCCGGTCAGGGCGACCGCGGCCGATTCGCCCACGATCATCCGCGTGATCTGCGCCGGGGTGGCGCCGGTGCTGCGCAGCAGGGCGATCTCCGTACCGCGCTGCCGTACGTTCACGGTGAGGGTGGACGCGACGGCGAAGAAGACCAGCAGCGCGCCGTACCCGCCGACGACGTTCGCCACCAGCCCGAGCGTCTCCCCGCTGGCGGAGTCGATGCCCCGGGCGCCCGCGGTGTCATGCAGCGAGTGGAACGCCATGATGATCGCCGCGCCCAGGAAGGCGGACAGCAGGGTGGCGAGAAAACGCCCGGGACGCGTCGCGATGGACCGCATGGCCAGCGAGAACATGGCTCACACCCCAGCCGTCAGGTCGTGGTGCGCCGGGTCCGTGGCGCCCCGCGCCGGGTCCGTGCCGCGGTGCACCGCGTCGCCCAGATGCGCGAGCCGCTCGGCGACCGCGTCCACGGTGGGGGCGGTCAGCCGGCCGGCCAGCCGGCCGTCCGCGAGGAACAGCACGGAGTCGGCGTACGAGGCGGCGACCGGGTCGTGCGTCACCATCACGACCGTCCTGCCGTGGACGCGTACGGTCTGCTGGAGCAGCCGCAGCACATCCCGCGCGCTGCGGATGTCCAGCGCGCCGGTCGGCTCGTCCGCGAAGATCACGGCGGGCTCGGTGACCAGCGCGCGGGCGATGGCGACGCGCTGGCGCTGACCGCCGGAGAGCTGGTCGGGCCGGTGGTCCGACCGGTCGCCGAGGCCGACCTGCGCGAGGATCTCGCGGGCCCGCGCCCGGTCGACGCGGAGCCCGGCCAGCTTCAGCGGCAGGGTGGTGTTCCGCTCCACCGTGAGGGCGGGCAGCAGGTTGTACTGCTGGAAGACGAAACCGATCCGGCGGCGGCGGAACTTGGTCAGCGCCGTCTCGCTGCCGCCGGTCATCTCCTCGCCGTCCACCATGACCAGCCCGCTGTCCGGCCGGTCGAGCCCGGCCGCGCACTGCAGCAGGGTCGACTTGCCGGAGCCGGAGGGCCCCATGACCGCGGTGAAGCTCCCGGCCGGGAGGCTCAGCGACACATCGTCCAGCGCGGTCACCGCGTTCCCGGCGGACCCGTAGACCTTGCGGACCTTGACCAGGCGCAGCGCCTCGGCGCTGCCGGCGCGCCCGGCTGTGCTCGTACGACGGAACATGGTGTTTCCCTCCCCGTTCGGACGCCTCACGCGTCCAGTCGCGACGTTCGTCCACGACGCTACGGACGCGGGAGGGCGGGCACACGGGGCATAGGGCCCGAACGCGGGGGTGGTGCTGAGTACACCCCGCCGGCCGCCGCCCGCTCACGGGGTGCGGTGCGGTGCGGCGCGGTGCGGCGCTCAGGAGTCCTGTACGAACTTCATGTAGCGGTCCCAGTCCCACTTCGTGCCCGGGTCCGTGTGGTCCGTGCCCGGGACCTCCACATGCCCGATGATGTGCTCGCGGTCGACCGGTATCGCGTACCGCCTGCATATGTCGGCGGTCAGCCGCGCCGAGGAGCGGTACATCGCGTCCGTGAACGACGCGGCGTTGTCCACCCAGCCCTCGTGCTCGATGCCGATGGAGCGTTCGTTGTACTCGCGGTTGCCCGCGTGGTACGCCACGTCCAGCTCGCGGATCATCTGGGCCACATGGCCGTCCTTGCGGACCACGTAGTGCGAGGCCGCGCCGTGGCCGGGGTCGCGGAAGACCTTCAGCGCGATCTGATAGCTGCCCTGGACGACATGGATCACCACCCGGTCGATGGTGTAGTCGTCCGGCCGGTCCGCCCGGCGCCAGTTCGCGGAGGACGCCGCCACCCACTCGGAGCCCGCGTAGTCCAGCTCGCCCTCCTTGCGGGGCTTCGCGACGCCGGGAACGCGGTACCACAGGTGCCCCAGCTCCTCCCGCGCCAGCACGCCCCCGCCGAGCACGGCCGCCGCCCCGCCGATCAGCAGGGCACGGCGGCGGACCTTCGTACCGTCCGCGGGCGCCCGACGGCTTCCGCCCGCGCGACGGCCGCCGCCCGCGCCCCCGCCCGCGCGGCGGTTCCCGCTCCCGCCGCTGCCCGTCGTGCCCTGTGTGTTCTCGCCCATGTGATCGTCAACGCATACTCGCGCGACTGTGGTTCCCCCGGGCCGTACCCTGGTTGAGCTATGACTCAGAATTCCCAGCGTTCTCGCCCCCTCCGCGTGCTCGCCGCCATGTCGGGCGGCGTGGACTCCGCCGTCGCCGCCGCCCGTGCCGCCGAGGCGGGCCATGACGTGACCGGAGTGCATCTCGCGCTCTCCGCGAATCCGCAGTCCTTCCGTACCGGCGCGCGCGGCTGCTGCACCATCGAGGACTCCCGCGACGCGCGCCGCGCCGCCGATGTCATCGGCATCCCGTTCTACGTCTGGGATCTCGCCGAGCGCTTCCGCGAGGACGTCGTCGAGGACTTCGTCGCGGAGTACGAGGCCGGCCGCACCCCGAACCCGTGCTTGCGCTGCAACGAGAAGATCAAGTTCGCGGCGCTGCTCGACAAGGCGCTCGCGCTCGGCTTCGACGCCGTGTGCACCGGCCACTACGCGACGGTCGTCCTGGGCCCCGACGGCGCCCGGGAGCTGCACCGCGCGAGCGACATGGCCAAGGACCAGTCGTATGTACTGGGAGTCCTCGACGAGCAGCAGCTCGCCCACGCGATGTTCCCCCTCGGCGACACGCTCACCACCAAGGACGAGATCCGCGCGGAGGCCGAGCGCCGGGGCCTGGCGGTGGCGAAGAAGCCCGACAGCCACGACATCTGTTTCATCGCGGACGGCGACACCCAGGGCTTCCTGGCGGACCGGCTCGGCCGGGCGGAGGGCGATATCGTCGACGAGTCCGGCACGAAGGTGGGCAGCCACGACGGCGCGTTCGGCTTCACCATCGGCCAGCGCAAGGGCCTGCGCATCGGCCACCCGGCCCCGGACGGCAAGCCGCGCTACGTACTGGACATCTCCCCGGTCGACAACACCGTGACGGTGGGACCGGCCGCCGCGCTGGACGTCACCGCCCTCACCGCCGTCAAGCCCCGCTGGTGCGGCACCGCCCCCACCGGCCCCGGCGACTACACCGCCCAGCTGCGCGCCCACGGCGGGGAGACGCCGGTGACGGCGGAGCCGGCCGACGGCACGCTCCACGTCCGCTTCGAGGAGCCCGTGCGCGGTGTGGCGCCGGGCCAGGCGATCGTGCTGTACGACGGCACGCGCGTGGTCGGCTCGGCGACGATCGCGACGACGGAACGCCGTACGGGAGCCCTGGCCGGCTGACCGCCGGAGGCCGGTCGGCCGGGGCCGCCGCTCAGGTCCCGTCCGGCTCCTCCGGTGTGAGGTCGAATACCCCGTACGCGAAGCCACGGGCCGTGATCGTGCGGCCGTCCACCGCCACGCCGGAGACTTCGAGCCCGCGTGCGCGCGTGGTGTCGACGGCGCCTGCCGCGCAGGCCGCCGGGGTCGCGCGCGGGTTGACGACGACGAGATGGCGCCCGCCCCTGACGTAGACGAACGGGTAGCCGGAGTGGAGCACCTCGACGCCGCCCGCCGGGCCGAGTTCCGGGGTCGCCCGGCGCAGGGCGATCAGCCGGCGTACGAGATGGAGCAGCGAGCCCTCGTCGGCCCGCTGGGCGGCGACCGTGGGGCGGCCGGGGTCCGGGTCGAGCGGGAGGTAGAGGCTGTCCGGGTCGGAGACGGCCGAGAAGCCCGCGTTCGGGCTGTCGTCCCACTGCATGGGGGTGCGGGAGCCCGCCCGGTTGTAGCGCGGGCCCAGCACACTGCCCTCGGTGCCGGGCAGGCCGGGGACGAAGCGCATGCCTATCTCGTCGCCGTAGTAGATCGCGGGCAGCGTCGGCCAGGTGAGCTGGAAGGCGAAGGCGGCGGGGAGCTGTTCTGCCGTACGCGGGCCGCAGTTGAGGCGCGCGAAGTCGTGGTTCGCGGTGGGCAGGGCGACATGGCCGCCGTCACCGATGACGGAGACGGCCTCGCGCCACGCGTCCACGAAGATGCCCGGTGAGCCCTTGCCGCCGGGGTCGAAGTAGCAGTCGACCGGGTCCCAGCCGTCGTTGTCGGTGCCCTGACGGTTGTTCCACAGGGAGCGCAGCGGACGCCCCTCGGACGGGCCGCCGAACTGGAGGAAGAAGTCTGTGTGGAACCCGGCGGGGACCGACACGGCCGGGTCGCCCCACTCCGCGATCAGGACCGCCTCGGGATGGGCGGCGTCGAGCCAGTGGCGCAGCTCGGTCCAGAGCGCGCGGGTCTCGGTCCGGCCGGGGTCGTCCTTGACGAGCGAGGCGGCCATGTCGACGCGGAAGCCGGCCAGTCCGAGACCGAGCCAGTGGCCCATGATCTCGCGCAGGGCGGCGCGGTTGGCCAGGGGCCCCGGGGCGTCGGGGGCCTGGCGCCAGGGTTCGGCCGGATCGCTGCGCGCGTAGCCGAAGTTGAGCGCGGGCTGTGAGTCGAAGAAGTTCGGCAGATAGGCGCCGGGACGGGTGCCGGGCGAGGCCACGAACCCGGCGGGCGGGGGCGCGTCCGTCCCGGGTCCGGTGTGCGTGGTGGCGGCATCTGCCCAGATGTAGCGGTGGTCCTCGGGGTCGTCGGCCGAGGCCGTGAACCAGGGGTGCTGGTCGGAGGTGTGTCCGGCGACGAGATCGAGCAGGACGCGTATGCCGCGCCGGCGGGCCTCGTCCACCAGCCGGGCGAGGTCGTCGTCGGTGCCGTAGCGGGGCGCGACGGAGAGGTAGTCGCTGACGTCGTATCCGGCGTCGCGGAAGGGCGAGTCGAAACAGGGGTTGAGCCAGACCGTGTTCACGCCCAGCCAGGCGAGATGGTCGAGGTGTGCGGTGATGCCGGCGAAGTCGCCGATGCCGTCGCCGTCGGAGTCGGCGAACGACTGCGGATAGATCTGGTAGAAGACGGCGTCGGCCAGCCAGGCGGGGGCGGGTCGGAACGGAGTCATGGGTCGGTACGGAATCATGCGTCGGCACGGCCTTTCCCTGTGATGGAGGGCTCTGTCCGTTACGGAAGCGTGACCAGGCGGACTCTTGTGAGGGGTGAAGAGCCTGCCACAGGGTTCTGTATGCGCATACAGACAGCGCATACATGCTGCCATCCGCTCCGCTGAACCGCCACCCGTTCTCTTCCACCGAGGAAGTACGACGCCCATGACGCCTGTCCCCGCACCACGCCGCCGCACGGTCCTGGGCGGCGCCGCCCTCGGCACACTCGCCACCGCGGGCCTGCCGGCACCGGCCGCCCCGGCCGCGTACGCGGCACAGGGCGCGCCCGTCGGTCAGGCCCCGGCCGGCTCCGTCTCGTACCGCGACAAGCGGCTCCTCATCGACGGCGAACCCGCGCTCGTCCTCGCCGGCGAGATCCACTACTTCCGGCTGAAGCGGGCGGACTGGCAGTCACGGCTCGACCGGGCGAAGGCCGCGGGCCTCAACACCATCGCCTCGTACATCCCCTGGATGTGGCACGAACTCCCGGACGGCACCATCGATGTCACCGGCCGCACCCGCCCCGAGCGCGACCTCGGCGCCTTCATCGATCTCTGCCACCGCAACGGCTTCCTCTTCATCGCCCGCCCCGGCCCCTTCACCATGGCCGAACTCAAGGGCGAGGGCGTCCCCGAGCGGGTGCGCGAGGACCATCCGGAGATCGTCTCCACCGGCTGGTACGACGCCCCCGCCACCACCCCCACCGTCGACTACCTCGCGCCCGCCTTCCTCCGGGAGGCGCGCCGCTGGTACGCGGCGGTGATGCCGGTGCTCGCGGAACGGCTGCGCGGCAGAGGCGGACCCGTCGTCTCCGTACAGCTCGACAACGAGATCGGCATGCTGGCCTGGGTCAGCAACTCGCCCGACCTGACGGACCATCTGACGGCCGACTTCGACGGCTGGCTGCACGAGGAGTACGGGGACGGGCTGGCCGGCCGCTACCCGTTCGCCGGCGCGGACGCGGCCGGACGGCGCAAGGCCATCCGCCACCCCGAGGACGCGTACGGCGCGGCCCTGATGCACGATCTGGGCCGGTTCATGCGGGGACGCTTCGCGCGGTACGTCACCGAGCTGCGCCGGGCCGCCGAGACGCACGGCGTCACGGGCGTCCCGTTCGTCATCAACATCCACGGCACCTCCGACAGCCGCGCCGAGCCGTTCCCCATCGGAATCAGCCAGCTGATGGAGACCTACGCGGGGGTCGAGGGGACGATCTCCGGCGCGGACTTCTATCTCGGCGATCTGACCCTGCGCAATGTCACCGATCTGTATCTGATCAACGCCTTCATGGACGCGGTCAATGACGAGGACCAACCCGTCACGGCGCTGGAGTTCGACGCGGGGCACGCCGACTACGGGCAGAACATGGACAGTCAGACCAGCCCGTCCGGCGTCGGTCTGAAGACCCGGCTCTGTGTCGCCCAGGGCGCGAAAATGATCAACTACTACCTGTTCGCGGGCGGGTTCAACCCGAAGCTCGACAAGCCCACAGGCGACGGGAACGACCGCATCGGCATCACGGGCGAGCGGCACGGCTTCGCGGCACCGGTCGATCCGGAGGGCCGGCCGGGGGTCAGCTACGCGTCGACGCGGCGCACGGTACGCGCCATGGGCGGGGTGGCCGGGGTGCTCGCGCCGATGCGGGCGACCTACGACGACGTGGCGCTCGGGTTCGTACCCGATCACTATCTGACCGAATACCACCCGCCGGAGCTCGCGTCGGTCCAGCGCGTGCTGGACGAAGCGGTGAACACGCGCGGCGCCGGTCCCCGGGGCTCGCTGGCCCGCGCGATGCTGCTCGGCGGCTTCCGCTACCGGAGCGTGAACCTCCAGGCGGGCGACCTCGATCCGGCGCGCGTACCGGTGCTCGCGCTGGCGACGGGCGAGCATCTGGGGGCGGAGCTCCAGCGCAGGCTGGTCCGCTATCTCGAAGCGGGCGGAAAGCTGCTGCTGTCCGGCCGGCTCCCGGTCAAGGACATGGCCGACCGGCGCTGCACGGTGCTCGCGGAGGCGCTGGGGCTCACGGCCGGCGACACACTGACGGACGCGAACCGTTTCTGGCTCTCGGTCACCGCCCACGGCTGGGCGGCGCCGCTCCCGGAAGTACGCCTCTCACGCGCCCAGTTGTGCGCGCCCGCGCGCGGTACGACAGTGCTGCGCGAGCTGTCCACGGGCAAGGGCTGCGGCTTCGACATCCCCGTGGGCCGGGGGCGGGCCGTCGTGATCACCACGGACTACCAGTGCGATCTGACCTTCTGGGGCCGCGCCTTCCGCGCGCTGGACGCCGCCCCCGCCCTCCGGCACAGCGCGACCGACCCGGGGGTCTTCCTGCTGACGACGGCGGACGGCGAGCGCGGACGGCTGCTGCACGCCTTCAACGTCTCCTCCGGCTACGACCAGGACTTCACGGTCACCGAACACGGCAAACCCCTCTTCGGCGGGGAGAGGCTGCGTCTGCCGGGGCGTACGGCGGCGATGCTGCCGCTCGGGCTGGCGGCGGGCGGGCTCCGGATCGCGTACGCGACGGCGGAGCTGACCGGTGTCGCCGACGGCCGGGCGACCTTCCGCGCGCTCGGCGCGCTTGGCGGGGAGGGCGGGGAGGGCGGTCACGGCGGGGAGCCGGCGGTCGGGGAGTCGGTGGTCGCGGTGGAGGGCAGGGCGGTCTGTGACGGAGCGCGTGTGTCGACGGAGGGCGGACGGACCGTCCTGCGCGTACGGCGCGCCGAGTTCACCGTCCGCCGTGCCTGACGCACCGGGGGGGGGGGGGGGGGGGGGGGGGGCGGGGGGGGGGGGGGGGGGGGGGGGGGGGGGGGGGTGGGATGGGGGGGGGGGGGGGGGGGGAAGTG
>NZ_JBVKAK010000026.1:0-73820 GCF_055639435.1 Streptomyces sp. NPDC039430 | reverse complement strand
GGGGGGTGTTTGGTAAGGGAGCGGGTTTGTCGAGGGGGGGGGGGGAGACTGTCCGGTGGGTAGGGCAAGCGGATTCCACCTTCCACGGTCCCGAACCAACAGCGCGCCCCGGGGAAGCGCCGGGCCCCCCGCGGTCGGAGCGGCCGGAGCGGCCGGTGTGTTCGGACAGGCCGGCGCGGGCGGCGCGACTGTCACGACCGGATTCGACGGCCGGACCGCTCGCGGGACCGCTCACACGGCTGCCTCCGGGACCGTCTACCGGCCCGCTTACCGGCCGGCCTGGAGGGCCGCCCATGTCGCGGGACCGGCTATGCCGTCCGCGGTCAGGCCACGGCCGCTCTGGTAGTCGCGGACGGCCTGCGCCGTGTTCGCTCCGAACTGGCCGTCGATCGACACGGTCCGGCCGAGGGCCGCCGTCAACGCGCGCTGAAGACGCTCCACCGCGGGGCCCGTGCTTCCCTCCCGCACCACGGAGGCGGTGCCGGCGGAGAGCAGAGCCGTCCAGGTGCGGGCGCCGACGACGCCGTCCGCGGGCAGCCCGCGGGCGGTCTGGAAGGAGCTGACCGCGCTCGCGGTCCGCGTGCCGAAGACACCGTCCGCCGTGCCGGCGTTGTATCCCTGCTGGTTCAGCAGGGTCTGAGCGGCCGTCACCTGGGGCCCGGTGGAACCGCCGCGCAGTGTGTTGTACGACGGGAAGCCCAACTGGACGCCCCCGCCCCCGCCGCCGGTGCTGCCGCCCACCAGCTGCATGAAGTAGTTCCAGTTCCAGTTCGGTCCCGGATCGGTGTGGTCGTTGCCCGGCACCTCCGCGTGGCCGACGATGTGCGCCCGGTCCTTGGGTATGCCGTAGCGGTCGCAGAGGTACTTGGTGAGAGCGGCGGACGACCGGTACATCGAGTCGGTGAACCAGCTCGGGTCGTTGACGAAGCCCTCGTGCTCGATCCCCAGGCTGGAGGCGTTGGCCGAGCGGGCGTGGTACGCGGTGTCGCTGTCGCGCACCATCTGGGTGACGGCGCCGTCCGAGGAGCGGACCACGTAGTGGGAGCTGACCTGCGAGGCCGGGTTCTGGAACCAGCTGATGGTCCCGGCGTACGAGCCCTGCGTGACATGCATGACCACGCTGCTGATCGACGCGGACCGGCCGGACGCGTAGTTGGCCGCGTTGGCCGGCACCCACGCCGCGGACGGGTAGTCGGGCGAGAGCGCGGCGCGCCGCCGCTCCGCGTCCGTGGGCGCGTACGCGCCGCGCTCGGGCTCGACGGCGCGCGGCCGTACGGTGACGCTCTCACCACCCGCGACGTCCGCGTCGATGCCCTGCGCGAGGAGCGTGTAGACGGTGTCGGCGTAGAGCCGCGCGGTGCGGACGTCGGACGCCCCGCCGTACCGGGCGACCACCGGGTACCACGCGTCGACGCTGCCGCGCTCCGCGGCGTCCAGCCCCAGCCCGTCGGCGTGGGCGCGCAGTACGGCCGCGCCGCCGCGGATGTTCGCCGCCGTGTCCGCGCGCAGTTCGGCGCTCGGCTCGCCGGTCAGCCCGGCGGCCTTCTCCAGGCTGCGGTTCGTGGGGTTGCTCACGAGGTGCATCACCCCGTAGCCATTGGCCTGGCTGGGTTCGCCCCGGTGCCCGTCGAGGTGTGTCTCGCCGTACCCCACGGCCACCAACAGGTCCCGGGGGACATCGAATTCGGCCGCGGCGCGGGTGAAGGCCCGGCTCATGCCGTCCCGGTCCGACGCGGTGACGGGCACGGGCGCGGCGCCGGCGGAGTGGGCCGTGGCGAGGAGCACCGTGGCGACCAGACCACCGAGCGCGGACAGCGCCGTTCGCTTCGACGGCGCTCGCTTCGACGGTGTGATCTGCCACGGTGTGATCTGCCACGGCCTGTTCCCCGGCGGTCTGTTCCCCGGCGTCGATCGTCGGTACATGCTTCCTCCTGGCCGTTTCGCGGTCTCCGCCTGAGCGGGTCTGTGGGGGGTCTACGCGAGTTGAACGCACCACTCCTATCGAGTGGTCATGCTCACGTCAAGCCCCACGGTCGCGTACGCCGCACAAGTGGCCCATCAGCCAGAAAACGCGCGTACCAGCGAAAAGCCCCACGCGAAGGCCCTACGTGAGGGCCCTGCGCCGCGAAGCCCTGCGCCGCGAAGCCCTACGCCGCGAAGAACTCCTCCAGGACCGGTGCCAGCACATGGGGCGCCACCTCATGCGTCTGGCCCGTCAGCGTGCGGTGCCTGCCCCGGGGGAGGGCCGTGGCCACCGCGCGCGCCGCGTCCCGCAGCGGCGGCGGGCTGGCGCCGCCGTCCACGACCATCGCGCGCGTCCTGATCGTCGCCAGCCGGTCGGCCGGGATCAGGCCGGGCCCCAGTACGGCGTTGTCGTACGCCAGGGTGTGCGCCAGCGCCGCCAGATCCGGCCACATCGGGGACCGGCGCACCCGGGCGATCATCTCGGGCACCATCCCCACCAGTGCGAGGAACAGCTCCACCGCCTCGCCCCGCCGCCCCCGCGCCAGCAGGTCCGTGAGCCGCTCGCGGTAGGCCGCCTTGACCGGCAGATCGGCCGGGTCGGTCGCGTACGGAGGCTCGTACAGGGCGAATTGGGTGATCGGCAGGCCCGCGGCCGACGCCTCAAGGACCAGGGCCGCGCCCGAGGACATCCCGTACACGGACGCGCTCCCGCCCGCGACGTCGAGGAGCGCCGCGAGATCCTCGGTCTCCCGCTCCACGGCGTACGGGCCGCTCTCACCGCTGGCGCCGCGCCCCCGCCGGTCGTAGGTGATCACGTCGAAACGCGGCGCGAGCAGCTTCGCCAGCGGGGCGTCGGATTCGGCGGTGTTGAGCGCGCCTCCCACCAGAATCACCGGCGGGCCGTCCCCCGACCGCCGGTACGCGATCGGGGTGCCGTCCCCCGATGTCACCGTGCACACATTGTTCATACCGACTCAGACCGGTGTGCCCGGCACAACTCATCGCTCGTGGCGGAAGTTTCTTTCTCAGGCCGCGACGACCTCCGGGTCGTAGAAGCAGAAGTGGTCCTTGATCTGGGCGACTTCGGCCTTGGGCGTGGGGTACGCCCAGACGAGATCCGGCGCGCCGGGCAGCGACCAGTACGAGGCGTCGCCCTTGAACGGGCAGTGGGTGGAGGTGTCGGAGGGCGTCAGCAGTTCGGTACGCACGTCCTCCGGCGGGAGGTAGTAGCGGACGGGACAGCCGGTCTCGCGCAGCAGGAGCGGAGCGTTGCTCTCCGCGATGACCCTCCCGTCCCGTACGACACGTACATGCTCCGTGCCCCGCTCGATCGTGATGTGGTGTCCCGTGCTCACGGTGCTCATGGTGGTGTGCCCCTTCGGCTGGTGCGGGTCAGCGGTCCCGCTCGGTCTCCGCGGTCCCGCTCGGTCTCTCTCAGCGGTCCCGCTCGGTCTTCCTCGCGGCGCCTCTGCGGTCCCTCGCGGTCCCGCTCCATGTTCAGCAACGGAGCAGGGCGTGCTCTTCCCGCCGTACCGTTTGCCTCATGAATATCTGTGTCTTCCTCTCCGCAGCCGATCTCCCCGAGCACTACACCCGCCCCGCCCGTGAATTCGGCGAGCTGATCGGCAAGGGCGGCCACACCCTCGTATGGGGCGGTTCCGACAGCGGGCTGATGAAGGTCGTCGCCGACGGAGTGCAGGAGGCGGGCGGCCGGCTGGTCGGGGTCTCGGTCGGCTTCCTGGGCGCCGTCGCCCGGCCCGGCGCCGACGAGATGGTGGTCGCCAAGGACCTCGCCGAGCGCAAGGCCCTGCTCCTCGCCAAGTCCGACGCGGTCGTGATCATGGTCGGCGGTACGGGCACACTCGACGAGGCCACCGAGATCCTGGAGCTCAAGAAGCACGCCCTCCACGCCAAGCCCGTGGTGCTGCTCAACACGGCCGGTTTCTACGACGGACTCAAGCAGCAGTTCCGGCGGATGGACGCCGACGGCTTCCTGCCGCTGCCCCTCACCGACCTGGTGTTCTTCGCCGAGGACGGGGTGAGCGCCCTCGCCTATCTGGAGGAGTCCGCCGGCGTTCAGTGATCGGGGCGCGGTGATGCGACCATGACCGCATGGCTACCCATCTGATCACCGGTGCGGGCTCCGGCATCGGCGCCGCCGTCGCGCGCCGGCTGCACGAGCGCGGCGACGACCTGATCCTGTTCGCCCGTGACGCCGGCCGCGCCAAGGACCTCGGATCCGCCTTCCCCGGCGCCCGTACCCTCGTCGGCGACCTCGCCAACCCGGACCGGCTCTCCTGGGCGCTCGCCCAGCAGACGCTTCCCGACCGGCTCGACTCGCTGCTGCACATCGCGGGCGTCGTCGACCTGGGGCCGGTCGGCGACCTCACCCCCAAGACCTGGCACCACCAGCTGAACGTGAACCTGCTCGCCCCCGCCGAGCTGACCCGGCTCCTGCTGCCCCAGCTCCGGGTCTCCCACGGCCAGGTGATCTTCGTCAACTCGGGCGCCGGGCTCAGCGCGCACGCCGAATGGGGCGCGTACGCCGCGTCCAAGCACGGCCTCAAGGCGCTCGCCGACGCGCTGCGCGAGGAGGAGCGGGCGAACGGTCTGCGGGTGACCTCCGTCTATCCGGGCCGTACGGCGAGCCCCATGCAGGCCAAGGTCCACCAGCAGGAGGGCAAGGAGTACGACGCCGCCCGCTGGATCGACCCCGGGTCCGTGGCGACGACGATCCTCACGGCGCTCGACCTGCCTCGCGACGCGCGGATCGACGACGTGACCGTACGGCCGGGCCGGTGAGCGAGCGGATGGACGTGTCGCGGAGCGAATCCCGGAGCGACGCGCGGAACGAGCCGCTCACCCCATCGCCGGCCGACTCGGCCGAACCGGCAGGGAACGTCCGGGGAGCCGCCACGGGGATCGGCTCGATGCCCGGCGGCGACGCGCGGGAGACCGCCAAGGCCGTCACGGGCAGCTTCGAGGACTTCCCGCACCTGCCCGAGCTGCCCGCCCGCGGCCCCGGCGCCGACATGATCGGCCGGACGGCGGGGCTGCTCGTCGAGGTCTACGCGCGCGTGGAGCCCAGCGGCTGGCGGATCGGCGACCGGCCGGGCCGTGACACCAAACGGGCCTGGTCCTGGATGGGCGAGGACCTCGACGCGCTGGAGGAGTTCACCCAGGGGTACGTGGGTCCGCTCAAGGTCCAGGCCGTCGGGCCCTGGACGCTGGCCGCCTCGCTGGAGCTGCGCAACGGCGAGTCGGCGCTGAGCGACCCCGGAGCCTGCCGGGACCTGACCGGCTCCCTGGTGGAGGGGCTGACCGCGCATCTCGCGGAGGTACGGCGCCGGGTGCCCGGCGCCGTACCGGTGCTCCAGATCGACGAGCCGTCCCTCACCGCCGTACTGCGCGGACACGTGAGGACGGCCAGCGGCTACCGCACCCACCGCGCCGTGGACCGCCAGGTCGTGGAGAGCGCGCTGCGCGAGGTGACCGCGCTGAGCGCGGGCACGGCGGTCGTGCACTCCTGCGCGCCCGACGTGCCGTTCGCGCTGCTCCGGCGGGCCGGCGCCGCCGCGGTCTCGTTCGATTTCGGTCTGCTCACCGAGCGTGATGAGGAGACCATCGGTGAGGCGGTCGAAGGCGGAACGAAACTCTTCGCCGGAATCGTGCCGGGCACCGACGGCCCATTGTCAGACCCTGCCGGTAGCGTCATGGGTGTCAGGACGCTGTGGCGCAGGCTGGGGCTGAATCCGGGGACTCTCGCGGAGTCCGTGGTGCTCACCCCGTCGTGCGGGCTCGCGGGGGCCTCTCCCGCGTACGCGCGCGCCGCGATGGCGCACTGCGTCAGGGCCGCGAGATCCCTCGTGGACAACCCTGAGTGACGATCCGGATGCCGGGTCATGGTGAACGGGAGGACGAGACGGTGGCTGGCGAACAGCGGACGGCGGTGCCCGCCGAGGCACGGGAGCGGCATGCCCAACTCGCCGAGCAGATCGAGGAGCACCGCTTCCGGTACTACGTGAAGGACCAGCCGGTCATCAGCGACGGCGAGTTCGACAGGCTGCTGCGGTCGCTGGAGGCGCTGGAGGAGGAGTATCCGGAGCTGCGCACGCCCGACTCGCCGACCCAGAAGGTCGCGGGGGCGTACGAGACGGACTTCACCGCCGTCCAGCACCGCGAGCGGATGCTCTCCCTGGACAACGCGTTCGACGACACCGAGCTGGCCGCCTGGGCCGACCGGGTCGCCAAGGACGTGGGCACGCCCGACTTCCACTTCCTGTGCGAGCTGAAGGTCGACGGGCTCGCGGTCAATCTCACCTATGAGCACGGCAGGCTGACCCGCGCCGCCACCCGTGGCGACGGCCGTACGGGCGAGGACATCACGCCCAACGTCCGTACGATCGCCGAGATCCCGCACCGGCTGGCGGGCGAGCGCGTCCCGGATCTCGTGGAGGTCCGCGGCGAGGTCTACTTCCCGATGGAGGCGTTCCAGGAGCTGAACGCACGTCTGGTGGCCGCGGGTGACAAGCCGTTCGCCAATCCGCGCAACGCGGCGGCGGGTTCACTGCGCCAGAAGGACCCCAAGATCACCGCGACCCGCCCGCTGCACATGGTGGTGCACGGCATCGGGGCCCGCGACGGCTTCGACATCGACTGCCTCTCGCACGCGTACGGCCTGCTGCGCGAGTGGGGGCTGCCGACCGCCCGGCACAACAAGGTGGTCGGATCGATCGAGGAGGTGCGGGAGTTCATCGCGTACTTCGGCGAGCACCGCCACTCCGTGGAGCACGAGATCGACGGTGTGGTCGTCAAGCTCGACGAGATCCCGCTCCAGGGCCGGCTTGGCTCCACCTCGCGCGCCCCGCGCTGGGCGATCGCGTGGAAGTACGCGCCCGAGGAGGTCAACACCAAGCTGGTGAACATCCGGGTGGGCGTCGGCCGCACCGGGCGCGTCACTCCGTACGCGCAGGTCGAGCCCGTCACGGTCGCCGGTTCCGAGGTCGAGTTCGCCACACTGCACAACCAGGACGTGGTGAAGGCCAAGGGCGTCTGGATCGGTGACACGGTCGTGATCCGCAAGGCCGGCGATGTCATTCCGGAGATCCTCGGCCCGGTCATCGATCTGCGCCCCGAGGACGCGTACGAGTTCGAGATGCCCGCGGTGTGTCCCGAGTGCGGTACGGAGCTGCGGGCCATGAAGGAGGGCGACATCGACCTCCGCTGCCCCAACGCCCGCACCTGCCCGGCCCAGTTGCGGGAGCGGCTGTTCTACCTCGGCGGCCGCAAGTGCCTGGACATCGAGAACTTCGGCTATGTGGCCGCCGCCGCCCTGACCAGACCGCTGGAGCCGGACACACCGCCCCTGCTGGACGAGGGCGATCTCTTCGATCTGACGGTCGGACAACTGCTGCCCATCAAGGCGTACGTGCTCGACCAGGACAGCGGGCTGCCCAAGCGCGACCCGAAGACGGGCGAGGAGAAGGTCGTCACGGTCTTCGCCAATCAGGAGGGCGAGCCGAAGAAGAACGCCCTGGCGATGCTTCAGCACATCGCTGCGGCCAAGGAGCGTCCGCTGGCCCGGATCATCGCCGGGCTCTCCGTCCGCCATGTCGGACCGGTCGCCGCCGAGGCGCTGGCCAGGGAGTTCCGCTCGATCGACCGGATCGAGCAGGCCACGGAACAGGAGCTGGCGGCGGTCGACGGAGTGGGGGCGATCATCGCCACCTCCGTCAAGGAATGGTTCGAGGTCGACTGGCACCGCGAGATTCTGCGCAAGTGGCGGGCCGCCGGGGTACGTATGGAGGAGGAGGGCACCGGCGAGGACGACACACCAAGGCCGTTGGAGGGCCTGACGGTCGTCGTCACGGGCACGCTGGAGCGGTACACGAGGGATGGCGCGAAAGAGGCGCTTCAAACCCGTGGCGCGAAGGTGACCGGGGCCGTCTCGAAGAAGACCGGCTTCGTGGTGGTCGGGGAGAACCCCGGTTCGAAGTACGACAAAGCGATGCAACTGAAGGTTCCGGTCCTGGACGAACAGGGGTTCACCCTCCTGCTCGAACGGGGTCCGGACGCGGCCAGGGAGGCCGCTGTCAGGCCTGAAGAGCCATCGGCCACCCCCGAGGAGTAGCGCGAAATCCCCCAGAAAGCGGAGTCCCACACCGTCGAATTCGGGCCGCAAAGCTCACCCGTTCGGCGCATACCGGATGGATACGGATGGGCAGGTCGCATTCGGGCAACAGCTGTAGAGCGCTGCCCGTCGGAGCGTTCCGCGGCCTACTGTTGAGAGGTGCGCCTGTCGTGAACGGCTGAGTGGTGTGATTCCGGCCGTGTGTGCATGACAACGTGACATCGCGTGGCATCGGCTTCGCCGGCTGTGAGAGGGACGGGAATGAAACCGACCGAGAGCGCCGCCCCGGTCTCACCCCCGCGCGGATTCGCGCGCATTGCGGGCCTTGCGGCCAGGACGCCCGCTCTTGTGGTGGGACTCGCCGTCGTCGTCCTGGCGACCGGACTCTTCCATACGGTGCGCGACGGCCACGCGCTCTTCCCCGGTGGCACATCGGGATGGGCCCTGGCCGTGCTGACCGGCATCATCGTGGGCCATCTCGTCGCCCTCGGCCGGGACCGCTGGTGGGGCGGCACGGGCTCCGGCGCCGCCCTCACCCTGGCCGTCCTGCTGCTCTACGGCTGGGTGGCGGCCGGACTGGTCTCCGTGGCCGTCGTGGTGCTGGTCGGGGTGGCCCGCAGGCACCGCTGGCGGCTCGGCGTCCTGCACGGCGCGGCGGACATGCTGGGCATCGCCGCCGCCGCGCTCGTCCTCGCCGCCTTCGATGTGGTCCCCACCGTCGAGGAACCCTGGCAGCCGCTCGACTGGGGGTTCGCCAGTGTCGTCGAGATCGTGCTGGCCGCCTCCGCCCATCTCATGGTCACCCGGCTGCTGCTCTGGTACGCGCTCTCCCCGCAGGGCGGCGGACTGCCGACCGTCGCCCGAACGGCCCTGTACCGGCAAGGTCTGGTCGCGGTCGCCCTGCTCGGTATCGCGCCGCTGATCTGTGTGGTCGCGATGTCCCTGCCCGTCCTGCTGCCGCTCTTCGCGATCCCGCTGATCGCCCTCGACTCCACCCTGTGGATCGCCAGGGCACGGGCCGAGGAGCAGCTGCGCGACCCGCTGACCAAACTGCCCAACAGGCAGTGGCTGCTGGAGCGCACCTGGTCGGCGCTGGAGGAGGCGGAGGGACTGGGTGCCAGGGCCGGACTGGTCCTGATCGACCTCGACCGCTTCCGCTCGGTCAATGACACGCTCGGTCACCTCGCGGGAGACCGCCTGCTGTTGCAGATAGCCGACCGGCTCCGGCTGGCCCTGCCACGCGGCGCGGAGGCCGCGCGGCTCGGCGGTGACGAGTTCGCGGTGCTGCTGCCGACCTGCGACTCCACGACCAGCGCCCAGCGGGTCGCCCGCCATCTCGTGGCCGAGCTGTCCTCGCCGCTGGACCTCGACGGGCTGACGCTCGTCCTGGAGGCGAGCGCCGGAGTCGCCGTCTACCCCGACCACGCGGTGGACGCGGAAGGGCTGCTGCGGCGCGCGGATGTCGCGATGTACCAGGCGAAGCGGGACCGCACGGGCGTCGAGGTCTACGAGTCCAAGCGGGACTCCAACACCCCCGACCGGCTCGGCCTGCTGGGCGATCTGCGCCGCGCGCTGGACGCGGGCGAGGTGGAGCTGCACTACCAGCCCAAGGTCCGGTTCGACGGCCAGGTCGCCGGGCTGGAGGCGCTGGTGCGCTGGGTGCACCCGGAGCGCGGCCGGGTCCCTCCCGACGACTTCATCGCGATCGCCGAGTCCTCCGGTCTGATGCCCCATCTCACCGAGTACGTACTGGAGATGGCTCTCGCGCAGGTCGCCCGCTGGCGGTCCCAGGGCCTGATGGTGCCGGTGGCGGTCAATGTCTCCCCGCGGGACGTGCACACCCCCGGTTTCGCGGGCGCGGTGGCGGCGAGACTGGCCCGGCACGGCGTACCGGCCGGCTCCCTCCAGCTGGAGATAACGGAACACGTCCTGCTGGAGGACCCCCAGCGGGCGGCCGACACCCTCGCGGGCCTGACCGGGCACGGCGTGAAGATGTCCCTCGACGACTTCGGTACGGGGTACTCCTCGCTGGTGCATCTGCGGCGGCTGCCGGTCAGCGAGCTGAAGATCGACCGCTCGTTCGTGGCCAGGCTCGCCGTCGACACCGAGGACGGGGAGATCGTCCGCTGCACGGTGGATCTCGCGCACTCGCTGGGCCTGCTGGTCGTCGCGGAGGGCGTCGAGGACGACGAGACCTGGGAGCGGCTGCGGGACCTGGGCTGCGACGCGGTGCAGGGCTGGCTGGTGGCCGCCGCGATGCCGCCGCACGAGGCGACGGCCTGGCTGCTGGCCAGGGGCGAGCGTGGCTGGCAGCGCCCGGCGGAGCTGGAGGCGCAGCGGGCCCGCGAGCTGGCCGTCGAGCGCGCGCGTGAACAGTCGGGCCAGGTCGTCCAGTGACGGCCGCCGGGCCGGCCGGCCGCTGACGGAAACAGCCGTCGGAAACAGCCGTCGGAAACGCCGTCGGAAGCGGACCGAAGCGGTACGGGGGAGCGGTGGGCGGGGCCCTCGGGACGGGGTTCCCGGGGCCTCCGGGACAGGGTGAGGGCAAACCGTTTCGTGGCCAGGGGCCCCGGCCCCATAGGATTGGGCCACAACCCATCGCACTCACCCCTGAGGATCGCTGCATGCCTGGCATTACGCGCGAGGAGGTCGCCCACCTCGCCCGGCTGGCGCGTCTGGAGCTGAAGGCCGAAGAGCTCGATCACTTCGCCGGACAGCTCGACGACATCATCGGCGCGGTCGCCCGCGTATCCGAGGTAGCCGACCAAGACGTACCGCCGACCTCCCACCCGCTGCCGCTGACCAATGTCATGCGCGCGGACGAGGTCCGTCCTTCGCTCACCCCCGAGCAGGCGCTCTCCGGAGCCCCTGCCCAGGAGCAGCAGCGTTTCAAGGTGCCGCAGATCCTGGGGGAGGACTAACAGCCATGACGGTCAACAGCAAGATCGAGAACTGCGTCAAGCTCACCGCCGCCGAGATCGCCGGGAAGATCGCCTCAGGCGAACTCACGGCGGTCGAGGTCACCGAGGCCCATCTCGCCAGGATCGAGGCCGTCGACGAGAAGGTCCACGCCTTCCTCCATGTCGACCGCGAGGGCGCGCTGGCCCAGGCCCGCGCCGTGGACGCGAAGCGGGCGGCGGGCGAGAAGCTCGGACCGCTGGCCGGTGTCCCGCTCGCGCTCAAGGACATCTTCACCACCGAAGGCGTGCCGACCACCGTCGGTTCCAAGATCCTCGAAGGCTGGATCCCGCCCTACGACGCGACGCTCACGAAGCGGCTCAAGGCGGCCGACGTGATCATCCTGGGCAAGACCAACATGGACGAGTTCGCCATGGGGTCCTCCACGGAGAACAGCGCGTACGGCCCCACCGGCAACCCCTGGGACCTGACCCGGGTGCCGGGCGGCTCCGGCGGCGGCTCGTCCGCCTCGCTCGCCTCGTACCAGGCGCCGCTGGCCATCGGCACGGACACCGGCGGCTCGATCCGCCAGCCCGCCGCCCTGACCGGCACGGTCGGCGTCAAGCCGACGTACGGCGGGGTCTCCCGCTACGGCATGGTCGCCTTCTCGTCCTCCCTCGACCAGGGCGGCCCCTGCGCCCGTACGGTCCTGGACGCCGCCCTGCTGCACGAGGCGATCGCCGGGCACGACCCGCTCGACTCGACCTCCATCGACGCCCCGGTCCCGCCGGTCGTCGAGGCGGCGCGCAACGGCTCGGTCGCCGGGATGCGCGTCGGTGTCGTCAAGCAGTTCCGGGGCGAGGGCTACCAGGCCGGTGTCGTCCAGCGTTTCGACGAGTCCGTGGAGCTGCTCAAGGGGCTCGGCGCCGAGATCGTCGAGCTGGACTGCCCGTCCTTCGACCTCGGACTCGCCGCGTACTACCTGATCGCGCCGTCCGAGTGCTCCTCGAACCTCGCCCGCTTCGACGCCATGCGCTACGGCCTGCGGGTCGGCGACGACGGTACGAGGTCCGCCGAGGACGTCACGGCCCTGACCCGCGAGGCCGGCTTCGGCGACGAGGTCAAGCGCCGGATCATGCTCGGTACGTACGCGCTCAGCTCCGGCTACTACGACGCGTACTACGGCTCGGCACAGAAGGTCCGCACCCTCATCACCCGGGACTTCGAGAAGGCGTTCGAGCAGGTCGATGTGATCGTCTCGCCGACGACCCCGACCACCGCCTTCGCGATCGGCGAGCGCGCCGACGACCCGATGGCGATGTACCTCGCGGACCTGTGCACCATCCCGACCAACCTGGCCGGCAACGCGGCCATGTCGCTGCCCTGCGGCCTGGCGCCGGAGGACGGCCTCCCGGTCGGACTGCAGATCATCGCCCCCGCCATGAAGGACGACCGGCTCTACAAGGTCGGTGCCGCCGTCGAGGCCGCCTTCGTGGAAAAGTGGGGCCACCCGCTGCTTGAGGAGGCTCCGTCACTATGACCAGTGCAATGAGCAAGGCCAAGGGCTTCAAGAAGTCCAAAGCCGGCACGTATCTGTCGATCGGGTCCAGCGCGTTCGGCGCGATCAGCGTCGTCAAACAGGCCAGGACGGCCCGCAAGGACAACGACACCCTCCGGCTGGTCGACGCGGTCGTCTCCGCCGCCGCCCTCGTCACGGGCGTCGCGCTGCTCCTGCGGGAGCTGAAGCGCCTGGGCGACGACGACGTCCTGCTGGGCTGACCGGTTGCCGGGGACCCGCTCAGGGCGGGCTCCCCGGCACCCCACCGCGGCGTACCGCCACTGCTGTCACCGTTGCCACGGAAGGAGGTGACCCGGTGATCACCCGCATCGAGATCGACGGCTTCAAGTCGTTCGTCGGCTTCGCCCTGGACGTACGGCCCTGCACCGTGCTGATGGGCGTCAACGGCGCGGGCAAGTCGAACCTGCTGGACGCCCTGGACTTTGTCCGGCGCACGGTCACCATGGGTCTCCCGAGGGTCTTCGACGGCGACAACCCCCGGCTCGCGGCGCGGGATCTCTTCCATCACACCGACGGGCCCGGCGGCGCTTACACGGCATCCGAACTGACGATCAAGATCGGCATGATCGTGCCCAGCCGGTACGGACCGCTCCCGCTGGTCGTACGGCTGGCAATCGAACGGCAGGGCACACCACCCGGGCCGGTGAAGGCCACGTGGCGCGGTGGGCGGGTATGGGTGAGCAGCCTCACCGATACGGAGTGGATGGACCGAGTGGCGATTCCGGGGCCGCTGCGTGTGGCCCTCGCTGCGGCGAGGACATCGTTCCTGGAGCGCAACGGGGCGGACTGGGCTCCGCTTCGCGGCAGCGATCCCGGCTCGGGCGGACCTGGGCCCGAGGGGGCGCAGGAACTTCTCGGTCACCTCGCGAGCGAAACCGTGACCTGGGAGCGGATCGCGCTCGACCCGGCCGCCATGCGTCGGCCGTTCGGCGGCAGCGACGAGCTGACGCTCCTCGCGAACGGGAGCAATCTGGCGGCCGTGCTGGGGCGCCTCGGTCCCGGAGAACTCCGCGACATGGAGGCCGACCTGGCGGCGCTGATCCCGGAGGCGTCCGGGATCAGGCCACTGTTCGACGACCGGCGCGGCGAGTACGACTTCGACGTACGGTTCCGGCACACCGGCTGGACGTCCCCGCCGATGCTGTCCGACGGCACGATGCGCGTCCTCGCACTCCTGGCGGCCTGGTACGACGACCGGCGGGCCGGGCTGCTGGCCGTCGAGGAGATCGAGAACGGCCTGCATCCGACCCGGATCGCCGAGCTGGTGAGGCGGCTGCGCAGAGACGTGAACGACTTCCCCGGCCTCGCCGGCCGGGCCACCCGGACGTACGGGTTCCGCCAGCTGATCGCGACCACGCACTCTCCCGTGCTGCTCTCCGCCCTGCGCGACGACGTCTCGGGAAGCCTGGTCTTCCTGGAGCAGGCGTCGCACATCGACCCGGCACGCACGGGCGTCTCGACCGTGACCCGAGCCCGTCCCGTCCGTACGCCCGTGGCGGACGAGGAGCCGGGCGACACGGTCACGGCCGAGCAGGTGAAACGTCTGCTGGAGTCCATGGGACAGGTGGTCGCGTGAGCCGCGTACGCCTGCTCAGGTTCGGGCTGCTCGTCGAGGGCCCGAGCGATCTGCCGTTCCTCGAACGGCTGGTCATCCGGCAACTGGAGGAGACGCTGCACGCCAGGGCGCTCAAGGCCACCGAGGTACTCACTCCCTGCGAGAAGAGTGAGGTCCGCAGCACAGCCGAGCCGAAGGTCCTCCTCGGAGCGGCCACGGAACTGGCCGGCCGGTGCGACGTACTCTTCGTGCACCGGGACCACAAGGAGATTCCGGATGCCCACGGGCTGCTGGAGGCGCTCTCCGCGCTGCCGGAGCAGTCGGCGGCGCCCGTGCTGCTCGGTCCCCGGGTGATGACCGAATCGTGGGTGCTGGCGGACCGGGCCGCGCTGACCCGGGTGCAGCCGGCCGCCGACCTGTCGGCGCATCCGTATCCGCACCCCGCCGATGTGGAACAGGGAAACCCGGCGCCCGGCCATCCCGCTCACCCGAAGCGCGTGCTGGCGAACGTACTGAAGAAGGCACGGCGGTCCGACCCCAGCGATTACTTCGCCCGCCTCGCCGACGAAGTGGATCTCTCCGTACTCGGAAAGCTGTCCTCCTACCAGCGCTGGCTGGCCGACACCGATGAAGCATTGATGAGGAAGAAGTACCTGTGACCGTCACTGAACTCGTGCCGTACGAGGACGCCCTCGCGACGTACGACCCCGTCATGGGCCTGGAGGTCCATGTCGAGCTCGGCACCAGGACCAAGATGTTCTGCGGCTGCTCGACCGAGCTGGGCGCCGAGCCCAACTCGCAGACCTGCCCGACCTGCCTGGGCATGCCGGGCTCGCTCCCGGTCGTCAACGCGATCGGCGTCGAGTCGGCCGTCAAGATCGGCCTCGCGCTCAACTGCGAGATCGCCGAATGGTGCCGCTTCGCCCGGAAGAACTACTTCTATCCGGACATGCCGAAGAACTTCCAGACCTCCCAGTACGACGAGCCGATCGCCTTCAACGGCTATCTGGACGTCCAGCTGGAGGACGGCGAGATCTTCCGCGTCGAGATCGAGCGCGCCCACATGGAGGAGGACACCGGCAAGTCGCTGCACGTCGGCGGCGCCACCGGCCGGATCCACGGCGCGTCCCACTCCCTGCTCGACTACAACCGCGCGGGCATCCCGCTCATCGAGATCGTCACCAAGCCCATCGAGGGCGCGGGCGAGCGCGCCCCCGAGGTCGCCAAGGCGTACGTCGCCGAGCTGCGCGAGCTGATCAAGGCGCTCGACGTCTCCGAGGCCCGCATGGAGATGGGCCAGATGCGGTGCGATGTGAACCTCTCGCTGCGCCCGCACGGGCGGGAGAAGTTCGGTACGCGCTCCGAGACGAAGAACGTCAACTCGCTGCGCAGTGTGGAGCGCGCGGCGCGCTACGAGATCCAGCGCCACGCCGCGGTGCTGAACTCCGGCGGCACGATCATCCAGGAGACCCGCCACTTCCACGAGGAGGACGGCTCCACCACCTCGGGACGGGTGAAGGAGGAGGCCGAGGACTACCGGTACTTCCCGGAGCCCGACCTCGTGCCCATCGCCCCGCCCCGTGACTGGGTGGAACAGCTCAGGCAGGCTCTGCCCGAGCTGCCGCGGGCGCGGCGCAACCGCCTCCGCGAGGAGTGGGGCGTCTCCGAGCACGACATGCAGTCGATCCTGAACGCGGGCGCGCTCGCGCCGATCGTCGCCACGATCGACGCGGGCGCCCCGGCCGACCAGGCCCGCAAGTGGTGGATGGGCGAACTGGCCCGGCACGCCAACGAGTCGGGCCGCGCCCTGGACGAGCTGCCCATCACCCCGCGGCAGGTGGCCCGGGTCGCGGAACTCGTCGCGGCCGGGGACCTCAACGACAAGCTGGCCCGTCAGGTGCTGGAGGGCGTGCTCGCCGGCGAGGGCGACCCGGACACCGTCGTGGAGAAGCGCGGCCTCAAGGTCGTCTCCGACGAGGGCGCGCTCGGCGCGGCCGTGGACGAGGCCATCGCGGGCAACGCGGCCATCGCCGACAAGATCCGCGCGGGCAAGGTGGCCGCGGCGGGCGCGCTGGTCGGCGCGGTCATGAAGGCCACGCGCGGCCAGGCGGACGCGGCGCGCGTGCGTGAGCTGATCCTTGAGCGGCTCGCTCCGGCGGAATGACCGGGCGCGGCGCGGGGCAGCCGGGTGCCGGGGGCTGACGCCGGTTCGTACGGACGCCCGTCGCCGTCGTCGGACACCATGGGACGCCAGTGAGGGCGGCGCATCCGTCGGGTGCGCCGCCCCCGCTTGTTCGTCGCGGGACGGTCCACGCAGCACTCCGCAGCTCTCCGAAGCACTGAGAAGCATTCCGACGTACCCGAAGCAGAGGCCGGCTCTTTCCCTGTGGACGCCTGTGGACGCCTGTGACCGCCCGTGAACACGCGAACGTGCGAACGTGACCGCCCGTGAACTCCGTCGTCGCTGAGATCGTCTCCGTCGCGCTGCTGCTCGCCGTGCTGGCGTTCGCCGTCGTACGGCCGCGCGGACTGCCCGAGGCGGTCGCGGCCGTGCCCGCGGCGCTGCTGGTCATCGCTCTCGGCGCGGTCTCGCCCGAGGACGCCCGCGCGCAGACGGACACGCTGCTGCCCGTCGTCGTCTTCCTCGCGGCGGTACTGGTGCTGGCGCAGCTCTGCGACGAGGAGGGGCTGTTCACGGCGGCGGGCGATCTGGTGGCGCGGTTCTGCGGCGGCAGGCCGCGGCGGCTGCTCGGCGGGGTGTTCGCCGTCGCCGCCGTCATCACCGCCGTACTGAGCCTGGACGCCACGGTGGTGCTGCTGACCCCGGTCGTCTTCGCGACCGCCGCCCGGGTGGGCGCCCGGCCCCGGCCGCATGTCTACGCCTGCACGCATCTCGCGAACTCCGCGTCCCTGCTGCTGCCGGTCTCCAACCTCACCAATCTGCTGGCGTTCACGGCGAGCGGGCTGTCCTTCACCCGGTTCGCCGCGCTGATGGCGCTGCCGTGGCTGGCCGCGATCGCCGTCGAGTACGCCGTCTTCCGCCGCTTCTTCGCCGCCGATCTGGCCGCGGGGGCGCACCCCCCGAGCACGGACGAGCGGCGCGAGGTACCGGTGTTCACGCTGGTGGTGCTGGGGCTGACCCTGGCCGGGTTCGTGGTCACCTCGTTCGCCGGGATCGAACCGCTGTGGGCGGCCGTCGCCGGTGCGGCCGTACTGGCGGCCCGCGCCCTGCGGCAGAGGCGGACGACCGTCACGGGGCTGGTCCGTGCCGCCAACCCGCTGTTCTGCCTCTTCGTCCTCGCGCTCGGCGTGGTCGTCAAGGCGGTCGTCGACAACGGCCTGGACACCGGGATCAGCCGGCTGCTGCCGGACGGCTCGTCCCTCTCCTCCCTGCTGGCGATCGCGGCGATCGCCGCCGTACTGGCCAATCTGATCAACAACCTGCCGGCGATCCTGGCGCTGCTGCCGGTCGTCGCGCCCGCGGGGCCCGGACCGGTGCTCGCCGCGCTGATCGGTGTCAACCTCGGGCCGAATCTCACCTATGTCGGTTCGCTCGCGACGCTGCTGTGGCGGCGCATCCTGCACGAGCACGACACGGCACCCGCGCTGGGCCACTTCACCCGGCTCGGTCTGCTGACCGTACCCGCCACGCTCGTGGTCTCGACCGTGGCTCTGTGGGGGACGCTGCTACTCATCGGAGGCTGACCGCTGTGACCGTACCGCCGCCCGGTCCACCGACGACCGGCCCCGCGGGGACCGTACCCGCGCGGACCGTTGTCGTCTGGATCACCGAATCCACCTGGCCCGCCTGTGTCGACGCGGCGCGCGAGCGCGCTCCGCACGACGACGTGACGCTCCTCCATGTCGGCGACGACGAGATCGCGGCCGCCGCGCACCAGGCGTACACGGGGCTGCTCGGCCGCGGCCACCGGACCGACCGTGACCCCGGCGCCCGGCTCGAAGCGCTCTCGGGTACGGCCGCGGCCGACCTGCTGGAGGCCGCGGCCCACCGGCTTGGCAGGCCCTGCCAACTGCTCGACCACCACGGGCGCGTGGAGCACGAGGTGGTACGGGCGGCGGCCGGCGCGGCGCTGCTGATCTGCGCGCGCGACGGGGAGCGGGACCGCCCGGGGCCACACAGCCTGGGCCGGGCGACCCGGTTCGTGGTCGACCACGCGGAGTGCCCGGTGCTGCTGGTGTGGCCGTACGGGGAGTAGGACGGGGCCCGGGGTGGGGCGGGCCCGGTCACTTCCGCAGGGTGGGGGTGCCCAGCGCGACCGTGCCCGCGTCGCAGGTCTCCGTGTCCGTGGCGCTGAACGAGACGACCAGCCGTAGCCCGTTCTTGACGGTGAGGGACGGCTTGTGCGGCTTGCCCAGCTCGATCTTCTCGTCGAACAGAGGTGTTCCGTCGAGCGTGATACGGAGCCGGGCGGTGTACTCGACGCTGTTGTCCTCGATGCCCGCGACCAGATCGAGGGTCGACCAGGCGCGGCCGATATTGAACTCCATGTACCCACCGCAGTCGGCGTCCGAGACGAAGGCGTCGCTGTGGGTCGCGCTGTTGATCACCGCCTCCTTGACCGAGAACGCGTCGTCTCCGTCGACCTGTCCGAGACCGGTGAGCGAGACGGCGTCGGCGCCGGGCACGCTCCCGGGATCGCCGGACTCGCCGGGGCTGCCGCTCGCGGACGGATCCGGGGGCGCCGGGGCGGCCGTCTCCGTCTCCGTCGCCGTGACGGTCTCGGTGACCGAAGGCGACGCGTCGTTCCCGTCGTCGCTCCCCGCCGACATCCACTGAGCGGCGATCACGGTCAGCGCGCCCGCCAGCGCCACCGCGAGCACGGCGGCGGCCGGGCGGCGCTTACGGGCCGGGGCGGGGGTGATGACCAGCGGCCCCGGCCGGAGCCCGGGGGCGTCCCGGCGGGGCGGTACGGCGTCCCGCACGGAGTGGACCCGGGGAGGCGAGGGCGACGGGCCGGGCGCGGGGTCCGGTACGGCTCCGCCCGGCGGAGCCATGGCGGGCGGCGGGGGCGGCGGCACCGGTGGGGGCGGGACCGGGGGACGAGCGGAGGTCACGGTCGGAGCGGCGGGCGTGGGGGTGCCCGGGGCGCCGGGAGCGGCGGAGGCCGGGGCGGAGGACGTGGACACCACCGCGTCCCGTACGTCCTTCAGCCACCCCGCGAGGCTCTCCGGCCGCTCCCGCGGAGCCGTCGCGCACACGGCGAGCACCCGCTCCTTGCGCTCCGGGGGGAGCGACGAGAGCTGCGGCAGCGCCCGTATCGCGTGGCGCAGCTGCTCCGGGGTGTTCGGCGGCGCCTGGCCGCTCAGCAGGAAGTACGCGATCGCCCCGAACGCGTACCGGTCCGTCGCGGGGGTGCGCCTGCCGTCGAAGACCTCGGGGGCGGCGTACCCGGGTGTGAACCAGACCTCGGCCGTCTCGTGGTCCGCGGTCAGCTTGCTCAGGCCGAAGTCGACGAGGGTGGCCTGACCGTGGGCGTCCACCATGACATTGCCGGGAGACAGATCGCCGTGGACGACCACGCGCCCCGAGGTCGTGGCCCGGCCGGAGTGCAGCCAGTCCAGTACGTCGGCGAGCTGGGCGAGCGTGCCCATCACCTCGCGCCGCTCGGCGGGCGTCGTGAGGGTCCGTTCGAACCGCCAGTCGCGCAGATCGACGCCCTCGACATGGTTCATCACCAGCGCGAGCGCCCGGCCCGACACGGTGGAGGCGCCGCCCGGCGCATGGATCGGCGCCCCCTCGAAGTGCTCGCGCACCCCGACGACGCCGGGCCGGTTCGCGAAGCGCAGCAGCTCCGCCTGCTCGTTCCACTTCGTGCTCAGCCGGGCGAACTGCCCGGGACCGAGGGCCGACGTGGAGTCGAGCACCTTGACGACCACCGTCTCCGGCGCCCCGTCCAGCTCGATCTCCGCCCGGTAGAGCACGGCTTCGCCGCCGCGCCCGATGGAGCTGAGGAGCCGGTAGCGGTCCGGCGCCGTGTCAGGTCCGATGTGGTGTGCCGCACTGTTCACCTGTCCCCCCGTCAGAGCGAGTTGCCCGGTAACCGGACGTATCCGCGTCAGGGCGTGTTCCGGAAGTCCCGCCTGGCCCGCGACGCCCGGCACGCACGCTCGCCGCGTTGTCGGAGTCGCCCGAGTACGTCCAGGCCGAGCGCCAGTCTGTGCGGCCCCGGACAACCCGGTCAACGAAGAGCCCGCGCCCGCTCGGCTTCCGCCCGGCAATCGCCCAGATCCCGCCCTGGCGGGGCATTCCGCCCACCCGTCAGGGCGACCGCGCGTCGCTGGACCGCTGGACCGCTGGCGGGCCCGCTCGGCGTTCTCGTGCGCCGTACGTCAGGCGGACTCACCATCCTTGAAGACGCCGTCCAAGTGGTGTTCCAGGACGGCGGCCGCCGATTCGGGGTCGCGCTGGCCGACGAGGATGCCCGTGCCGAGTCCCGCGGACATGGCGAGCAGACCGGCCGCCTCCCGCCGCGGATCCACGCCGGGCCGGAGCAGACCGTCCTCCCGCGCCTGCCGGAGGAGGCCGGCCACGGTGTCCTCGGCGGCGTCGGGGTCCTTGATGAAGGGCTGGGCGGCGAGCGCCGTGTCCTTGACGGCCAGCAGGGCGTACGAGGTCAGCACGTAGTGGAACGTGCGGCTCTCCTCGTCCGTCGGGAGGGCCACCATCAGCAGCGCCTCGATCGTGGCGCGCGGTCCCGGGCGGCCCCCGGCGGCCGTGAGCCGGGTGGTGACCCGCTCCCCGAACCTGCCCGTCAGGTGCTGGAGTCCGAAGAGCAGGAGCTTCTCCTTGGTCTCGAAGTAGTACTGCACCAGCCGCAGGGACACGCCCGCCTCGGCCGCCACATCGCGCATCCCCACGGCGTGCAGCCCCTGCCTCCCGGCGACCCGGACGAGCGCCTCGGCGATCTCCGTACGGCGCTCCGCATGATCCACACGCTTGGGCATCGGCCTGTTCTCCGCTCGTCGTTCCGCTGGTGCGTCCCTGCCGGGATCCGTTGATGGTACAGCGGTACCATCATGGTGATACGCTCGTACCGTAAAGGATCCGGACCCGGAGGTGCCTGTGCACGAAACCGCTGCCCGTCCTCGGCCCGATGTTGGCCGCTATGTGAGCGAAGCCCGGCGTGACCGCCACTTCGCGGCCTGCGACGCCGTCTACGCCCTGGGGGCGCCGGCGCTCGCGGAATACGACGTGGAGACTTCCTTCGGCACCACACACGTCTACCGCTACGGCCCCGCGGACCCCGCCGCCCGGTCCCGCACCCCCGTCGTCCTGGTGCACGGGGCGAGCTCCTGCTCCGCCATGTGGTACCCGAACACCCCCGCGCTCAGCGCCGACCGCCCCGTGTACGCCATCGACACCCCGGGCGACCCCGGACGCAGCGTGCAGCGCGAACCCATCCACCAGCCCGAACGGGCCGCCCAGTGGCTGGACGAGACGCTCGCCGGGCTCGGTCTCGACCGCGTCCATCTCGTCGGCTCCTCGTACGGAGGCTGGCTCGCCGTGAACCAGGCGCACCGCGCACCCGGCCGCCTCGCCTCCGCCGTACTGCTCGACCCCGGCGGTCTGGAGAAGGTGGGCCTGCGCTTCTTCGTCTGGATCTTCGTCAGCCTGTTCGCGACCTCAGCCCCCAAAGCCCTCCGTCCCCGACTGGCGGCCTGGCTGGACCAGCCGGTCCTCGTCGTGCCGGAGCTGCGCGCCATGATCAGAACAGCCGTCCGCGCCTACCGCGTACGCCGCCCGGCCCCCCTCCCCCTGACCGACGGCGAACTGTCCACCATCCGCACCCCGCTCTACCTCGTGCTCGGCAAGCGCAGTCTGCTCGTGCACCCGCGACGGCAGGTGGAGCGCGTGCCCCGCCTGATACCGGGAACGCGGGCGGAGATCGTCTCCGGCACGGGCCACGGACCACAGATCGACCACGCCGACGAGGTGAACCGCCGGATGCTGGAGTTCATGGACTCGGCCGACTGACCGACGCCGCGGGCCTCGCCCCCGGCGCGGGCCTCGCCCCCTTCGACGTTCACTCCTCGGCCGTTGCGGGGTCTTCTCTCGGACACCGGGCTTCATTACCGTCCCCAAGCATGTCTCCGGAGATATCGCGCAGAAGAATGCTCGCCCTCGGCACCGGCGCCCTGGGCGCGGCCGCGGTGGGGTCGGTGCTGCCGCCGTCCCTTCAGGCCGCACTGGCCGCCGAGCCGGCCGCCGACGGTATGCGGGCGATCAAGCATGTGGTGATCCTGATGCAGGAGAACCGCTCCTTCGACCACTACTTCGGCACGCTGCGCGGCGTGCGGGGCTTCGGGGACCGCAACGCCGTCGAACTGCCGTCGGGGAAGCCCGTCTTCGAGCAGCCGGGCCCGCTGGAGACCGTCCTGCCCTTCCCCATCCGGGACGCGGCCGAGGCGCAGAAGAAGGATCTCCAGTACATCGGGGACCTGGACCACTCCTGGAACGGCGGGGCCGCGGCCTGGAACAACGGGTGGATGGACGGCTGGGTCTCCGCCAAGACCGCGGCCACCATGGCGTACTACGACCGCCACGACCTGCCGCTGCACTACGAGCTGGCGGACACGTTCACCATCTGCGACGCGTACCACTCCTCCGTCCATACGTCGACGAGCCCCAACCGCAACCATCTGTGGAGCGGCTGGACCGGGTACGAGGCCGACGGACGGCGGGCCGTGGGGAACGACGCGTACGACGAGGCCAACCACCCCGGCTACTCGTGGCCGACCTATGCCGAGCGGCTGGAGAAGGCCGGGCGGAGCTGGCAGACGTACACGGAGTGGGAGAACTTCACCGACAACAACATCGAGTTCTTCACCACCTTCAAGGACATCGCGCGCAAGGCGCTCACCGTGGCGCGCGCGCTGCCCGGCCGGCCCGGGGCGGCCGGCTTCACCTACATGGAGGCCTTCTACGCCGCCGTGCGCGACACCGAGGACGCCGCGGAGCGCGAGCGGCTGCTCGCCGCGCTGGACGCGGGCGTCGCCGCGCTGAAACCGCGCGAGCGCTCCCTCTTCGAGCGCGGGCTGCGGCGGGTCGAGAGCGGCACCCTGGCCGAGCGGTTCCGGGCCGACGTGGCCGCCGGGACGCTGCCCGAGGTGTCCTATCTGGTGCCGTCGGCCATCGACTCCGAGCACCCCGGTTCGTCGTCGCCGATCGCCAGCGCCACGCTCGTCTACAAGGTGCTCGACGCGCTGGGCGCGCACCCCGATGTCTGGCGGCACACCGTCGTACTGATCAACTACGACGAGAACGACGGCTTCTTCGACCACGTACCGCCGCCCGTCCCGCCCGCCGAGGGCCCCTCCGGCTCCGCCGAACGCTGGCAGGGACGGCCGACCGGGCTCGGCGTGCGCGTCCCGCTGCTCGTCGTCTCGCCCTGGACCGTCGGCGGTTACGTCTGCTCGCAGGTCTTCGACCACACCTCCGTGGTCCGCTTCCTGGAGAAGTGGACCGGTGTGGACGAGCCCAACATCACCGCGTGGCGGCGCAATGTCACCGGCGATCTGACCTCCGCCTTCGACTTCCAGCGCGGCCGCAGGCTGCCCGAGGTCGAACAGCCGGGGGAGATCCCGCCGTTCACCGGCCGCTGGCGGCCCGTACCCCCCGACGAGCAGCGGATGCCCGTACAGGAGAAGGGCGTACGCCCGGCCAGGCCGCTGCCGTACCAGACCGACGCGTACGGCAGGGTCGAGGGGAAGGGCGAGGGGCGGGTGTTCACGGTCGCGCTCAGCAACACCGGGCGCGCGAGCGCGCACTTCGCGCTCTATCCGTACGCCGGCGAGTTCGCGATCCCCCAGCACCGCGATGTAAGGGGCACGGCGCAATGGACGGTGCCCCTTACCGGGCTCACCGGTGACGCGTACCGCTTCACGATCACCGGGCCCAACGGCTTCCGCCGCGAGTTCGCGGGACCGGTGGCAGGACACGGCGCGGAGGTCTCCTCGACCGTCGACCACCACGACCGCGATCTCCATCTCGACCTGCGCAACAGCGGCGACCGGCCGATCACGTTCACGCTGCGGCCCCTGGGATACGTCGACGAGGCCGACCTCGACGGCTGGACCCGGCAGATCACGGTGAAGCCCGGCCGCAGCCGGACCGTCGTGCACTCCGCGGCGGACGCGCACGGCTGGTACGACATCGAGATCACCACCGACAGCGACAGCGACAGCGACACCGGCAGTGGCGGCGACACCGGGACGGGATTCCGCCGCCGGCTGATGGGCCACATCGAGAACGGGCGGGTGAGCGTCTCCGGCTGAGACGCCGGAGCCGCGCCGGGTTCCCGCGCGCCGCACACTGTGAGTAAACCCACCAAACGGACAATCGATCACTATTCGCTGCGACAGTGAATCTCCCATGAGTGACCCGGAGTGACCCAGGGAGCGATCCGTTGGCAGCCATCGCACGGTGGTGCATCAGGCACCGTCTCCTCGCCGTCCTCCTCTGGCTGCTCGCCCTCGGCGGTGTCTCGACCGCCGCGGGCGTGCTGGGATCCTCGTACACCAACGACTACGAGGCCCCGGGGACCGAGTCGGGCCGTGCCGCCCAGCTCCTCGACGACGGCTTCCGCGGGCTCGGCGGCGACGACAACACCATCGTCTGGCACGCGGACCGCGCCTCCGGCACCGGTCCCGGCTTCGGCTCCGTCCGCACGCCCGAGGTCCGGCAGCGCATGGGGGAGATGCTCGACAAGGTCGGGAAGCTGCCCGGCGTCTCCTCCGTCGCGGGCCCCTACGCCCCCGACGGCGCCGCGCAGATCAGCGCGGACGGACGGACCGCCTACGCGCGCGTCACCTTCGAGCGGCCCACCGACGAGATACCCGTGTCGCAGGCGGCAGCGGTGGTCGACACCGCGAAGGCCGCCGCCGACGACGGGCTGGACGTCCAGCTCGGCGGCAGCGCCGTCGCGCTCACCGAGTCCACCACGGTGCACACCGCCGAGATCGTGGGCGTGGCGGTCGCCGCAGTCGTCCTCTTCCTCGCCTTCGGCTCGCTCGCCGCGAGCCTGCTGCCCCTGGCCACCGCGCTCGTCTCGGTCGGCACGGCGTACGCGGGCATCGCGCTGCTCGGCCATGTGATGACGGTCGCCGACTTCGCCCCGATGCTCGGTCTGCTGATCGGCCTCGGAGTCGGCATCGACTACGCGCTGTTCATCGTGACCCGGCACCGTACGGGCCTCAAACGCGGCCTGAGCGTCCACGAGGCGGCGGTCGACGCGGTCGCGACCACCGGCAGAGCCGTCGTCTTCGCCGGGGCCACCGTCTGTATCGCCCTGCTGGGCATGCTGATCCTCGGGCTGAGCTTCCTCAACGGTGTCGCGATCGCCGCCTCGCTCACGGTCGTCCTGACCGTCGCCGCGTCCGTGACCCTGCT
The DNA here is from genome assembly GCF_055639435.1 of Streptomyces sp. NPDC039430. Classification (NCBI taxonomy): domain Bacteria; kingdom Bacillati; phylum Actinomycetota; class Actinomycetes; order Kitasatosporales; family Streptomycetaceae; genus Streptomyces; species Streptomyces sp. NPDC039430. The sequence goes on along the minus strand of NZ_JBVKAK010000026.1, from coordinate 48,283 downwards.
GCCCGCCCTGCTCTCGTACATCGATACGCGGGCGCTGAGCCGGCGCGAACGCGCGCGGCTCGCCGCACACGGCCCCGAGCCCGAACGGCCCACGACCTTCGCCGCCCGCTGGTCCCTCTTCGTCGAACGCCACCCCAAGCTGCTCGGCGCCGTGGCCGCCGCGGTCATGCTGGTCCTCGCCCTGCCCACCTTCTCGCTCCATCTGGGCACCTCCGACCAGGGCAACAACCCCGCCTCCAGCACCACCCGGCAGGCGTACGACCGGCTCGCCGAAGGGTTCGGCCCCGGCGTCAACGGTCCATTGACGCTGGTCGCGCACCTTGAGGGCGCGGACGACCGGCTCGCCATGGACCAGCTGCCCAGCACGCTGCGCACGACGGAGGGCGTCGCGTCCGTCGGCCCGATCACCTTCAACGGCAGCGGCGACACGGCGGCGCTCACCGTCGTACCGGACTCCTCGCCCCAGTCGAAGGACACCAGCGACCTGGTCGACCGGCTGCGTACGGACGTCCTGCCCGAGGCCGAGGCCGACACCTCCCTGGACGTGCACGTCGGCGGGCTCACCGCGAGCTACGACGACTTCGCGGAGATCATCATCGGCAAACTGCCGCTCTTCATCGGGGTCGTCATCACCCTCGGCTGTCTGCTTCTGCTGCTCGCCTTCCGGTCCGTGGGCATCCCGGTCAAGGCCGCGCTGATGAATGTGGCCGCCGTCGCCTCGTCGTTCGGGGTCGTCGTCGCGATCTTCCAGTGGGGGTGGGGGAGCGAGCTGCTGGGGCTCGGCAGCGCGGGCCCGATCGAGCCCTTCCTGCCCGTGATCATGGTCTCGGTGCTCTTCGGGCTCTCCATGGACTACCAGGTCTTCCTGGTCAGCCGGATGTACGAGGAGTGGCTGGAGACGGGGGACAACCGCCGGGCGGTACGCGTCGGCCTCGCCGAGACCGGGCGGGTGATCAACTCCGCGGCGGTCATCATGATCTCGGTCTTCCTCGCGTTCGTCCTGAGCGGTGAGCGGGTCATCGCCATGTTCGGCATCGCGCTGGCGACGGCGGTCGCGCTGGACGCCTTCGTCCTCCGTACCCTGCTGGTCCCGGCCCTGATGCATATGCTCGGCGGCGCCAACTGGTGGCTGCCACGCCGGCTCGACCGCTGGCTGCCGCGGATCAGTATCGAGGCACCCGGAGAGCGCGGGGACGCGAAGCTCCCCGAGCCGCGCGAGACGGCGGACAGCGCGACCGAGGACAGCGTGCTCGTGCGGTGAACGGTCCGCCGTCGTCGGGAAACGCTCTTTCGACGGCGGGTTTCGGCGTTCTCAGGAAGTTCTCAGACAGGGCCCCTAGCGTGCGCCGTATGAATCCGACCCCCGAGACCGAGACCGCCGACCAGACCACCGGCCCGAAGACGGCCGCGAGCGCCGCCTCCGGCGCCGAGGCGACGGCGGAGACCACGACCGGCCCCAAGGCCGACCTCACGAAGGGGTCCGTCACCGAGAGCGCCGACAAGGACGCCACCACGGCCGAAGCCCGGGACGAAGACGCCGCCGACGCGGAGGACACGGAGGACGACGACCTGGACGGTGACGACGCCGTCGCGGCGAGCCGCCCGTCCGGTCTCGGCTCCGCGGCCGCCTCCATCGTCGCCGTCTGCCTCGGGATCGTCGCCCTCACCGGCACCTGGACGAGCCGCGTCCTCGCCGAGCGCCAGGGCCTGGTGGGACAGCTCAAGACCGGCCAGTCCAGCACCGCCGAGCAGCAGATCTCCGCGATCTACGCCGACGGCTGGCACGTCACCGCCGCGATCAACGGCGCCGTGGCCCTGGTGGCGCTGCTCGTCGGAGTGATCGTGCTGACCCTGCCGCAGCGCACCGGCTGGGTGCGCCCCTTCGCGCTGGCCGGGGCGATCCTGGGCTTCCTGGGGCTGCTGGTCTCCCTCGGTATGTACTTCGACCTCTTCGCGGCCCTGCCCACGCCCCCGGCCGCCCCCACCCCCACCCCCTGAGCCCGCTCCCTCCCCGCGTTCCGTCCCCCTCCAGGTCTAAGGCCCGCACGGTGTCACAGCCGGGGCCTTAGGCCGTTCGTCCGTCCGGGCCCCTGTTTCTAAGGCACCGGGGCCCGTCAGGATGCGGCACTCTCCCGATGCGGTCACACCCCCTGGGAGACGAAGGTAGAGGCATCACCAGACGCCAGACATCTTCATCAGGGGGACCCGATGTTCGAGTACGAACTCCAGAAGATCAACGAGGCCGAGCTGATCCGCAGGGCTGAGCGGCAGCGGCTCGTACGCGAGGTCCGCACCGCCCGCCGGCAGGCCAGGCGAGCGGCCAAGGACGCACGGGAGGGGCGGGTGAACACCTCGCACGACCGGTTCACGCGCGCGGCGTGACCCGGCGCGTGACGTGACGCGATGGCACCCCACCCGATCACCGGCGCGGTGACAACCGGTGTCACGGCAACCGCTGCCGCGACAGCCGGCGCGACAGCCGGCGCCGCGATAACCAGTGCCGCGCTGTCAGACCCCTGTGCGATGCTCGGGCCCGTGGAGACCAGGTCAGTCAGCCCCGTGTTCGTCGGCAGATCCGGCGAACTCACCGCCCTCACCGAAGCGCTCGCCCGCGCCACCGCGGGCGAGCCGCAGGCGCTGCTCATCGGCGGCGAGGCCGGGGTCGGCAAGACGCGGCTCGTCGAGGAGCTGCACGAAGTGGCCTGCGCCCGGAAGGCCGTCGTCGCGGTCGGCGGCTGCGTCGAAATCGGCGCGGACGGACTGCCGTTCGCGCCCTTCTCCACCGCGCTGCGCTCGCTGCGGCGCCAGCTCCCCGACGAACTGAAGGCGGCGGCCGAGGGCCAGGAGGACGAACTGGCCCGGATCCTGCCCGAGCTGGGGCAGTCGGACCGCGGCGCGCTCGGGGAGGACGGCACCGCCCGGCTCTTCGAGCTCACCGCCCGGCTGCTCGAACGGCTCGCGGCCGACCGTACGGTCGTGCTCGTCCTGGAGGATCTGCACTGGGCGGACGCCTCCACCCGCCATCTCCTCGCCTACCTCTTCCGCGCGCTGCGCCGCGGCCGGCTCGTCGTGCTCGCCACGTACCGCGCCGACGACATCCACCGCCGCCACCCGCTGCGCCCGCTCCTGGCCGAGCTGGACCGGCTGCGCTCCGTCCGCCGTATCGAGCTCTCCCGCTTCAACCGCGCCGAGGTACGGAGCCAGCTCGCGGGCATCCTCGCGGCCGAACCGGACCCGGCCCTGCTGGACCAGATCTTCGAACGCTCCGACGGCAACGCGTTCTTCGTGGAAGAGCTGGCCTGCTCCATCGGGACCGGGCGCAGCACCGGCCTGAGCGACTCCCTGCGCGATCTGCTGCTCGTCAGGGTCGAGGCGCTGCCCGAGGACGCCCAGCGGGTCGCCAGGATCGTCGCGGAGGGCGGCACGACCGTCGAATACCGGCTGCTGGCGGCCGTCGGCCGGCTCGCGGAGGACGAGCTGATCGAGGCGCTGCGGGCCGCCGTCGGCGCCAACATCCTGCTGCCCACGGCGGACGGGGACGGCTACCGCTTCCGGCACTCCCTGGTGCGCGAGGCGGTCAGCGACGATCTGCTCCCGGGCGAGCGCTCCCGGATCAACCGCCGCTACGCCGAGGTGCTGGAGGCCGATCCCTCGCTCGTACGGGCCGATGAGCGCACCACCCGCCTCGCCAGCCACTGGTACCACGCGCATGACGCCGCCAAGGCCCTCCCCGCCGTGCTGAGCGCCGCCGTGGAGGCGCGCCAGCGCTACGCCTACTCCGAGCAACTGAGGCTGCTCGAACGGGCCATGGAGCTGTGGGACGACGCCCCCGAGGAGGTACGCGGCACGCTGCGGCCGCCGGACGACGTCGAGGTCTATCCGCCCTGCGGCGGCGATCCGGCCTCCGCGCCGCTGCGCTATCTGGACCTGATGGCGGAGGCGACGGTCGCCGCCCGCTTCGGCGGTGAGCGCGAACGCGCCCTGGCGATCTCCAAGAAGGCCCTGCGGGTCCTGGAGGGCGAGGACGGCGGGAAGGATCCGCTGCGCGCCGCCTGGTTCTGGATCCAGCGCTCCCGGCTGGTGCAGGACCTCACGCGCGGCGACGGCTGGCAGGAGCTGGCCACCGCCCAGGAGCTGGTGCGCGGCATGCGGCCGTCCGCCGTGCACGCGGAGGTCCTCGCCACGGTCGCGAGCTGGGGCGCCCTGCACCAGCCGGGCCCCGACAGCCTGGCCGCCGCCGACCGGGCCGTGGAGTACGCGCGGCTGGTCGGCGCCGAACTGACCGAGCTGCACGCCCGTCTCACCCGCGGCTGGCTCACCGCCGACGCGGGAGGCGTCGAGGAGGGCATCGCCGAGATCTACGAGGCCCGCGACCGGGCCGTCGAGCTGGGCGCCGCCGGGATCCTGGGGCGGGCCAGCGTCAATCTGCCGTCCACGCTGGAGAGCATGGGCCGCTCAGGGGAGGCGGTGACCGCCGCGGAGCAGGGCGTCGCCTTCACCCACCAACGGGGGCTGGTCGATACGGAGGCCTGGGTGCGGCACAATCTGGCCCACTCCCTCTTCTCCCTCGGGCGCTGGTCCGAGGCGGACGCCGTCCTCGATGACACGGTGGCGCTCGCCCAGTCCCACAAGGCGCGTGGTCTGGTCGCCGGACGCCGCGCCGAACTGGCCGTGGTGCGTGGCGACTTCGACGAGGCGCAGCGCCAGGTGGAGCTGGCCAGGGGCTTCTTCGGCACCCATGACTTCCAGCCGCAGCACCTCATACCGCCGGCCCGGCTCGCGATGTGTATCGCCGCGCGGCGGGGCGCGCTGGCCGACGCCAGGGCCGAGTTCGAGCGGATCACCGAACACGGCTTCCCGCCGGGTACCCGGCAGTACGCACTGCCGCTGCTGTGCACGGCCGCCTCGATCGAGGCGGACGCCAGAGGGCTGCCGGAGGCGGAGGCGGGACGCGCGGCGATCCTCGCGGCCATACGCGTCCACGCCAAGCGGATGCCCACACTGGTGCCCGTCTGGCAGGCGTACGGCCTCCTGCTGGAAGCCGAGCTGGCGCGGGCGGAGGGCAGGATGGCGCCGGAGCTGTGGGCGCGTGCCGTCGCCGCGTTCGAGGCGACGGAGCGGCCCCTGGAGCTGGCGCTCGCCCGGCAGCGCTGGGCCGCCGCGCTGCTGGACCACCACGCCGACCGGGGCGAAGCCGCGGACCTGCTCGTCCTGGCCCACACGGCGGCGCGCGGCCTCGGCGCGCGCCCGCTGACCGAGGAGATCGAACTGCTCGCCGGCCGGGCCCGGATCAGCCTCGCGCCGACGCCCGCCGGGGCCCGTACGGCCTCCGGTCCCGGCCAGGATCCCGACCCGGCCAGGTCACTGGGCCTGACCCCCCGCGAGCAGGACGTCCTGCGGCTCGTCGCCGCCGGTCACAGCAACCGCGCCATCGCCGAGGAGCTGTACATCTCGCCCAAGACGGCGAGTGTCCATGTCTCCAACATCCTGGCCAAGCTGGGGGTGTCGGGCCGTACGGAAGCGGCGGCTCTCTCGCACCGGCTGCGCCTTTTCCCCGATTCGGCGGCGTAGCGCTCCGGGTCCTGGGCGGCCCCGGACTCCGCGTCCCGGGCCCGTTCCCTTAAGCCCTGGACCCCGTCGGTCCTGGACCCCGTCAGCCCTGGAGACGTGTCACTCCCCGTGCGGGGCGGGCGGCCTTATCGTGACCTTTCCCGAGGCGAGATCTATCGGCCCCCGGCCGGGGTCGTTGTCATCGACGTCGACCCGGGTCAGTTCCAGTCTTTTCCGTTCCTCGTCGGTGTGCTTGCGGCCCGGGGCGAAAAGCTCCTCGATCAGGTTGAACACGGACTGCTCACCCTCTTCACTACGCGTCGCGGCGCGTATCGCTACGCGACTTCCAGCAGGAGGATCCTGTCGTCCCCCGGCTTCGGTGTGCCCCGGCCATCCGTATTGCTGGTCATCAGCCACACCTTGTCGCCGCCCGCCGAAAGGACCATGCGCAGGCGGCCGTATTCCGACGTCAACAACGCCTGGGGGGCCGCCGCGGATTCCCGGCCCGCCAGGGGAATCCGCCACAGCCGCTCGCCCCGCAGCGCGGCCATCCAGATCGAGCCCTCCGCGTACGCGATACCGCTCGGCGACGCCTCGTCCGTTTTCCACTGCGCGACCGGGTCGACGAAGCCGCGCTCACCGGCCTTTCCCTCCACATCGGGCCAGCCGTAATTCCTGCCAGGCTCGATGAGATTCAGCTCGTCCCAGGTGTTCTGGCCGAACTCCGAGGCCCACAGCCGCTTCTCGGAATCCCAGGCCAGTCCCTGCACATTGCGGTGGCCCAGGGAATAGACGACCGAATCGGCCTCCGGATTGCCGTGTACGGGCTGCCCGTCAGGAGTCATCCGGAGGATCTTGCCCGCCAGCGACTTCCTGTCCTGCGCGAGCCCCGTCTCACCGGTCTCGCCCGTGCCCGCGTACAGCATCTTGTCCGGGCCGAAGGCGATCCGGCCGCCATTGTGGATACTGCCCTTCGGAATACCCCGCAGCACCGTGTCCGGCGCCCCCAGCTGCTGCCCGGCCGGCTTCTTCTCGTCGTAGAACATCCGCGCGATGCGGTTGTCCCCCTCGGTCGTGAAATACGCGTACACCTGATGGTCCGAGGCATACGAGGGAGAGAGCGCGATGCCCAGCAGCCCGCCCTCGCCCGCCGGGGAGACCCCGGGCACGTCGCCGATCACGGTCTTCTTCCCGCTCTCCGCGTCCACCCGGGTGATCGTCCCCTCGTCGCGCGAGGACACCAGCAGATCACCGTCGGGCAGCGCGGCCAGGCCCCAGGGCGACGAGAGTCCTTCCGCCACGGTGGACACCACCTTCGCCGAGCCCTTGGCGGGCGGGGCCGACGGGCTGGGCTGCGCGTCCCGGGACGTGGCGGCGGCCGGGGTCGTCGGGGCGCTCCGGCCGGGCACGGCACCCGTGTCGCCGCCCGAGGAGCATCCCGTCAACACGAGAAGGGCGACAGCGGCCCCTACGGCCGTCACTGCTGAACGTCGCACGGTTCGATCCCTTCGAAGGCTGTGATTCCCCTGCGCTGATCTCTCTGCGCCGACGCGTCCGCGCCGATCCGGCCGCGCCGAATCCCCTGTCATTCCCCGTTACCGCGCCGCGCCTCTGCCTACCCCACCTACCCCACGGACGCGCTCAGTCCCACGACTCCCGCACCGGCGGCAGCTCCGCGATCTCGGCCAGATCCCGCGCCGTCAGCGTCAGCTCCGCCGCCCGCGCGTTCTCCACCGCCCACCGCTCCCGCTTCGTCCCCGGCAGCGGCACCACATGCCGCCCCCGGCTCAGCACCCACGCCAGCGCCACCTGCGCCGGGGTGGCGTCATGCCGCGCCGCGATCCGGCGCAACCCCACCACCAGTGGCTGGTTCGCGGCCATCATCTCCGCCGTGAACCGCGGATGCCGCGCCCGTACGTCGTCCGGCTCGAAACCCTGCCCCGGCGTGAGCGTGCCGGTCAGGAAGCCGTTGCCGAGCGGCATCGCCGCCAGGAACCCGATACCGCGCGCCTCGCACCACGGCAGCAGCCGCTCCAGCGCCTCCGGCGACCACACCGACAGCTCCGCCTCCACCGCGCTCACCGGGAAGACCTGCTGCACCCGCTCCAGCTGGCGGATCGTGGACTCGTGCAGATGCGCCCCCGATCTGCGCCGGGACGCGCGCGCCCCCACCGCGCACAGCCCGAGCGCCCGCACCTTCCCCGCGGTCACCAGCTCCGCCATCGCGCCCCAGGTCTCCTCGACCGGTATCTCGGGGTCGGCGCGGTGCAGCTGGTAGAGATCGATCACATCGGTCTGGAGCCGCCGCAGCGAGGCGTCACAGGCCCGCCGCACATAGCCGGGGCGGCCGTTGGCGACGATGTGCTGATCACCGACGAGCAGCCCGCACTTGGTCGAGACGAAGACGTCCGCCCGCCGCTGCCCGACCACCCGCCCCAGCAGCAGCTCGTTGGTGAAGGGGCCGTACATGTCGGCCGTGTCGAGCAGGCTCGTACCGGCGTCGAGCGCCGCGTGCACCGTACGGATCGAACGGTCGCCGTGCTGCTGCGAGCCGGTGTAGGCCCAGTGCATCGGCATGCAGCCGAGACCGATCGCGCCCACTTCGAGCGCCGCCGCACCGATTGTCCTGCGCTCCAACGCCGTACCCCTCCTCATGCCGTCCACAAGCTAACCTCATCGGTCCGGCGCACTTCGCATAGCCTCCTGACCATGACTTCAGACGTGTGGCTCCCCTTCCAGGCCGACGGGATCGAGGGACTCCCCGAGGGACCGCGTTATCTGTTCTGGGACGGCGGCGAGGAGTACCCCGCCGACCCGGCGGACTGCGCCTTCTACGCCGTCCCGTACATGAAGGGACCCGAGGTCGCGGTACGGCCGCTCGCCGCCATGACCTCCGTACGCGTCGTCCAGACCCTCTCGGCCGGCATCGACCATGTGACCCCCGCGCTCGGCACGCTTCCCGCCGGCGTACGCCTGTGCAACGCCAAGGGCGTCCACGAGGCCAGCACCGCCGAACTCGCCCTGGCCCTGGTCCTCGCCTCCCTGCGCGGCATCCCCGGCTTCGTCACCGGCCAGCAGCGGGAGGAGTGGCGCTCCGGCTTCTACCCGGCGCTCGCCGACAGGTCCGTACTGATCGTCGGGTACGGATCGATCGGCGCGGCCATCGAGGACCGGCTCGCGCCCTTCGAGTGCGCGCGGGTGGTGCGCGTCGCCCGCTCCGCCCGCACGACGGAGCGCGGCGCCGTCCAGGCGTTCACCGATCTCCCCGGACTGCTCCCCGACGCCGATGTGGTGATCCTCTCCACCCCGCTCACCGAGGGGACGAGGGGCCTGGCGGGAGCGGAGTTCCTGGCGCGGATGAAGGACGGCGCACTTCTGGTCAACGTCGCGCGCGGCGCCGTCGTCGACACCAAGGCGCTGCTCGCCGAGACCGGGAGCGGACGGATCACGGCCGCCCTGGACGTCACCGACCCGGAACCGCTGCCCGCCGGCCATCCCCTCTGGCACACCCCGGGCGTCCTCATCAGCCCCCATGTCGGCGGCTCCACCTCCGCGTTCCTGCCGCGCGCCCAACGGCTGCTGACCGGCCAGCTCACCCGGTTCGTCGCCGGCGAGGAACCGGCCAACATCGTCCTCACCACCGGCTGACCCCGAGCCGGGGCGCCCGAGCCGCGGCGACCGGGGACCGGCGCATCCCGGGCCGCGGCACCTCGCGGCAGGGCCCGGAAGGCCCTCCTCGGACACGCTCCGCAGCCGACCGGACACCCTCGTGGCCGACAAGTCCCCTGGTCGTCACGGAGAGTAGAAGAACTATGTCCCTGAGTGACGAGACTGGTGTATCGTCCCGATCTGGGGGCTGCGGCGTGCCTGGAACGGCGCAGCGGAGCGAACAGAATGCGAGGGGGGCGACGGGCGATGTACGGCCAATGGACGAACGATCCGACGCGGCAGGGACGCCGGCGGCGGCCTCCGGACATCCCGATCAGCAGGCAGGTTCCTTCGGCGGTGACAGCGACACCCCCCGGGGTGTTCCGGTGAGCGCCGAGGGCGTGCTCCTCGGCAGGCGGGCGGTCTCCGGCAGCGGCTCGGGGCTGGTCGCGCAGCTCCTGCTCGCCCTGATCTGCGGGGGCTACGCGGCCGGCGCGGCGCTGGGCTGGGGCTCGCACGAACTGGCCCTGTTCATGGGTGACTTCGGTCTCAGCCTGGCCGCCGCGATCGCCGCGGTCTCCTGCTTCTTCTACGCACGCGGCCGCGGCAGCCGCTTCCGGCCCGCCTGGCTGCTGTTCTCGTTCTCCTCCGCGATGGCCTCCGGAGGGAACGCCGTCTGGGGCTGGTACGAGGTCGTCCTCGACGAACCGGTGCCCAGCCCCTCACTCGCCGATCTCTTCTTCCTCTGCTTCGCGCCACCCGCCATCGTGGGACTGCTCGTGCTCGCCAAACGCCCGGTCAGCAGGGCCGGCTGGGTCTGTCTGGCGCTCGACTCCTGGCTGATCGGCGGCTCACTGCTCACCCTCTCCTGGAGCCTCGCCCTCGCGCGGACGGCGCACTTCCAGGGCGAGAGCGTGACCCAGGCGGCGCTCTCCCTCGCCTATCCGCTGCTCGACATCGTGCTGGTCAGCATGGTGCTCGCGCTGCACTTCCGACGGGCCACGGGAAGCCGCTCCGCCGTCAACACCGCGATCGCCGCGCTGGCCCTGACGGTGCTGTGCGACGCCCTGTTCACCTCCCCGCTGCTGCGGGAGACCTATCGCTCGGGACAACTGCTGGACGCCGGCTGGTTCGCCGGCTCGCTGCTCCTCGCGTACGCGCCATGGGGGATGCGCCGGATCCCGGAGAGCCCTCCGCAGCCACGTCACCCCCGTACCCCCAGCCGTCCCATCGCCGGCTCGCTCGCCGCGCTCACGCCGTATCTGGCGGCCGCCGTCTGCACGCTGGGCATCCTCTACAACGTGATCGAGGGCCGGCGCGTCGACCGGGTGGTGGTCCTCACCGGCTGCGCGGTCGTGCTCGCGCTGGTCGTACGGCAGGGCATCATGCTCGTCGACAACATCGCGCTCACCCATGAACTGGCCCAGAAGGAGAACCACTTCCGGTCCCTGGTGCAGGGCTCCAGCGATGTGATCATGATCGCCGCGCCCTCCGGCATACTCCGCTACGTCAGCCCCGCCGCCACGGGCGTGTACGGCCGCGAGGCCGAGGATCTCGTCGGCGCGGAGCTGGCCTCGATCATCCACCCCGACGACCTCGGCAGGGTGGTCCACGAAGTACGGCGCTTCCTGGCCGCACCGCCCTCCGAGGAGCCCACGACCCGCATCGAGTGCCGGTTCAGATCAGGGGCCGGTGACTGGCTCAACGTGGAATCCACCGTCAACCGCCACCAGGGCGGGCTGATCTTCAACAGCCGCGACGTCACCGAACGGGTCCGCCTCCAGGCGCAGCTCCAGCACAACGCCGAACACGACCCGCTCACCGACCTGCCCAACCGCGCCCTGTTCACCGAGCGCGTACGACAGGCCCTCTCCGGCCGCCGTACGACCGATCCGGGCACGGCCGTGCTCTTCATCGACCTCGACGGCTTCAAGGGCGTCAACGACCGCCTGGGCCATCAGGTCGGGGACGAACTGCTGATCCTCGCCGCGCACCGGCTCCAGGACTCCGTACGGGCCGGGGACACCGCCGCCAGGCTCGGCGGCGACGAGTTCGCGGCCATCGTCCTCGGCGACGGGAACGACGACCTGACCGCCCGCGAGCACCAGGTGCACGAGATCGCCGACCGGCTGCGCCTCAGGCTCTCGCAGCCGTACCGCATCGACGGCAACGATGTCCGGGTCGCCGCCTCCATCGGTATCGCCTTCGCGGAACCGGGCATAACCCCCACCGAGCTCATGCGGAACGCGGACCTCGCCATGTACCGCGCCAAGGCCGCGGGCAAGAACCGCGTCGAGCTGTACGCGCCCCAGATGCAGGCCGACGTCGTCCGCAAGACCGAGCTGGCGACCCGGCTGCGCACCGCCCTGCACGACGGCGAATTCGCCCTGCTGCACCAGCCCGTGGTGCATCTCACCACCGGCCGGGTCTCCGCCGTCGCCGCCCAGGCCCGCTGGCGCTCCGCCCAGGGCATCCTGTTCACCCCCGCCGAGTTCCCGCGCGGGGGCGACGACAGCGACCGCACCACGGAGCTCGGTCGCTGGCTGTTGGAAGAAGCCGTCTCCCACGCCGCGGAACGGGCGAGAATCGGCCAACCTGTGCCCGTCGCCGTACGGCTCCCGGCCCGCAGGCTGCTCGACAGATCCCTGCCGCTCGGATCCATCGAGTCCCTGCTCAGCCGCCATGGGCTGCCGTCGGGGGCCCTGATGATAGAGCTCGCCGACAGCGATCCGCGCGCCTCGCTCGACGAGCTGGAGCACCGGCTCATCGCGCTGCGCCGGCTGGGCGTACGGATCGCCCTCGACGGCTTCGGCAGCGGCTACGCCGCGATCAGCGCCCTGCGCAGGCTCCCCGTGGACGTACTGAAACTGGACCGCGGTCTGGTGGAGGGCGTCGTGGAGTCCGCGCGGCTGCACAAGATCACGGCGGGGCTGCTGCGGATCGCCGGTGATCTGGGCATGGAGTCCGTGGCCGACGGCGTCGACGTCCCCGAACAGGTCCTCGCGCTGCGCGCCATGGGGTGTACGCACGGCCAGGGGATGGCCTTCTCCGGGCCACTGGACGAGTACCGGCTGCGCCGCGCCCTGCTGACCGGCACATACCCGCTGCCGGGCGGCGTGGCCCAGCCCGTACTGACGGGCAGCGCACTGCCCGGAAGCACGCTTCCCGTCAGGTCTTCCCGGCCGTCCGCGGGTGACCGGATTCCACACCCCTCCATGCCCCTCGATCCGCTCAAATAGTGAGACTCCCGTCCCACCCACTTGACAGCCATGGCGCGCCGGAGGGATGGTCAGTGCCATGCGCACCCGAATTCTCGTACTTGGAAAGCGCGTCGGCTGAAGCAGAGCACGAACCGCTCCGCACACCCCACCGACGCGCTCCCCTCGCCTGCCTGACGGCACGAGGGGTTTTTTGTTGCACCGGCACACCCCAAACCCTCGCAAAAACCCTCAGCCTCGAGAAGAGAATGCCGATGACCGAGCAGGCCACCGGGGCCCACCATCCGCAGCCGCGGGCCCGTAACGGCGGACCGTCCCCCGCCTCCGTCGAGCACGTCACGGGCGCGCAGTCCCTCATCCGCTCGCTTGAGGAAGTGGGAGCCGACACGGTATTCGGGATCCCCGGCGGCGCCATCCTCCCCGCGTACGACCCGATGATGGACTCCACCCGGGTCCGCCACATCCTCGTCCGCCACGAGCAGGGCGCGGGCCACGCGGCCGAGGGCTACGCCCAGGCCACCGGCAAGGTGGGCGTGTGCATGGCCACCTCGGGCCCCGGCGCCACCAACCTGGTCACCCCGATCGCCGACGCGCACATGGACTCCGTGCCGCTGGTCGCCATCACCGGCCAGGTGGCGAGCAAGGCCATCGGGACGGACGCCTTCCAGGAGGCGGACATCTGCGGCATCACGATGCCGATCACCAAGCACAACTTCCTGGTCACCAGGGCCGAGGACATCCCGCGCACCATCGCGGAGGCCTTCCACATCGCCTCCACCGGGCGCCCGGGACCGGTCCTGGTGGACATCGCGAAGGACGCGCTCCAGGCGGAGACGACCTTCAGCTGGCCGCCCACCCAGGACCTGCCCGGCTACCGTCCGGTGACCAAGCCGCACGCCAAGCAGATCCGCGAGGCCGCCAAGCTCATCACGCAGTCCAGGCGACCGGTGCTGTACGTCGGCGGCGGCGTCCTCAAGGCCGGCGCCACCGCCGAGCTGAGGGTCCTCGCCGAGCTGACCGGCGCCCCCGTCACCACCACCCTGATGGCACTGGGCGCGTTCCCCGACAGCCACCCGCTGCACGTGGGAATGCCGGGGATGCACGGATCGGTCACCGCCGTCACCGCGCTGCAGAAGGCCGACCTGATCGTCGCCCTCGGAGCCCGTTTCGACGACCGCGTCACCGGCAAGCTGGACAGCTTCGCGCCCCACGCCAAGATCATCCACGCCGATATCGACCCGGCCGAGATCGGCAAGAACCGCACCGCGGACGTGCCGATCGTCGGCGACGCCCGCGAGGTCCTCGCCGATCTGGTGCAGGCCGTCCAGGCCGAGCACACCGACGGCCACATCGGTGACTACACCGCCTGGTGGCAGGACCTCAACCGCTGGCGCGAGACCTACCCCCTCGGCTACAGCCAGCCCGGGGACGGCACCCTCTCGCCGCAGCAGGTCATCCAGCGCATCGGCCAGCTCGCCCCCGAGGACACCATCTACGCGGCGGGCGTCGGCCAGCACCAGATGTGGGCCGCGCACTTCATCGACTACGAGAAGCCCGCCACGTGGCTGAACTCCGGCGGCGCCGGGACCATGGGCTACGCCGTGCCGGCCGCCATGGGCGCCAAGGCGGGGCAGCCGGGCCGCACCGTCTGGGCCATCGACGGCGACGGCTGCTTCCAGATGACCAACCAGGAACTCACCACCTGCGCGCTCAACAACATCCCGATCAAGGTCGCGGTCATCAACAACGGCGCGCTGGGCATGGTCCGCCAGTGGCAGACCCTCTTCTACAACCAGCGCTACTCCAACACCGTGCTGCACTCCGGCCAGGACGCGGCCGACGGCCCCAACGGCGGCACCCGCGTCCCGGACTTCGTCAAGCTGTCCGAGGCCATGGGCTGTGTCGCGATGCGCTGCGAGTCCCCGGACGAGCTGGACGCGGTGATCGCCAAGGCCAACTCCATCAACGACCGCCCCGTCGTGGTCGACTTCATCGTCCACGAGGACGCCCAGGTCTGGCCGATGGTCCCCGCGGGCACGTCCAACGACGAGGTCCTGGCCGCCCTGGGCGTCCGCCCCGACTTCGGCGACGGCGCGGACGACTGAGCCGCGGAACGAGAGCCCGAGAGACCGAGAGAAGAGACCGACACATGACCAGGCACACGCTCTCCGTTCTGGTGGAGAACACCCCCGGCATCCTCGCCCGGATCGCCGCGCTGTTCTCCCGCCGCGGTTTCAACATCGACTCGCTCGCCGTCGGTGTCACCGAGCACCCCGACATCTCCCGCATCACCATCGTGGTCAATGTCGAGGAACTGCCCCTGGAGCAGGTGACGAAGCAGCTCAACAAGCTGGTGAACGTCCTGAAGATCGTCGAACTGGAGCCCGGCGCCGCGATCCAGCGCGAGCTCGTCCTGGTGAAGGTCCGCGCCGACAACGAGACCCGTTCCCAGATCGTCGAGATCGTCCAGCTGTTCCGCGCCAAGACCGTGGACGTCTCACCCGAGGCCGTCACGATCGAGGCCACGGGATCGAGCGACAAGCTCGACGCCATGCTGAAGATGCTGGAGCAGTACGGCATCAAGGAGCTGGTGCAGTCCGGCACGATCGCCATAGGACGTGGCGCGCGGTCCATCACCGACCGCAGCCTGCGCGCGCTCGACCGCAGCGCGTAACCCCCCGTCCCCCGCCCGTACGCACGCCCCGTCCCGTTCCGCTCGTATGGCGAGACCGGGAGACCGCAGCGACCGTCCCGCCGTACGGTGGGTGGGACGCGAGCTGCGACATCGTCAAAGCCGCCTGCACCCGAAGCAGCGCACACCAAGGAGAAGACCCAGTGGCCGAGCTGTTCTACGACGACGACGCCGACCTGTCCATCATCCAGAACCGCAAGGTCGCGGTCATCGGCTACGGAAGCCAGGGCCACGCCCACGCGCTGTCGCTGCGTGACTCGGGTGTCGACGTCCGGGTCGGTCTGCACGAGGGCTCCAAGTCCAAGGCCAAGGCCGAGGAGCAGGGCCTGCGCGTGGTGACGCCCGCCGAGGCCGCCGCCGAGGCCGACGTCATCATGATCCTGGTGCCGGACCCGATCCAGGGCCAGGTCTACGAGGAGTCCATCAAGGACAACCTGAAGGACGGCGACGCGCTGTTCTTCGGACACGGCCTCAACATCCGCTACGGCTTCATCAAGCCGCCGGCCAATGTCGATGTCGCGATGGTCGCCCCCAAGGGCCCCGGCCACCTGGTCCGCCGCCAGTACGAGGAGGGCCGCGGCGTGCCGTGCATCGCGGCCGTCGAGCAGGACTTCTCCGGCAGCGCCTTCGCGCTGGCCCTCTCGTACGCGAAGGGCATCGGCGGCACCCGCGCCGGTGTCATCAAGACGACCTTCACGGAGGAGACCGAGACCGACCTGTTCGGTGAGCAGGCCGTGCTCTGCGGCGGCACCGCCGCGCTGGTCAAGGCGGGCTTCGAGACGCTGACCGAGGCCGGCTACCAGCCGGAGATCGCGTACTTCGAGTGCCTCCACGAGCTGAAGCTGATCGTGGACCTGATGTACGAGGGCGGCCTGGAGAAGATGCGCTGGTCGGTCTCGGAGACCGCCGAGTGGGGCGACTACGTCAGCGGCCCGCGCGTCATCACCGACCAGACCAAGGTCGAGATGAAGAAGATCCTGGCCGAGATCCAGGACGGCACCTTCGCCAAGAACTGGATGGAGGAGTACCACGGCGGTCTGAAGAAGTACAACGAGTACAAGAAGGCCGACAGCGACAGCCTGCTCGCCACCACGGGCGCCGAGCTGCGCAAGCTCATGAGCTGGGTGGACAACGAGGACGCGTAACACCGCGCGCGGGCGGCCCCGGCCAGGGATGAGCCGGGGCCGCTCGTACGGAACGCCGACGCGGGACCGCACGTACGGGTGATCCTGCCGCCTGGGCGGAAAACGCCCCGGTGACAGCACTAGACTGCTCAGCACATACGCGTCAGGCCCACAGCGTCGTGCGTCTTCCACGCGGCCAGAACCCTCCACCGCATGCGGCCGTCGGGACGGCCGTCCGCTATGGGACTTGTGAGGACTCACGTGAGCTCGAAACCTGTCGTACTCATCGCTGAAGAGCTTTCGCCCGCCACCGTCGACGCGCTCGGTCCGGACTTCGAGATCCGGCACTGCAACGGCGCCGACCGCGCGGAGCTGCTGCCCGCCATCGCCGGCGTGGACGCGATCCTGGTCCGCTCCGCGACCAAGGTCGACGCGGAGGCCATCGCCGCCGCGGGCAAGCTGAGGGTGGTCGCCCGCGCCGGCGTCGGCCTCGACAACGTGGACGTCTCCGCCGCCACCAAGGCGGGCGTGATGGTCGTGAACGCGCCGACCTCGAACATCGTCACCGCCGCCGAGCTGGCCTGCGGTCTGCTGGTCGCCACCGCGCGCAACATCCCGCAGGCCAACACCGCCCTCAAGAACGGCGAGTGGAAGCGCTTCAAGTACACGGGCGTCGAGCTGAGCGAGAAGACGCTGGGCGTCGTCGGCCTCGGCCGTATCGGCGTGCTGGTCGCCCAGCGCATGTCCGCCTTCGGCATGAAGATCGTCGCGTACGACCCCTATGTGCAGCCGGCCCGCGCCGCGCAGATGGGCGTCAAGCTGCTGACGCTGGACGAGCTGCTCGACGTCTCGGACTTCATCACCGTGCACCTGCCGAAGACCCCCGAGACGCTGGGTCTGATCGGCGACGAGGCGCTGCACAAGGTCAAGCCGACGGTGCGGATCGTGAACGCCGCGCGCGGCGGGATCGTGGACGAGGAGGCGCTCGCCTCCGCGCTCAAGGAGGGCCGGGTCGCCGGCGCCGGTCTGGACGTGTACTCCAAGGAGCCCTGCACGGACTCCCCGCTCTTCCAGTTCGACCAGGTCGTCTGCACCCCGCACCTCGGCGCCTCCACCGACGAGGCCCAGGAGAAGGCGGGCATCGCGGTCGCCAGGTCCGTACGGCTCGCGCTCGCGGGCGAGCTGGTGCCGGACGCGGTCAACGTCCAGGGCGGCGTCATCGCCGAGGACGTACGCCCGGGGCTGCCGCTCGCCGAGAAGCTCGGCCGGATCTTCACCGCCCTCGCGGGCGAGGTCGCGGTCCGGCTCGATGTCGAGGTGTACGGCGAGATCACCCAGCACGATGTGAAGGTGCTCGAACTGTCCGCGCTCAAGGGCGTGTTCGAGGATGTCGTCGCCGAGACCGTGTCGTATGTCAACGCCCCGCTGTTCGCGCAGGAGCGTGGCGTCGAGGTCCGGCTGACCACGTCGAGCGAGTCCCCGAACCACCGCAATGTGGTGACCGTGCGCGGCACGCTCTCCGGCGGCGAGGAGGTCTCGGTCTCCGGCACACTGGCCGGGCCCAAGAACCTCCAGAAGATCGTCGCGATCGGCGAGTACGACGTGGAGCTGGCGCTGGCCGAGCACATGATCGTGCTGCGCTACGAGGACCGTCCCGGTGTGGTCGGCACGGTCGGCCGGATCCTCGGCGAGGCCGGGCTCAACATCGCGGGGATGCAGGTCTCGCGGGCGGAGGAGGGCGGCGAGGCGCTGGTCGTGCTCACCGTCGACGACAACGTACCGCCGGCCGTGCTGGTGGAGATCTCGGAGGAGATCGGCGCGGCCTCGGCGCGCTCGGTCGACCTGACGGACTGATCCGACCGGCTGATCCGACCGGCTGATCCGACCGGCCGGGCAGGCCCCAGGTCCTGTCCGCGCCCGGCCCGGGTGTCAGAGCCGGGTCGACTTCAGGGCCATATGGAGAAGCAGCCGGTCCTCACCGTCGTCCAGCTCCAGACCCGTCAGCTGTTCGATCCGGGAGAGCCGGTAGTAGAGCGTCTGACGGTGGATGCCGAGAGCCGACGCCGTACGCCCCGCCTGGCCCGCATGGTCGAGGAACACCTCGGCGGTGTGGGCCAGTTCGGCATGTACGGGGTCCAGCAGCGGCCGGACCGCGGGGTCGGGCTCGGTGGGGAGCGCCGTCAGCAGACGGTACGGGCCGATCGACGTCCACTGCGCCACCGGACCGAAACGGGGCTGGGCCACCGAGGCGCGGGCCGCCGAGACGGCCTCCCGCCAGGCCGCGGGCAGCTCGGCCAGACCGCGGCGCGGCGCGCAGGAACCGGCGGCGGCCCCTGGGCCCGCGTCCTCGCGCAGCCGGGCGACGGCCGTGAGGACGGGCGCGAGCGCGTCCGGTGACCGGAGCCGTACGAGCAGGGCGAGCGTGTCCGCCTCGCCCGAGCCATGGACCGGGCCGTTCACCGAGCCGCCGGCGGGGCCGTTCACCGAGCCGCTCACCGGCCCGCTCGTCCGGCCGGTCGCCCCGCCCGGCGACGAGCCGTTCAGGCGCCCGGCCGTCTGGCCTGTTGCCGTGGACCTCGCCGGGCGGCCCTCGGCCACCGCCCCGTACGGCAGGGCGCACAGCGCCGCCGTCCCCGGCACCGCCCGTACCCGTGGTTCCTCACCGCGCCAGGGCGCCACGCAGAGCACCACATACGGTCCGTCCGCGCTCGGCCCCAGCGCGGCGCGCAGCGCGGTCAGCGCCATGTCCCGCTGCCAGCCGGGCTCGGCCGTCAGCGCGGCGCGCAGTTCACGGGCCAGATCCGCGCCCGCCCGCGCCTCGTCGGCGAGCAGATCGCCGATCCGCGCGGTCACCTCCATGGCCGCCGCGAGCCGGGAGGCGCTCGGCCCCGGATCGGAGTCGTCGAGCAGCCAGACATAGCCGAGCACCGTGCCCCGGTGCCGTACGGGCAGACAGATCCGGCCACGGAAGACGCCCGCGTCCGGGGCGGCGGGGATACGGACCGGCGCCGTCGCGCGGGTGAT
The DNA here is from genome assembly GCF_055639435.1 of Streptomyces sp. NPDC039430. Taxonomy (NCBI): domain Bacteria; kingdom Bacillati; phylum Actinomycetota; class Actinomycetes; order Kitasatosporales; family Streptomycetaceae; genus Streptomyces; species Streptomyces sp. NPDC039430. The sequence continues at coordinate 29,027 of NZ_JBVKAK010000026.1, read as the reverse complement.
GCCGAAGCCCTCGAACCAGGCGCGGACCGCCGGTGTGGACTTCCTGGTCAGGATCGAACGCGTCCTGACCGGGTCCATGGCCGAGTCGTCCTCGCTGTCGTGCGCACCGAAGGCGATCAGCCCGAAGTCCCGGTTCTCCAGCGTCGCGGGGACACCGAGCAGCGCGGTGATCTCGTCGACCAGCTCCTGATAATCGTCCTTCACCCGGACATTCTCCCACTGCTTTCAGACACATGTCTGAGATCCGGGCCACGGATGCGTGACAGCTGTCGATGGCTGAGGAACGGACCGGTCCTTAAATTTCACAGTGGTTCTTCTTGCTGTACTGAACTGATCGATTCTGTTTCGCGGATGTTCGGCGAGGTTCGGTCGTTCGGTGACGGCTCTCTCGATCTCACCGTGGAGGTGCCCCGTGCTGGGTCCCGTGATCCTCGCCGCGTCGCGGAGCGACAGAATGCGCCGTGTCGTCTCGGCCGCCCCGGTCACCAAGCCCGTGGTGAACCGTTTCATCGCCGGTGAGTCGGTCGAGGAGACGGTCCCGGTGATCGAGAACATGGCCGGCCGCGGTCTGGAGATCACCCTCGACGTCCTCGGCGAGGACATCTCCGACCCGACCGAGGCGCTCGCCGCCCGGGACGCCTATCTGACGCTGATCGAGGCCCTCGCCCCGCTGGAGCTGGGCGTCCGCGCCGAGATGTCGGTCAAGCTCTCCTCCTTCGGGCAGGCCCTGCCCGGCGGACACGACCTCGCGCTGAAGAACATCACCACCGTCGTCGAGGCCGCCGCCGAGATCGGCACCACGGTCACCCTCGACATGGAGGACCACACCACCATCGACTCGACGCTCGCCATCCACGGCGAGCTGCGCGAGCGCTTCCCGCAGACCGGCGCCGTCGTCCAGTCGTACCTCTTCCGCACCGAGGAGGACTGCCGGAGGCTCGCCGAGGCCGGCTCGCGCGTGCGCCTCGTCAAGGGCGCCTACAAGGAGCCCGCGTCCGTCGCGTACCAGGACAAGAGGGAGGTCGACCGGGCGTACGTCCGCTGCCTCAGGATCCTGATGAACGGCGCCGGCTACCCGATGGTCGGCTCCCACGACCCGCGCCTCATCGCGATCGCCCAGCACCTCGCCCGCCGCGCCGGACGTAAGCTCGATGAGTACGAGTTCCAGATGCTGTACGGCATCCGGGAGGCCGAGCAGGACCGGCTGGCAGCCGAGGGACACCGGATGCGTGTCTACATCGCGTACGGCACCGACTGGTACGGGTATTTCATGCGCCGGCTCGCCGAGCGCCCCGCCAACCTCGCGTTCTTCCTGCGTTCGCTGGTCAGCCGCGGCTGAGCCGCCGCCACCGAGACCGACCGCCCCTGACCTACTGATGAAGGAGATTCGGCACCCATGGACGCTGTGACCCAGGTTCCCGCGCCGGTCAACGAGCCGGTGCACGGCTATGCCCCGGGCTCCCCGGAGCTGGCCCGTCTTGAGGTCAAGCTCAAGGAGCTGGCCGAGAACCCCGTCGATCTGCCGATGACGATCGGCGGCGAGAAGCGGATGGGCGGGGGCGAGCGCGTCGACGTCGTACAGCCGCACAACCACCGGGCCGTGCTCGGTACGTTCGCCGGCGCCACCCAGCAGGACGCGCGCGACGCGATCGACGCCGCCCTGGCCGCCGCCCCGGGCTGGCGCGCCATGTCCTTCGACGACCGCGCCGCGATCATCCTGCGCGCCGCCGAACTGCTCGCGGGACCGTGGCGCGAGACGCTGGCCGCCGCGACCATGCTCGGCCAGTCGAAGACGGCCCAGCAGGCCGAGATCGACACCCCCTGCGAGCTGGTCGACTTCTGGCGCTTCAACGTCAAGTACGCCCGTGACCTGCTCGCCGAGCAGCCGCCGGCCAACTCGCCCGGCGTCTGGAACCGGCTCGACCACCGGCCGCTGGAAGGTTTCGTCTACGCGATCACCCCGTTCAACTTCACGGCGATCGCGGGCAACCTGCCGACCGCGCCCGCGCTCATGGGCAATGTCGTGGTCTGGAAGCCGTCCCCGACGCAGACCCTCGCCGCCGTGCTGCTGATGGAGCTGCTGGAGGAGGCCGGCCTGCCCAAGGGTGTCATCAACCTGGTGACGGGCGACGGCATCGCCGTCTCCGAGGTGGCCCTGAACCACCGCGACCTGGCGGGCATTCACTTCACCGGTTCGACCAGGACCTTCCAGCACCTGTGGAAGACCGTCGGCAACAACATCGAGACGTACCGCTCCTACCCGCGGATCGTCGGCGAGACCGGGGGCAAGGACTTCGTCGTCGCCCACCCGAGCGCCGACCGCGCGGTCCTCAAGACCGCGCTGACCCGGGGCTCCTTCGAGTACCAGGGGCAGAAGTGCTCCGCCTCCTCGCGCGCCTATGTCCCGGCGTCGATCTGGAACAACGGGTTCAAGGAGGAGTTCGCGACCGAGGTGGACGGGATCGCCATGGGCGACGTCACCGATCTCTCGAACTTCATCGGCGCCGTCATCGACGAGCGCGCCTTCGCCAAGAACAAGGCCGCCATCGACCGCGCCGCCGCCGACCCGACGTGCACGATCGTCGCGGGCGGTACGTACGACGACTCCGTCGGCTACTTCGTCAGGCCGACCGTCATCGCCTGCACCGACCCCGGGAACGAGGTCTTCACGACCGAGTACTTCGGCCCGATCCTCGCGGTCCACGTCTACGACGACGCCGACTACGAGGCGGTGCTCGCGCAGCTGGAGTCCGTCTCGGCGTACGCGCTGACCGGCTCGGTCATCGCCCGTGACCGCGCCGCCGCGGCCGACGCGATGGAGAAGCTGCGCTACGCGGCGGGCAACTTCTACATCAACGACAAGTCGACCGGAGCCGTCGTCGGCCAGCAGCCCTTCGGCGGCGGCCGCGCCTCCGGCACGAACGACAAGGCGGGCGCCCCGCAGAACCTGATGCGCTGGACGCTGACCCGCGCCATCAAGGAGACGCTGGTCCCGCCGACCGACTACCGCTACCCGCACATGGGCTGACGGCCCCGCAGACTCCGCCCCCGTACCGGCAGCCCCCCTTCGCCGGTACGGGGGCGGCTCCACGCCCGGAGCGTCAGACCCTGCGCCAGCGGGCCATCAGGAACGAGAAGATCCCGAACAGCCCCAGCCCCACCGCGACCACCGCGAGCAGCCAGGGCCCCGCGGGGGTGTCGGTGAAGGAACGCAGGGTGTCGTCGACCCCCTTGGCCTTGTCCGGCTCGTACGCGATCGCCGCCTGGACGACGAACACCCCCAGGGCGGCGAAGAGCACGCCCCGCGCGGCCCCGCCCGCGACGCCGGTCACATCGAGGAACCGCCGTGTCCCGCCGGACATCCGGCCGAGCTTCAGATGCTTGTGGTACTTGCGCAGCACCGCGCGGACACCGACCCAGAGCCCCGCGGCGGCGATGCCCACCCCGGCGGCCCCCACGATCCACTGCCCGCCGGGCAGCTCCAGCGCCTTGGCGGTGACATCCCGCGACTGACGGTCGCCGGACCCGCTGCCGCTGCCCTTGTCACCGGCGGCGAACGCCAGCACGGAGTAGGCGACGAATCCGTAGAAGACCGCGCGTCCCGCCGACAGCAGCCGCTTGTGCGTCTTGTGGCCGTCGGGTCCGGCCGCGCCGAACAGCGCCTCGGAGAGCCGCCACAACGCCATGCCCGCCAGCCCGATGCCCAGGGCCCAGAGGAGGACGACGCCCCATGGCCGCCCCGCGATCTCCGCCAGCGCGCCGCCGCGGTCGGCCTCCTGGCCGCCACCGCCGAACGCGACCCGGAGCGCGAGCACGCCGATGAGCAGGTAGATCACCCCGCGCGCGGCGAAGCCCCAGCGGGCCGCCCCGTCCATGGCCTGGCTGTTCGCCGCCTGTCGCGCCTTGCCTCGTCCGTTGAGTGACGCCGTGTGTACGTTCATATGGGCCTCCGCTGACCGAGTGCCCCGGCCTTCCGCCGGGAAACGGCGGGCCCCGCGGCGTGCGCCGAGGGCGCGCGGCGGCGGGCGAGCCCTGAGAGGGTGGCACGTATGACCGAAATCCTGCGCACCGCCCACACCTTCGAGCTCTCCCCGGCCGAACTCACCGAGATCCGCGCCCTGTTGGACGCCGCCTTCGAGGGCGAGTTCGCCGACGAGGACTGGGACCACGGGCTCGGTGGTGTGCACGCCCTCGTACGGGACCCGGACGGCACGCTCCTCGCGCACGGCAGTGTGGTCCAGCGCCGGCTGCTGCACGACGGCCGCTCCTACCGCGTCGGATACGTCGAGGCCGTGGGCGTACGGGCCGACCGGCGCCGGCGGGGGCTCGGGGACCGGGTGATGGAGGCCCTGGAGCGCGTGATCGACGGCGCGTACGACGTCGGGGCGCTCTCCGCCTCGGCCGACGGGGCGCGGCTGTACCGGGCGCGTGGCTGGCAGCCCTGGCCGTACCGGATCGAGGTGCTGGGGCCCGGGGGAGTGGTACGGCTGCCGGACGAGGAGGGCTCCACGTATCTGCGTCCGGCGGCGGGACGGCCCCTCCCGGGACCGGCGTCTCCCGGGGACGACTCCGCGCTGGTCTTCGACTGGCGGGACGGCGATGTGATGTAGCGCGTGTCCGGTGGATCCTCGCGGGCCCACGAGGGATTTCCGCAGGTCGGAGTGATCACCGTCTCAGATAGTAGGAAGTCCGAGTAATCGTGGAGACAGAGCGCCGATCCTCGCTTAGCTTGGAATGAGCCGAATGTCTCGCTCGATCCAGCGAATGGCGGTTGTTGGCACGCGCCCGCACACAGGCAACCCCTGTCGCGTATGCCCCCGCCCCTTCCGGCCGCGCCCCTTCAGGCAGCGCTGACGCATCACGCGGCCCTACCGCGTGGCTCAGCCATTCCAAGGAGTCGATCATCATGGCCGAGACGACTGTCCGCCGCCGCGTCCGTCACACCTCCCGCACCAGCGAATCCGACCGCAAGAACGCCGCCGCCGCCCTGCAGCGTGCTCTCGACCGCAGGGACAACGGCGGCTCGACCGGCCACTGACCCGCGCCGGTCACCGATCCGCGCCGGCCACCGGTCGGCGCGGGAGTCAGCGCGTGATGGTGAAGTGGTCCACGCGCTCGCCGCTCTCGGCGAGCGCGGAGACCTTCAGCGCCGGGCGGTGCCCCGTCGTCACCTCGACGGCGAGGAAAGAGAACCCGGTGTAGCGCACGCGCGACCACTCCACGGTCTCGGTGGCCTTGGCGCCGCCCTGTTCCCAGTGGTACGACGGGACGCTCTCGACGTCGGCGACATGGCCCTCGTAACTGTCCGGCACCGGGAAGTCGTACAGCGCCTTGCCCGCGCCGCCCGCCGTGACGTACACGATGCCGTCGCGTACCGAACTCACCGACTCGCCGACCGGCACCCGGCGCCCGACGACTCCGCCGCGCAGCGCGTCCGTGCGCTCGTACACATGGTTGTGGCCGTTGACGACCAGATCGACGCGGTGCTTGTCGAAGAGCGGCACCCACGCGTCGCGCACCCCGCCGTCCGAGGCGTGGGCGTTCGTGGTCGAGAAGGCGCAGTGGTGGAAGAACACCACGATGAAGTCGATGTCCTCGTCCGCGCGCAGCTCACCGAGCCGCCGGTCCAGCCAGCGGGTCTGTGCGCCGCCGGTGTAGCCGGCGTTGGCCCGGATCTCGTGGGAGACATCGTTCGCGTCGAGGGCGACCACGCCGACATTGCCGTACCGGAACGCGTAGACGCCCGGCGACTTCACCGGATCGAGCCCGCCGCCCGGCAGGGACCAGCGCGCGTTCTGGCCGCCGTACCCGTCGGGGGAGTACCAGGCCTCCATGTCGTGGTTGCCGGTGGTCACCATCCACGGCACCCGCGAGGCCACCGACTCGGTCTGCGCCAGGAACTGGTCCCAGACCCGCGCGTCATAGGTGTCGGCGGGCAGCCCCTGACCGCTGCTGTCCGCGTAGCAGATGTCCCCCGCGTGCAGATGGAAGACCGGGTTCTGGCCCAGGATCACCTGGTCGTTGGCGAGGGCATCGTAGGAGACGCCCTGGTCGCCGAAGGCCGTGAAGACGAACGCCTCGGCGCGCGCCGGGGCGGTACGGAACGTACCGACCGTGCCCAGGTTGCGCGCGTCCGCCGGATCGAAGCCCTCGTGGCCCACGCCGTAGTAGTACGTCGTGCCGGGGCGCAGCCGCTCCAGCGGGACATGCAGGTAGTACTGGTCCACCGCGGGCAGCTTGGCGGACAGCGACGGGGTGTGCAGCGAGCGCACCTCCGCCTTGATCCTCTGGCTCAGGTCCCAGGGCTTCAGGCCCACCCGGACGTACGGGTTCCGCACCGCGAACGGCACCTGCCAGGAGACGGACATCATGGTCTTCGGGTCGGAGCCGAAGGCCAGGTGCCGGCCGAAGGGGGCCACCAGCGATCCGTCGACCCGTACGGCGGCCGACGACGGCAGGAAGGCGGGCGCGGCGGCCGTGGTGGCGCCCGCGGGGGCGGCGCTGGAGCCGAGCAGACCGGCGCCCGCCACCGTCCCGGCTGCGAACGTGCCCGCCCGCAGGAGGCCGCGTCGGCCGATCTTTTCGCGCAGATACGCGTGCTGCTCCGGCATGGTCATACGGGAGGCGAGATGGTCGGGAATCCCGACGCGGGGAGTTTCCATGTGCCGACCGTGACACCAATGGGTGGCGGATGCATGTATCACGGGCGTCCAGTTGGCGACCGATTCGCAATCTGTCCACAGAATGGACACGCGATGTCATGCACTGGGACGAGCGGTAGGGTTCCCTCATGTCTCGCAGCCTCAATCTCGCAGTGATCCCCGGTGACGGCATCGGTCAGGAGGTCGTGGCCCAGGGCCTGAAGGTCCTGCGCGCGGTCCTTCCCCAGGATGTGAAGCTGGAGACCAAGGAGTACGACCTCGGCGCGAGCCGCTGGCACCGCACCGGGGAGACCCTCCCGGACGCGGAGCTGGAAGCCCTCAAGGGACATGACGCGATCCTGCTCGGCGCGATCGGCGACCCGACCGTGCCGTCCGGCGTCCTGGAGCGCGGGCTGCTGCTCAAGCTGCGCTTCGCCTTCGACCACTACGTGAACCTGCGGCCGTCGAAGCTCTTCCCCAACACCGCCACACCGCTGGCGGGCCGCCCGGACATCGACTTCGTCGTCGTCCGCGAGGGCACCGAGGGCCCGTACACCGGCAACGGAGGCTCGCTGCGCACGGGCACGCCCGCCGAGGTGGCCACCGAAGTGAGCCTCAATACGGCGTACGGCGTGGAGCGGGTCGTCCGCGACGCGTACGAGCGCGCCCACTCCCGTCCGCGCAAGAAGCTGACGCTGGTCCACAAGAACAACGTCCTCGTCTACGCCGGCCACATGTGGAAGAACATCTTCGACCGCGTGGGCCAGGAGTACCCCGACGTCGCCACCGACTATCTGCATGTCGACGCCGCGACGATCTTCTTCGTCACCCAGCCCGACCGCTTCGACGTGATCGTCACCGACAACCTCTTCGGTGACATCCTCACCGACCTGGCCGCCGCCGTGACCGGCGGTATCGGCCTGGCCGCGTCCGCGAACATCAATCCGGACCGTACGTTCCCGTCCATGTTCGAGCCGGTCCACGGGTCGGCGCCGGACATCGCGGGCCAGGGGAAGGCCGACCCCACGGCCACCATCCTCTCCGTCGCCCTGCTGCTGCGGCACCTCGGCTTCGACGCCGAGGCCGTCCGGGTGGAGGAGGCCGTCGCGGCCGACCTCGCCGGGCGTGACGGTACGGCGGCCACCGCGCGTACGACCGACCGGATCGGTGACGCGCTCGCCGTACGAGTAGCGAGCTGACCCGTCGACTTCTCACAGCCGCCGGGTCTTCGGAGCCCGGCGGCTGTTCTTTTGCGGCCTCCGGGTGCCACCATCATCCCAGGGCCGCTTTCACCCCGTTTCATGCATCCGTCCCGACCCGCGCGATAATCGGCGTGGGCCGCGGCACGCGGGAATGCTCGGACGTCCTACTAGTAGCGACGTGAACGCGGTCCGTCACATCAACCGGTGAAGGACGAGTATTCATGACCACGCCCACGATCGAACTCAAGCCCTCCTCGAACCCGCTGTCCGACGCGGAGCGCGAGGCGATCCTGGCCAACCCGGGGTTCGGCCGCCACTTCACCGACAACATGGTGACGATCCGGTGGACGGAGGGACGCGGCTGGCACGACGCGCAGCTCGTCCCGTACGGGCCCCTCTCACTCGACCCGGCGAACATGACCCTGCACTACGCGCAGGAGATCTTCGAGGGGCTCAAGGCCTACCGCCGCCCCGACGGCTCGGTCGCCACCTTCCGGCCCGAGGCCAACGCCGCGCGCTTCCAGGTCTCGGCCCGCCGGCTCGCCATGCCGGAGCTGCCCGTCGAGACCTTCATCGCCGCGTGTGACGCGCTCGTCCAGCAGGACAAGGCGTGGGTGCCCGCGCACGGCGGGGAGGCGTCCCTCTATCTGCGCCCGTTCATGATCGCCGCCGAGGTCGGACTCGGGGTGCGGCCGGCGAACGAGTATCTGTTCCTGGTCATCGCCTCACCCGCCGGCGCGTACTTCCCCGGCGGGGTGAAGCCGGTCTCGGTCTGGCTCTCGGAGAACTACGTCCGCGCGGTGCCGGGCGGCATCGGCTTCGCCAAGACCGGCGGCAACTACGCGGCGTCCCTGCTCGCCCAGGCCGAGGCGGCGCGGCAGGGCTGCGAGCAGGTGGTCTACCTGGACGCGCTGGAGCACCGCTGGGTCGAGGAACTGGGCGGGATGAATCTGTACTTCGTGTACGGGGACCGCATCGTCACCCCCGAGCTGACCGGCTCCCTGCTGGCGGGCGTCACCCGTGACTCGCTGCTCGGCCTGGCGGCCGACCTCGGCTACAGCTCCGAGGAGGGCCGGATCTCCAAGGAGGACTGGCGCCGCGACACCGAGAACGGCACCCTCACCGAGGTCTTCGCCTGCGGTACGGCCGCGGTGATCACCCCGGTCGGCGTGGTCAAGTCGGCGGGCGGCGAGTGGACCCAGTCGGGTGGCGAGCCGGGCGAGGTCACGCTGAAGCTGCGCGAGGCCCTGCTGGACATCCAGACGGGCCGGGCGGCCGACACCCACGGCTGGATGCACGAGCTGGGCTGACGGCCCCTGCGCCGGGACGGCCGCCGGGGCCCGCACCCGCGTGCGGGCCCCGGGCGTGTCGCGAAGCCCACGCCCGGCCCGGCCGCCGCGACACGCCCCCGGCGGCCGTTCCATGGCGCGCTGTCGTCACGCACCGCTCATCTGCCCTGACCGCATCGTGAGACGCACCTTCCCCGCCGCGCCAGACATGCGAAAATCGCCCTGTGCTCTCGTTCGCCATGATTATTGGCAGCAGGCGCGCCGGTCCGCAGTGATCGCCTCGTACCACCCCGTACGGCGCGGCCACCGTGCCCCAGACCCGCGCGCAGACCTCTCGCACCCGCGAGAGGTTTTTTCGTTTTCCGGCCCCATCATCGCCGGAGAGAGGCGCGAGCGATGATGGGGGCAAGTGGAGCCAGTCCTTCCACTCGACAGGAGCTACACACCATGACCACTGAGTCCACTGGGCCCACGGTGCACAACGACAGCTTTCATGTCTTCGACACGACGCTGCGCGACGGCGCCCAGCGTGAGGGCATCAACCTGACCGTCGCCGACAAGCTGGCCATCGCCCGGTACCTGGACGACTTCGGCGTGGGCTTCATCGAGGGCGGCTGGCCCGGCGCCAACCCGCGCGACACCGAGTTCTTCGCCCGCGCCCGGCAGGAGATCGACTTCAGGAACGCCCAGCTCGTCGCCTTCGGCTCCACCCGCAGGCCAGGGGCCAGGGCGGCGGAGGACCCACAGGTGAGAGCGCTGGTCGAGTCCGGCGCCCCGGTGGTCACGCTGGTCGCCAAGTCGCATGACCGCCATGTCGAGCTGGCGCTGCGCACCACCCTCGACGAGAACGTCGAGATGGTCCGCGACACCGTCTCCTACCTGCGCGAACAGGGCCGCCGCGTGTTCGTCGACTGCGAGCACTTCTTCGACGGCTACCGCGCCAACCCCGAGTACGCCAAGTCCGTCGTACGGGCCGCCGCCGAAGCGGGCGCCGATGTCGTCGTCCTCTGCGACACCAACGGCGGCATGCTGCCCGCGCAGATCCAGGCCGTCGTCACCACCGTGCTCGCCGACACCGGAGCCCGGCTCGGCATCCACGCCCAGGACGACACCGGCTGCGCCGTCGCCAACACCCTCGCCGCCGTCGACGCCGGCGCCACCCATGTCCAGTGCACGGCCAACGGCTATGGCGAGCGCGTCGGCAACGCCAACCTGTTCCCGGTCGTCGCCGCGCTGGAGCTGAAGTACGACAAGCGCGTCCTGCCCGAGGGCGCGCTCGCCGAGATGACCCGGATCTCGCACGCCATCGCCGAGATCGTCAATCTCGCCCCCTCCACCCACCAGCCGTATGTCGGCGTCTCCGCCTTCGCCCACAAGGGCGGACTCCACGCCTCCGCGATCAAGGTCGACCCCGACCTCTACCAGCACATCGACCCCGAGCGGGTCGGCAACACCATGCGGATGCTCGTCTCCGACATGGCGGGCCGCGCCTCCATCGAGCTGAAGGGCCGGGAGCTGGGCATCGACCTCGGCGACGACCGCGATCTCGTCGGCCGCGTCGTGCGCCGGGTCAAGGAGTACGAGCTCAAGGGGTACACGTACGAGGCGGCCGACGCGTCCTTCGAGCTGCTGCTGCGCGAAGAGGTCGAGGGCCGGCCCCGCAGCTACTTCCGTACGGAGTCCTGGCGCGCGATCGTCGAGGACCGGCCCGACGGTACGCACGCCAACGAGGCCACCGTGAAGCTGTGGGCCAAGGGCGAGCGGATCGTCGCCACCGCCGAGGGAAACGGCCCGGTCAACGCCCTGGACCGGGCCATGCGGGTCGGTCTGGAGCGGATCTATCCGCAGCTCGCCAAGCTGGAGCTGGTGGACTACAAGGTGCGCATCCTGGAGGGCAGGCACGGTACGGAGTCCACCACCCGCGTACTGATCACCACGGGGGACGGGGTGGGCGACTGGTCCACGGTGGGGGTCGCCGAGAATGTGATCGCGGCGTCCTGGCAGGCACTGGAGGACGCGTACACCTACGGACTGCTGCGGGCCGGGGTCGAACCGGCGGAGTAGTCAGCCACTCCGCGCGGTCCGCCCCGGCCCTTCGGGCTCCCGGATCCAGACGGAAGACAGGGCCTAGCTCTGGAGCCGCCACTTCTGGTTGGCGGCTCCGGTGCAGGTCCAGATCTGGGCGCGGGAGCCGTTGGCCGAGGAGTTGTCCGTCACATCGAGGCACTTGTCCGCCGCGGTGTTGACGATGTCACCGGTCCCCGCGTTGTACGACCACTGCTGGGCGCCGCTTCCGTTGCAGTCGTACAACTGCACCTTGGCGCCGTTGGCCGTCGACGCCGACGTCACGTCCAGGCACTTGCCGAGCGACCTGATCGTCGAGTCCGTGCCGACCGTCCAGCGCTGGGCCGTCGAGCCGTTGCAGTCGTAGAGCTGGACGGCCGTCCCGTTGGCGCTCGCGCCGGCCGCCACGTCCAGGCACTTGCCGCCGAGCCCGGTGAAGGTGCCCGAGGTGCCGGTGCCACCGCCGCCCGAGGGGGTGCCGGACCAGGTGAAGGTCGCCGAGGTCTTGCCCGGCAGCGAGTAACTGAAGTTCTGCCCGCCCCAGTTGACCCGCAGCTCACGGGCGGCCGACGCGTCGTTGTACGCGATCAGCGCCTTGGAGCCGTCCGGGTTGCGCCAGGCCACATTGGGCACCGTGGAGCTGGCGGTGGAGGCGACGCGCTCCGCGCCCGGCCTCACGAACTTCGTGAGATGACCCATCGTGTAGTACTCGATGGTGTAGTCGACCTGGCCGTGCCGGCCGTCACCGTTGTGGACCGTGATCAGCCCGTCGCAGGTGCCGCAGCCGCCGTTGTGCGGGCCCCGGTTCTGGTCCACCGCCAGCGACCACTTGGTCACCGACTTCGCCCAGTTGCGGGTGTAGTCGATGATGTTCGACATGTCCTCGCGCTGCTGATTCGCGATCCAGGTACCGCCGGAGTGCTCGGTCTGGAAGGCGTTCAGCTGTGGATACTGGTTGTGGACGTCCGTCTGCTTCTGGACGTTGCCGCCATAGCCGTGCCAGGCGACGCCGCCGAAGTTGGGGTGGCTGCGGATGGCCGCGTCGTTCACGGTCTCGGCCGCGTACGCGTCGTACGTGTCCCAGTTCCAGTCGTGCGCGAGCACCTTGGAGGACAGCCCGGCGCTCTGGAGCTTGGGCAGCAGCTCGTTCTTGGTGAAGTACGCCAGACCCGAACCGTTCCAGCTCATCGACGGGTAACCGGCGCAGCAGGTCGGCTCGTTCTGCACCGAGACGTAGTCGACCGGGATGCCCTGGTCGCGGTACGCCTGGAGGTACTTCACGAAGTAGTTGGCGTACGTGCCGTAGTTCTCCGCCTTCAGCCAGCCGCCGTTGAGCTGGCCGTTGTCCTTCATCCAGGCCGGCGCCGTCCACGGCGAGGCCATGGTCGTCAGCGCCGGGTTGAGCTGCTTGGCCTGTTTGGTCAGCGGCAGCACATCGGCCAGGTCGTGCGCGAGGGAGAACCGCGCGAGACCGGGGTCGGTCTGGCCCGCCGGGAGGTCGTTGTAGGTGTAGCCGAAGCGGGCGAGGTCGGAGCCGCCCATGGGGTTGCGGATGAAGGAGAGCCCGATGCCCTCGGTGGGCGAGAAGAGCTTCTTCATCGTGTCGTCACGGGTCGCCTGGGAAAGCGCGCCGCTGCCCTTCATCAGCCAGGCCGCGGTGTCCGTGAAGGACGCGCCGCCGCCCGTGAAGGTCTGGTAGCGGGTGCCCTCGTCGACGCTGACGTTCGTACCGCTGCCGCCGTTGCCCGGCTGGAAGGTGACCGGGGTCTGCTGTTGGAGACCGCGGGTGACATGGCGTCCTCCGCTGTCGTCGGTGGTCGTCAGCCAGATGCTGACCTGCTCGCCCGCGGCTTGCGCCGTACCGGCGGAGAGGCCGGTGAGCCCGGCGGTGGCCAGGGCGCCCGCGAGGAGCGTCCTCGCCAGCCGCCGTCCGATGCCAGTCGATCTCGACATAAGTCTGCTGCCCTTCATCGGCAGTGCTGTGGGGGGTGATGCCGTGCGGCGTGAGTGAACTGCCGTTACGAACGTCCGTCAAGAGGCCGGGTATTCAGGAACTGAACGCACAACGCCCCCATGTCGTCCCTGACCTGCGGCCGGCCTGGTACGTAACAAAGGTGCGGACCAATCTCGGTGTGAAGTGTTGACGGCGGTCCCCCGCGCCGGTTAACTCACCGCCGAGCACCGGTACCGGTTCCGGGACCGGTACCGGCCTGTGGGGCCGCGACCGGTTCCCCACTCTTCGGGGAGGCCACGATGCGTGTCACCATCGCCGATGTGGCCCGTGAGGCCGGCGTCAGCAAGACGACCGTGTCGCGGGTGATCAATACCAAAGGTGAAGTCGACCGGGGTACGGCCGCCCGCGTCCGGGCCGTGATCGCCCGGCTCGGCTACGTCCCCAGCTCGGGCGCCGTCGGACTGGCCCGCGGCAGGAGCCATACGATCGGCATGCTGGTGCCCGCGCTCAGCTGGCCCTGGATGGGCGAGGTCCTCCAGGGGGTCGTGGACACCGTCGAGGCGGCCGGCTACGGCCTGCTGCTCTTCACCTGCAACCGCGGCCCCGAATCGGTGGAGCACTTCGTCACCCAGGTCTCGGCCCGCGCCTTCGACGGACTGCTCGTCGTGGAGCCGGAGAACACCCTCGACACCATCGTCGGACTGCACCGCAAGGGGCTGCCCGTCGTACTGATCGACGACCGGGGCAGCCGCCCCGCGGGCTTTCCGTCCGTGGTGACGACCAACCACGAGGGCGGAGCCTCCGCGGCCCGCCATCTGCTGGCAGGCGGGCGCCGCAGACCGCTCGTGATCACCGGGCCCTCGCACTTCGGGTGCGTGCGCGACCGGCTCAGGGGCTTCGTCGAGGTGCTGCCCACCGAACTCGTCATGGTGGGGGACTTCACCGAGCTGTCGGGCCGGCTCGCGGTGGAGAAGCTCCTCAACAACAAGGTCCGTTTCGACTCCGTGTTCGCGCACAACGACATCAGCGCGGCAGGCGCGCTGCGGGCGCTGCGGGCGGCGGGGCGCAAGGTCCCCGACGATGTGGCGGTGGTCGGCTTCGACAACGTTCCGCTGGCCCGGCACACGGAGCCGCCGCTGACCACCGTCCGCCAGCCCACCCAGCGGATGGGGGAGACGGCGGCGCGGCTGCTGCTCGGACATCTCGCCGGGACGTCGTCCGTCCCCGGCGGGCCGGTCGTCCTGCCCACGGAGATCATCGTCCGCGAGTCGGCGCCGTAGTCCCCGCTCGCGTCGGTCCTCGTTCCCCTCGGTCCTCGTTCCCGTTCCGTCCTTTCTCCTTTCCTCTTTTCCTCGCCCGTCCGGTTCGGCCGTACTTCGGGTAGCGTCAATATGTATGAGGACGAGGCTGATTTCCCTTCTGTCCGGGCTGCTTCTCGCCTTTCTCGCCGCGGCCTTCCTGGTGGCGCCGGGCGCGGGCGCGGCCACCGACGCCCCGGCCGCCACCGGCCCCCAGGCCGTGGGCGAGGCCCTCAAGAAGAGTCCGGTCTATGTGGACCCACGGGCCGCGGGGCAGCTCTCGGCGTCCGAGGCCGGGGCCCTGGCGAAGAAGATCAAGGACGCGGACAAACCGGTCTTCGTGGCGGTCCTGCCGGTGAACGCCCAGTTCCCGGCGTCGACGGTGCTGAGGGACGTACGGACCGAGACCGGCGTGACGGGGCTGTACGCCATCCGTCTGGGCGACGGGTTCAACGCGGCGGCCGACGCCGCGGTGCTGCCCGGCCGGGCAGTCGCCAATCTCACGGACGCGGTCAAGGCGGGCGGCCCGGTCGACGCCGCGACCGAGCTGAACAACTTCGTGGACCAGGCCCTCCCGCAGACCCGTGGCCAGGCTCCGGCCTCCTGGGACACGGGGTCGGGAGCGGGCGGCGCGGGCAGCTCGTCCACCGGGCTCATCGTGCTGGGTTCCGTGATCGTGCTGGGCGGCGCGGGCGCCTACACCGTGGCGCGTGTCAACCGTCGCAAGCGCGACGAGCGCACCCGCGAGGCGCTGGAGAAGCTGCGGGTGGTCGTGGACGAGGACATCACCGCGTTCGGCGAGGAGCTGGACCGGCTGGACTTCCACCCCGGCGAGCCGGGCGCCGATGACGCGATGCGCGCGGACTACGAACGTTCCCTGGACTCCTACGAGAAGGCCAAGTCCCTGATGGGCGCGGCGCAACGGCCCGAGGACGTACGAGGGGTGACCGAGGCGCTGGAGGACGGCCGGTTCGCGCTGGCCACACTGGCCGCGCGCAGGACGGGCGCCCCGCTTCCGGAGCGCCGTTCGCCGTGCTTCTTCGATCCGCGGCACGGCCCTTCGGTGACGGACGCGCAGTGGGCGCCGCCCGCCGGTGCCCCGCGTACGGTCCCGGTCTGCGCCGCCGACGCCGCCCGGCTGGCGGACGGCGCGGATCCGCAGACCCGTACGGTCGAGACCGAGCACGGCCGCCGCCCCTACTGGGAGGCCGGACCGGCGTACGGACCGTGGGCCGGCGGCTACTTCGGCGGCGGGCTGCTGCCGGGGCTGCTGGTGGGCACGATGCTCGGCTCGATGATGGCGACCCCCGCCTATGCCGCGGACTTCGGCGGCGGTGACCCGTCCGGCTTCGGCGGCGGAGACTACTCGGGTTCGGACTTCGACCCGGGTGACTTCGGCGGCGGAGGCTTCGGCGGGGGAGGGGACTTCGGCGGGGGCGGCGGGTTCGACGGCGGCGGCGGCGGGTTCTAGGGCGTGTCCGGTCCGGTGGATCTCAGCCCCGTGAAGCTCGGCCCGCTCGGCCCGATGGATCTCAGGCCTTCTTGATCGCGGAGATGTCGAAGCCGAGCTTGACCTTGTCGCTGACCATCACACCGCCGGTCTCCAGCGCGGTGTTCCAGGTCAGGCCCCAGTCGGAGCGCAGGATCGTGGCGCTGCCCTCGAAACCGACGCGCTCGTTGCCGTACACGTCGGTGGCCGAGCCGTTGAACTCCAGGTCGATGGTGAGCGGCCCGGTGACGTCCTTGATGGAGAGGTCGCCGGTCAGCCGGTAGGTCTCCGCGTCCAGCTGCTCGACCGAGGTGGAGCGGAAGGACATCTTCGGGAACGTCTCGGCGTCGAAGAAGTCGGCGCTGCGCAGATGACCGTCGCGGTCCGCGATCCCGGTGTCGACACTGGCGATCGCGACCTCGATCGACGCCGACGAGGCGGTCGGGTCCGAACCGTCCAGGCTCAGCGAACCCTCGTGCTCGGTGAAGGTGCCCCGGACGTTGGTGACCATCGCGTGCCGGACGGTGAAGCTGATCGTGCTGTGCGCCGGGTCGATGGTGTACTCACCGGTCAGCGCGGCGAGCGCCGGGTCCACCGTGGCGGTCGCGGTGCCCGTGGCGGTCGCGCTCTGGGTGGAGTCGTTCTTGCGGCCGAAGATTCCCATGATTGCTCCTGAGTACGTGGTGCGCGGCTGTTGTTTAACCTTCAACGACCATCACCCTAGACCTGTCTGGTTCAGATTTCAACAATGTCACCCGATCGAGTTCTGCTGAGCGCGCCGCCCTCTGGCGGACGCGCGTAGACATCGGGCACCATCTCTCTGTTCCACCTGCCCCACCGCCCAATTGGCCCCACCGCCCGTCGGCCCATCGCCCATCGGCACCAATCGGCTCCATGGTCTTCAGCAGGAGAGGGAATCCCCCCAATGAAAATCCGCTCGGTTCTCGGCGCGCTCGCCCTCGTGCTCGGCGCGCTCTTCGCCCCCGGATTCGGCGTTCTGAGCGCGGCCACGGACGCTCAGGCCGCGACCAAGATCACCCACGCCACCGCCACCTCGATGTTCCGCTCGTCGGGGATCACCTGGTCCTCGTCCGGTGGCTGCTCCGACCGCAACACCCCGACCTGTACGTCGTTCGACCAGCTCAACCTGGACTCGGCCAAGGGCGCCCAGACCCTGAAGAGCGCCAGCGGCTGCGCCCTCAACATCACGGGTGGTACGGAGACCGGCCACGCGAGCGGCACGTACTCGCACTGGAACGGCTACAAGCTCGACTTCGGCAAGGCCACCTGCGTCACCAACTACGTCAAGAACACCTTCACGTACATCGGGGTGCGCGGTGACGGCGCCCCGCAGTGGCAGTCCGGCGCCGGCAACCTCTACGCCGACGAGGGCAACCACTGGGACGTGACGTTCTACAACTGCGGCGGCTGCTGACGCCGTTGGCGGTCCCCGCACAGGACGGTGCCCCCGCCCTCCCGGTCCTGGGAGGGCGGGGGCACCGTCGTCGTACGGAAGCTCCCGTGCGGGAGCGTCACGCGAGTGCCGGGCCGGAGAACCGGGTCAGGAACCGACCGACACCGTCCAGCGGCGCGGGTTGCCATCGTGCGCCGCGCCCGAGACGTCCGGCCGGCCGTCCGGCTGCACGTCGTCGTACGGGAAGGCGTAGCCGATCGGGGTGTTGGCGTGCACCACCCGGGCGAAGTGGTTGGTGACGGGGTCCTTGTAGTAGTCGGCCGCCGTGGCGCCGTTCGGCTGGTCCGCGTGGCTGAGCACCGTCGAGCGGTTGAAGGCGGCCCCGAGCCGGGCGAGCAGGCCCTTCTTGTCGTCCGAGTCGGCGGGGTTGTTGGCGAACGGCCCGCTGTTGCAGGTGAAGATGTCCATCGAGGTCGGCTTGGCGAAGGTGTGGCCCCCGTTGAAGGTGAGCGTGTCGCCGCTGACCCGGCCGGTGAACACGCCGCGCCCGCCCTGGAGATCGACCCGCAGATCCGTGGAGCGGTACTTCTCCCAGACCTGGTCGACATAGCTGTCGAAGACCCGCGCGAAGGGCGTCTGGCCCGCCAGGTTCTGCGGCGAGATGACCCGCAGGACCCGCCCGTCCCCGCCGCGCAGCACCAGCTTGTCCCAGGGATGGCCGTCCACGCCCGCCTGGGCGGTGAGCCCGTCCGCGATCCGCTCCAGGGCGCCTTCGGGCAGCGGGGCGACCGTATGGGTGGCGTCGCCCTCCAGCCTGATGCCGATGGGCAGGGCCGTCACCAGGTCGACATAGCTGATGTTGGAGAACAGCTGGTCCTGGTTGAAGGTGAACTCGCAGAACGACCAGGTGCGGCCATAGTTGGGGTCGGAGGGGGTCGCGAAGGCCGGCTCGACCAGGGCAGGGCCCGGGTTGAGGAAGAAGTCCAGCTTGTCGTCGCGCACGAAGTAGACACGGGCGCCGAACATCCGGGGCAGCGTCAGGACGACCGGCGCGCCGCCCGCGGGGTTCAGCGGGATCGCGCAGTCGACCGGCAGCGGGGTCTGCGGTGCCCCGGGTGACTCGGGCCGGTAGACGCTGCCGTCGGCGCGCAGCAGCACCCAGCCGTTGGTTGCCTGGTCGTGGCCGGTGACATACGCGTTGACCGCGCCCGGCAGCGACGTGTTCACCAGGGCGAGCTCGCAGGTCTCCGGGGCGGCGGACGCGTGGGGGCTGAGAGCGCTTCCCCAGACGGGATAGGTGAGCGTCGCCGCGGTCGCGGCCGTACCGGTGAGGACCAGTCTGCGGGATATCACGAATGTTCTCCTGGAATGTGGGGGAACGCAGGGAGTAACGCGGTATGTGGGGGCCGCGCCTGCGCGGGCAACCACTCTCGCGACGCGTGGGGAACGCGTCAAGAGTTGAGCGTGAGAGCGCTCTCACAATCAGCCGGTCCTCACAACATGACGGACACGGAGGGTGGTTGGGCACACGCGCCCGCCTCGGAGCACGGACACCCCACCGCGTCGGGACCGTTGAAAGCGGCCGGACGTTGCGCTAGACCAACGGTCAGCCGGTCTACACCACTTCCGAGTTCCGATCGTGGGGGTTTCCGTGTCGCTGCTGTCCGCCTGGTCCCGTCGTGCCTTTCTGACCGTCACCGGAGCGGGCGCCCTCTCGCTCCCCCTCCCCCTTTCGCTCCCCCTCCCGCTCGCGCTCTCCCGCCCGGCCGCAGCCGGACAGCGGGCCGCCGCCGACGAGTTCGAGGAGCTGCGGAGACGCTGGGCGGACCTCCAGCTCGGCACCGGCTACGACCCGGCCGTCGAGCCGTACGCCTCCCGGCTCGCGCGGACCGGCGAACTGGCCGCGCGCTTCCGGCGGTCGATGGCCCCGGCCGCCGCCTCCCTCTGGCCTGACCGCCCCTTCGACCCGCCCGCCGGAATCACCCAGAGCTACAGCAGGCTGTGGACGATGGCCCAGGCGTACGCACAGCCGGGCACCGGGCTCACGGGCGACGCGGCGCTCCTCGCCGATGTCGTCCGCGGCCTGGGCCATCTCTCCGCCACCGTCTACCACCCCGCGACCACTCCGTACGGCAACTGGTGGGAGTGGCAGATCGGCTCCCCCCGGCTGCTCATGGATCTCGTGGCCGTCCTGTACGAGCACCTCACCGAGGAACAGCGGGCGGCGGCCTGCGCCGCCGTCGACCACTTCATCCCCGACGCGCTGCTCGCCGACTACTCCGGCACCAGCACCGGCGCCAACCGGGTCGACCTCTGCCGCTCCGTCGCCCTGCGCGGGGTGCTCGGCCGGGCCCCCGCCAAGCTCGCCCTCGCCCGGGACGCCCTCTCGCCCGTCTTCCCGTATGTCACGAAGGGCGACGGCCTCTACGCCGACGGCTCCTTCGTCCAGCACACCTGGGTCGCCTACTCGGGCACGTACGGGCAGGTGATGCTGGACGGCCTCGGCCGGCTGTTCACCCTGCTCGCCGGCTCCACCTGGGCCGTCACCGACCCCCGCCGGCAGATCATCCTCGACAGCGTGGAGCACGCCTACGCCCCGCTGATCTACAACGGACTGATGATGGACGGCGTCAACGGCCGGGCCATCAGCCGCGGTTTTCTCATGAGCGACGACCAGGGGGTGATGCGGAGTGATCACTTCCATGGCCAGGGGCTGATCGCGGCCATCCCGCTGCTCGCCGGCGGCGCCTCCCCGGCCGAGCGGGAGCGCTGGACCGCCCTGGTCAAGGGGTGGATCGAGCGGGACACCGTCTCACCGATCCTCACCGCCCGCCAGTTCGACGTCGCCGATCTCGCCCGGCTGCACACCGTCGCCGCCTCGGCCGTGCCCGCCGCCCCCGAGCCGGTCGGCCACACGTTCTTCGCCGCGATGGACCGCGCCGTGCACCGGCGGCCCGGCTGGGCCGCCGCGCTCTCCATGGCCTCGGACCGGATCACGCACTACGAGTGCGGCAACGGCGAGAACCCGCGCGGCTGGCACACCGGCGCCGGAATGCTCTACTGGTGGGGCGCGGACCGGGGCAACGACCAGTACACGGACTGGTTCTGGCCCACGGTCGACCCGTACCGGCTGCCGGGCACGACGGTCTCCACCAAGCGGCTCGCGGACCGGGCCGGCGGCGAGTGGGGCGCCCCCAAACCGGCCGTACGGTGGGTCGGCGGCGTGACCGACGGGGAGTTCGCCGCCGTCGGCCAGCATCTCAAGGGCCTCGGCTCGACCCTCGAAGCCCGCAAGTCGTGGTTCTTCGCGGCCGACGCCGTCATCTGTCTGGGCGCGGGCATCAGCGCCACGGACGGGGTCCCGGCCGAGACGGTCGTGGACAACCGCAACCTCGGCGAGAACGGCGCCGACGCGTTCACGCTCGACGACGGGCCGCGCCCCCGCTGGGCCCATCTGGAAGGCCACGGCGGCTGGGTCTTCCCCGGCGGCGCCGGCGTACACACTCTTGTGGAGGCGCGCACCGGCGCCTGGAGCGACATCAACACCACCAGTTCCACCGAACGGCGTACCCGCCGCTACCGGACCCTCTGGCTGGACCACGGCACCGATCCGGTGGACGCCGCGTACGCCTATCTGCTGCTGCCCGGCGCCTCCCGGCGTACCGTCGCGGCCCGCGCCGCCGACCGCCACTGGCTCGGGATCCTCGCCAATACGGCGGCGCTGCAGGCGGTGGAGATCCGCTCGCTCGGCTGTACCGCCGCGAACTTCTGGCGGCCGGGGACGGCGGGGCCGCTCACCGCGTCCGCTCCCGCGAGCGTGCTCGTCGTGGTCCGCGGCCGTACGGCGGAGCTGCGGGTGAGCGGGCCCACCCGCACGGGGGAGCCGCTGGAGATCGCCTGGGACCGGCCGGTACGGCGGGTGACCGGCCGCGACCCGGCCGTCGAGGTGCTCGCGGCGGGCCGTAGCGTACGCCTGAGGGTCACTCCCGGCACGGCCGGCGCGAGCCATCGCTGCGAGTTTGCCGTGCGCTGACATCTAGGGGAATCCCACAAGAGCCGGGGGTAGCTTGCTGTTCGGGAACCCCGCAACGGGCCGGGTTCTGTCCAGGCCCACCAGGAATACCGCCAGGAGACTGTGTGGAGTCTACGGCGCGATTCCTTGGTGCTCTTCGTAGGGTTGGGACATGACCGTAGTGGACGAGACGCCGGGTGAGCCCGTAGATGCCCGGGGCCGTGTGGCCGAATTGCACGCCCTGCGCGAGGAGGCCCGTCGAGGGCCGAGCGACCGGGCGACCGAGGCACAGCGCGCGAAGGGCAAGCTGACCGCTCGGGAGCGTATCGAGCTGCTGCTTGACGAAGGGTCGTTCAAGGAGGTCGAGCAGCTGCGCAGGCATCGTGCCAGCGGCTTCGGCCTGGAGGCCAGGAAGCCGTACACCGACGGTGTCATCACCGGCTGGGGCACGGTCGAGGGCCGCACGGTCTTCGTGTACGCGCACGACTTCCGGATCTTCGGCGGCGCCCTGGGCGAGGCCCACGCCACGAAGATCCACAAGATCATGGACATGGCCATCGCGGCCGGTGCGCCGCTGGTCTCGCTGAACGACGGAGCGGGGGCCCGGATCCAGGAGGGCGTGTCCGCGCTCGCCGGTTACGGCGGGATCTTCCAGCGCAACACGCGTGCCTCCGGTGTCATCCCGCAGATCAGCGTGATGCTCGGGCCGTGCGCGGGCGGCGCCGCCTACAGCCCGGCGCTCACGGACTTCGTGTTCATGGTCCGTGAGACCTCGCAGATGTTCATCACGGGCCCCGATGTGGTCAAGGCCGTCACGGGTGAGGAGATCACCCAGAACGGTCTGGGCGGTGCCGATGTGCACGCGGAGACCTCGGGCGTCGCGCACTTCGCGTACGACGACGAGGAGACCTGCATCGCCGAGGTGCGCTACCTCCTGTCGATGCTTCCGCAGAACAACCGGGAGAACCCGCCCACGGTCGTCTCCGAGGACCCGGCCGACCGCCGCTCGGACGTGCTGCTCGATCTGGTGCCGGCGGACGGCAACCGCCCGTACGACATGCACAAGGTCATCGAGGAACTCGTCGACGAGGGCGACTTCCTGGAGATCCACGAGCGCTGGGCCCGTAACATCATCTGCGCGCTGGCGCGACTGGACGGGCAGGTCATCGGCATCGTCGCCAACCAGCCGCAGTCGCTGGCGGGTGTCCTGGACATCGAGGCGTCGGAGAAAGCTGCGCGCTTTGTCCAGATGTGCGACGCTTTCAATATCCCCATCGTCACGCTGCTGGATGTGCCCGGCTTCCTGCCGGGTGTCGATCAGGAGCACGGCGGGATCATCCGGCACGGCGCCAAACTCCTGTACGCCTACTGCAACGCCACGGTGCCGAGGATCTCCCTGATCCTGCGCAAGGCGTACGGGGGGGCCTACATCGTGATGGACTCCCAGTCCATCGGGGCCGACCTGACCTATGCCTGGCCGACCAACGAGATCGCGGTGATGGGCGCCGAGGGTGCCGCCAATGTCATCTTCCGCAAGCAGATCGCCGAGGCCGAGGACTCCGAGGCCATGCGTGCCCGCATGGTCAAGGAGTACAAGGCCGAGCTGATGCATCCCTACTACGCGGCGGAGCGCGGACTGGTCGACGACGTCATCGACCCCGCGGAGACCCGTGAGGTGCTCGCGAGCGCGCTCGCGATGCTCCGCACCAAGCACGCCGACCTGCCGTCGCGCAAGCACGGCAACCCCCCGCAGTAGACCTGCGGCCCGCGCCCTCCCGCCGAGAAGACGGAGACACGACTCCATGAGCGAACTTACGAACGAATCCCTGCTGCGCGTCGAGAAGGGCCAGGCCGGCCCCGAGGAGCTGGCCGCCATCACGGCGGTGCTGATGGCCCGTGCCGCCGCGCAGCCCGAGGCCCCCGCCCACCGGGGCCGCTCCACCGCGGGCTGGCGCCGGCTGGAGCGCACGCCCGGCTTCCGCGCCCCGCACAGCTGGCAGGGCTGAGCACACGCCGTATCCTCCGCCCTGGCACGGCACCGACGAAGGCCCCCGCACTCCTGGTGAGTGCGGGGGCCTTCGTATGACGGTCACGGTTACCGGAGTCGGGCCATGAGGGCGTGTTCGACGAGGGTGATGAGTCCGCTTTTGGCGTCGGCGCGGTGGCGGGCGTCGGTGGTGATGATGGGGGTGTCGGGGCCGATCTGGAGTGCTTCGCGTACTTCGTCGGGGGTATAGGGCTGGTGTCCGTCGAAGCCGTTGAGGGCGATGACGAAGGGGAGTCCTGAGTTTTCGAAGTAGTCGACGGCGGGGAAGCAGTCGGCGAGGCGGCGGGTGTCGACGAGGACGACGGCGCCGATGGCGCCGCGGACGAGGTCGTCCCACATGAACCAGAAGCGGTCCTGTCCCGGGGTGCCGAAGAGGTACAGGATGAGGTCTTGGTCGAGGGTGATGCGGCCGAAGTCCATGGCCACGGTGGTGGTGGTCTTGTCTCCGGTGTGGGTGAGGTCGTCGATGCCGGCGGAGGCGCTGGTCATGACGGCTTCGGTACGCAGCGGGTTGATCTCCGAGACGGCGCCGACGAACGTGGTCTTGCCCACGCCGAAGCCGCCCGCCACCACGATCTTCGCGCTGGTGGTTGAGCGGGCTGCACCGCCGCTAGAGCTTGCGAAGTCCACTGAGCACCCTTTCGAGCAGTGTCACGTCTGGCTGGCCCCCGACGGCCTCGTCGCCGCCGGGCTGATGGATGGCGACAAGTCCCGCCTCCGCCAGGTCGGCTACGAGGATCCGGGCCACGCCGAGGGGGATGGAGAGGAGCGCCGAAATCTCGGCGACCGATTTGATCTCGAAACACAACTGGCAGATCCGCTGGTGCTCGGGCAACTGCCCGTGCAACTGGGACGGATCAGCCGTCGTACTGACCAGCGCCTCGATGGCGAGCTGGTACCGCGGCCTCGTCCGGCCGCCGGTCATGGCGTACGGACGCACCAACGGGTTGTGCGTGCCCATGGGTTCAGGCTCGGGCGTGTGCCGCGGCTGCACCGGCTGGATGCGGGGCCGCTGCGGCTGCTCGTACGGCTGTTGGGGCGGGGGATGGGGCTGCTGCCGCGGCGCGCGCCGTGGTGGGCGCGTACCTTCCTGGTCCCCCTGACCGGCCTGACCGCTCGGCGTGGAGGGAAAGTTGAAGCGGTTCCGGGCATGCTCACCCGGGTACCGCACGCCATCGTCATAAGGATGTCCGCCTGGGGGTGTAGCCACGTTTCCTCCTCCGACTGCCGGTCGCCGGGCCCTATGTTGACGGACCTGTGGAATCCGCGCCACCGAACCCTAATGGTGCGGCGGCGGCAGCGCACTGTCTGTCAGTTGAGCAGACTTCCCTGGAGCTCGGCGCGGAGGTCCGGGGTGAGGACCGTGCCCGCGCGGTCGACCAGGAGGGCCATCTCGTAGCCCACCAGGCCGATATCGGCCTCCGGGTGCGCCAGGACGGCCAGTGAGGAACCGTCCGAGATGGACATCAGGAAGAGGAAGCCGCGCTCCATCTCGACAACGGTCTGGTTGACCGCGCCCCCTTCGAAGATCCGGGAAGCCCCCGCGGTGAGCGAGGTCAGACCGGACGCCACGGCCGCGAGCTGATCAGCGCGGTCGCGGGGGAATCCTTCGGACATGGCCAGCAGGAGTCCGTCGGCGGAGACCACCACGGTGTGGGACACCCCAGGGGTGTTGTCCACAAAGTTGGTGATCAACCAGTTCAGATTCTGCGCCGCCTGGCTCATCGGGCTCACACTAACGCTCCTGGTTGTAGGTACTGCCCGAGCCGAAGCCCGGTCCGTTCGTGTCCGCTCCCGCGTTGCGCCCCCGCTGGACACCGCGTCGCAGGTTGCTCAACCTGCCACGAATGTCCTCCGGGGCGCGGGAAACCTGGGTACCGCCCTGCGGGGTCTGCTCCGCCGCTCCCTCGACCAGATTGGCCTTGGGCACGCGGCGGGGGAGACCGGACGAGGTGACTCCGCCGGCTTTGGGCTCGCGCAGCTTCTCGGCCCGCTGCCAGCGGTCGTCGTTCGTGGAACGCCAGTCCTCGGAGCCGGCCGCCTCGCTCCGGCCGATGCCGATGCCGTTGCTGCTGACGTCGCCGCCGCTCCCGCCGAGCAGCGGGGCCTGACCGGTCCTGTCGGCCTGACCGCCCTGACCAGTCTGGCCGGTCTGACCAGTCTGGCCTGTCTGTCCTTCGTCCTGTCCAGTGGGTTGCCACCCCTGCGGTTGCTGGCTGCTCCCCCGGCGCGGCAGGCCCGCATCCGTCAGCGCGTGGCTCGCGCTCGGGGAAGGGCCCGGACGGTCGAAGCCTACGCGGTCCCGGGCCTTCTCGGGAGCGCCCCCGGCAGATTCCGCTTCGGTCCGCGACTCGGCTTCGTACGCGCCCTGGTAGCCGTTCTGAGCGGGCCACTCCTGCTGGTGGGGCGGGGCGCCGAAGGCGTTCTCGTACGCTCCCTCAGAGCTCTGCTGAGGCTGGTACGACGCCTCCGTATAAGCCCCCTGCCCGGGGAACGCGTCGGGCGCGCGGTACTCCTCGTAACCGCCGCCCTGGTACGCCGTTCCGCTCTCCTCGGGCCGTGCCGCGTAGCCGGGGTCGTACGACGCCTGCTGAGGCGCGTACTGGCCGTCGACCTCCTCGCGGTACTGGCCGTCGACCTGGTCGGCGAAGAGCGGCCGCGAGGCGTCCTGCGCGCCGCCCAGCGCGGCTCGCCGCTCCTCGCGCCGCAGCGTGCGGTTGACGGGGTCCAGCGTGCGGGGGCCGTCCGCCTCCGGCTGCCGCTCGTAGCGGGAGTCGTCGAAGCCGAGTTCGGCGGCGGTCAGCATCGGAGCGGTCGGGAAGGCCTGCTCCTCCAGCGGCGCCGCCGGCTGGTCGGGCATGATCTGCGAGACGGTGAAGTCGTCGGCCGCGGCCGGCTCGCCGCCACCGCCGCCGTGCGTGATCGGGTCGGGGAGCATGACCAGCGAGGTCGTTCCCGCCTGCTCGCCCGAGGGGCGCAGCTGGACGCGGATCCCGTGCCGGTCGGCGAGCCGGCCGACCACGAAGAGCCCCATGCGCTGGGAGACGGCGGCGTCCACGGTCGGCGGGTTGGCCAGCTTGTGGTTGATGTCCGCGAAGTCCTCGGCGGTCAGGCCGATGCCCTTGTCGTGGATCTCGATCATCACCCGGCCGTCGGGCAGCCGGGTCGCGGTGACCCGCACCTTGGTCTGCGGCGAGGAGAACGTGGTGGCGTTCTCCAGCAGTTCCGCCAGCAGATGCACCAGGTCGGTCACGGACTGGCCGTGGATCTCGGTCTCGGGTACGCCGGACAGCTCGATGCGCTCGTACGACTCCACCTCGGAGGAGGCGGCGCGGAGCACGTCCACCAGCGGCACCGGCTGGTTCCAGCGGCGGCCGGGCTCCTCGCCCGCGAGGACGAGCAGGTTCTCGCCGTTGCGGCGCATACGGGTCGCCAGATGGTCCAGCTTGAAGAGATTCTCCAGCTGGTCAGGGTCGCCCTCGTTGTTCTCCAGATCGGAGATCAGGGACAACTGGCCCTCGATCAGCGACTGGTTGCGGCGCGAGAGGTTCGTGAAGATCGCGTTGACGTTGCCGCGGAGCATGGCCTGTTCGGCGGCGAGCCTGACCGCCTCGCGGTGGACCTGGTCGAAGGCGCGGGCGACCTCGCCGATCTCGTCGCGCGAATCGATCGGGATGGGCTGGACGCGGGTGTCGACCCGGCCCGGGTCGGTCCGGGAGAGCTGGTCGACCAGCATCGGCAGCCGCTGCTCGGCGATCCCGAACGCGGCCGTACGCAGCGCGCGCATCGAACGGCTCATCTGCCGGGCCATCATGCCCGCCAGGATGAACGCGGCCAGCAGCGCGATCACCACGATGGCGCCGTTGGTGATGGCGGTGTTCCTGGCGTCGTCCGAGATCTGCGCGGCGTCGGTGACGGCCTTGTCGACGAGATCCCGCTCGATCACCGTGTAGCCGTCGAACTTCGCGGTGGAGGCGGCCATCCACGCCTCGGGCGTGACCCCGCGCGCCGCGAGCTGCTCGGGGCTGTCCCCGGTGGCGATGGCCGCGACCATGCCGTCCAGGACCGAACCGTCCTTGCTCGGCGGCGCCTTGAAGTCCTCACCGGCGGCCATGGCCTGCTGCTGCGCGGTGGCGAGCTTCCGCGCCCCGGCCGCCGCCTGCTCCTTCATCACGGCCTGGAGCGTGACGGTGTCCTCGGCGGTGCCGCCGGACACGTACTCGCCGACGGCGATGTCCTCCAGATACGCGTACGAGGAGAACGCGACCGACTGGCCGTTCCTGACGTCGTCCTTCTGGCTCGGCCTGACCAGCAGATGCATCCCGATGGAGCGCTGGAGCGACTCCGCGGCCTTGGCGAGCTGGATCGCGTAGACGGTGCGGCCGTAGCTGGTGATATTGCCCGTGCCGAGCCCGAGTTCGTTGGCGAACTCCATGAGGGAGTGCTGGACCAGCACATACCCCTCCTCGGTGGCCACGGGACCGCCGTTGTCGCCGTTCTTGTCCGGGGTCTCGACGCCCGCGGTGTACGCGGTCTTCCGGATGTTCTCCAGCTTGGGCTCTTCGCCGCGGAAGAGGCTGAGCCGGCGCTCCAGGCCCTGCTTCGCGGGCATGTCCCGCACGGCCACGTCGAACTTCTTCTTCGCGGCGTCCGTGGCCGCACGGGCCCGGACGACGCTCTCGGCGTCGCGCTTGTTGGTCAGCAGCGGCTGCGCGGTGAGGTCACGCTCGTCGAGGAGGGCCTGGCCGTACTCCGAGGCGGCCCGTACGACGAGCGCCGTCTTCTCGGCGTCCTGCGCTTCCTGCCAGGTGTCGATGGACCCCTTGACCTGAAAACCGCCCATGACGAGGCCGACCAGCACGGGGACGAGCAGAATGGCGTTCAGCCGGGTGGGTACCCGCCAGTTGCGCGGCGAGAACCGACTGGAGCTGCCCGTCACCGGCGGTGAGCCGGTCGCGACCGCAGGCGGCACCGCTGCGCGCGGCGGCGGGGTGAAGTTGCCCCGCGCCTGCTGCTCCGCGGAGCTCGTCTTGCTTCGCCTCACTCGACCAACAACCTCTCGGCGTCGGCACCTACGTTTGTGCCGTGTTCTGTTCAGGGCCGTACTACTCGGGAGTTCTCGAATTCCAGCACGGGGAAGGGCCCCATTCCAAACAGCAGGAATCAGCCATTCCGAGTGGTACAAGCCTCACGTAAAACGGGCATAAAGAACGAGCCCCGTCAAAAGGCGGGGCTGATGTGAGCGCAGTGGTACCGGGCGAGTGCGTCGGGTGTCCGGGGGCCGTGAATTCTCTGTCGAAATGTTATGAACATGGAGGCGGGCCGTGTCGGAGAACATAGCCCGCCTCTCGTATCCCCTACGTCAACTACCGTAGCGGGCCGTCTACTTGAGTCGGGCCATGAGGGCGTGTTCGACGAGGGTGATGAGTCCGCTTTTGGCGTCGGCGCGGTGGCGGGCGTCGGTGGTGATGATGGGGGTGTCGGGGCCGATCTGGAGTGCTTCGCGTACTTCGTCGGGGGTGTAGGGCTGGTGTCCGTCGAAGCCGTTGAGGGCGATGACGAAGGGGAGTCCTGAGTTTTCGAAGTAGTCGACGGCGGGGAAGCAGTCGGCGAGGCG
>NZ_JBVKAK010000025.1:31087-107937 GCF_055639435.1 Streptomyces sp. NPDC039430 | reverse complement strand
AGTGTTTCGGTGGTCATTGCGTGAGGGAAACGCCCGGTTACATTCCGAACCCGGAAGCTAAGCCTCATAGCGCCGATGGTACTGCAGGGGGGACCCTGTGGGAGAGTAGGACGCCGCCGAACAATTTTTAGGGGAATGCCCCGCGCCTTTTGGTGCGGGGCATTTCTGCGTTCCGGGGACACTCTCACTTTTGCCCCTTTCCTCACCCCCCTGCGTCGGTGCGCCGGCCCTGAGGGTAGGGTCAGGAGGCATCGTTGGCACGTTCCACACAGGAGGCCCCCGGGTGGAGGTCCAGGAGACTCGCGTTCAGACGGACCGGGTGCTCACCATCCCCAACGTCCTCAGCATGGCCCGCCTCGTCGGCGTACCGCTCTTCCTGTGGCTGATCCTGCGCCCCGAGTTCGGCGGGCCCAAGAGCGATGGATGGGCCTTGCTGGTGCTGATGCTGAGCGGCGTCAGCGACTATCTGGACGGCAAGCTCGCCCGCCGCTGGAACCAGATCAGCAACCTGGGCCGACTTCTCGATCCCGCTGCCGACCGGCTCTACATCCTTTCCACCCTGGTTGGCCTCACCTGGCGGGAGATCCTGCCCCTCTGGCTCACCGCGGCCCTCGTGGCCCGGGAACTGATGCTTCTGGTCATGGTGGCCATCCTTCGCAGGCACGGCTATCCGCCTCCCCAGGTGAACTTCCTCGGCAAGGCGGCTACCTTCAACTTGATGTACGCCTTCCCGCTGCTGCTCCTCAGTGACGGAAGTGGCTGGCTTGCGTCACTCGCCGAAGTTTTCGGATGGGCGTTCGCTATTTGGGGTACAAGTCTCTATTGGTGGGCAGGGATCCTGTATGTGGTCCAGGTCCGTCGGCTTGTCAGGGCGGACAACGTGGCCGACTGAGCTCGTCGATGTGGTGCCGCGCAGTGTCGCCGGCCCGCGCCCGACGTCAATGGGGCCTCTGTCCAGACGGGTGAAGTCGGCGAGACCGTCTCTTCAAGGAGGACGCTTCCGACATGAAGGCCGTCGTGATGGCCGGTGGCGAAGGTACTCGACTTCGCCCCATGACCTCAAGCATGCCCAAGCCGCTCCTGCCGGTCGTAAACCGGCCGATCATGGAGCATGTGCTGCGGTTGCTCAAGCGCCATGGGCTCAGTGAGACCGTCGTAACCGTGCAATTCCTCGCCTCTCTCGTCAAGAATTATTTCGGTGACGGTGAAGAGCTGGGCATGGAACTGACTTATGCCAACGAGGAGAAGCCGCTCGGCACCGCGGGGAGTGTGAAGAACGCCGAGGAGGCGCTGAAAGACGACGCCTTCCTCGTCATTTCCGGTGACGCGCTCACCGATTTCGATCTGACCGACCTCATCGCCTTCCACAAGGAAAAGGGCGCACTGGTGACGGTGTGTCTGACCCGGGTGCCGAATCCACTGGAATTCGGCATCACGATCGTGGACGAAGAGGGAAAGGTCGAGCGCTTCCTGGAGAAGCCCACCTGGGGACAGGTCTTCTCGGACACCGTGAACACGGGCATCTACGTGATGGAGCCCGAGGTCTTCGACTATGTCGAGGCCGACGTGTCCGTGGACTGGTCCGGTGATGTCTTCCCTCAGCTGATGAAGGAGGGCAAGAAGGTCTACGGCTATATCGCCGAAGGCTACTGGGAGGACGTCGGCACGCACGAGAGCTACGTCAAGGCCCAGGCCGATGTGCTCGAAGGCAAGGTCGACGTCGATATCGACGGCTTCGAGATCTCACCGGGCGTGTGGATCGCCGAGGGCGCGGAGGTCCATCCCGACGCCGTTCTGCGCGGTCCGCTGTACATCGGTGACTACGCCAAGGTCGAAGCCGACGCGGAGATCCGCGAGCACACCGTCGTCGGATCCAATGTCGTCGTCAAGACCGGCGCGTTCCTCCATAAAGCCGTCGTCCACGACAACGTCTACATCGGGCAGCACAGCAATCTGCGCGGCTGTGTGATCGGCAAGAACACGGACATCATGCGCGCCGCCCGGATCGAGGACGGCGCGGTCATCGGCGACGAGTGTCTCGTCGGCGAGGAATCGATCATCCAGGGCAATGTGCGGGTCTACCCGTTCAAGACCATCGAAGCCGGCGCCTTCGTCAACACGTCGGTGATCTGGGAGTCCAGAGGGCAGGCGCATCTCTTCGGAGCGCGCGGTGTCTCCGGCATCCTGAACGTCGAGATCACGCCAGAAGTGGCGGTGCGGCTCGCGGGCGCGTACGCCACGACCCTGAAGAAGGGCTCCACCGTCACCACCGCGCGTGACCACTCACGTGGTGCGCGTGCGCTCAAGCGCGCCGTGATCTCGTCGCTGCAGTCCAGCGCGATCGACGTACGGGACCTGGAGAATGTCCCGCTGCCCGTCGCCCGGCAGCAGACGGCCCGGGGCAGCGCAGGCGGCATCATGATCCGCACCACGCCCGGGGTCCCGGACTCCGTGGACATCATGTTCTTCGACGAGCGCGGCGCCGACCTGTCGCAGGGCGGTCAGCGCAAGCTGGACCGGGTGTACGCGCGGCAGGAGTACCGCCGCGCGTTCCCCGGGGAGATCGGAGACCTGCACTTCCCGGCCAGCGTCTTCGACTCGTACACCGGCTCGCTGCTGCGCAATGTCGATACGACCGGGATCGCGGAGGCCGGACTCAAGGTCGTGGTCGACGCGTCCAACGGCAGCGCCGGACTCGTGCTGCCCAGCCTCCTGGGCCGGCTCGGCGTCGACGCGCTGACCATCAACCCCGGTCTCGACGAGTCCCGGCCGACGGAGACGGCCGAGTCGCGCCGTTCGGGCCTCGTCAGGCTCGGTGAGATCGTCGCCTCGGCGCGGGCCGCGTTCGGGGTGCGGTTCGACCCCGTCGGTGAGCGGCTGTCGCTGGTCGACGAGCGGGGCAGGATCATCGAGGACGACCGCGCCCTGCTGGTGCTGCTCGATCTCGTCGCGGCCGAGCGCCGCAGCGGCCGGGTGGCGCTGCCCGTGACCACCACGAGGATCGCCGAGCAGGTCGCCGCGTACCACGGCACGCAGGTGGAGTGGACGACCACGTCGCCGGACGATCTGACCCGGGTGGGCCGTGAGGAGACCACGATCTTCGGCGGTGACGGGCGCGGAGCCTTCATCGTGCCGGAGTTCAGCAGTGTCCTGGACGGTACGGCCGCCTTCGTGCGGCTGATCGGTCTGGTGGCCCGTACGCAGCTCACGCTGAGCCAGATCGACGCCCGCATCCCGCGCGCCCATGTGCTGCGCCGGGATCTGGCGACGCCCTGGGCCGTCAAGGGGCTGGTCATGCGCAGCGTCGTCGAGGCGGCCGGGGACCGGCAGGTGGACACGACGGACGGGGTGCGTGTGGTGGAGGCCGACGGCCGCTGGGTGATGGTGCTGCCCGACCCGGCCGAGGCCGTCACTCATCTGTGGGCGGAAGGCCCCGACGACGCGTCGGCGCAGGCGCTGCTCGACGAGTGGTCGTCGGTCGTGGACAGCGCAGGTCACTGAGGCCCTTCGCGGGTGTGACACCGGTGTGCCGTACGGCGTGATCGACCGCCGTACGGCGCGCCGGTGGGGCCATTCGGCGGTAGCGGCCCCGACGTGCGACGATGTGCGTCATGTCGCAGCAGCCCCCCATTCGGAGCACCGGCTCTCCGCCACCGCGCCCCGACGCGTCGATGTCGCTGCTGAACAATGTGATGGACCACAGCCTCGACGAGGGCTACGCGGAGGCGGCGGCCCGCAGGGACGCGGAAGAAGGCGGTCTGCCGCGCACGCTCAAAGCGAAGCTCGGCCTCGCCGCGGGGCTG
The DNA here is from genome assembly GCF_055639435.1 of Streptomyces sp. NPDC039430. Taxonomy (NCBI): domain Bacteria; kingdom Bacillati; phylum Actinomycetota; class Actinomycetes; order Kitasatosporales; family Streptomycetaceae; genus Streptomyces; species Streptomyces sp. NPDC039430. The sequence continues at coordinate 104,134 of NZ_JBVKAK010000025.1, read as the reverse complement.
GTGCTGGCCGCTTTCGTGGTCACCGTCGGCGCGGCCCAGGCGCGGATCTCGGCGCCCGTGGTGGCCAAGGAGCGCGAGGAACTCATCAGCCGGATCGACGCGGAGACCGCCACGGCGGACACGCTGGAGAGCACGGTCGAGAAGCTGCGCGCCGAGGTGGGTGAGCGCCAGCGCGCGGCCCTGCGGGCTCACGGCGGCGACCAGGGCGAACTGGTCGCTCTGCTCGCGGGTGCGACGCCGGTGCACGGTCCTGGCGTGCAGCTCGTGGTGGATGACGCCAAGGACGCCGAGTCCGGTGGTGACGGGCCGCGGGAGAGCAGCGGCTTCTCCGATACGGGCCGGGTGCGCGACCGCGACATGCAGCGCGTCGTCAACGGGCTGTGGGAGTCGGGCGCGGAAGCGATCGCGATCAACGGGCAGCGGCTGACCTCGCTGTCCGCGATCCGGGCCGCGGGCGACGCCATACTGGTCGACAACAGGCCGCTGGTGCCGCCGTACACGGTGCTCGCGGTGGGGGACGGGAAGAAGCTGAGCACCGCGTTCCAGGACAGCGCAGACGGCCAGTATCTGCACGCGCTCCAGGAGAACTTCGGTATTCGCACCAGCATTTCGGATCAGGAAGAGGTGCGTCTGCCTGCCGCGCCGAGCCTGATCGTACGTACAGCAGAGCCGAAGGCCGCCGACGCCGGGAAGGGCAACGGACAGGGCGCGGCCAACACCGGGAAGGGCACATCGTGATCGCCGTACTGGGCCTCGTCGTGGGAGTCGTGGTCGGATTGTTGGTCCGGCCCGAGGTGCCGGCGGTGGTCGAGCCCTATCTGCCGATCGCCGTCGTCGCCGCGCTCGACGCGGTCTTCGGGGGACTGCGCGCCATGCTCGACGGAATCTTCGTCGACAAGGTCTTCGTCGTCTCGTTCCTGTCGAATGTGGTCGTGGCCGCGCTGATCGTGTTCCTGGGTGACAAGCTGGGCGTGGGTGCCCAGTTGTCCACCGGCGTGGTGGTCGTGTTCGGTATCCGTATCTTCTCCAACGCTGCCGCGATCCGCCGGCACGTGTTCCGGGCGTGAGGCCGATGAACGGCGGAGAGAACCCCGGGAACGGGAACGGTACGGGCGGCGCGTCGGAGCCGGAGCGCCAACAGCTCACCGGACGTCAGCGGTTGGCCGCGGGGCTGTGGCCGCCGAGGGTCACCCGGGCCCAGCTGATCGTCGCCGTCCTGCTGTTCGTGCTCGGACTCGGGCTCGCCATCCAGGTCACGTCGAACAACGACGACAGCGCGCTGCGGGGCGCCCGCCAGGAGGACCTGGTGCGCATCCTCGACGAACTCGACAACCGCACGCAGCGCCTTGAGGACGAGAAGCAGCGTCTCGACGCCCAGCGCACCGAGTTGGAGACCAGCTCGGACCAGGCGGAGGAGGCGCGCAAGCAGACGCGGGAGAAGGAGCAGCAGCTGGGCATCCTGGCCGGCACGGTCGCGGCGCAGGGGCCCGGGATCACGCTGACCATCGACGATCCCAGCGGTACGGTCGAGCCGGACATGCTGCTCGACGCGATCCAGGAGCTGCGGGCGGCGGGCGCCGAGGCCATTCAGGTCAATGACGTGCGGGTGGTCGCCGATACATACTTCTCGGGTACGGGGGGTGACGTCCAGGTGGACGGCAACCGAGTCGCCGCCCCGTACGTCTTCAAGGTCATCGGTAAGCCACAGGATCTGGAGCCCGCCCTCAACATTCCGGGCGGAGTGGTCCAGACGCTGGAGAAGGAGCAGGCCACGGCCACGGTGACGCGTGCTGAGAAGATCATCGTGGACGCCTTGCGACCAGCGAAGCGTCCTGACTACGCTCGGTCGTCGTCGCAGTGAGGCGGGGGCGCATGGCAGCCGTCGTACGCGGGCATGAGGTTGCGGGGGGTCGGCGCACGATCAGCGTGGTGCGTGGTGGAAACTGTCCGGTGGATACGGACGTTGTCAAGATGTCCGGGTCGGCAGGTGTGTTCATTCAGGGTTCGTCCTGCCCCACGGGCGGGTCTGTTTCGGTCAAGGGGAATCGCCCGTGAAGTTGTTTGCGAAGTTGTTCGGCAAGAGCGCACGCGAGGAGAGCGGCTCCGCCCGCCATCGCGCATCGCGCCGTGGCCAGAGCGAGGAGCCGGGCGGCGAGCGTCCGCTCTTCCGCGACCAGGTGGGTGGCGAGGCGCCCGGCGCGTCGTCTGTTGACCCTGCTGGTCCCGGCCGCATAGGTTTCGAGGACTCATCTGTTCCCGGGGGGCAGTCGCGGCAGGAGGATCCCTCTATGTCGGCCTTGCCTGTATGTACGAGGTGCGGACACCGGAACGCCGAAGCCAGTCGGTTCTGCTCCAACTGCGGCGCGCCGCTGCGGGGCGGAGCGCCCGCGGAGCGCGCTTCCGAGACCACCTCGACGATCTCCATCTCGGGTCTTGAGGCGTATGACTCCGAGGTGACCGGCCAGACGTCGCTTCCCTCGCTCACGCCGGAGGCGCAGGCGGCGGTCGACGCGCTGCCGTCGGGGTCGGCGCTCCTGGTGGTGCGCCGCGGTCCGAATTCGGGCAGCCGCTTCCTGCTGGACGGCGAGCTGACCACGGCCGGCCGTCATCCGGAGAGCGACATCTTCCTGGACGATGTGACCGTGTCGCGGCGCCATGTGGAGTTCCGCAGGGGTGCCGACGGCCGCTTCACCGTCTCGGACGTGGGCAGTCTGAACGGTACGTACGTCAATCGTGAGCGGATCGATTCGGTCCTGCTGGCGAACGGCGACGAGGTCCAGATCGGTAAGTACCGGCTGGTCTTCTACGCGAGCCAGCGGGGCGTGTGACCCTCAGGGAAGGTCCATGCTGCGCACACCGAAGGGCGGTACCGGATCCGGTACCGCCCCCACGGGCGGGCCGCTGCTGAGTATCGGCGCGGTGCTCGCCCGGCTGCGGGTCGAGTTTCCCGGCATCTCCATCTCCAAGATCCGGTTCCTGGAGGCGGAGGGCCTGGTCGAGCCGGACAGGACCCCCTCCGGTTACCGGAAGTTCAGTGACGGGGATGTCGAGCGGCTGGCCCGGGTGCTGCGGATGCAGCGGGACCACTATCTGCCCCTGAAGGTCATCAGGGAGCAGCTGGACGCCCCGGGGCGCGGTGAGCATGTCCAGCTGCCGAGCCCGCAGCGGGGGCCGCTGAGCGCCGTCCCGGACGCGGAGCCTGGAGTTCCGACCGCCGCGCGGATCGGCCGTGACGAGCTGCTGGCCGCCGCCGGGGTCGGCGAGAGTCTGCTCGACGAGTGGGAATCGTACGGCCTCATCACGCCGTTGCCGGACGGCGGCTACGACGCCGGGGCCGTCACCGTGGCCCGGCTCGTCTCGGATCTCGGACGATTCGGTCTGGAGCCTCGGCATCTGCGGGTCATGAAGGCGGCCGCGGAACGGGAGGCCGGGCTGGTCGAACAGGTCGTGTCGCCGCTGCGCCGGCACCGTAACCCGCAGACCAGGGCCCATGCCGAGGCGACCACCAAGGAGCTGGCCGCGCTCTCCACACGGCTGCACGCGGCTCTGGTCCGGACCGCTCTCGGGGTCCTGCCGGACTGATCATGGGGGAGTCCGACTACCCAAACCTGCCGGGCACGTCCTAGGGTTGCTGTGTGAACGAGCTCGACGTTGTGGGTGTCCGGGTGGAAATGCCCTCCAACCAACCGATCGTGCTCCTGCGTGAAGTGGGAGGCGACCGGTACCTCCCCATTTGGATCGGACCGGGGGAGGCGACCGCCATTGCCTTCGCCCAGCAGGGCATGGCCCCGGCCCGGCCGCTGACCCATGATCTCTTCAAGGACGTGCTGGAAGCGGTGGGCCAGGAGCTCACCGAGGTCCGGATCACGGACCTCCGTGAAGGGGTCTTCTATGCGGAGCTGGTCTTCGCGAGCGGGGTCGAGGTGAGCGCCAGGCCGTCCGATGCCATAGCGCTCGCGCTGCGCACGGGCACGCCGATCTACGGCAGTGACGGGGTTCTGGACGATGCCGGCATCGCCATCCCGGACGAGCAGGAGGACGAGGTGGAGAAGTTCCGCGAGTTCCTCGATCAGATCTCTCCGGAGGACTTCGGGACCAACAGCCAGTGAGCGGCCGGTGAGCGCTGCGCCGGGCTCTGTCAGCGCATTCGGTCAGCCTTTCCCCGAAAAGGGGCACGGGAAACCACACTCAGGGTGATTATCACTCGGCGTGGCGAGTGTGGCGATCGTTGACGCACCCCGGGTGACTGCCTACCTTCGACAGGGCAGGTCAAGGACGGAGGGTCGGCGTGAGAAGCAGCGGCGACAGTACGGCGGCGGGCGGTCCGTATCCGCTTCACGGCAGTACCCCCGACCCCGGTGCGGAGACGGTCGGATACCGGGGTCCGACCGCGTGCGCGGCGGCGGGGATCACGTACCGCCAGTTGGACTACTGGGCACGCACGGGACTCGTCGAGCCGAGTGTCCGCCCCGCGTACGGGTCGGGCACGCAGCGGCTCTACAGCTTCCGGGATGTGGTCGTCCTCAAGATCGTGAAGCGGTTCCTGGACACCGGGGTCGCTCTGCAGAACATCAGGGCGGCGGTCCAGCATCTGCGGGCGGGCGGCTTCCAGGACCTGGACCGCGTGACGCTCATGAGTGACGGCGCGACCGTCTACGAGTGCTCCTCGCCCGACGAGGTGGTGAGCCTGCTCCAGGGGGGCCAGGGGGTCTTCGGGATCGCGGTCGGTGTGGTGTGGCGGGATGTCGAGGCCGCGCTGTCCCAGCTCCACGGGGAGCGGATCGACACCGGCGAGACACTGATCGGCAACAACCCCGCCGATGAACTGGCCAGACGGCGGCGGGACCGGGCTGTCTGACCCGCGTCCCCCGCCGATTGTCAGTGGTGTGAGGGAACATCGGTGATGTGAGATCCGCGCCGACGATCCTGCATCTGGACATGGATGCCTTCTTCGCCGCCGCCGAGCAGGCGGCGAAGCCGAGCCTGCGCGGAAAGCCGGTGGTGGTCGGCGGTCTGGGGCCGCGTGGGGTGGTCTCCACGGCCTCGTACGAGGCGCGGCGCTTCGGGGTGCACTCGGCGATGCCGATGGCCCAGGCGAGGCGCCTGGCGCCGAACGCCGCCTATCTCGTGCCGCGCTTCGCGCTCTACCGCGCGGTCAGCGAGCAGGTGATGGAGCTGCTGGGGAGGCTTTCGCCGCTGGTGGAGCCGCTGAGCCTGGACGAGGCGTTCGTGGACCTGGAGGCGGGCGGCTCGGCCGATGACACCGCCTCGGCGCTGGCGGCGGGTGAGCGGCTGCGCAGGGACATCAGGGCGGTGACGGGGCTCAGCGGTTCGGTGGGGCTCGCGGGCTCCAAGATGCTGGCGAAGATCGGCTCCGAGCAGGCCAAGCCGGACGGCCTCGTGCTCATAGAGCCCGGTACGGAGCGCGCGCTGCTGGGACCCATGCCGGTGCGCACGCTGCCCGGGGTCGGGCCCGCGACCGCGGACCATCTGCGCCGGGCGGGCATGACCACGGTCGCCGAGCTGGCCGAGGCGGGTGAGGACGAGCTCGTACGGCTGCTGGGGAAGGCGCACGGCGCCTCGCTGTACCGGATGGCGCTGGGGCGTGACGACCGGGCCGTGGTGTCCGAGCGCGATGCCAAGTCCGTGTCGGTCGAGGACACCTTCGATGTCGATCTGCACGACCGGGTCCGGGTGCGTACGGAGGTGGACCGGCTCGCGGACCGGTGCGTCGAGCGGCTGCGGGCGGCCGGGCGTTCGGGCCGTACCGTCGTCCTCAAGGTGCGGCGGTACGACTTCTCGACCCTGACCCGCTCGGAGACCCTGCGCGGGCCCACGGACGACCCTGGGGTGGTGCGGGAGGCCGCGGGGCGGTTGCTGGAGTCGGTGGACACCACGGGCGGGGTACGGCTGCTCGGGGTGGGGGTGACGGGGCTCGCGGACTTCACGCAGGAGGACCTCTTCGCCCAGGCGGCGGCCGAGGAGTCCGCCGCCGCCCCGCACGCGCCGGCGGCCGAGCGGGAGCGCGAGCCGGTGGGTGCGGGCGCGGCGGGGACCGCGGGCGCGGGAGGGGCGGCCGGTGACGGGACGGCGGTGCCCGGAGCGGGCGGGAGCGGCGGGCCTGTGGAGGTACCGGACGTGCCCGCCGAGCGGCGTTTCCCGGCGGGACACGACGTGCGCCATCGGGAGTTCGGCGCGGGGTGGGTGCAGGGCAGCGGGCTGCGGAGGGTCACCGTACGGTTCGAGGAGCCGGGGTCCGCGCCGGGACGGGTACGGACCTTCTGGGCCGACGACCCCGATCTGGAGCTGTCCGAGCCGCTGCCCCTGGTGCCGGCGGTGGCGGGTCAGTCGTCCTGGCCGGCCAGCCGTCCGAAGTCGCGCTCGGAGTCACGGTCGGACAGGGACGCGGGCCGTTCGGGTGACTCGGGGTCCGGAAGGGCCAGACCGTAGTGGTGGTAGAGCTGGAGTTCCTGGTCGGGGGAGAGATGCCGGCCGACACCGAAATCGGGGGCGTCCCGGATCAGCGCCCGCTCGAACGGGATCCGCAGGCCGTCCTGGGACAGGGTGCTGGGGGCGAGGGGGACGAAGGCGTCGCGACTGAAGAGTCCCGTACGGACGGCGGCCCACTCCGGGATTCCGGTGGCGTCGTCGAGATAGACCTCGTCCACAGTCCCGAGCTTATGGCCGTTGCGGTCGAACGCCTTGCGGCCTATCAGACTGCGCGGATCAATGTCGGTCTCCACGGTCCCTCCAACTGGTCGCAACTGCTCGCAACTGCTTGTGAATACTACAAAAGTGCAGAACTCGGACGTCGGCCACTCGAAAGTTGTGCCGAAGGCCGCGCTGGTAGGCTGGCAAGCGGCTGCTGACCCCGTGCGGGAGAGTCCTCCGGAGAGAAGGCCGGAGGCGCCGAAGGAGCAAATCCTCCCCGGAATCTCTCAGGCCCCCGTACCGCACGGACGAGGTCACTCTGGAAAGCAGGGCGGACGTCGGACGGCATCCGCTCTCACCGACGGTGAAAGCCGGGCTGCCTCCGGGCGGGCCGGTGAAGCTCTCAGGTCGAGATGACAGAGGGGGAGGCCGTTCGGGCACCCGTGTCTCGGTGCCCTTCACAGGTCGCGTCGACCAGGAGGCCTCCGCAATGACCGTCAACCGCATTCCGCTCTCCCAGCTGGAGCGAGGCACCCCCTTCGAGCAGCGCCACATCGGGCCCGACGCACCGGCGCAGGCGAAGATGCTGGCGCAGGTCGGCTACGGCTCGCTCGACGAGCTGACCGCCGCCGCGGTGCCGGACGTCATCAAGAGCACGGAGGCGCTGCGGCTTCCGGGAGCGCGGACCGAGGCCGAGGTACTGGCCGAGCTGCGCTCCCTCGCGGACCGTAATCAGGTGCTCGCGCCGATGATCGGGCTCGGCTACTACGGCACGTACACGCCGTCGGTGATCCTGCGCAACGTCATGGAGAACCCGGCCTGGTACACCGCGTACACGCCGTACCAGCCGGAGATCTCCCAGGGCCGGCTCGAAGCGCTGCTCAACTTCCAGACCGTCGTGGCCGAGCTGACGGGGCTGCCGACCTCGGGCGCCTCCCTGCTGGACGAGGGCACCGCGGCGGCGGAGGCCATGGCGCTCGCCCGCCGGGTCGGCAAGGTCAAGGGCGGTGTCTTCCTGGTGGACGCCGACGCCCTGCCGCAGACCATCGCCGTGATCGAGACCCGCGCCGAGCCGACCGGTGTCGAGGTCGTCGTCGCGGACCTGAGCGAGGGCATTCCGGCCGAGGTGGCCGAGCGCGGGGTCTTCGGCGTGCTGCTCCAGTACCCGGGCGCCTCGGGGGCCGTACGGGACATCAGGCCCGTGGTCGAGCGGGCGCACGGCCTCGGCGCGATCGTCACCGTCGCCGCCGATCTGCTCGCGCTGACGCTCCTCACCTCACCGGGTGAGCTGGGCGCCGACATCGCGGTCGGCACCACCCAGCGCTTCGGGGTCCCGATGGGCTTCGGCGGACCGCACGCCGGATTCATGGCCGTACGCGAGAAGTTCGCGCGCAGCCTGCCGGGCCGGCTCGTCGGGGTTTCCGTGGACGCCGACGGCAACAAGGCGTACCGGCTGGCGCTCCAGACCCGCGAGCAGCACATCCGCCGCGAGAAGGCCACCAGCAACATCTGCACCGCGCAGGTGCTGCTCGCCGTCATGGCCGGGATGTACGCGGTGTACCACGGTCCCGAGGGGCTGCGGTCCATCGCGCGCCGCACCCACCGCTACGCCACGCTGCTCGCCGAGGGGCTGCGCGCCGGCGGCGTCGAGGTCGTGCACGGCGCGTACTTCGACACGCTGACCGTCCGCGTCCCGGGCCGCGCCGACGAGGTGGTCGCCGCCGCCCGTGAGGGCGGGGTCAACCTCCACCTGGCCGACGCCGACCATGTCTCCATCGCCTGCGACGAGACCACCGGCCGTACGCAACTGGCCGCCGTATGGACCGCCTTCGGCGTGACCGGGGACATCGAGGCGCTGGACGAGGCCACCGGGGAGGCGCTGCCCGGCGCGCTGCTGCGGACCGACGACTATCTGACGCACCCCGTCTTCCACCAGTACCGCTCCGAGACCGCGATGCTGCGCTATCTGCGCCGGCTCGCGGACCGCGACTACGCGCTGGACCGCGGCATGATCCCGCTCGGCTCCTGCACGATGAAGCTGAACGCGACGACCGAGATGGAGCCGGTCACCTGGCCCGAGTTCGGTGCGCTGCACCCCTTCGCGCCGGCCGACCAGGCGCAGGGGTATCTGACGCTGATCAGGGAACTGGAGGAGCGGCTCGCCGAGGTCACCGGCTACGACGCGGTCTCCCTCCAGCCCAACGCCGGTTCGCAGGGCGAGCTGGCGGGTCTGCTGGCGGTACGGGCGTACCACCGGGCCAACGGTGACACGGGACGCACCGTCTGTCTCATCCCGTCCTCCGCGCACGGCACGAACGCGGCGAGCGCGGTGATGGCCGGCATGAAGGTCGTCGTCGTCAAGACCCGTGAGGACGGCGATGTCGACGTCGAGGACCTGCACGCCAAGATCGCCAAGCACGGCGCCGAGTTGGCCGTCCTGATGGTCACCTACCCGTCCACGCACGGGGTGTTCGAGGAGCACATCGGTGACATCTGCGCGGCCGTGCACGACGCGGGCGGCCAGGTGTACGTCGACGGCGCGAACCTCAACGCGCTGGTGGGGCTGGCGAAGCCGGGCCGGTTCGGTTCCGACGTGTCGCATCTGAATCTGCACAAGACGTTCTGCATCCCGCACGGCGGCGGCGGTCCCGGCGTCGGCCCGGTCGGGGTACGGGCCCACCTCGCCCCGTATCTGCCCAACCACCCGCTCCAGCCTGCGGCCGGGCCCGGGACGGGCGTCGGACCGATCTCGGCGGCTCCGTGGGGCTCGGCCGGCATTCTGCCGATCTCCTGGGCCTATGTGCGGCTGATGGGTGGCGAGGGCCTCAAGCGCGCGACGCAGGTGGCCGTGCTCGCCGCCAACTACATCGCCAAGCGCCTGGAGCCGCACTATCCGGTGCTCTACACCGGTCCGAACGGCCTGGTGGCCCACGAGTGCATCGTGGATCTGCGGCCGCTCTCCAAGGCCACCGGCGTCAGCGTCGACGACATCGCGAAGAGGCTGATCGACTACGGCTTCCACGCGCCGACCATGTCGTTCCCGGTGGCGGGGACTCTGATGATCGAGCCCACCGAGAGCGAGGACCTGACCGAGATCGACCGCTTCTGCGAGGCGATGATCGCGATTCGCGCGGAGATCGAGAAGGTCGCGTCGGGTGAGTGGTCCGCGGACGACAACCCGCTGTGCAACGCCCCGCACACGGCCGCCGCGTTGGGCGGTGCGTGGGAGCACGCGTACAGCCGCGACGAGGCGGTCTTCCCCGCCGGGGTCTCGGCGGCGGACAAGTACTGGCCGCCGGTGCGCCGTATCGACGGCGCCTTCGGCGACCGCAATCTGGTCTGCTCCTGCCCGCCGTTGGACGCGTACGACAACTGACGGCCGGGCCCTGCCGGGCACGGAGGGGTCGGCTCGCGGGGCCGGATATGCGTCGGGGCCGGTGCGGAGGAAAGTCTCCGGGCCGGCCCCAGTCATTCCGGCGGCGTTCGGACGCCACCGGGCGGCATCAGGCCGCCGTCACCACCTGTTCGGTCCGCAGCGGCCGGTGCGGGGCGATGATCTTCCCGTCGGGCAGCAGCTCGCCGGTGTCCTCGAAGACCAGAACGCCATTGCACAGCAGACTCCAGCCCTGCTCGGGGTGGTGAGCCATCAGTCGGGCGGCGTCGCGGTCGGCGGAGTCGGCTGTGGGACAGGGTGGTTGGTGCTGGCACATGGGCGAGTTCTTTCGCTGTGTCGTAGTGAGTGTCCTGCGGCTGGATGTGGTCAAGGCCGCCCCCCGTGTTCGTCTGGTCCAGTCCTAGTGTTGCCCTACGGACGGCAATCCGCAGGGATTTCGCGACAGCGCTTCCTTCTGCTCAAGGACGTGTCACCCAGCCGGACGGTTCAGTTCAACTTGACCGTCTTTTCGGGTGGTTCGGGGTGGCCGGACCGGGCTAGCCCGGATGGGCAGAAAGGTACCCCGCGACCATAGCGGCCGCGGGGTACGGGAGAGTGCGCGACGCGGGCGCGCTGCCCGCGCTCCGGCTTCAGGCCGGCGTACGCAGGAGTGGCGCGGGCGCGAGCCGCAGTCCGATCATGGGCAGCAACTCGGCGACCCGGTGCGGACGGTGGGCCGCGATGCCCGGCGGGGCCGGCGCGAGCGGCACCAGGATGTCGGCCGGCGCGGGAGCCCCCGTGGAGGCGTCCGCCTCCGTGTCCCCGTGCAGCCAGAGCGTCAGCATGTAGAGCTCGGGCACCGAGAGCAGCCGGGGCTGGTACGCCGTCCCCAGGGCCTCCGCCTGCCGTACCGCCCGCTCCGTCGCGGTCACGTACGGGCCCTCGAAGAAGCGCGCGAAGGCCCAGCCGTCCGCGGTGAGCATCGTGTCCGCCGCCGCGACGGCGTGGTCACCGCTGCGGATCAGGAAGCGCCAGCCGGCCAGCCTGGTGCGGGGCGTACGTCCCGCCGGAGCGGTCGTCCGGGCTGCCGGGCTGACGTGGTCGAGCACATGGACGGGCAGCGGGAGTTCTGGACTCAGAGGTCCCTGGACGGACTGCAGAGCGGGGGTGCGGGCATCGCGCACGGCGGTAGGGGAACCGAGTGCCGCGAGAACGCTGCGCAGGGCGGGCGCGGGGGCCGGGGGAACATGCAGCGGCATGGTGGGTTGCCTCTCACTCAGGAGACAGGGGTGACGCGTGAGGTGGAGCATGGGCGGGTGCGGACGTCGCTGTCAGCATGCGGGGTCAGAGGTGGGCGCATGGCTGTACGGCCGATGCCGACTCTCTGCCTCGTATACGGGAGTTTATACGACACGTGTTCGTGTCATGTTTCTGCTAGCTGTCCTGCATATTGCGGACAAGGCACTATTAAGTCCATCTCCTGCGTGGTTTCTGCTGATAAGCGCGGAACGCAGGCGTCTGGCCTGGGGCGTTTGATCCGCCGCGGACGGCCGAAACTCGTCGGCGTTTTTCGCGGCCGGTCGGGCAGTGGATACAGAACACCACGCCATGCCATAGGAATGTGCCGCACGACCGATGTCCACACTGTACCCGGTACGCGGCGTCGGTGGGACGTTACGGATCACTCCGTGTGGGCATTATCGATCGTGACGCGAGCGCCCGGTGCCGCGGGCTGCCCACTCGATCGAGGAGGGACACTTCGATGGGTGAGAAGGTCGAGGCGGGCGGTTCCGGACTGTCCGATCGGCAGAAATACCGCAGAAAGCTGCAGCAGTGCCTGGCGGTGCTGGGGCGGCTCCTGGCGGAGGAGGGGTTCGACCGACCCAAGAATCTGATGGGTCTGGAGATCGAGCTGAATCTCGCGGGATCCGACGGGATGCCCCGGATGATGAATGCCGAGGTGCTGAAGCGTATCGCGAGCGGTGATTTCCAGACCGAACTCGGAATGTTCAACATGGAAGTGAACGTGGCTCCGCACCGGCTGGGCGGACGGGTTCTCGACCAGCTCGCCGAGGAACTCCGTACCGGCCTCGGATATGCCCACCGCAAAGCAAGCGAGGTGGACGCCGGGATCGTGATGATCGGAATTCTCCCGACCCTCACCCGGCATGACGTGGTCTCCGCGAATCTCTCCGACGTCGACCGCTACACCCTGCTCAACGAACAGATGCTGGCGGCCAGGGGCGAGGATTTCACCCTCGACATCGAGGGGGTCGAGCGGCTTACGTGCACCTCGTCGTCGATCACTCCCGAGGCCGCCTGCACCTCCGTACAGCTCCATCTCCAGGTGACACCCGACCGGTTCGCCGATGTGTGGAACGCCGCCCAGGCGATGGCATCGGTGCAGGTGGCACTCGGTGCCAATGCGCCGTTCCTGTTCGGCCGGGAGCTGTGGCGGGAGTCCAGGCCGCCGCTCTTCGAACAGGCCACCGACACCCGGCCGCCGGAGCTGAAGGCCCAGGGGGTGCGCCCCAGGACCTGGTTCGGGGAGCGCTGGATCGAATCCGCGTACGACCTCTTCGAGGAGAATCTGCGCTACTTCCCGCCGCTGCTGCCGATCTGCGACGACGAGGACCCGCTGCGGGTGCTCGACAGCGGTGGAGTGCCGGAGCTCCAGGAACTCGCGCTGCACAACGGCACGGTCTACCGCTGGAACCGGCCGGTGTACGAGGTCGCCGACGGCGTACCGCATCTGCGGGTGGAGAACCGCGTCCTGCCCGCCGGCCCCACCGTCACCGACGTGATCGCCAACACCGCCTTCTACTACGGGCTGGTGCGCGCGCTCGCCGAGGACGCCAGACCGGTCTGGACCCGGCTGCCGTTCGCCGACGCGGCGGCCAACTTCGACCTCGCCTGCCGCCATGGCATCGACGCGGAGCTGCGCTGGCCGCGCCCCGGCCGGGCCGCCGGTCTGACGACCGTGCCGGTGGTGAAGCTCGTACGCGACGAACTGCTGCCGCTCGCCGCCGCCGGTCTGGACGCGTGGCAGATCGAGCCGGCCGACCGCGACTTCTATCTCGGGGTCATCGAGGAGCGCTGCAAGCGGCGGACGAACGGAGCCGCGTGGCAGGTGGACACCTTCCACCGGGCGCTGGAGGCCGGTCTTGAGCGGGACGCCGCGCTGGCGGCCATGACCCGCCGCTACTGCGAGCTGATGCACCAGGGCGAGCCGGTGCACAGCTGGCCGCTGGGGTTCCCGGGGGCTTCCGGCGACGGGATCGGCTGAGCGACGGGATCGGCTGGGGCGACGGCACCGGCTGGGCGACGAGTTCGGCTGGGCGGCGGGACCCGCTGAGAGGCGCCGCGTACGGCCCGCCGACCCGTCGGCGGGCCGACCGGCGCCGAGCACACCCCGTCGGCGGGCCGTACGCCGCTCGGCGCGCCCCGCCCGCGGGCCCGTGTTCAGCGGCGGTCGGCCGCCGTCGCGTCGGGGCCGGTCAGCCCGGCCGCCAGCATGACGGCCCGGAGCATCACGGTCTGGATCTCCGCCGGATCGCTCACCTCGTAACCGGCGCCCCCGGCGGCCCTGGCGATCGTGTCGACCTCGTTCCGGTCGGCGTCGGGGCCCACCGCGATCGCGATCAGCGGCACCGGGCGGCGGGGGTCCACGACGGTCTTCAGCCGTTTGATCAGTTCGGCCCGTGAGATCGAGTCGTCGTCCTTGTTGGAGCCGTCGGTGAGGATGACGAGCGCGTTGAACTTCCCGCTGACGTACGTGGCCACCGCTTCCCGGTAGGCGGCTAGCGTCGTGTCGTACAGACCGGTGTCGCCGCCCGGTACGGGCTTGAGCGCGGTGAAGGCGTCCGAGAGCCGGTCCCGGTGGGTGCCGCCGTCCTTCACCGGCATGCCCAGCCGGGCCGTTCGCTCCAGCTCGCGGTAGTCCTTGGCGCCGTCCAGCCGGGTGGAGAACTCCCACAGGCCGATCTCGTCCTCGGGGGTGAACCCCGCGAGCGCCCGCAGCAGCGAGGCCTTCGTGACATCCATCCGGCTCTGGCCGTCCCGGCCGGGCACGGCCGCCGCCATGGAACCCGAGGTGTCCACGACCGTCGTCAGCCGCGCGCTCTGCACCGTCACCGTCCACAGGCCGAGCGCCCGCTGAAGGGCCTCCGAGGACGGCGGTCCCGCGTCGTTCCCGTCGTACGGCTGGGGCGAGAGGGCCCCCGCCGTACGGACCAGGGCGGGGTCCAGCGCCGTGTCCGCCACCCGGAAGCCGTGCTTCCGGAGCGTGCGGTACGCGCCCTCGTCGCCGAGCAGTGCCATGAACCGCATGGCGGCGCGGCTCTGGTCGGTGGTCAGCTCCGTCTCGTCGACGATGCTGTACGGGTAGTCGAGTACGGGCGCGCCGTCCGTGGGATAGAAGAGATGCAGCCCGGCGGAGCCGTTGCCTTCGGAGTTGTGGGCGAACGCGGCCTGCTCGGAGAGCAGCACCGCCTCATTGCGGCGGGGATTGCCCTTCTCCGCGCCCGAGTCGTCGCGCGCCAGCGTCTCCAGCACCCGGGTGTCGGTGTCGGAGACGCGCTGGGTGAGGAGTTCGGCGGTGGCGGCGGTACGGGTGTCGCCGTCCGCGCCCTCCTCCCGCGAGGACTCGGCGATGCTGCTGAGCGCGAGCAGCCCGGTGGCGCTGCGGGCGGGGTCGCCCGAGCCGAGCAGCAGCCCGTCGTCGCCGGTCGCGGTCGCGGCCAGTTCGGCCCAGGTGTAGCGCTCGCGGGGCCAGCCCAGGGCGCGCGCGGCCGTGGGTACGGTGGCCAGTGTCACCGGAGAGAGGGCGACCGTACCGGCGGGGGTCAGTGAGATGCCGTCGCCCAGCCCCTTGGCCCGCTCCACCCAGACGTCGGAGTCGGGCACCCACACCTGGTAGCCGGGTGCCCCGGAGCCGTCGGCGAGCGCGGCGGCGACCTGGTAGTTCTCGCGTGCCTCGACCCGTACGTCGAGACAGTGGCCGTCGGTGGTCACGCGGTCCTGCCGCGCGCGGTCCGCGATGGCGCGCAGCGCGGGGGCGATATCGGGGGAGGCCGCCAGGTCGAGCCGTACCGGGGCGTCCGCGCAGGAGTCCGCGAAGGAGAGGAGCCCGCTCTGCGCCGCCACCCCCGTCCCCGCCGCCACGGCCAGGACCAGCGCGGTGGCGATGGAGACGGTGCGACGGCGCGGTGAACGGGCCCTGCCCGTGCCGGTCGCCTTCGCGTCGGGCAAGCTGTGACGTCCCATGACGGTGGCGCCCCTCCTTCATGAAGGGTGTACAAGGGCTGGAAGAGTGGACGAGGACGAGCCTCGCCACGCGAACGGCGAATTGCTCCCCCGGCCTGTCGCGCGCGATCTTCGTACCTGCATTCGAGACCCTAGCGGCACCGCGTGGGGCATGAGGCGGGATTACCTAACTGGAGGCAGGTGTGCAGGCGGAGGCGGGTCTGGAGGACGGTTCCCGTCCCAGGGAGGCCATCTCACGCGGGACATTGCGGTCCGAGACCGTACTGGTACTGGCGCTCTCGCTCGGTGCGAGCGGAGTGTCGGCGCTGATCAGCTTTATCGGCTCGCTGACCAGACCTGAGGCGCTGAGCGACCAGGCGGCGAAGCTCAACACCTCGGCGGCCCCCGGCCGGCCGTGGCTCGACCTCACCTGGCAGCTCTTCGGGATCTGTACGGCGCTGGTGCCGGTCCTGCTGGTCGCGCATCTGCTGACGCGGGAGGGCAGCGGGCTGCGCGCCATCGGCTTCGACGGCCGGCGGCCCTGGCCCGACCTGGGGCGCGGCACACTGATCGCGGCCGGTATCGGGAGCACCGGGCTCGCGTTCTATCTGGCGATGCAGGAGGCGGGCTTCAATCTGACCGTGGAGCCGGAATCGCTGCCCGAGGTGTGGTGGAGGTTTCCGGTGCTGATCCTCTCCGCGGCGCAGAACTCCGTGCTGGAGGAGGTCATCGTCGTCGGCTATCTGCTGCGCAGACTCGGTCAGCTGGGGTGGACGCCGATGGCCGCGCTGGTGGCCAGCTCGGTGCTGCGCGGTTCGTACCACCTGTACCAGGGGATCGGCGGCTTCATCGGCAACATGGTGATGGGCGTCGTCTTCGTCCTGCTGTACCGGCGCTGGGGGCGGGTCGGGCCGCTGGTGGTGGCCCACACGCTGCTCGACATCGGGGCGTTCGTCGGGTACGCGCTGCTGGCCGGGAAGGTGGACTGGCTGCCCACGGTGTAGCCGCGCGGTCCGGTCGTGCGCGTTCGGGGCCGGGCTGACGAGGTGGTGAGGGATGGGGCGTACGGGCATCCCGTAGCCCCATCCCTCGTGGTCAGGGAGAGCTGAGCAGCTCGCCGTCGATGACCGTCACGGCACGACCGGTGAGCAGGGTCCGTTCGCCGCGCAGTGAGGTGTGGACGAGGCCGGTACGGGCGGAGGCCTGGAGGCCGGTCAGTTCGGTACGGCCCAGTCGCGCGGACCAGAACGGGGCGAGGGCCGTATGGGCGCTGCCGGTCACCGGGTCCTCGTCGATCCCGACAGCGGGGAAGAAGCCGCGGGAGACGAAGTCGTACCCCCGGCCCGGGTCCTCGGCGGCGGCGGTGGCGATGACGCCGCGCCGGGAGAGCGCGGCGAGCGTGGCGTGCTCGGGGGTGAGCGCGCGTACGGCCCGCTCGTCGGCCAGCTCGACCAGCAGGTCGCCGATGTGCTCCGAGGTGTCGTGGACGGCGACCGGCTCGGCGCCGAGCGCGGCCGCGAGCCCGTCCGGGACCGGTACGGGCGTCAGCGCGGACGTCGGGAAGTCGAGGGTGAGCGAGCCGTCCTCGTGCGCGACGGCACCGAGGACCCCGGAGCGGGTGGCGAAGCGCAGCGCGCCGCTCGCGCGTCCGGTGGAGCGCAGCACATGCGCGGTGGCCAGGGTGGCGTGGCCGCACAGATCCACCTCGGTGGCCGGGGTGAACCAGCGCAGCGCCCAGTCGGCGTCGCCGCCGGGCGGCAGGGGATGGGCGTAGGCGGTCTCCGAGAGGTTCACCTCGGCGGCGACCCGCTGGAGCCAGCCGTCGTCCGGGAAGTGGGCGGAGTCCAGGAGCAGCACTCCGGCGGGGTTGCCCGTGAAGGGGCGGTCGGCGAAGGCGTCGACGATTCGAATGCGCATGCCCGGAGCGTAGAAGGTGCGGAAGGACCGGCAACGGCGGGTTCCGGAAGAACCCGGGTCGCCGAAGCCGGAACCGGGTTGCCAGGGGCGGCGGAGTTCAACGCGCGCGGGACGCCGGAGGGCGCCGAGTACCACGCGGTGCCCTCCGGGCGGATCCGTTCGGATCAGGCGCTGAGCAGGAGCCAGCCCCCGAGGCCGCCGCACATGCTCGCGTTGAACGCGCCGGTACGGAAGCCGGGCGGTATGGGCACGCCGGGACAGATGTACTGGCCGGCGCGGGCCACTTGCTGGAACCAGATGCCGATGTTGCCGCAGCCGGTGCTGATGTGGCCGGTGAGCACGTAACCGGTGGGGATCGGCGAGCCCGCACAGACCCACTGCCCGT
The DNA here is from genome assembly GCF_055639435.1 of Streptomyces sp. NPDC039430. Lineage (NCBI taxonomy): Bacteria > Bacillati > Actinomycetota > Actinomycetes > Kitasatosporales > Streptomycetaceae > Streptomyces > Streptomyces sp. NPDC039430. The sequence goes on along the minus strand of NZ_JBVKAK010000025.1, from coordinate 86,564 downwards.
CCCGGGCAAGCTGCATGAACCAGGTGTCGATGTTGCTGTTACAGCCGTTGGCGGTGTGGAGGGTGAGGACGTAGCCGGGAGGGATCGGCGAGGTGGCACAGATCCAGATCCCGTCCTGCGCGGGCTGCATGTACCAGGCACCGGCACCGTTGCACCCGTTCGCCGCGCGGCTGGTGATCACGTAGCCCGGCGGTATGGGCGTGCCGGGGCAGACCCACCCGGGGGACGCCTCGGCGGCGGCGACCGGCGCCGCCTGGGGCGCCGCACTGGCCGTGCCGGCGGCCGTGCCGGTGAGGACGGCCGCCAGCAGCGCGACCACCCCCATCGCGGCGGTGAGCCGCTTCCGGAGCGCCACCACTAAGGAACGGCCGAGCAGATGGCGATACACGATCTTCACTTCACACCAGTCCAATCAACGGGTCGGCGAAGCGCCGCACGGCGGTCGTGTGCGGCGCCGGGCTGTGGAGCAGCAACGACCTTAGTGGGAACCGAATCGCCGGATGGGAAACTGGCTCGTCTCCGTTCAACTCGCCTGTTCCCACTGGTGTTTGACGGGCCGTTCGTCCACCTTTCGCCGCTGTCGAGCCCCTCGCCGAGACCTCACCCGCGGTGCCGTCCGATGCCGGTCACGCCCGCGACCTCGACGCCCTGCGGGACAGGCGCGCGAGCAGCTGACCCGCACCGACGGCAACGTAGAGCACGACCAGTACCCCGAGTGCGAGGTCGAGCCAGTCATAGGCCGTGCCCCTGAAGAACGCGGCCCACGCCGGGGCGCCCGCGAAGGATCCGGCGACCACCAGCAGCACCGATGTCACGGCATACAACGCCTTCGCGGCCCTGGGCCGCCGCTCCTTGAGCAGCTCACCCCCGGCGCCGAGCGCGACCACCGCGGCGAAGGCGTCGTGCGGCTCCAGGCTTCCCGTCCCGTTCGCGTCCACGATGTTGATCAAGATCCCGATCGCGCCGACGGTCAGTACACCTTGAGTTATACGGCGGCTCATCCGTCCATCCTCGCTTGCGGTCGAACCTCGGTGGCATCGCTCAATCTTCGCCTGCCACGGGAGTGCCCCGCAGACAGGGTCCCTTGCCGAGCGAACTGTTCCGATATATCGTTGACGTATCGCGACAGATCAACGATGCAAGGAGTGAGAGCGATGCGTTCACATGGACATGACCATGGACACGAGCACGGGCGCGGACACGGTCCTGGGCCCGGCAACTGCGGACCCGGTCATCCGGGGCGGGGTGACTTCGACGGGCGGCGCGGGGCCTTCGGTCCGTTCGGGCCCGGCTTCGGGGGGCCCTTCGGCGGTGGCCGCGGGCGCGGCGGCGGCAGGGGGCGGGCGCGGCGCGGTGATGTGCGCGCGTCGATCCTGGCCCTGCTGAAGGACCGGCCCATGCACGGATACGAGATGATCCAGGAGATCGGCGAGCGCAGCGGCGGGGCCTGGCGCCCCAGCCCCGGCTCGGTGTACCCGACGCTCCAGCTGCTGGAGGACGAGGGGCTGATCACCAGCAGGAGCGAGGGCGGCAAGAAGCTGTTCACGCTCACCGAGACCGGGCGCACGGAAGCCGAATCGGGGCCCGATGCCCCATGGGAAGAGGCCGGCCGGGGCATCGACTGGGACACCATGAACGAGATCCGTCAGGCCGGCTTCGGGCTGATGGAGGCGTTCGGACAGGTCTGGAAGACCGGTACGCCCGAGCAGCGCCAGAAGGCTCTGGCGGTCATCACCGAATCGCGCAAGAAGCTCTATCTGATCCTCGCCGATGAGGACTGAGCGCGCTACGGCACGTAGGAGAGGCCCCGCGGCCACCGCCTGTACCCGAGGCGCCGCGGGGCCTCTTCGTGTTCCCGCCCGCCGCGTCCCCTCGGTTCGGTGCGGAATGCGCCGCCTCTCCGCCCGGCGGTTCCCCGCCCGCCGCGTCCCCCATCCGCCGAGCGGAGGCAAGGCGGCGCGCTTCCCCGGGGGAGAAGAGGGGGCGATCTCATTCGTAAGGAGGAGGACCGGTCCAGAGGTGCCCAACTCCGGTGGGACGCGGAAATGCTCCCCGCCGGGGATGTTCCGCGGCCCCGGGACTGATGGGGTGAGAGGGTGCAAAGCCCATCTCCGGAGGTGCCGGAACAGTCCGCACCGAACCGACCCGATACCGCGTCCGCACGCGCCGATGTCGAGGCCCGGCTGACCCCGGAGCTGGCATCCGTCGTCTCGGGCGCGCGCAGAAGAGCGCTCCGCGACGGCGACCGGCAGATCGACACCGCCCATCTGCTGCACTCGCTGCTGGAGACGGACCCCGAGGTGCGGGCCGTGTTCGGCGGCGGTCCCCAGCTGGCGCGCGTGCTCGGCTATCTCGTCCAGCGGAGCATCGGCTACGGGCTGCGCTGGCAGGGAACCGTGGAGGACTCCGGAGCCGTGCCCGTCGTGCCGGACCGTCCGGTGACGGGCTGGTCGCCCCCGGCCGTCACCGCCATGGCGGGCGCGCTGGAACGCGCCGAGCGTCGTGGTGAGCCACGGGCCGGCGGGCTCGATCTGCTCGCCGCGCTCTCCGCCGACCGCGAGTGCCGCGCGGTCGACGTCCTCGAACGGGCCGGGGTGGACGCGCGGTCGCTGTCCGGGCGGCTGTCCGGTACGTCACGGTCGGTCTGACCACGGGCGATTCGGCCCGCCGCGCCATGCCGTCCCGGCGGACATCAACCGTCTCGACAGGTGTCATCAAGGTGACGCTCCTGACGTCGGCTGTCATGATGACGTCATGCGCATGTCTCAGGGGAGGAGCGTCGGCCTGGGCCTTGCCCTGGCGTCGGCGTTCGCGTTCGGCGGTTCGGGCGTGGCGGCCAAGCCGCTGATAGAAGCGGGGCTCGACCCGCTCCATGTCGTGTGGCTACGGGTCACCGGCGCCGCCCTGGTCATGCTTCCGGTGGCCTGGCGCCACCGGGCGCTGGTACGGCAGCGGCCCGCACTGCTCGCCGGATTCGGACTGCTGGCCGTGGCGGGCGTACAGGCCTGCTACTTCGCCGCGATCTCCCGTATCCCCGTCGGAGTCGCGCTGCTCATCGAGTATCTGGCCCCCGCGCTCGTCCTCCTCTGGGTCCGCTTCGTCCAGCGGCGGCCCGTGACCCGCGCCGCCGCGGTCGGGGTCGTGCTCGCGGTGGGCGGGCTCGCCTGTGTCGTCGAGGTCTGGGCCGGGCTGGGTTTCGACCCGGTGGGGGTGCTCCTCGCGCTCGCCGCCGCCTGCTGCCAGGTCGGCTACTTCGTCCTCTCCGACCAGGGCGCCGACGGGGAGAACGCGGCCGATCCGCTGGGCGTGATCGCGTACGGACTGCTCGTCGGGGCCGTCGTGCTGACGGTGATCGCCCGGCCCTGGGGAATGGACTGGTCGCTGCTCGGCGGGAGCGCGGACATGGGCGGATCGAGCGTGGCCGCGGCCCTGCTGCTCGGCTGGATCGTGCTGATCGCGACCGTGCTCGCGTATGTGACCGGAGTGATCTCCGTACGCCGGCTCTCGCCGCAGGTGGCGGGCGTCGTCGCCTGCCTGGAGGCGGTCGTCGCGACCGTACTGGCCTGGGTGCTGCTGCGGGAGCATCTCTCCGCACCGCAGATCATCGGCGGCGTCGTGGTGCTGATCGGCGCGTTCATCGCCCAGTCCTCGACGCCGAAGGCGCCTTCCGGGCCGCTGGCGAGCGGTACGGGGACGGGCGACCCGGCGCGGTTGTCCACCGGACACACCACGACGTAGGGTGCCGATCATGCGCTTGACCGTCCTTCCGCCTCCCGCGTCGTAACGCGGGCGGCCATCCGCTGACGAAGACCGGGCTCGGACAGGAGACGCCGTATCGGCGGCCTGTCCCGAGCGGTTCGTCGCTGCCCGCGTGTCGGAGCTGAGCGACCCACACCATCCCGCTCTTCACACGGAGACGTCACGTGTCCTCTTCTGTTTCCTCCGCTCCTGCCGGCCTGCCCGTCGGACGGAGTCTGTTCTTCCTGATCGTCGCCGGGGTCGCCTGGGGGACCGCGGGCGCCGCCGCCTCGCTGGTCTACCGGGTCAGCGACCTCGGCCCTCTCGCGCTCTCCTTCTGGCGCTGCCTGGGCGGTCTCGTCCTGCTGCTCGGCGCGCTCGCGCTGCGGCGGCGCCGGGAGCACGCGCCCGTGGAACCGCGCCGGCGGCGGCTGCTCCGGATCCTCGGTACCGGCATCGGCCTCACCGTCTTCCAGAGCGCCTACTTCGCCGCCGTGGAAGCGACCGGTCTCGCGGTCGGCACGGTCGTCACCCTCGGCGCCGGTCCCGTCCTCATCGCGCTCGGCGCCCGCGTCACCATGGGCGAGCGGCTCGGCGCCGGCGGTCTGGTCGCCGTGACGGGCGCGCTCGCCGGGCTCGGGGTGCTGGTGCTCGGCGGCGAGGGCGGCTCCGTACGCCCGGCCGGCGTGGCGCTCGCGGTCCTGTCCGCCGCCGGGTACGCGGCGATCACCCTGCTCACCCGGTGGCTGGGGCGCGAGAGCGGCGGTGGCGACTCGCTGGCCACCACCGCCTGGGCGTTCGCCGTCGGCGCCGTCCTGCTGCTGCCGATCGCCTGGGGCGAGGGACTGCTGCCGCACACCGTGGAACCGGCCCGGGTGGTCTGGCTCCTGGTGTACGTCGCGGCCGTGCCGACCGCGCTCGCCTACGCCCTCTACTTCGCCGGGGCCGCGGTGGTGCGGGCCGCGACCGTCTCGGTGATCATGCTGCTCGAACCGGTGAGCGCGGCGGTGATCGCGGTCGCCCTGCTCGGTGAGCGGCTGACCGCCGCGACCCTGCTGGGTACGGTCCTGCTGCTCACGGCGGTGACCGGTCTCGCGGTGGCCGAGGCCCGGCTCGCCGCGGTACGCCGCCGGGCGGCGGCGGTCGTCTGACACCGCCGCCCGCACTCCGCGTGGTGCCGTCCGCGATCTCGTCCGCCTGTCGTCTCAGAGCACGGAGAGATAGTCCGGCAGGGCGATGGCCGGGTCGAGATCGTCGGACGGGACGGGCGCGCCGTACCCGCGCGCGAGCGGCACCACCCCGGCCCAGTGGGGCAGTGTCATGTCCTCGGGATCGTCGTTGGGGCCGCCGGTACGGACCTTGGCGGAGACCTCGTCGAGATCGAGCCGGATCACGGCGGTCGCGGCCAGCTCACGGGCGTTGGCCGGGCGTGAGTCGTGGGAGCGGCCCGGTACGACATGGTCGACGATCGCGTCGAGCGCGGTGCGCCGTTCCTCGGGGTCGGTCACCTGGCGGGCGACGCCGTGGACCACGACGGAGCGGTAGTTGATCGAGTGGTGAAAGGCGGAGCGCGCCAGCACCAGACCGTCGACATGGGTCACGGTCAGGCAGACGGCGAGGCCGGGGCCGGCCCCGGCCCCGTCGTCCGCGCGCTCCGTACCGCCACCGGCCGCCGTCATGCGCAGCGGACGCGAACCGGTCGAGCCATGCACGTACAGCCGTTCGTCCACCCGGGCGTAGAGCGTCGGCAGGACGACCGGAGCGCCGTCGCGGACGAAACCGAGGTGGCAGACATACGCCTCGTCGAGTATCCCGTGCACCAGCTCGCGGTCGTAGGCCGCCCGCTCCCGGGACCGGGTGGGGACGGTGCGTGGCGTGGGCTGGTAGGCGGCGGTGCTCTCCGGCATTGCGTTCTCCATTGCACTAGTGCATAATCCTTTTTGTGCTAGGAGAGTATCGGATTTCAGGTCGGCGCGCGGCGGAAATCTCCGCCGACGTGGAGCGCGCGGTGGGTTCCGGAGAGCTGGCCCCCGGCCAACTCCTCCCGCCGATGCGGGAGTTGGCGACGGATCTCGGCGTCAACCCGAACACGGTCGCCGCCGCCTACCGGAGCCTGCGGGACCGTGGGGTGATCGAGACGGCGGGGCGCCGGGGGAGCAGGGTGCGTGCCCGCCCCGCCAGTACGGCGCGCGGCTCGATCCGGGTCGACGCGCCCCCCGGCGTACGCGATGTGTCGGAGGGCAACCCCGATCCGGCGCTGCTGCCCCCGCTGCGCGACGCCCTCGCCGCCGCCGCGCTGCACCACGCGGAGCATCCGGGGCTCTACGGACAGGCGCCCGTCGACCCTGAGCTCGCGCGGCTCGCCCGCGCGGGGTTCGACGCCGACGGGGTGCCGGCCGGACCGCTCGCCGTCACCTCCGGAGCGCTGGACGCGATCGAACGCGTACTGGCGGCCCATCTGCGCCCGGGTGACGCGGTCGCCGTCGAGGACCCGGGCTGGGGCGGGCTGCTGGATCTGGTGCCCGCGCTCGGGCTGCGGCCCGAACCGATGGGCGTCGACGACGAGGGCCCGCTCCCCGCCGGGCTCGCGCGGGCGCTGCGGGCCGGTGTCCGCGCGGTCATCGTCACCGACCGCGCGCAGAACCCCACCGGCGCGTCGGTGGGGGCGGCCCGCGCCAGGGAACTGCGCGCCCTGCTCGCCGACCGTCCCGAGGTGCTGCTCATCGAGGACGACCACGGCCACGGCATGGTCGATCTGCCGCTGCACCCGCTCGCCGGGACCACGGACAGCTGGGTGTTCGTACGCTCCACGGCGAAGGCGTACGGACCGGACCTGCGGATCGCGGTGCTCACCGGGGACGCGCTGACCGTGGACCGGGTGACGGGGCGTCAGCGGCTCGGCCCCGGCTGGGTCAGCCGGCTGCTCCAGCGGGCCGTCGTGGAGCTGTGGTCCTCGGGCGCCGTGGACGTGCCGGCCGTGGCACGGTCGTACGGCGAGCGACGCGACGCGCTCGTACGGGCCCTGGCGGAGCGGGGCGTCGAGGCGTACGGACGCAGCGGCATGAATGTCTGGGTGCCGGTGGCCGACGAGACCGGGGCGGTGGCGCGGCTGCTGCACGCGGGCTGGGCGGTCGCGCCGGGCGCGCGCTTCCGTATGGCCACGCCGCCCGGCGTACGGCTGACGGTGTCGGAGCTGACCGGCGACGACATCGGGCCGGTCGCCGACGCGGTGGCATCGGCGGCCGGCCCGGCGCCCGCGCGCAGCTACGGCTGAGGGGCAGGCCGCTTCCTGTTCCTGGGCCTGCTCTGGGTGAGCGCGGCCCCGGCCAGGACGATCAGCGCGCCGACGGGGGTGTTCCAGCTCAGCTGTTCGCCGAGCAGGGTGACACCGGCCGCCGTGGCGATGACCGGGATGAAGTACGTGACCATCTGGCCCGTCGTCGGGCCCACTTCGGCGACCACTCCGTACTGGAGCAGGATCGCCAGACCGGTGCCCAGCGCGCCGAGCACGAGCACGGCGAGCAGCGGACCCGCCGGGAACGAGGTCGGCATGGTGGTGAACAGCGGTGTCACAAGGGCGAGTTGCAGCGTGGCGAGGAACAGCTGGGCGCCGGTCAGGGAGAGATGGGAGCTGCTGTCGCCCGCCAGGGTGCGGCGTACGTAGATCCAGCCGACCGGATAGCTGAGCGAGGCGAGCAGCGCCATCGCCGTACCCGTGACATCCAGACCGGAGAAGCCCTGCCAGGCGCCCAGCACGGTCAGCACGCCGAGGAATCCGAGGCCGAGTCCGGCGACCCGGCGCCGGGTGGGCCGGTCCTCGGAGAGCGCGACCAGCGACAGGGCCATGCCCCAGAGCGGCGACGTGGCGTTGCAGATGCCCGCGAGTGTCGAGGGAATCGTCAGCTCGGAGTAGGCGAACAGCGAGAACGGCAACGCGTTGAGGAAGAACGCCGCGACGGCGAGATGCCCCCAGGTGCGGAGCCCGCGCGGCAGGCGGTCCCGCTTCACCGCCATCGCCACGGCCAGTACCGCCGTGCCGAAGAACAGCCGGCCGAAGGTGACCTGGAACGGGGCGAAGCCATGCGTGCCCACCTTGATGAGCAGAAAGCTGAATCCCCAGATGAGCGCGAGCACCGCGAACCGGATCCGCCAGTCCACGGCGGGGAAGGTGCGGCGGGCGCCCGGAAGCGCCGGGCCGACGGCCGCGGGCGTGGCCGGAATCGAGGCGGACGGGGAGGCGGGGTCCGGCCCGGGACGGGGCGGGGTGGCGGTGCTCATACGGACAAGCCTGGCGTGGACCATCTCGTAGAACAAGCGAGATTATGTCCACCATTCTGATTAGTATTGCTTACATGTTGAATCTGGAGCGCCTGCGCACGCTGGATGCCCTGGCCCGCCATGGCTCGGTGAGCGGCGCCGCCGAGGGACTGCACGTCACCACCTCCGCCGTCTCCCAGCAGATGGCCAAACTGGAGCGTGAGGTGGGCCAGCAGCTGCTGGCCAGGAACGGGCGCGGCGTACGGCTCACCGACGCCGGGCGGCTGCTCGCCGACCACGCCGCGCGGATCCTCTCCCAGGTCGAGGTCGCCCAGTCGGACATCGAGGCGCAGCGCGGCCGGGTGGTCGGGGAAGTACGGATCTCGGCCTTCCCGACGGCCGCACGCGGGCTCTTCCCGCTGGCGATCCGCGCGCTGCGCGAGAGCCATCCGGAGCTGCGGGTCCGGTCGCGCGAGCTGGAGCCGGAGGCCGGGATCCGCGGGGTCATCAGGGGGGATCTCGATCTCGCCGTGGTGCTGGACTGGAGCAACAAACGGCTGCCGGTGCCGGGCGGTCTGGCGACGGCGCGGCTGCTCGACGACGTCCCCGATGTGGCCATGCCCGCGGACCATCCGCTCGCGGACCGGTCGGAAGTGGACCTGGAGGAGTTCGCGGACGACCCCTGGGTCTCCTGGCCGGAAGGCGAATTCTGCTACGAGTGGCTGATGTTCACGCTGCGCTCGAAGGGGTTCGAGCCGCGGATCGCGCATCTCGCGGGGGAGTACCACACGCAGCTCGCGCTGATCGCGGCGGGACTCGGGGTCTGTGTCGCGCCCCGGCTGGGACGCGGCGCCGTGCCGGAGGGCGTGGCGGTCGTGCCCGTACGGCAGCGGATGCGCCGGCACGTCTACGCCGTCTGGCGGACGGACGCGGACCGCCGTCCGTCGATCCGGGCCGCCGTCGAGGCGCTGCGGGAAGCGGCCGGGGCCGCGAACCAGGTGGTCGGCGGCTGACCGTGCCCGGAGCGGGCGGAATGGGCGGGGCGGGGAGGGACGGGACGGCCGGGGGCTTCACCTTCTGCCGACGAAAAATGAAACCCCCGGCCGCCGGTCATGGGCGCGGGCGCCGGGACTACGGACGCCGGGGGCATCCGGGCCACGGGCGTCCGGGCTACGGGTGTCCGGGCTACGGGTGTCCGGGCCACGGACATCCGGGGTGCGGATGTCCGTACACGCGTCAGGTCACGCGAGCGTGATCGAGTCCCCGGTGACCTTGATCGGTGTCGCCGGCAGCGGCTGCGTCGCGGGTCCGGCCTTCACACTGCCGTCCGCCGCGCTGAACTGGCTGCCGTGACACGGGCAGTGGATGATCCCGTCGGAGATGTCCTTCACGGCGCAGCCCGCGTGGGTGCACTTGGAGGAGAACGCCTTGAACTCGCCCGCCGTGGGCTGGGTGACCACCACGCCCTGGTCGGCGAAGACCATCCCGCCGCCCTCCGGGATCTCGCTGGTCTTCGCGAGAGCGTCGGCCTGGCCCGCGCCGCTGCCCGCGCTGTCGTCGGGTGCGGTGGTCTTCCCGGCGGCCGACCCCGACTCCGACCCCGCCCCCGACTCGGCCGGTGTGTCCGAGCCGCCGCACGCGACCAGCGCCGCCGCCAGCCCCGTCGCGCCCGCCGCCGCGACCACGGTCCGGCGTGTGACGATCCGTGCGGTCCCCTGCGTTCCGGTCATACCGAGCTCCGTTCCCTGATGGGCTCCGCGTCGGCCGGTCGGCCGCTCAGCGATAGGTACGGCTATACCCGCCGCGATGTTCAGATGCCGAGAGACTTCCTGAGAAAGCCCAGTTCGTGACGGAGAAGAGTGTCCGCCTGCCCCACCCGGGTGACGAGATGGCCGGCCCCCGGCAACGGCAGTACGGTGTGCGGCCGGCCCGCGGCGAGCAGCGCGGCGGAGAGCCGCAGCGTATGGGCGGGGAACACATTGTCGTCGGCGAGCCCGTGGACGAGCATCAGCGGCCGGGTCAGCTTGTCCGCGTACGGGATCAGCGAACAGCGGTCGTAGTTCTCCGGCTGGATGTCCGGATGGCCGAGATAACGCTCCTCCCAGTACGTGTCGTACAGCCGCCGGTCGCTCACCGCCGCCCCCGCGACCGCCGCGTGGAACACCCCGGGACGGTGCAGTACGGCGGCCGCCGCCAGGTAACCGCTGAACGACCAGCCGCGGATCCCCACCCGCCCCAGGTCCAGGGCGTCGTACCGCTCGGCCGCCGCGTGCAGCGCGTCGACCTGGTCGGTCAGGACGGGCGTCAGCCGGTCCCCGAGGATGGCCCGCTGCCATGCCACGCCGCGCCCGGGGGTACCGCGCCCGTCGGTGGCCAGGACGGCGAACCCGTGCTCCGCGAACCACTGGCACACGGCGGTGTACCAGCCGCCCCCCTTCGTCACCACCTGCATACCGGGGCCCGCGTACGGGCTGAGCAGTACGGGCAGCTTGCCCGCGTCCGGTGTGTACCAGGACGGAAGATGCAGCCGGCTGCGCAACTCCCGCTCGCCGAGGGCGAGATGGACCGGCCTGGGGGTGACTGCCGGTTGCTCGGCGAGGACCGCGATCCGGCCCGAAGGGGTGCCCGCGCGCACCACCGTGACCGTGTGCCCGTCCGGGGTCCTGCTGTCGAGCACGACCGTGTCGCCGCCCGCCGAGGCGTTGTGCACCCCCGGTTCGTCCGTCAGCCTGGCGAAGCCGGTGTCCGGGGCGTACGACCAGACGTGGGTCTCCGTCGGCTCCTCGCTCGCGGTGAAGAAGACCCGTTCGCCCACGGCGCCGAGCACCGCGCGGACCTGGAGTCCGTCCGGAGCGAGGGCGTCACCGATCCGCAGGGAACGGGCGTCGCCGCGTACACACGGCAGGACCGCCGTCCCCGACGCGGTGTGCAGCGGAGCGCCCGGCAGCCACTCCACCCAGTGCGCGTCTGTCTGCCGGAAGAGCCGCTCGACCTCGCCGTCGGCCGGGTCGACGCGCAGGACCCACAGGGTGCGCTGGTCGCGGGTCTGGAGGCCGACCACGGGACCGGCGCTCTCCCAGCCGGCGCCGACGACGTACTCGAAGGCCGGGTCCCGCCAGACACCCGCCGGAGCTTCGTCCTCGGGGGCGCGCTCCGGCAGCCGTACGGGCGTGTGCCGGCCGTCGAGCGTGACAACGCGCAGCGATGTCCGCGCGTTGGCGGTGCCCGCCGCCGGATACGGCACCGAGCGCGGCGCCCGCGCGGGATCGGACGGATCGCCGATGTACCAGCGGCGCACCGTCGACGTGTCGACCCGGGCCACCAGCAGGGCGTTCCCGTCAGGCGACCACCAGTAGCCGCGCGTTCTGCCGATGGACTCCGCCGCGGTGTGATCGGCCAGCCCATAGGTCACGTCGGGGGTTTCGGGTGCGGCGAGCGGCCGGTCGTCCGTGCCGTCGGACCGTATGACACGCAGCGCCCCGCCGCTGACGTAGGCGATACGCGTGCCGTCGGGCGAGGGGCGCGGATCGACGACCGGGCCCTCGGTGCGGATCCGCCACGGAGCGCCGCCGTCCGTCCGTACGAGCCAGAGTGCGCCGCCCAGCGCGTACGCCACGACGCGCGCCTCCCGGTCGGTGGCGTACCCCACCACGCCCACCGCGGTCTCACGGGCCCGTTCGCGCCGTATCCGTTCCGCGTCGGAGACGGGCACGCCGCCGGCGGCGGCCGAGGGGCCGGCGAGAATCCGCTCCTCGCCGTTCTCGTACAGCCACAGCGGGCTGCGCGGATCCACGCCGGACAGGGACCGTACGAACAGGACGCGCTCGCCGTCCGGTGACACGGTGAACTGCCGGGGGACACCCAGCGAGAAGCGACGGGTACGGGCGAATCGCAGCGGAAAGTCGGTGGTGTTCATGGTCTCCGGATATCTGTCGCGGGCACGCCGGGGGAACCCCTCTCAGCGTTCAGGGATCTCGATGAGGCGGGGGCCGGTGGCCGCCTCGCTCTCCCTGAGATATCCGGTGAGGTCCGCAAGGGTCTCGGCGCGGTGGATGTCCCGGTGCGGAACGTCCCCATGATCCGCCAACGATGATCATTTGAAGACACCGCCCAGGAGGGGATGTCGTCCGGGAGGCCGGTCAGGAACGGCAGTTTGTTCGAGCCGGGGTTTCCGAAGACGGCCTTGACGCCGTGGTGGCGCAGGATTCCGGAGTAGGCGTCGCTGACGGTTGTCCTGGTGCTGTCCCTTACGTAGCGCGACCGGGTTGTCACGCTCATGCCAGGGTGGGCGGATCGAGGGGGGACTGGGGCACAACGTGATGCGCTGAACGGTCGAATGGGCGAGTGCCCTGTCAGGGGCCCGGCTCCGCACTAGAACGTGTCCTGGCCGACGGGGGCGCGTCGGATCACGATCTCCTCGCCCTCGGTGGTGCGCACCGCGACCGCGTGCAGTCCCGGTTCGCCGGGCACGAAGCGCAGTGGCAGCCGGTCGAAGGTCTCCGCGCCGATGTGTTCGCGGAACAGCTTCCGGTCGCCGGCCACCTCCAGCCAGGCCACTCCGGCCGCGGTCCGGTCGCCGGTCACCTCGCGGCGGGCGGGATTCTTTGCCGGATCGTCCCGGTAGTACCAGTTCGGCAGGCCCTCCTTGCGGGCCTGTGACGCCACTTCTCCGGCCGGCGCGCTGGTGATCACGCGTTGGGTGCCGTCGGGTTCCGTACGTCCCGGGATCACCTGGACCCGGCTGCCCAGCCGCGAAGCGACCTGCTCCAACTCCTCGCGGGTGTCCGCGCGCAGGCACCAGAACATCCAGCGCTCCGTCCCGTCGCCGGTGGCACGCTGAAACCACGCTGCCGGGCCGCCGGTCGCCCCCGTGGCGCTCTCCACCTCCAGGTAGACGTTCCCGCCCAGTGGAAAGATCCAGTTGCGCAGACCGCCGGGGAACACGCCACCCTCGTAGCCGCCCAGCCCGGTCTGTTCGGCCAGCCTGCGCACGCCGTCGTCGAAATCCGGTACCCCGAGCGCCATGTGGTCCAGGTGAAACACCGCTGTGGCACCTCCAGTTCAGGTGAACGCGTCGTTCGAGCCTAACCATCTCCGGTGGTGGTGCGGGTGAGATCTCGCCGCGGCAGTGCTGTGCTGTCCGAGGACGGGGTTCAGGCGTCCGGGGCGTCGAGGTGGGCGAGGGCGGTGATGACGCGGTCGGCGATGTCCGGCGGCCAGGAGAAGGAGGGGCTCACGGCACGCTGGTGTGCGAGTCCGTGCAGTCCCAGCCATAGCGCGACGGCGTCGCTGGACGGGTCGGTGCTGGTGGACCGTCCGGCGGTGACGCAGTCGCCGAGGGCGCCGACGAGGATCCGCATGGTTTCGTCGCCGAGTGTGGCCAGGTCTTCCTTGGTCAGGGAACTGCTGTCCAGGTCCGGCATCCAGAGGCCGCCGAACATCGTGCGGTACCGCTCGGGATGAATCCGGGCGAAATCCAGATAGGCGTCGCAGACGGCGTACAGCCGTCGCCGTGGGTCGTCCCCGGCGTTCTCCACCGAGGAGCGCAGGCTGTCCCGCAGGTCGGCGAACTCCCGCTGGACGACGGCGAGCATGATGGCCGGCGGGTCGGGGAAGTGCCGGTAGATCGACGGGGCGGCGATTCCGACCCGGCGGGCGACCGACCGCAGTGTGACGGCGCGTTCGTCGCCCTCTTCGTCGAGGAGTTCCACCGCGGCGGCGATGATGTCCTCGCGCAGGCGTCCGCCCTCGCCGCGAGGGTTACGCGCGCGGGCCCGTTTCGGTGTGGCCGAGGCCGCTGTTCCGCTGTTGTCCATGCTGTCACCTTACGCCGTGAAGGTTATTCCCGTATCCCTCTTGCGGGCCGATCCTCACGACCGTAGAGTTACGGCCGTAAGGGAACGCGTGAATCGTTAAGGGGTACGTGATGACCAGCATGGTTACCGTCCGCGCCACCGAAATCGTCCTGCCCGGCGCGACCGAGCCGGACGGTCTTGAGGTCCGGACCCGTGATCTTCCGGACCCGGCCGCGGGCCAGGTTGTGCTGCGGATGGAGGCGACCGGAGTCGCGTTCGCCGAGCAGCAGATGCGCCGCGGCAAGTACTACGACCAGCCCCCGTTCCCCTTCGTGCCCGGCTACGACGTGGTGGGCACGGTCACGGCCACGGGCCCCGGCGTCGACGCGTCGCTCACCGGGCGCCGGTTCGCCGCCGTCACCAAGACCGGCGCGTGGGCCGGCCACCTGCTGATCGACGCCGCGGAGCTGATGCCCGTACCCGACGGTGTGGACGCGGCCGCCGCGGAGACCGTCCTCGTCAACGGGATCACCGCCTGGCAGATGCTGCACCGGATCGCCAAGGTCCGTTCCGGCGCGATCATCGTCGTGCTCGGCGCCAACGGCGGCGTCGGCTCCACCCTCGTGCAACTGGCCCGGCACGCGGGCACCTCGGTGATCGGTACGGCATCCCCACGCCACCACGCCACCGTGCGTGAGCTGGGCGCCAGCCCGGTCGACTACCGCGACCCGGACATGTACGCGCGGATCCGGGAGATCGCCCCGAACGGTGTGGACGCCGTGTTCGATCACGTCGGCGGCGCCGGTCTGGAGCAGTCGTGGCGACTGCTGCGCCATGGCGGAACGCTGGTCTCGTACGGCACCGCGGCCACGAAGGACGAGGAAGGCGACTCGCGGCTGCCGGTGCTGAAGCTGTTCGCACGGCTCGCGGCGTGGAACTCCCTGCCGAACGGCAGGAGCGCGCACTTCTACAACTACTGGGCGGGCAAGCGCTGCCGGGAGTCCTGGCAGCGCCGGCTGAACGAGGACCTCGCCCACGTGCTGCGGCTGGTGGCCGAAGGCTCCCTGGTCCCGCGGATCGCCGCGGAGATTCCGCTGGCCGACGCCGCCTCCGCGCTCGCACTCGCCGAGTCCCGCACAGTACTCGGCAAGGTCGTCATCGTCCCCGGAACGTGACGCCACGCCCACGCCGCCGGGCCACCGCGCCGCCACCCGATGACCAGGTCCTGGTCACACCACCACCCAAGGAGCACCCCATGCCGTATTCGATGAACACACGTCACACGCTCTCGCGCGTCATCAGTGTCGCCGCGGTCGGCGCGACGATGGCCCTGTCCGCGCAGTCGGGGGCAGCGGCGCACGAGACGAGGCCGGGTACCAGGACCGGGACGTTCCAGGAGTGCCGGGGCGTCACCGTCGACCAGAGCGCACCGGTCATCAGCCGCGCCGACGTTCTCATCAAGGCGCCCCTGGAGCAGATCTGGCGCCTGCACACCGACATCGACACGTGGGCCACCTGGATACCGGAAATCACTCCGGCACAGAAGAAGACACCGGGACCGCTGCGCCCTGGCTCGGTCTTCACATGGTCCCCGCAGAACATGAAGGTCACCTCGACCGTCGCGACGGTCAAGCCGATGCGGTGCATCGCGTGGGGCGGGCCCGTCAACGGCATCGACGGCGTACACCTGTGGACCTTCAAACAGGTCGGCGGCGGCGTCCTCGTCACCACCGAAGAGTCCTGGGCGGGCCCTCCCGTCGAAGCCGACATCCCCGGAAACCAGGCCGCCCTCGACGCCGGGCTCAATGACTGGGTGCACCGGCTCAAGGACGCGGCCGGGGCGGCGTCCTGATGCACCGAACACAGAGGCCACGGAGGCCGGTGACACGGGATCGCCCGGTCCCGCTCCGGGCGAGGGGCTTCCGGGTACGGCATGGACGGTGACACGACTGTCGCGGCGCGGTACGGCACTTCCGTCGGCCGTGGTCGTTGAACCGGGCGACCGCTCCGAGGACCAGATGGGCTCCACATGTACGACGTGATCGTGGTCGGCGCACGCTGCGCCGGAGCAGCCGTCGCTCTGCTGCTGGCCCGTGCCGGCCGCAAGGTCCTGCTGCTGGACCGCGCCCGCTTCCCCAGCGACACCCTGTCCACTCTCTACATCCATCAACCCGGACTGGCCCGCCTGGAACGGTGGGGCCTCCTGGGCGAGGTACTCGCCACAGGCGCGCCCCTGCTGACGCAGCTCTCGCTCAACTTTCCCGGCGCCCGCCTCACAGGCCCCGCCCCCGCACTCGGGGCGATCACCGGGGGCTGCGCTCCCCGCCGTTACGCCCTGGACCACCTCTTGGTGCGGGCAGCCGTCCGCGCGGGCGCCGAGTTCCGTCCCCGCACCACTGTCGTGGATCTGCGGTGGGAGGACGGGAAGGTGACCGGTGTACGCCACGGCACCCCGCGAGGCGCCACAACCCCGGAACACGCCCACCTGGTCATCGGCGCCGACGGCCGGAACTCCACCGTGGCCCGCCTGGCCCACGCACCCGTCGTGCGCCAGGACCCCCGCAGCACCCGTGTCTACTACTCGTACTGGAGTGGCATCCCCGACCGCGGTGTACAGATCTACACCGGACACGGCGTGGGGGCCGGCTGCCTTCCCACCCAGGACGGGCTGACCCTCGTATCCGTACAGGTCTCCCGTACCACCCCCGTCCACGACGACCGGCAGCGAACCTACCGGGAGATGGCCAGGCGATCGTCGACGGAGCTGGACCGGCAACTCACGGAAGGAAAACAGGAAGACCGGCTCTACTGCTGTTCGGACCTCCCCAATTTCTTCCGCCGGCCGTACGGCCCCGGATGGGCGCTGGTCGGTGACGCCGCGCACAACAAGGACCCCACACCCGGGCGGGGCATCACCGACGCCTTCATCCAGGCCGAAATGCTCACCGAGCGGCTGGACTTCCCGCTCGACG
Organism: Streptomyces sp. NPDC039430; assembly: GCF_055639435.1. Taxonomy (NCBI): domain Bacteria; kingdom Bacillati; phylum Actinomycetota; class Actinomycetes; order Kitasatosporales; family Streptomycetaceae; genus Streptomyces; species Streptomyces sp. NPDC039430. The sequence goes on along the minus strand of NZ_JBVKAK010000025.1, from coordinate 69,802 downwards.
ACACCCAGCAGGCGGATGCCGCCCTGGCGAAATACGCCCAACAACTGAGCCAGGAGTTCACCCCGGCCTACGAAAGCACCCTGATCACAGCGCGGTTGGATCCCAGCGAATACATCCACCACCTGATCGACAACCAGCACGACCCGGTTTTCGCCGAACACTTCTTCCGCTCCTTCTCCGGCATCAACTGACAGCCGGAGCAAGCCCGTTGGGCTCCGCCCGCGTACGCACCGGAGACCCCCACCGCCGTGCGACACGATCGGCCTCATGGACGACGGCGGGTCGAGCGCTCACGGCCGTGAACGCTCGACCCGCCTCCGGACCAGCCGCGGCCGGCGTTACACGCCGGCACCACCGGCGGGTGTGGCCAGCAGTTGCAGCTCCCAGGCGAGCGCGATCCCGCTGCCGCCACCGTGGTCGAAGAGAACCTGCCCGAGCGCGTCGGCCGTCGACTCGCGAGCCCAGTCGCGCTGCCATTCGCTGATCACGGCCATCCAGGTGATGGGCACCACGCCGGCCTGCGCCATGCGACGCACCGCCATGTCGTGTGTCTCGGCACTGGCCCCGCCGCTGGCGTCCGTGACGACGAAGACGTCGTACCCCTCACCCAGCGCCTGGATGGCGGGCATGGCGACGCAGACCTCCGTCCACAGCCCCGCGATGATCAGTTGCTTGCGCCCCGTTCGCTCCACGACGTCGACGACGCGACGGTCTTCCCAGGTGTTGATGAACGTGCGGTTGATCGGCTTCTGGTCCGGGAAGACGTCCTGGAGGCCCTTGATGAGGTAGCCGCCACGTTCTTCTATCACCGTGGTCAGCACTGTGGGGACGTCGAACACCTTCGCGGCCTTGGCCAGGCCGACGACATTGTTGACGATCATGGTTGGTTCGTGGCTGTTGAGATTGGAGAACTGGAAGGGCTGATGGTCGATGAGCACCAGGATGCTTTCCTCGGGGGTGAGCAGTGCTTCGAGTCCGGCCTTTGCGGTGCGAGTCACGATGCTTCCTTCTGGGTGATGAGTTGAGCGTTCGATGGTGAGAATCGGAGCTGTTCGGGTGCTGCCCTCCGGTAGACGAACCGGCCGAGCCCGGACTACGTGATCGCGAAGTCCGGTCCGGTCAGGTCTTCCTGAGCGGCCGTCATGCCCAGCGCGCCGAGGCGGACCAGGAGATCCCGGCCGGATGCCGAGCACTGCCATGGAGTTCGTGGCGCTGAGCGGGACCGGATCCGACCAGGGTCGGACAGCCTTGACGGGGCGATGGGAACGTTTCCCCTGGCGTGAAACGACGCTACGGCGGCCGTCCGGCGGGCGTCCAAGACTTGTCCGGACGCCGGGCAATAGGATTCGTCTATGGATGTCAGCCCCCGCGTCCTCCGCTACTTCATGGCCGTGGCCGAGGAACTGCACTTCGGCCGCGCCGCCACGCGTCTCTACATCTCCCAGCCGTCCCTGAGCCATCAGATCCGCAAGCTGGAGGAGACCCTCGAAACCCCGCTCTTCGTCCGTTCGAGCCGTCGGGTGCAGCTCACCGCGGCGGGCCGGACGCTGGCCCACGAGGCACCGATAGCGCTGGCCGCGCTGGAGCAAGCCGTACAGCTCACCCGGCGGGCCGGAGCGGGGATCGCGACGACGATTCGGCTGGGCTATACGCCGGTCACGAGCTTCGACACGCTCACGGTGCTTCTGGACGCTCTCCAGGAGGACCACCCCGACTTCACGGTCGACCCCCGAGAGTTCTTCAGCGCCGAGATTCCCGAACGGCTCTGCGCCGGCGACCTGGACATCGGTCTCGCCCTCTCACCGCAGCCGCTCGACGGGGTAGGTGGCGAGATTCTCCGTGAGGAGCCCGTTTCCGCGCTCCTCAGCACTCGCCACCGACTCGCTGCCGCACCGACGATCCCGGTGACGGCCCTCCGCGACGAGACGCTGCAGCTGTTCCCTCGCCGTCTCGCACCGGCGTACTACGACGGCATCGTCGCCGCGTGCCGCGAGGCAGGCTTCTCACCGAGGATTCACGCGTTCGAGGAACCGCCGGTCAACGCCATGCTCGCCCGGCTCTCCAGCGGACGCGATGTCGGCTTGGCCCCTACATCGTTCGCCGAGCACGCCGCGCAGGCCGGCACCACCATCATTCGTCGCGATGTCGTCGATCCGTCGATCGTGGCGGAACTCTCGGTGCTGTGGCCCGAGAAGGATCCGTCGCCCGCCATCGCGAGCGTCCTCGCCACCGCACGACGATGCGCTGAACACAATGGATGGCTGCGCGGCCCCGTCACATAGCGCCTGGAGCTACGGCCCGCGCAAGAGTCGATGACACCTGCCGCTTGCCTGTCCACGTACGAACGAGGGCGCCACGGCGGGGATATGACAGCACCCCACCCCCGTGACGCGAGCGCTCCTGTACGGGGCCGAACGCGCCGTAGCCGTTGGCGCGCCCGCCGGGGATACGGAACAGCTGCTGCAGCACCTCCCAGCGTCGGCGGCACACCCGCGACCCAGGGCGACTGGGACTTCGCAGCGGGCGACACGCTCTGCGCCGGATACCCGGCAGGCGGCGTCGACGCCTGCCAGGGTGACTCGGGCGGTCCGCTGCTCCGCGAGGACGACGCCGGTTCGTACCTCCAGGTCGGCATCGTCAGCCGGGGTGAGGGCTGCGGGGAGCCCGGCTGTCCCGGTGTCTGCACCGAGGTCTCGCCCTACGCCTCCAGGAGAGCCGCGGCGGCGGCGAAGCTCTGAGCCGTACCCGCGGCGCCCTTGACCAGGAGTGCCACGGGCGGGGCGCGTATGGCCGACGCCGAGTGCGGCGGCTCGCGCCCCGCGGACTTCGTGCGAAAACCCATGGATAGGAAGGCGCCTCATCCGTATAGCCTGGGCAAATGCTCACCGAAGTCACGGCGACCCGCTATGTCACGCCCTTGCGTGAGGGCGGCTCGCTTCCGGGGATTGTCGAGGCCGACGATCTCGGCACGTACGTCATGAAATTCACCGGCGCGGGACAGGGCCGCAAGACCCTGGTCGCCGAGGTGATCTGCGGGCAGCTGGCCCGCAGGCTGGGGCTGAGGATTCCCGAACTGGTGCGTATGCAACTCGACCCCGTCATCGGGCTCTCCGAGCCGGACCAGGAAGTGCAGGAGTTGCTGAAGGCGAGCGGTGGGCTGAACCTCGGCATGGACTATCTGCCGGGATCGATCGGCTTCGACCCGCTCGCTTACCAGGTGGGGCCGGAGGAGGCCGGGCGGATCGTCTGGTTCGACGCGGTCATCAACAACGTCGACCGCTCCTGGCGCAACCCCAACATGCTTGTCTGGCATGGTGACGTGTGGCTCATCGACCACGGCGCGACCATGATCTGGCACCACAACTGGTCCGGTGCGCTCGCTTCCGCGGCGAAGCCGTACAACGCCTCCGACCACGTACTCGCCTCCTTCGAGCCCGACATCGCGTCCGCCGCCGCCGAGCTGGCGCCGCTGGTCACCGAGGAGTTGCTGACGGAGGTCACCGCCGACGTACCGGACGAGTGGCTGGTCGACGAGCCCGGCTTCGACTCCACCGACGCGCTGCGCCGCGCGTATGTGACGCCTCTGCTCGCGCGGGCCGGCACGATCCATGAGCGCCTCATCCTCGACGCGCCCACCACGAACGGCCCGTCGAGGGCGCCCGGCTGGCTGGCCGGGCGGCTGACGCCCGGAGAGCGGACCGCACGGCGGACGGCGGACGAGAAGAGCGTCAAGGACGGCGGCCGGTGAGTGTGAAGGACGTCTACGAGTACGCGCTTCTGCGGGTCGTGCCGCGTGTCGAGCGCGGTGAGTGTTTCAACGCGGGTGTACTGGTCTACTGCCGCGGCCGGTCCTACGTTTCGGCCAGGACCCATCTGGACGAGGCCAAGCTGATGATCCTCGACCCGGACGCGGATGTCGTGGGGGTACGGGCGGCGCTGCACGCCGTCGAGAGCGTGTGCCGCGGCGGCGACGCGGCCGGGCAGGCGGCGGACGACGACGCGGGCAGGCGGTTCCGGTGGCTGATCGCGCCGCGCTCGACCGTCGTACAGCCCGGTCCCGTACACACCGGACTGACCGACGACCCGGCGGCCGAGGCCGAGCGGCTGCTCGATCTGCTGGTGCGCTGACGCGCCGCGCGCGAGAGGGAGGTGGCGCGGCCGATGTGGCGCGGGCGACGTTACGCGGGCGGGATGGCGCGGGCGGCATGCCGTCGGCGGCGTAAGGCCGGTGGGTGTGATGCGGGTGTGATGTCGGCTCCGGATCCCGCCATCGGCGCGGTCGGCCGTTGACACCACGTGCCGTGGCTTCTAGCGTCTCTCTGCTGGACCTACTAAGCGGTTGCTCAGGGGTCTTGGTGATCGGGAGCCGCAGGAGCCTAGGGCGAGGAGAACAGGGATGTCCACCACCGAGCAGCGCGTAGCCATCGTGACCGGGGCGGCGCGTGGCATTGGCGCCGCCACCGCGGTACGGCTGGCGGCGGAGGGCCGCGCCGTCGCCGTACTCGACCTCGACGAGGCAGCGTGCGAGGACACCGTCGGGAAGATCACCTCGGCAGGCGGCACGGCACTCGCCGTCGGCTGCGACGTCTCCGACAGCGCGCGGGTGGAGGCCGCCGTCGCGCGGGTCGCGGCCGAGCTGGGGGCGCCGACGATCCTCGTCAACAACGCGGGCGTGCTGCGGGACAATCTGCTCTTCAAGATGACCGAGTCCGACTGGGACACCGTGGTGAACGTGCACCTCAAGGGCGCGTTCCTGATGGCCAAGGCGTGCCAGAAGCACATGGTGGACGCCGGGTTCGGCCGTATCGTCAGCCTCTCCTCCAGCTCCGCGCTCGGCAACCGCGGCCAGGCCAACTACGCGGCGGTCAAGGCCGGTCTCCAGGGCTTCACCAAGACCCTCGCGAAAGAACTCGGCAAGTTCGGCATCACGGCGAACGCGGTGGCGCCCGGCTTCGTCGTCACCGAGATGACCGCCCAGACCGCCGCCCGTATCGGCATGGGCTTCGAGGAGTTCCAGGCCGCGGCGGCGAGCCAGATCCCGGTGCAGCGTGTCGGCAGGCCGGAGGACATCGCGAACGCCATCGCCTTCTTCGCGGGCGAGGAGGCCGGGTTCGTCTCCGGCCAGGTCATGTACGTCGCCGGCGGACCGCTCAACTGAGGCCGGGGGCAACGGACATGACGGAGCGGACGCGGCAGCGGGAGTCGGTGCGGCAGATGCCGGACAGCGGGAAGGTCGCCCTGATCACGGGCGCGAGCCGGGGCATCGGATACGGGGTGGCCGAGGCGTTCGTCGCCCGCGGCGACCGGGTGTGCATCACCGGCCGGGGCGAGGACGCGCTCAAGGAGGCGGTGGAGAGGCTCGGTTCCGACCGGGTGATCGCAGTGGCGGGCAAGGCGCACGACGAGCAGCACCAGGCGGCGGCCGTCGCGCGTGTCATGGAGGCGTTCGGCCGGGTCGACTTCCTGGTCAACAACGCGGGGACGAACCCGGTCTTCGGCCCGATGGCGGAGCTGGACCTGAACGTGGCCCGCAAGGTGTATGAGACGAACGTCATCTCGGCGCTCGGCTTCGCCCAGCAGACCTGGCGGGCCTGGCAGAAGGAGAACGGCGGCGCGATCGTGAACATCGCCTCGGTCGCCGGGGTCTCGGCGTCCCCCTTCATCGGCGCGTACGGCATGAGCAAGGCGGCGATGGTCAATCTGACCCTTCAGCTGGCGCACGAGTTCGCGCCGGGGGTACGGGTCAACGCCATCGCGCCCGCCGTGGTCAAGACGAAGTTCGCGCAGGCGCTCTACGAGGGCAGGGAGGCGGAGGCCGCGGCCGCGTACCCGCTGGGACGGCTCGGGGTGCCGGAGGACATCGGCGGCGCCGCCGCGTTCCTCACCTCCGACCAGTCCGACTGGATCACCGGGCAGACGCTGGTCGTCGACGGGGGCATCTTCCTCAACGCCGGGGTGGGGTGACGATTCCCGGCCTCGATTTCCCCAAAAGTCCCACCGGATCGGCGTATTGATCCGGTGGGCGCTGCGGTATGGTCTGCCGATCCATGGCTGAGAAGGAGCGTGCACGTGTTCCACCGGACAATTCGGCGGGCCGCCGCGGCCCTGGCGGCCATATCGCTGCTGGCGGGATGCGGCCTGTTCTCGGACGATGACGCGGAAGCGGAACAAAGGATAACCGTCGGCACGACGAGTGAGCCGAGCACACTCGATCCGGCGGCGTCCTGGGACAACTCCTGGGAGATGTTCCGCAATGTCTTCCAGACCCTGGTGAGTTTTCCGACCGGCAGTTCGTATCCGCAGCCCGACGCCGCGCGGAAATGCCAGTTCACCGACGCCGCCAACCAGGTCTTCCGGTGCGTGCTGCGCGACGGCCTGACATTCTCCGACGGCGATCCGCTCGACGCGGTGGCCGTCAAGCACTCCTTCGACCGGATCCGGAAGATCAATGTGCCGGGCGGCCCGGCCGGTCTGCTGGAATCCCTCCACACGGTCGAGACGAGCGGGGACGACACCGTCGTCTTCCGGCTGCGGAAGTCGGACGCGACTTTCCCGTTCATCCTCGCCACGCCCGCCATGTCCCTCGTCCCGCCGGCCGCGTATCCCCTGGACAGGCTGCGGCAGGACGGCGGAATCACGGGCTCGGGGCCGTACGTACTCGACTCGTACACCAGCGGGGACAGGGCGGAGCTGACCCGGAACAAGGACTACCGGGGATTCGCGGAACACCGGAACGACGCCGTCACGATCCAGTACTTCAAGAACTCCGACACGGTTTTCCGCGCGCTGCAGAAGAAGAAGATCGACGCGATCTACCGTGGTCTCACCTCGGAGCAGGTCGTCGCACTCGAACACAAGGGGCCGGATACCAGAGATCTTCAACTGGTCGAGACCGTCGGTGCCGATATTCGCTATCTCGTGTTCAATCCCGCGGATCCGGCGGCCGGCAAGCTCGCGGTACGTCAGGCGGTGGCCCAGATCGTGGACCGCGACGCGCTGGTGGCGAAGGTCTACCAGGGCACGGCCGAGCCGCTGTACTCGATGGTCCCCAAGGGCATCTTCGCGCACACCACCGGCTTCTTCGACCGGTACGGCGACCCCGATGTGAACGAGGCGAAGGCGATCCTCAACGGCGCGGGCATCACCGGGCCCGTGCCCCTCACCTTCTGGTACACCACGGACCGCTACGGGTCGGGAACGGCGGCGGAGTTCACGGAGCTCAAGCGTCAGCTCGAAGCGTCGGGGCTGTTCAGGATCACCCTCCGGAGCAAGCCGTGGAAGCAGTTCCAGGCCGGCTATCAGAAGGGCCAGTACCCCGTCTTCGGCCGCGGCTGGTTCCCCGATTTCCCGGACCCGGACAACTTCATCGCGCCTTTCGTCGGCGCGAACAACGCGCTGAGCACACCGTACGAGAGCCCGGAGATCACCCAGAAGCTGCTGCCACGGTCCCGGCGGGTGAGCGACCGGGCGGCGGTGAACGCGGAGTTCGAGCGCGCACAGGAGATCTTCGTCGACGACGTACGGCTCCTCCCGCTGTGGCAGGGCAGGCTGTACGTGGCGTCGACCGAGGACATCGGCGGCGGTGAGCGGGCCCTCGACCCGCAGACGGTCATGCAGATGTGGGAGCTGAACCGGAAGGCCAGCTGGTAACGGGCGCTCAGGGGGGGCGGGGGCGTTCAGGGCGGACAAGGTGTAGAAGGCGCACAGGGCGCACAGGCGCACAGGCGCACGGGCCGTTGGGTCCGGCCGACGGCCGTTGTCAGTGGTCCCCGGTAGGTTCAGTGGTGCACAAGTGATCGCTTACCGGAGGTTGTTGACGTGACCGACACCGACATGCTGCCCGAGTCCTGGCGCGGCGTCCTCGGCGATGAGCTGCAGAAGCCCTACTTCAAGGAGCTCACCGATTTCGTCGAGGAGGAGCGGTCGAAGGGGCCGGTCTACCCGCCGCGCGAAGAGGTCTTCGCGGCGCTCGACGCCACTCCGTACGACAAGGTGAAGGTCCTGATCCTGGGCCAGGACCCGTACCACGGGGAGGGGCAGGGACACGGCCTGTGCTTCTCGGTGCGGCCCGGTGTCAGGACCCCTCCCTCCCTGCGGAACATCTACAAGGAGATGAAGGAGGAGCTGGGCCTCCCGGTGCCGGACAACGGCTATCTGATGCCGTGGGCCGAGCAGGGTGTGCTGCTGCTCAACGCGGTGCTGACGGTCCGCGCGGGTGAGGCCAACTCCCACAAGGGCAAGGGCTGGGAAAAGGTGACGGACGCGGTGATCCGCGCGGTGGCCGAGCGGCCCGACCCGGCGGTCTTCGTCCTGTGGGGCGCCTACGCGCAGAAGAAGCTGCCGCTGATCGACACGGAGCGCCATGTGGTGGTGAAGGGCGCGCACCCCTCGCCGCTGTCCGCGAAGAAGTTCTTCGGGTCGCGGCCGTTCACACAGATCAATGAGGCCGTCGCCGCGCAGGGGCACGACCCCATCGACTGGCGGATCCCCGACCTCGGGGACCGTGCCTGATCCGCCGGACCGGCCGGACAGGCTCGGGTTGTCCGCCCGAGCCTGAAGGCCATTGTCCGTGATGCCGGATAGCGTCGTGTTCGTCGGGTGTACTGGACGGCGTGCGGACGGCACAGGGACGGCATGCGGAGGCGACGGTGGTGAGGGAGCGGCAGGAGGCGTCGGAGGACGCCGTCATGACCAGGATCGGGCAGGCGGTCATGCTTCTCCACGGCGGCGACCGCGAGGAGGCGCGCAACCGGTTCGGCCAGCTCTGGTCGGAGCTGGGGGAGGCGGGCGACGCGTTTCACCGTTGCGCCCTCGCGCACTACATGGCGGATACGCAGGACGACCCGGGCGATGAACTGGCCTGGGATCTGCGGGCGCTGACGGCCGCGGCGGGACTGGGGGAGGATCCGGCCACCGGTGACCGGGCGGATGGTGACCGGCCGGATGCTGACCCGGGGGACGACGGCGCGGCGGACGGTGAGCGGGGAGCCGGTGGCGGGGCCGGCGGTGACAGGTTGGCAGAGGCCCGGGAGGGCGTGCCCGGGGCCTCATCGGTGGTACGGGCCTTCTATCCGTCGCTCCACCTCAATCTCGCCGCCGACTATCTGAAGCTCCAGCGGCCGGAGGCGGCGCGGCTCCATCTGGACCGGGCGCGTGACGCGGCGGACGCCCTGGGGGACGAGGGGGATGTGAACGGGGTCCGGGCGGGGATCGACCGGCTGGAGCGGCAGTTGCGCGGGCGGTGACAGCGGGTGCGCGAGGTGGGTGGGGGGGCGTCGGGGCGCGCGGGGGGAGGCCGTCAATCGCCGTACGTCTCACGGCAGATGCGGGCCTGGGGGCTGTCCTTCGGCCACTTGCCGTACCTCTCGCCGAGGGTGCAGACATCGGCGAAGGCCGGTGCCGACGGTGGCGCTGAATGACGTGGTTCCTCGGGGTGGTCCTGGGCGGCCCGCCGCTCCGGCCGGGATGTGGCCGGGGGCCGCTCGGAGCCGCTCGTCCGGTCCCGGCCCGCCGACCGGTTCTGGCCCGCCGCCCCGTCCTGGGCCGAGGGGCGGGCTCCGGCGGAGGAGTGTGGGGCCGTTCCCGGGGCCGGCGGGGGGACGGCCGCCTCCAGCGCTTCCTTGGCCGGGGCCTCGATGATCAGCGGCTCAGGCGCTCCCGGGCCCTGGATGCCGCTGCTCGTTTCCGGGCGCGGCGAGGGATTGGGCGAGGGATGCGGCTCCACGGCCACGCATCCGGAGACGGCGGTGACCGCCACCCCCATCAGGATCATCGCCGCGCTTCTCGTTCGGTTGGTTCGGTGCACCCGGGCAACTCTGCTGGTTGGGGGCGCTGTTGGGGAGCGGAAGAGCGCGGATTGGCCCGGACGGGTGACGCCGGGCCCGCTCGCTCGGCTGCGGTCGACCGGTCGACCGGTCCGGGGCGGCCGGTCGGTCGGCCGGCCGGTCAGTCGCCCGTCGCGCCGTCGATCCGCTCGCGGAGAAGATCGGCGTGGCCGTTGTGCCGGGCGTACTCCTCGATCATGTGGGTGTAGATCCAGCGGAGGGTGAACGGGTCGCCGGTGTCCCGGCTGGGCGGTCCCGCGCCCAGAGCGTCGAGGGAGCGCGACGCGGCCAGTTCGCGGGCATGGGCGATCTCGGCGCGCCAGGTGGTGTGCGCCTCCTCCCAGGTATCGGCCTCCCCGGAGTGGAAGTCGCCGTCCGGGTCGGCGTCGGTGAAGTAGATCGGCGCGGCGCCCTCATCGGCCAGCCGGTTGCGGAACCAGCCCCGCTCCACCTCGGCCATGTGCCGTACCAGACCGAGCAGAGTCAGGTCGGAGGGCGGAATGGACGCCTCCTTGAGCTGTTTCTCGTCCAGTCCTGAACACTTCAGGGCGAGGGTCTCGCGGTGGTAGTCGAGCCAGCCCTCCAGCATCTCGCGTTCACCGGCGAGGGGAGAGGGCTCGGTACGTTCTGGCGTGGCCTCGGTGGATGTCATGGCCGACATCCTCATGGACGAGCCGCCGATCTGGCCAGGGCTTATTCCTCCGGGATGGACCGGAGCCCGTCAGGAGCGGGTCGGTCTTCGTCCGGGGTCCCGGGCAATTCCGCGCAGCAGCTCGGCGCATCCGAGGCGTAGCGCCCGCCGGGTCCGCGCGTAGTCGGAGGTGGAGCCCTGAGGGAGCGCGGCCAAGCTCGTCCACGGCCCGGTGCCGGGCCGAGGGCCCGGACTCACCCCGCGCGGCTTCGCCGGGATCGCCGACTGGCGGCCTCCTGAGCACACGTATGCTTCCGGGACACCGCGTCAGTGACGCGGACGGACACGTGAACCCGCGTGTCAACGGCTGTCAACGGCCATCGATGGACCGTGACGGGTTTCGGTGTGTGACGTGTGACGTGTGACGTGTGACGTGTGAGAAACAGGCTGGGGAGGCCCTTGTGAAGGTCGGCTGCATCGGGCTCGGCGACATCGCGCGGAAGGCGTATCTGCCGGTGCTCACGACCCTGCCCGGGGTCGAGCTGCATCTGCAGACCCGTACCCCCGCCACCCTGACGCGTACCGCCGAGGTCCACCACATCCCGGCGGCGCGGTGCCACACCGATCTCGACTCGCTGCTCGCCCAGGGCCTCGACGCCGCGTTCGTGCACGCCCCGACCGCCGTACACGCCGAGATCGTCACCCGGCTCCTGGAGGCGGGCGTACCGACCTATGTCGACAAACCGATCGCGTACGACCTCGCCGACTCCGAGCGGATCGTGCGCCTCGCCGAGGAGCGGGGCGTCAGCCTCTCGGTCGGCTTCAACCGCCGCTTCGCGCCCGGGTACGCGCAGTGTCTGGAGCATCCGCGCGAGTTGATCCTTCTCCAGAAGAACCGGGTGGGCCTCCCCGAGGAGCCGCGCACCTTCGTCCTCGACGACTTCATCCATGTCGTGGACACGCTGCGCTTCCTGCTTCCCGGGCCGGTCGAACACACCGACGTACGGGCGCGGGTCAGGGACGGGCTGCTGCACCATGTCGTTCTCCAGCTCTCCGGCGACGGCTTCACCGCGATCGGCGTGATGAACCGGCTGAGCGGCTCCACCGAGGAGATCCTCGAAGTGTCGGGACAGGACACCAAGCGTGCCGTCCACGATCTCGCGACGATCATCGACCACAAGGGGCAGCCGAGCGTCCGGCGGCGCGGCGACTGGGTGCCGGTGGCCCGCCAGCGCGGCGTCGAACAGTGCGTCCTGGCGTTCCTCGACGCCGTACGGGCCGGGAAGACGCTCAGCGCGAGGGACGCACTGCTGACTCACGAGCTGTGCGAGCGGGTGGTACGAGAGGCGCTGGACCAGTCCGCCGCCTGAGCGATCGCCCGCCCTCCATCGCGAAGAACGCCGCCAGGACGACCAGCGCGCCGTGGACAGCCCAGTCGCCGAAGCGCGTGTAGAGGGTCGTGCCCCGGGCGAGCGGGAGGTCGAAGACGGCGGCGGCCGAACGGTCCGTGCCGATCGCGCCGGAGATCCGTTCGCCTCCGGGGCCGAACACCGCGCTGACGCCCGTGAGTGTGGCGTGCACCATCGCCCTGCCGGTCTCGGCCGCCCGCAGTGCCGCCAGCGAGGCATGCTGCTCCGGCGCCCAACTGCCCTGGAACGACGAGGTCGAGGACTGCGCCACCAGCACCTGCGCGCCGTCCCTGACCAACCGCCTGCTCATATCGGGGAACGCCGACTCGAAGCAGATCAGCGGACCGAATCGCAGTCCGCCCTTGCCCTCGCCCGGCAGCACCATCACCGTCGGGCGGGTGCCGCGGATACGGTCCTCACCGGCCGCCTTGCCCACCGAGGTCACCCAGCCGAGCGCGGCACGGGCCGGGATGTACTCGCCGAAGGGCACCAGCCGCATCTTGTCGTACACATCGCCCGTCGGACCGTTCGGCCCCACCAGCACACCGCGCTTGAATATCCCCGCCCGGCCCGCCGGGTCCGTACTGCGCGCGTCGACATTGACCAGGATCTCGGCACCGACCGTGCGGGACAGTACGGCGATCCGCGCCGCCAGGTCGGGCCGGGCCGCCAGATCCGTGCCGACGCTGCTCTCTCCCCACACCACCAGATCGAGATCCTGTCCGGCCAGGGTGCGGGTCAGCTCCTCGCCGCGCGCGAACCGGCGTTCCACGGAGCCCGCACCGGCGACCACGCCCGGCTGGACCACCGCGACCGTCGCCGACCCCGACCGCCCCGGCTCCGGGGCCCACCACACCGCCGATGCCACGGTGACGGCACACAGCACGATGCCGAGGGCCGCCGCGGCGCGTGCGCGGCGCACCGAGACCAGCAGGGTCAGCGCGGTGTTCACCGCGACCACCAGCAGACTCACCAGCCACACCCCGCCCACCGAGGCGAGCCGCAGCGCGGGGGAGACCTCCCACTGGCTGGCGCCGAGCAGCCCCCACGGCCCGCCAAGTCCCTCCCAGGACCTGACCAGTTCGACCATCAGCCAGCCCGAAGGGAGCACGGCGAGCGCGACGGCGGCGCGGCCCGCGGACGGCGCCCCGCCGAGGACGGCGTGTACCAGCCACGCCCACGGCGCCCACAGCAGCCCCAGCAGCGCCGCCAGCACCACGATGAACACATGCAGGCTCGGTATCAGCCAATGGTGCACGGCGATGATGAATCCGAGACCGCCCAGCCAGCCGTCCAGCGCCGCGCGGCGGCCCGTGGGCGCGGACCGTATGAGCAGCATCCAGGGCACCAGCGCGGCATACGCCAGCCACCAGAGGGAGGGTGCGGGAAAGGCGAGGGCCGGGAGCGCGCCGGCGGCCACGGCGGACGCGCCGCGCCACCACGGCGATGCCGTTCGCATACAGCGCCTCCTCGACGAGCGACCCCGAACTCCCGTCCGCGTAGCAGACCCTTCCCCCGATCGGGGGAACCGAAGCGGAGGCGGAGCAAGCGCGTCCGGCGCGTCTCCCGCAGGTCAGCCCAGCCTGGCCGGTACGGAGGAGCGCCGCCACTTCTCCTGGACGGCCACGGTGCGCAGCTGCCAGCCCTCCGCACCGCGCAGCAGCCCGAACGTGAACCCGCCGCCGCTCATCAGATCCTCGCCCGACTCGTGCCGCAGGGGGCTGAGATAGTCGGCCCGCAGCTCGGCGCGGTCGCCGGGATAGCCCCCGAGGTCCTGGATGCGCAGCCGCCGGTTGACGATCAGATGCTGACGGACGGTGAAGGGCCGCAGCGTGCCCGCCAGCCAGTCCGCGACCTCGGGGGCCGTCCCCTCGATACCGCCCGCCGCGGTGTAGTCGGCGCGGCCGTCCGGGGTGAACAGGGCACGGAACCCGGGCCAGTCGGCGTCGTCCATGGCCACGGCGTAGCCGGTGATCACGTCATCGATCGCCAGACGGTCCATCACGGTCGCGAGATCCACACGCTGTGTCATCGGTTCAGTCTCCGGCAGCGGGAGCCCCAGGCCAAGGGCCACGAGTGGTCGGATCGACATCCGGACACGTACGTGGCCCATTCGGCGCCGTCCGGAGAACGGGCCCCCGGATCCGGCCGGACAACGAGCCCGCCGACGAGACCCGCTGACGAGACCCGCCGACGAGACCTGCTGACAAGGCGCGCTGAAAGCCCGCTGACAAAGGCCGCTGAGGCGCGCTGTGTGGGCCGACGGACCATGGTGCGCCCCGGGGCCACATGACATGCTACTGACATGGGCGGCCCGGAGAGATCTCCCGACGTGGTTGTCATCGGGGCGGGCATGGTCGGTGCCGCCTGCGCCTACTACTGTTCCGCGGCGGGCCTCCGCGTCACCGTGATCGAGCGGGGCGCGATCGCCGCGGGCACCACCTCCGCGTGCGAGGGCAACATCCTGCTCTCCGACAAGGAGCCGGGACCCGAACTCGATCTGGCGCTGCTCTCCTCCCGGCTCTGGGGCGAGGTCGCCCAGGACGTGGGCGCCGAGCGACTGGAGTACCAGAGAAAGGGCGGCGTCGTGGTCGCCGCCTCGCGGGCCACGGCCGACGGCCTCGGGAAGCTCACCGCCCGCCAGCGCGCGGCCGGAATCGACGCGGTCGACGTGTCCTCCGGTGACCTCGCCGACCTGGAGCCGCACCTCACACCCGATGTGGTCTCCGGCGCGTACTACCCGCAGGACTGCCAGGTCCAGCCGATGCTGGCGGCGGCCCGGCTGCTCCAGCGCGCCCGTGGTCGCGGGGTCACCGTACTGCCGGGGACGGAGGCCCTCGGATTCGTACGCGACGGCCGTGGCACCCTCACCGGTGTCCGTACGGACTCGCCCACGACGCCCGTGATCCACGCGGGCCGGATCGTCAACGCCACCGGCACCTGGAGCGGACGGACCGCCCGGCTCGCGGGCGCGCCGGTTCCGGTGCTGCCGCGCAAGGGCTGCGTCCTGGTCACGGAGCCGCTGCCCCGGGTCATCCGGCACAAGGTGTACACCGCCGAATACGTCGCCAACGTGGCCAGCGACGACGCCGGGCTGGAGACGTCCGTCGTGGTCGAGGGCACCCGGGCGGGGACCGTACTGATCGGGGCCAGCCGCGAACGCGTCGGCTTCGACCGCTCGATGCCGCTGCCGGTCCTGCGCACGCTCGCCGCGCAGGCCGTCGCCGTCTTCCCCTTCCTCGCCGACGTCCGGCTCCTGCGGAGCTATGTGGGCTTCCGCCCGTACTGCCCGGACCATCTGCCGGTCATCGGCCCCGACCCGCGCGCCCCCGGGCTCCTCCACGCCGGAGGGCACGAGGGCGCCGGGATCGGGCTGTCCACCGCCACCGGACATCTGATCGCGCAGGTCATCGCCGGTACGGAACCCGACCTGGATCTCGCGCCGTTCCGCCCGGACCGGTTCGAGGAGGGGGTGGCGGCGGCGTGAGCGCGGCGGACGAGGCCCCCCAACCCCCTTTCCGGTTCCGGTTCGACGACCGGACGATCGACGCCTCGGCCGGCCAGACCATCGGCGCCGCGCTCATCGCCGCCGGGCACCGCTCCTGGCGCCGCACCCGCGTCGGCGGCGCCCCGCGCGGTGTGTTCTGTGGCATCGGTGTGTGCTTCGACTGTCTGGTCACCGTCAACGGGCAGCCGAATCAACGGGCTTGCCTGATCGAGGCCGCGCCGGGTGACCGGGTCCGTACCCAGGAGGGAGCGGGCCATGACGACCTCGCGTGCTGAGCCCGCCGCCGCCCGGCGCGACCGCCACGATCTCGTCGTCCTCGGCGCCGGTCCGGCCGGTCTCGCCGCCGCCGTCACGGCCGCCGCCGCCGGGGCCCGCGTCGCCCTGATCGACGCGGGCCCGCGTCCCGGCGGCCAGTACTGGCGCCACCGTCCGGGCGACGACGGCGCCTCGCACCACGGTTGGCCGACGTTCCGACGGCTCCTGCACGGGCTCACCGCGCACGCCGACCGGATCACCTACCTGCCGGGACACTCCGTCTGGCACATCGAGCGGACCGCCGACGAGTTCCCCGGCGGGTTCCGCACACACGCCGTGACCACACACGCCGTGACCACACACACCGAGGCCACACACGCCGTGGCTACACGCGCCGTCGCCACCCCACCCCCGCGCGGCGGCTCCGAGCGGGTCGTCGACAGCCGTACGGTCGTGGTCGCCACCGGTGCGTACGACCGTCAACTGCCCTTCCCCGGCTGGACGTTGCCCGGCGTCTTCACGGCGGGGGGCGCGCAGGCGCTGCTGAAGGGGCAGGGCGTACGCGCCGGCCGGCGGATCGCGGTCGCCGGCACCGGTCCGTTCCTCCTCGCCGTCGCCACCGGACTCGCGGAGGCGGGCGCGGACATCGTCGGGGTCTTCGAGGCAGGGCTGCCGACCGCTTTCGTACGGCATCCGCTCGCCGTGACCCGTAACCCCGGCAGACTCGCCGAGGGCGCGGGACTCCTCCGTACGCTGCTGCGCCACCGCGTGCCCTACCGGACCCGTACGACGGTGATCGCCGCCCACGGCGAGAGCGAGGTCACCGGGGTCACGGTGGCCGCGCTCGACGCGCGGTGGCGGATCGTGCCCGGCAGCGAGCGGCGCGTGGACTGCGACACGCTCGCCGTCGGATACGGCTTCACACCCCAGATCGAGATCCCGCTCCAGCTCGGCTGCGACACGCGCCGCGACCTCGACGGAAGCCTGGTCGCCACGGTGGACGGCAGACAGCTCGGCACGGTTCCCGGGGTCTATCTCGCCGGGGAGGTCTGCGGGGTCGGCGGCGCGGAGCTGTCCGTGACCGAGGGCCGGCTCGCCGGACTCCACGCCGCGTACGCGACGGCCGGCGCCACCCCGGACCCGGCGGTGGTGCGCCGTCTCTCGCACCGGCGCGCCGCGCTGCGCTCCTTCGCCACCGCCCTGCACGAGGCGTATCCGGTGCGGCCGGGGTGGACGGCATGGATCGATGACGACACCGTGGTGTGCCGGTGCGAGGACGTCACGGCGGGGGAGATCACCGAGGCCATCGACGAGTTGGGCGCCACCGATGCCCGTACGGTGAAGCTCTTCGCGCGCCCCGGCATGGGGCTGTGCCAGGGGCGGGTCTGCGGATACGCCACCAGCTGCCTGGTCGCCGCACGCGCCGGACGCGCACCGGACGAGGACGATCTGCGCTCCATGGCGAGCAGACCGATCGCCCAGCCGGTCCCGCTCGGCGCCCTCGCGGCAGATGCGAAACCGGCTGCCCGGCACAGCCACCCGGATCAACGAAACCAACAGGACCAGCAGCGCCAACAGAGTCTCCGTGGAGGTCAGATGAACGCGTCGGCGACCGGGCAACCACACGAGCGAACGCCGTCCCGGCGCGAGCCCTGGCACGGCGTGCTGGTCGCCGCGGCGCTGCCGCTGTGCGACGGCCCCACCGGCCGGCTGGACGTGGACTACGACGGCTACGCCGCGCACGTGAGGTGGCTCGCCGACAACGGATGCGACGGCGTCACCCCGAACGGCTCGCTCGGCGAATACCAGACCCTCTCGCCGGAGGAGCGAGCCCGTGTGGTGACGACGGCGATCGAGGCCGCTCCCGAGGGCTTCACGGTCATGCCCGGAGTGGCCGCCTACGGCGCCGACGAAGCCCGCCGCTGGGCCGAGCAGGCCGCCGGGGCCGGCGCCGCCGCCGTGATGCTGCTTCCGCCGAACTCCTACCGCGCCGACCCGCGCGCCGTGGTCGCGCACTACCGCGAGGTCGCCAAGGCCGGCCTGCCGGTCGTCGCGTACAACAACCCCGTCGACACCAAGGTCGATCTGGTGCCCGAACTGCTCGCGGAACTCCACGCCGAGGGGCTGATCGTCGCGGTGAAGGAGTTCTCCGGCGATGTCCGCCGCGGCTACCGGATCGCCGAACTCGTCCCCGGACTCGACGTGTTGTGCGGCGCCGACGATGTCGCGCTGGAGCTGGCCGTCGCGGGCTCCCCCGGCTGGGTGGCCGGCTATCCCAACGCGTTCCCCCGTGCCTCTGTCGCGTTGTGGCGCGCCGCCTCGGCCGGTGATCTGAAGACCGCGCTTCCCCTCTACCGGGCGCTGCACCCGCTGCTGCGCTGGGACTCCCGGACGGAGTTCGTGCAGGCGATCAAGGCGAGCATGGACCTCGTGGGCCGGTACGGCGGTCCCTGCCGTCAGCCGCGCGCGCCGCTCACCCCGGAGCACGAGGAGATCGTGCGCCGGGCCACCGAGAAGGCACTCGCGGAAGGGCTCGGGTGAACCGTATGCGCAGCAGCAGGGTCTTCCACGCGGTCGACTCGCACACCGAGGGCATGCCCACGCGGGTCATCACCGGCGGCGTCGGTGTGGTGCCCGGCGCCACCATGTCCGACCGGCGCCGCTACTTCATCGGGCACCTCGACCACATCCGTACGTTCCTGATGAACGAGCCCCGCGGCCACGCGGCGATGAGCGGGGCCATCCTGCAGCCGCCCACCCGCGCCGACGCCGACTACGGCGTCCTCTACATCGAGACCTCCGGCTGTCTCCCGATGTGCGGCCACGGCACCATCGGTGTCGCCACCGTCCTCGTGGAGACCGGCATGGTGGAGGTCACAGAACCGGTCACCACCATCCGTCTCGACACCCCCGCCGGGCTGGTCGTGGCCCGCGTCAGGGTCGCGGACGGAGCGGCGAAGTCGGTCGTCCTGCGCAACGTACCGTCGTTCGCGCTCGGTCTCGACCGCACGGTACGGGTCGAGCCCTGGGGCGATGTCCCGTACGACCTCGCCTTCGGCGGCAACTTCTACGCCATCGTCCAACTGGACAAGCTGGGCATCCCGTTCGCGCGGACGGAGAAGCGGCGCATCCTCGACGCGGGCCTCGCCATCATGGCCGCCGTCAACGACCAGGACCGCCCCGTCCACCCCCTCAACCCCGAGATCAACGGCTGCCACCATGTGTATCTGGCCGCCCCTGGGTCGGACGCCAGGCACTCCCGGCACGCCATGGTCATCCACCCGGGCATGTTCGACCGTTCGCCCTGCGGCACCGGCACCAGCGCCCGGATGGCCCAGTTGCACGCCCGTGGCGAACTCGCCCTCGACACCGACTTCGACAACGAGTCCTTCATCGGCACGCACTTCACCGGCCGCCTCATCGAGGAGAGCGTCCTCGGTGGGCCGGCGGCGCCCCGCGGCCTGACCACCGTCATCCCGACCGTCGAGGGCCGCGCCTGGATCACCGGCACCGCCCAGTACCACTACGACCCGGACGATCCGTTCCCCGAAGGCTTCGAACTCTGACCGCACGAGCACTCCCCTTGAGAGTGGTCTTCCGCCGTTCCTGTTCCGTTATCGGGTGTATGTCGCCATCACGGGAATGTATGGATGAAAGCCCCTTTCGGCTTCTTCGGGCTGTCGTCCTCCGGCCGGCCCGCCCAGCGAACAGGAGACGGTGGTCATGAGCGTTGTCGGTGACACCCCGCACTATCCCTTCAGCTTTCGCGGCGACGCCCTGGCGAGTGAGCTGGGCAGATTCGTGGTGGAGGAGCCCGTCACCCGTGTGGTGACCAACGCCGGAGCGCGCGGCTGGCTCGTGACCGGTTACGCCGCCGCGCGGGAGGCGCTGAAGGACCCCCGGCTCAGCCGCAGCCTGATCGCCGACCCCGATATGCCGCAGGAGGACAGCTCGGCGCCGCCGCTCAGCGTCGTCGGCACGATGACGATGCTGCGGCGGGCGGGGCTGCGGGACGAGGCCGTGAAGGGCATGGGGCCGCGGCAGACGCATGTCTCCCTGGAGCGGGTACGCGACATCGCCGACACCCTGCTCACCACGATGAAGGCGAAGGCGAAGGCGAAGGCGAACGGGCACGGGAACGGGAACGGGCACGGGCACGGGCACGGGGACAGGCACGGGCACGGGCACGGGCACGTGAGCGGGCACGACAAGGGGAACGCGGACGCGGGCGCGAGCGCCGAACCGGGCGATCTGGTGGCCGACTTCGCCCTCCCGTGGGCCTCCCACGTGACCTGCGAACTGCTCGGCCTGCCCACCGAAGCGGCCCCCGAACTGGCCGGCTGGTTCCGTCTGCTCAGTACGGGAGACGCGGCCGACGAGCACCTCTTCGCCGACTGGACGAAGGCCCTGAGCCGCTTCGACGACTGGATGACGGGCATCGGCACGGAAGGTCTCCTCGGCCGCCTCGCCCTGCTGAACCGCTCCTCCAGCCATCCGCTGAACCATCAGGAACTGGTGGAGATCGCGCTGTTCCTCTTCGTGTCGGGCCTCGGGAATCCCGCCGGCTTCCTGGCCCTCTGCGGACTGGTGCTGGCACGCGACCCGGAGCTGGCCGCCCGGCTGAGGCGGGAGCGGCAGGCGCTGCCCGGCGCCCTGGACGAGCTGTACCGGTGGTCCGTCATGCTGGGCGACTCCATCGCGCGTATCGCGCGGGAGGACGCCGAGATCGGCGGAGTCCAGATCCGCGCCGGTGAGCTGGTGCTGATCTCCATCGACGCCGCCAACCGCGACCCCGCAGTCTTCGACTCCCCGGACCGGCTGGACATCGACAGGCGGCCGTCGATGCCGCATCTCCGGTTCGGGCAGGGCCGGCATTTCTGTCCGGCCGCCGCGCTGAACCGGGCGCAGACCGAAGTGGCGCTGGGAGCCCTGCTCGACACCGTCCCCGGGCTGCGGCTGGCCGTCGCGCCGGATCGGATCCGCTGGCGCCAGGACCACGCCGTGCTGCTCCCGGAGACGATTCCGGTGCGCTGGTGACGGGTCGTCCCCCGGCTCGACGGGCGGTCGCCGGGGTGGGGCGGGGGAGCGTACGCACACCCCCGCCCCACCCCCGCACGGACTACGTCACCGCCGCCGCGCCGACCGGTGCGCCGGTGGGGCGGGTCATATAGCCCGAGGTGAAGAAGTACTCCAGATAGCGGTCGAGCATCACCGCGTCCACCGGCGGGCAGTCCAGCCCGCTCCCGTCCAGGGCCGCCTCGGTATTACGACGGCTCAACCGGGGGAAGACGCCCTCCAGATACATCTCCTTGACCGAGATGTCGCCTTGGTTCGCCCGGTCCACACAGAGGGACACGAAGGGCGCGGTGGGGCTGGTGGGATGGCGCGAGACATGACGCACCAGCTCGCCCACCCACTCCCCGTACGGCAGCATGCGCATCTCGCATCCCGCCGCGCGCATCCGGTCCAGTACGTCGCGCAGCACGGCCGGGCGGGGATTGGTGAGGTGGTAGACCCGGTCCTTCGCCCGGTGCCTGGTCGCGATGTGCACCACGGACTCCGCCACATGATCGACCGGTACGAAGTCCATCGGCAGCGCGATGTCGGGAGCGAGCCCCGTCTCCGCGATGGTCTTGAACAGCGAGCAGATGGCCGTCTCCGTGTTGCAGGCGCCGTGCAGCCGGTCCCCGGTCACCTCGTACGGACGGTAGACGGCGACCGGAAGCCCCTGCTCCGCCGCGTTGCGCAGCAGGCCCTCGGCGACCCACTTGCTCTCGGCGTACCCCATCGTGAGCCGGTCCGCGTGGTCCAGCCGTACGTCCTCGTCGACCTCGCGCGCACCGGCGGAGCCGAAACCGGCGAGGACCGCCACCGTGGACAGGAAGTGCACCGGCACGCGGCGGGGGGCCGCCAGTCCGATGATCTCGCGGGTGCCCTCGACATTGGCGGCCCGCAGAGCGCTGTAGGGATAGAGGAAGTTGACCCGCGCGCCGTTGTGCACGACCAGGTCCAGGCACGCGGCCAGCTCGGCGGCGTGTTCCGGGGACAGGCCGAGCCCGGGGGCGGCGAGGTCCGCGGGGAAGCAGACCAGCCGCTGCCGTGCGGTGTCGTCAGCGCGCAGGCCGTAGCGGGTGAGCGCGGCCAGGACGCGTCGCTCCGCGTGCGCCGCGCCCGACGCGCGTACCGGGCAGTGGATACGGGCCGTCGTGTCGCGCAGCAGCCGGTCCAGGAGGAACGCGCCGACGAAACCGCTGGCGCCGGTGAGCAGGACGTCCGAGGGGTCGCCGGGCCGCGGGACAGGCGACCCGGCGGGCGGCAGCGAGAAACCGAGCGCGGTCTCGCGTACGAAGTCGACCTCCGCGTCCGGGGTCCGAGGGGCCGGCGGGGTCTGCCCGGTCCGTGGTGTGTGCGGGGGGAGCGCCGGGGCGTCCGCCCGCGGCGCGCCGGCCGGGTGTCCGTGATGGGTACTGACGGCGGCCGCGAAACCCTCCAGCGTCGGGTCGGCGAGCAGGGCCCGGATGAGGCTGCTGCCGAGCGCGGCGTCGAGATCGAGCAACGCGAGCGTACGGGCGACGACTTCGGCCGCCAGCAGGGAGTCGCCCCCGATGACGAAGAAGCTGTCGGTGGGCGCGGGCCGTACGCGCAGCACCAGCTGCCACACCTCGGCCAGCGCCTCCAGCGGACCCTCCGCCTCCGCTCCGGGGCAGGACCGGGGCTCCCGGCCCTGACCGGATCCGTACGCGGCGTCCGCCCGTGACTCCCCGCGCTGCGCGCCCACCTCGCCGTGCCGTGACTCGGCCAGCAGGCGCGTGCGGTCGACCTTGCCGCCGCTGGTCACCGGGAACCGGTCCCGCGCGATGAGGGTCGGCACCGCCTGGGCCGGCAGCCACCGCGCGCAGTACCTCCGCAGCGCGTCCACGGGAAGGGTGTCGCCGGGCCGCGCGGGGGTGAGATAGGCAGCCAGGACTCCGTCGCGGAGTTCCACGACGGCCTCGCCGACCTCGGAGTGGCAGCGCAGCCGCGCCTCGACCTCGTCGAGTTCGATGCGCTGGCCGCGCACTTTGACCTGACGGTCCAGCCGCCCCCGGTACTCCAGCAGACCGTCAGGGCCCGCGACGACACGGTCACCCGTCCGGTACAAGCGGCCACCCGGTACGTCCGGCACGCCGACGAACCGTTCCGCCGTCAGCTCCGCGTCCCCGATGTACTCCAGCGCCAGGCCGTCCCCGCCGACATACAGCTCGCCCTCCTCGCCCGGCGCGGCGGGTGTGCCGTCCGGGCGCAGTACATGGCAGGTGGAGGTGGCGAACGGACCGCCGATGGGGACGCGGGTCTCGTCGCCGGCCAGCTTCGGCAGGAAGTACGCGGTGGACACCACGCTGTTCTCGGTGGGCCCGTAGAAGTTGACGACGGTCGTGTCGGGGCAGGCGGTCTGTACGGCGCGGGCGAGGCCGGGATCCATCGCCTCCCCGCCGGCGGAGGCGAACCGCAGTCCGCGCAGCGCGCCGGGCCGGGTCCTGGCCAGATGGTGGAAGACGCTGGTGGTGAGGTAGGCGACGGTCACGCCGTGCGTACGGAAACGCTCCTCCAGGACGGCGGGAGCGAGCAGTTCCGCGCGGTCCACCAGGACGAGGCAGGCGCCGCCGAGCAGTCCGCTCCAGATCTCGATCGTGGAGGCGTCGGAGGAGAGGCCGTAGCCGTGCAGCACTCCGTCGCCGGGGCCGGGCGGGGGCAGCCGGGGATCCGACAGCACCAGCTGGACCACCCCGCGGTGCGCGATCGCGACGGGCTTGGGCCTGCCCGTGGAGCCGGAGGTGAACATCACGTAGGCCCGGTCGGTCGCCGCCGGGGACGGCAGCGGGATCATGTCCGGGGTGTCCGGGGTGTCCGGGGTGTCGGGCGCGCCGGGCGCGTCGGGCGCGTCCGGGGGAGCGGTGCAGGCCACCCGGCCCAGCTCGACGCGCGTGTGCAGACCGCGGATACGGCGGGAGCTGCCGGGCAGCACGACGGCGACATGGACGCCGGCGTCCTCGGCCATCGCCCGCAGCCGGGCCGGCGGGTGGTCCTCGTCGAGGGGCACGTACGCGCAACCGGCCTTGAGGATGCCCAGGAACGCGACCAGCGCCTCCAGCGAGCGGCTGCCGCACACCCCCACCGCCGAACCCGGTCCGACACCGGCGGCGATCAGCCGGGCCGCGAGTCGGTCGGAGGCGGTGCTGAGCAGGCCGTACGTCATGACGCGGTCCCCGTGGCGGGCCGCCGGCGCCTGCGGGGCGGCCCCGGCGCGCGCTTCGAACAGTTCCGGGAGGCTGCTGTTCCGTGGATAGCCGGGGTCCAGCGGGGCGGAGTCACGTGTCCGGCCGGGGTCCGGTGGACGGCCGGGGCTCGGTGGCCGGCCGGCGCTCGGAGGGCTGCCGGGGCTCGGCGGACCGCCGGCGTTCGCAGGACGCGTGAAGCCCTGGGAGAGAGGCGTGCCGGCTGGTCCGGCGGGGCCGGTCGTGGGGTCGGGGTGGCTGTCGATACCGTCCGTGCGGGGGTCGGTGTCGGTCATGCGGTCCTGCCTTCCAGCGCTGTCGGGGGCGGATCAGCGTGGGCCGTCGGCACCGGCGAACTCGGCGGCGAAGGCGGCGAAGTCGGCGCTCCGCCAGCGCTCCGGACGCATCCGGAACGTGATGTCGTCGATGAGCTGGTCCCGCGTCCCCGCGAGGTAGTCCCGTGCCTCGGCGGCCCCCAGATAGCGATGGGCCATGGCCTCGCGCTCCGCCGGGTCCATCGGATCGGCGACGGAGGTGACCGGGCCTTCCACGCTGACGTAGCGATAGGGGGCGGTCTCGTCCTGGACGCACAGACTGAACCGCCCGGCCTCCCTCATCAGCCGCGCCTTGAGTGACGCCCGGCCGGTCTGCACCACGACGTCCTTGCCCGGCTCGTACCGGTACCAGACCGGTACGAGCAGCGGCGCTCTGACTCCTCGGGGGTCGGTGACTCCCAGGACACCCACATGGGTGTCGGCCAGGAACCGCTCGCGTTCGTCACTCCGCATGGTGGGCACCATCGACAGCCTCCACATCTCGCTCCGGGCCGGTGGACCGCCATGGGCCCCGGCAGTGAAAGAGGGAGAGCAGCGGAGCCGGGCTCACCGCGGCCGGGGAAGTCCGGCCGCCACGCCGCGGGCGGGTCGTACCGCTTCCGCCGTACTCCGCAGCAATCGTCTCGCCCCACCGGTATGCCCTTGCCTGCGCGACATGACCCGGTAAGTAATCCCTTTGGGGGTTTAGTGCTATTAATCGGCCCCCGGGGTGGGGCCGGTGAGCGGGGGCGAGAAAGGCCCTCTTCGCTTAACGTAGCCGTTCGGATACGTTATGTGTCGATCGGAAAGTGTCGATCAGGCCGGGTCGGAGAGACGGAGACGGATATGACCATGCCAGCGTCGCGGGTGGAGCGGGTCGGTGTGTTCTGCGGCGCCCGGCCGGGTGCCCGCCCCCAGCATCTGAGGCTCGCCACCGAGTTCGGAGAGGCGCTGGCGCAGCGCGGGACGGGCCTCGTCTACGGCGCGGGCGGTGTCGGCATCATGGGCGCCGTCGCCGATGCCGTGCTGGACGCCGGGGCACCGGTCACCGGAGTGATCCCCCGTCAGCTGTACGAACGGGAGCAGCCGGACGAGTCGCGCACCGAAGTGATCGTCGTGGAGACGATGCATGAGCGCAAGGCGCTGATGTACCGCCTCGCGGTCGGCTTCGCGGTGCTTCCCGGCGGCCTGGGCACGCTCGACGAACTGCTCGAAGTGGCGACCTGGAACCAACTGGGCATTCACCACAAGCCACTTGTCCTGGTCAACCGCGGCGGATTCTTCGATCCGCTGCTGACGCTCCTGGACAACATGGTCTCCGACGGTTTCATCAGTCAGGAGGAACGCTTCGTCATCCAGGTCGCGTCCGGGGTGGAGGAGGCGCTCGACTGCCTCGTCAGCCCGGAGTCCCGGCCCGGACTGCCGACGATCCCGCCGGCGGCCTCCAGGGCCCCGGCGGCCCCCACCGCCGCGACCTGACCACGCCGGGCAGGCGCTACTTCCGCAACGCGCTCTAGGCCGCCTCGTCCACGCTGTCGTGGAGGGCCGCGGCCCATTCCAGCAGCAGGACCTCGTATGCCTCCGCGGGCCACGTTCCGTCGGACGTCTCGGCCGCGTCGACGAGCGCGCGGATGCGCTCGTTGGCCGCGACGGCGTCGGAGGCCGGGGATGCGGAAGCGGAGGAAGAGGACATGTGGCAAGCCTAGGGGGCGGCGGCCACCTCCCGGTGCCGATCTGGGAGCGTCCTTGCTCACACTTCGCCCACACGCCCACACGCCCACACGCCCACGCGCCCACGCGCCCACACGCTCCCCGCACGGCCGCCCTCTCGGCGGCCCGGATCAGCCGGCCGACTCGCCCGCGTGCGGGCTCAGCGTGTCCGTGCCGACCAGGACGAAGAGCGCGATGCCGAGCAGGATCCGGTAGATCACGAACGGCATGAAGCTCTTCGTGGTGATGAACTTCATGAACCACGCGATAACGGCATATCCAACGACAAAGGCGATGAGTGTCGCGAAGATGGTCGGCGGCCAGGCGACGTGTCCTTCACCCGCGTCCTTCAGTTCGAACGCGCCCGAGGCGAGCACCGCCGGGATCGCGAGCAGGAACGAGTACCGCGCCGCCGCCTCGCGGGTGTACCCCATCAGCAGGCCACCGCTGATCGTGGCGCCCGAGCGCGAGACACCGGGCACCAGGGCCATCGCCTGGCAGATGCCGAAGATCAGACCGTCCTTGACGCTCAGGTCCCGCAGCGACTTGCGCTCCCTGATCGCGCGGTGCTTGCCGCCGGTCTCGTCACGGGCCGCCATCCGGTCGGCGACACCGAGCACGATGCCCATCACGATCAGCGTGACGGCGATCAGCCGCAGATCACGGAACGGCCCGTCGATCTGGTCCTTCAGCGTCACACCGAGGACACCGATCGGGATCGAGCCGACGATGACCAGCCAGCCCATCTGCGCGTCGTGGTCACCGCGCATCGACTTGTTCACCAGCGAGCGGCACCACGCGGAAACGATTCGCGCGATGTCCTTGCGGAAGTAGATGAGGACCGCCGCCTCCGTACCGATCTGGGTGATCGCGGTGAACGCCGCGCCCGGGTCGTGCCAGCCGGCGAAGGCCGCCGTCAGCCGCAGATGCGCGCTGGAGGAGATGGGGAGAAACTCGGTCAGCCCCTGGACGAGCCCGAGGATGAAAGATTCGAACCAAGACATGGGGTGCTACGCCATCCAAGAGATGATCAAGCACTGGCCTGCGCGACAGCGGGACAGTGACGGACTGAGGGGTGACGGTCGAAACGCGGGTTCGATCATATGGATGGGTGAGTAGTCCTACTCATGCCGGCTCTTCGCTGATGTGGTGGTGGGCAGCGTAGCGTCTTGAGGGTTACGGGACGTGGGTGGCCCCTCGCTTGTCCCGGGTGCGCGTACCAGGTCCTGCCGGCGTCCCGCTCGGGTCCGGCTCGTGCATATCTCGTGCCATGAATGACCTACACTCAAGGCATTTGGGCGAGGGCAAGGTCACAGGGTTGTTCTCTGCTTCCGGTCCGTCGGCCTGCCCTAATATCTGGGCATGACGGTCCTCCCTGACGACGGGCTTTCCCTGGCCGCCGAGTTCCCCGATGCGACCCGCGAGCAGTGGCAGAGCCTGGTGGCAGGCGTGCTGCGCAAGTCGGGTCGGGATCTCTCGGGGCCGGCCGCCGAGGACGCGCTGTCCACCGCGCTCCAGGACGGGTTCACCACCCGTCCCCTGTACACCGCCGATGACGCGCCCGGAGACTCCGGTTATCCCGGCTTCGCACCGTTCACCAGGGGCGGGCGCCCCGAGGGGGGCGCGGTCTCCGGCTGGGACGTACGGCAACGCCATACGCTCCCCGATCCCGTACGTGCCAACGAGGCGGTGCTCTCCGACCTGGAGAACGGGGTCACCTCCCTCTGGCTGTCGGTGGGTTCCACCGGAATCCCGGTGTCCGGACTGGCCGCCGCGCTCGACGGTGTCTATCTCGACCTCGCGCCGGTCGCCCTCGACGCGGGCGCCGAATTCGGGCCCGCCGCGCGGGAGTTGCTGAAGCTGTACGAGGAGCGCGGAGTGGCCCGCGACGCGGCGCGCGGCACCCTCGGCGCCGACCCGGTGGGTGAACTCGCCCGTACCGGACGGGAAGTGACGGGCCTTACGGAAGAGGCCGCCGAACTCGCCGCGCTCTGCCACCGGGAGTACCCGGGCCTGCGCGCCATCACCGTCGACGCGCTGCCCTACCACGAGGGCGGCGCCTCCGACGCCCAGGAACTGGGCTGCTCCCTCGCCACCGGGGTCGGCTGGCTGCGTGACCTCACCGCGGCCGGACTCACCGTCGAAGCCGCCTGCGCACAGATCGAGTTCCGGTACGCCGCGACCGCCGACCAGTTCCTGACCATCGCCAAACTCCGGGCCGCGCGCAGGCTCTGGGCCCGGGTGGCCGGGGTCTGCGGCGCCGACGCCGGCCCCGGCACCGGGGCGCAGCGCCAGCACGCCGTGACCTCACCGGTGATGATGACCCGGCGCGACCCCTGGGTGAACATGCTGCGCACCACGGTCGCCTCGCTGGCGGCCGGGGTCGGCGGCGCGGACGCCGTGACCGTACTGCCCTTCGACCACGCCCTCGGCCTGCCCGACGCCTTCGCCCGCAGAATCGCCCGCAACACCTCCACGATCCTCCTGGAGGAATCCCACCTCGGCCGGGTCATCGACCCCGCGGGCGGCTCCTGGTACGTGGAGCGGCTCACCGACGACCTCGCGCAGGCCGCCTGGGCGTGGTTCCAGGAGATCGAACGCGCCGGCGGCCAGCGCGCCGCGCTCCACGACGGACTGATCGCCGAGCGGCTCGCGGCCACCTGGCAGGAGCGCTCGGGCAGGCTGGCCAGGCGGCGCGAACCCATCACCGGCGTCAGCGAGTTCCCGCAGCTCTCGCAGCCCCCGGTGGAACGCGACCCGGCGCCCGCGCCGCCCGGCGGCGGACTGCCGGTGGTACGCCGCGACGAGGCGTACGAGACGCTCCGCGCCCGCTCCGACGCGCATCTCGCCGCCACCGGCGCCCGGCCCCGCGTCTTCCTGGCCGCCCTCGGACCGGCCGCCGCGCACACCGCGCGCGCCACCTTCACCGCCAGCCTCTTCCAGGCAGGCGGCATCGAACCGGTCCACGACCCGGTGACGGTCGACGCGGAGACCGCCGCCGACGCCTTCACCCGCAGCGGGGCCGCCGTCGCCTGTATCTGCTCAAGCGACGCGCTCTACGCCGAAGGCGCCGCGCCCGTCGCGCAGGCCCTCAAGGCGGCGGGCGCGCTCCAGGTGTTCCTCGCCGGCCGCCCCGGCGAACAGCGTGAGACCTATGTACGGGCCGGAGTCGACGACTTCGTCGTCGCGGGCGGCGACGCGGTCGCCGTCCTGACCTCCGTCCTCGACCGGATGGGAGTGGCGTGATGGGGATCCCGGACTTCTCCGAGATCGAGCTGGGCCCCGGCGACAGCGCCGGGATCACCGAGGACCAGTGGCGTACGGCAGTCAAGGAGAACACCGGCAGCGCGGATCACGAACTGTTCTGGGAGACCCCCGAGGGCATCGCCGTCAAACCGCTCTACACCGCACGGGACGTGGCGGGGCTCGACTTCCTCGGCACCTACCCCGGCATCGCGCCGTATCTGCGCGGCCCGTACCCGACGATGTACGTCAACCAGCCGTGGACCATCCGGCAGTACGCCGGGTTCTCCACCGCCGAGGAGTCCAACGCCTTCTACCGGCGCAACCTCGCCGCCGGGCAGAAGGGCCTCTCGGTCGCCTTCGACCTGCCGACCCACCGCGGCTACGACAGCGACCACCCCCGGGTGACCGGCGACGTCGGCATGGCGGGCGTGGCCATCGACTCGATCTACGACATGCGCCAGCTGTTCGACGGCATCCCGCTCGACAAGATGAGTGTGTCGATGACGATGAACGGCGCGGTGCTGCCCGTACTCGCGCTCTACATCGTGGCCGCCGAGGAACAGGGCGTACCGCCCGAGAAGCTGGCCGGGACCATCCAGAACGACATCCTCAAGGAGTTCATGGTCCGCAACACCTATATCTATCCGCCGAAACCCTCGATGCGGATCATCTCCGACATCTTCGCGTACACCTCGCAGAAGATGCCGCGCTACAACTCCATCTCCATCTCCGGCTACCACATCCAGGAAGCGGGCGCGACGGCCGATCTGGAGCTGGCGTACACACTGGCCGACGGGGTGGAGTATCTGCGCGCCGGACTCGGCGCCGGGCTCGACGTGGACGCGTTCGCGCCCCGGCTCTCCTTCTTCTGGGCGATCGGCATGAACTTCTTCATGGAGATCGCCAAACTGCGCGCGGCCCGGCTCCTCTGGGCCAGGCTGGTCAAGAAGTTCGACCCCGAGAACGCCAAGTCGCTTTCCCTGCGCACCCATTCGCAGACCTCCGGCTGGTCGCTCACCGCTCAGGACGTCTTCAACAACGTCACCCGCACCTGCGTCGAGGCGATGGCCGCCACGCAGGGCCACACCCAGTCGCTGCACACCAACGCGCTGGACGAGGCCCTCGCGCTGCCCACCGACTTCTCGGCCCGGATCGCCCGCAACACCCAGCTGCTGCTCCAGCAGGAGTCGGGGACCTGCCGGGTGACCGACCCCTGGGGCGGCAGCGCGTATGTCGAGAAGCTGACCTACGACCTCGCCAGGCGCGCCTGGCAGCACATCGAGGAGGTCGAGGCGGCCGGCGGGATGGCCCAGGCCATCGACGCGGGGATCCCCAAGCTCCGGGTCGAGGAGGCCGCGGCCCGTACCCAGGCGCGGATCGACTCGGGACGCCAGCCCGTCATCGGCGTCAACAAGTACCGGGTGGAGACCGACGAGAAGATCGACGTGCTCAAGGTCGACAACTCCTCCGTACGCACCCAGCAGATCGAGAAACTGAGGCGGCTGCGCGCCGAACGCGACGAGGCCGTCTGCCAGGACGCGCTGCGCGCGCTCACCGCCGCCGCCGAGGCCGGCTCGCGCCCCGGACTTGAGGGCAACCTGCTCGGCCTCGCGGTGAACGCGGCCCGAGCCAAGGCCACCGTCGGTGAGATCTCCGACGCACTGGAGAAGGTGTACGGGCGTCACTCCGGCCAGATCCGTACCATCGCCGGTGTGTACCGGAACGAGGCAGGCAGCTCCCCGGCCGTCGAGCACACCCGTGCCGCCGTCGAGGACTTCGAACGGGCCGAGGGGCGCCGGCCGCGCATCCTGGTGGCCAAGATGGGCCAGGACGGCCATGACCGCGGCCAGAAGGTGATCGCCACGGCCTTCGCCGACCTGGGCTTCGACGTGGACGTCGGCCCGCTGTTCCAGACGCCCGCCGAGGTGGCGCGGCAGGCCGTCGAGGCCGACGCGCATATCGTCGGGGTCTCCTCGCTCGCCGCCGGGCACCTCACGCTCGTACCGGCGCTGCGCGAACAGCTCGCCGAGGAGGGCCGCGAGGACATCATGATCGTGGTGGGGGGAGTGATCCCGCCCCAGGACATCGAGGAACTGCACCGGGCGGGGGCCGCCGCGGTCTTCCCGCCCGGCACGGTGATCCCGGACGCCGCACGCGATCTGCTGAGCGCGCTCGCGGCCTCCCTGGGGCACGAGGCTCCCGCAGGCAACGCTTCCGACGACGGTGCTCCCGCCGCCGAGGCCGCTCCCGGCAACGCCGCTTCCGGCGCAGAGCGGTGAGCGCGTGCCCCCACGGATCGACATCGACACCTACACCAAGGGCGTTCTAGACGGCTCCCGTTCGTACATCGCCCGTGCAGTCACCCTCGTGGAGTCCACCAGGCCCGACCACCGCAGGCTCGCCCAGGAACTGCTGACCGAGCTGCTGCCGTACTCCGGGAAAGCCCGCCGGATCGGCATCAGCGGGGTCCCCGGCGTCGGCAAGTCCACCTTCATCGACGCGATGGGGACGCTGCTCACCGGCCTCGGCCACCGTGTCGCGGTGCTCGCCGTCGACCCGTCCTCCAGCAGGACGGGCGGCTCCATCCTGGGCGACAAGACCCGGATGGAACGGCTCGCCGTGGACCCGGCCGCGTTCGTACGGCCCTCGCCGACCGCGGGCACGCTGGGCGGGGTGGCCAAGGCGACCCGCGAGACCATCATCGTCATGGAGGCCGCCGGCTACGACGTGGTGCTCGTCGAGACGGTGGGGGTCGGCCAGTCCGAGACCACCGTCGCCAACATGGTCGACTCCTTCCTGCTGCTCTCCCTGGCGCGCACCGGCGACCAGCTCCAGGGCATCAAGAAGGGCGTCCTCGAACTGGCCGACGTCATCGCCGTCAACAAGGCCGACGGCCCGCACGAACGCGACGCGCGCTCCGCCGCGCGGGAACTCGCGGGCGCGCTGCGGCTGATGCACCCGGCGGACGCCGCCTGGACGCCGCCGGTGCTCAGTTGCAGCGCACGGGAGGGCACCGGTCTCGACACCGTGTGGGAACGGCTCGAACAGCACCGCGCGGTGCTCGGCGCCGACGGCCGGCTGGACCGCAAGCGCCGGGACCAGCAGGTCGACTGGACGTGGACGATGGTCCGCGACCACCTCCTGGACCGGCTGCGCGAACACCCGGGCGTACGGGAGCTGGCGCCCGCGCTGGAGCGTGAGGTGCGGGACGGAACACTGACCGCGACGCTCGCCGCGGAGCGGATCATCGAGGCGCTGGCGGGCCCCGCCGGTACCTGACGCCCGCGGGGGAACCGGTGGGGAACCGCCGGCCCGGCGTGTCCATACTGGACGGGCGCGGCCTCACGGACGCGTCCGCCCAGGGAAGGAACCAGCGAGAGCATGGCCCACGACGAACCGGTACTGATCACCCGCGCGGGCCGCACCGCCCACCTCACCCTCAACCGCCCCCGCGCCCTCAACGCCCTCACCCACCCCATGGTGCGGACGATGGACGAGGCGCTGGCCGCCTGGGAGAGCGACGACGACGTCACGGCCGTGGTCGTCTCGGGCGCAGGGGACCGCGGGCTCTGCGCCGGTGGCGACATCCGCGTGATCCACGAGGACGCGCGCACCGGCGCGGGCGCCTCGCACGCCTTCTGGCGCGACGAGTACCGGCTCAACGTCCGGATCGCCCGCTACCCCAAGCCGTATGTCGCCCTGATGGACGGCATCGTGATGGGCGGCGGTGTCGGGGTCTCGGCGCACGGCGGCGTACGCGTCGTCACCGAACGGTCCGCCGTCGCCATGCCCGAGACCGCGATCGGGCTGGTCCCCGATGTCGGCGGGACCTATCTGCTCTCCCGGGCCCCCGGCGAGCTGGGCACCCATCTCGCCCTGACCGGGCAGACGATCGGCGCGGCCGACGCCCTGCTGTGCGGCCTCGCGGATCACTTCGTACCCTCCGGCCGGCTCGCCGAACTGCGCGCCGCGCTCGCCGGGCCCGAGGTGCGGGAGGCGGCGGACGTACGGGAGACCGTGCGCCGGTACGGGACGACCCCGCCGGCGGGGCGGCTCGACGCGGACCGCGAGTGGATCGACGCCTGCTACCCGGCCGGCTCGGTGGAGGAGATCATCGACCGGCTGTGCGGCAGCGGGGAACCGGCGGCGAAGGACGCGGCCGAGACGCTCCTCACCCGGTCGCCCACCGCCCTGAAGGCCACCCTCGTCGCGATGCGCCGCGCCCGGCAGACGGCCACCCTGGAGCAGGTGATCGTCCAGGAGTACCGCGCGTCGTGCGCCGCGCTGGCCTTCCCCGATCTCCAGGAGGGCATCCGGGCCCAGGTCATCGACAAGGACCGCAGGCCCCGCTGGTCGCCGAAGGAACTGGCGGAGGTCACGGACGCCGACGTGGCGCGTTTCTCCGCACCGCCGCCCGGCGGCGACCTGGAGCTCGCCACGCCGTGACCCGGTGCGGGGAGAGGCTCAGCGGCGGCGGAGCCGGTGGCGCTGGCGCCAGGCGACGACCGCCGCGGCCGCTCCCGTGAGGACGATGAAGCCCGTCGAGATCAGGAACATCGGCGAGGTCGGGGAGGACGCCTCGCTGCCCGCGATCACATACGCGGCGGTGTTGGGCACCGTTCCGGTCCCGGTCGCCAGCAGGAACGGCGCCCATCCCATCCGCGAGACGGCGGCGCAGTAGTTGGCCGCGACGAACGGCACCCCGGGAAAGAGCCGGAGCGCCATCATCGACCGGAAGCCGTGCTCGCTCAGCTGCCCATCGGCCGCCAGCAGCCAGCGGCCCCGCAGCAGCGGCCGCAGCGCGCCCTGCCCGAGGAAGCGGACGAGGCCGAAGGAGATCGCCGCGGCCAGTACGCTCCCCGCGACCGCGGCCAGCAGACCGAACGCCGAGCCGAAGAGCGCGCCCGACGCGAGACTGAGCAGCGGACGGGGCACGAACGCGACGGCGCACAGCCCGTACGCCACGGCGAACAGCACCACCGCCGTCGCGCCGCCGAACTGCGGCGGCCAGCCGTCGGCCAGCAGCTTCTGCGGCTCGTACAGCAGCACTGCCGCGCCCGCCGCGGCCAGCACGACGACGAGCAGGGCGAACCGCGACCAGGGCGAGAGCAGCACCCGGAAGCAGCGGACGGCGAGGCCCGGCGAAGGCTCGGGGGCCGGCCTGGGGACCGGCCTGGGGGCGGTGTCGAGCATTCGGGGATGCTAACCGACCCACGTGAACTCCCGTGGCGCGGAAAACCATTCGACGTGAACGGCGGGCATGGGCCAGGATCGGCGACATGTTCCGGTTCGCCTTCCTCGCAGCGCTGTCCGCCGTCGCGGACGCGCCGAAGGCTGCCGGTTTCCCCCTCGCGTACGCGGCAGCCGCGGCGGCAGCGGCAGCGCCCGCACCCGCGGCGCCCCTCGGCGGCGCCCGAAGCTGACCCTTCCCGGATCGTCCGGCGGACCCCGCAGGGGGAGGGTCGGCAAGGCCCGGGGGTCCCTCTCAGCTTCGAGTTCCTGGAAGGAACCACGCGAACCATGCCCAAGACGGCATACGTGCGCACCAAGCCGCACCTGAACATCGGCACCATGGGCCACGTCGACCACGGCAAGACCACACTGACCGCCGCCATCACCAAGGTCCTCAGCGACCGGGGGACCGGCACGTTCGTGCCGTTCGACCGGATCGACCGGGCCCCGGAGGAGGCCGCCCGTGGCATCACCATCAACATCTCGCACGTCGAGTACGAGACCGACACCCGGCACTACGCGCATGTCGACATGCCGGGCCACGCCGACTACATCAAGAACATGGTGACCGGCGCCGCCCAGCTCGACGGGGCGATCCTCGTCGTCTCCGCGCTCGACGGGATCATGCCGCAGACCGCCGAGCACGTCCTGCTCGCCCGCCAGGTCGGCGTCAACCACATCGTCGTCGCCCTCAACAAGGCCGACGCGGGAGACGACGAACTGACCGACCTGGTCGAGCTGGAGGTGCGCGAACTGCTCACCGAGCACGGATACGGCGGCGACGCGGCGCCCGTCGTCCGGGTCTCCGGGCTGCGCGCGCTGGAGGGCGACCCGCGCTGGACGGCGGCCGTGGAGGCGCTGCTCGACGCGATCGACACGTATGTGCCGATGCCCGTCAGGTACACGGACGCGCCCTTCCTGCTCCCGGTGGAGAACGTCCTCACCATCACCGGGCGCGGCACGGTCGTCACCGGCGCCGTCGAGCGCGGCACGGTGCGCGTCGGTGACCGGGTGGAGGTGCTCGGCGCGGGCATCGAGACGGTCGTCACCGGGCTGGAGACCTTCGGCAAGCCGATGGAGTCCGCCGAGGCCGGGGACAATGTCGCGCTGCTCCTGCGCGGGACGCAGCGTGACGCGGTCCGCCGCGGCCATGTGGTGGCGGCGCCCGACAGTGTCGTACCGAGCAGGCGCTTCACCGCGCAGGTGTACGTCCTCTCCGCCCGCGAGGGTGGCCGGACGACCCCCGTCACCAGTGGCTACCGGCCGCAGTTCTACATCCGTACGGCGGATGTCGTCGGTGACATCGACCTGGGCGGGACGGCCGTCGCGCGCCCCGGGGACACGGTCACCCTGACCGTGGAGCTGGGCCGTGACGTCCCGCTGGAGCCGGGGCTCGGCTTCGCGATCCGCGAGGGCGGCCGTACGGTCGGCGCCGGCACGGTCACGTCCCTGCTCTGACCCGCTGCGACCCGCTCCGGCGGCGCCCGTCTCCCCGTACCCGGGGGAGGCGGGCGCCGGGCCGTCGTACGAGCGCACAATGGGAGCGTGAACGAAGCGATCCCCGTCCTGCGCGCCGTGGACAGCGGCACCGCCAAGCTGCTGCCCGATGTGGACCGGGAGCGTGCCTGGCTGCTGACGGTCGACGGCGCGCCCCAGTCCTACGTCGACCTCGACGAGCCGACCCATCTGGAGTTCGAGTACGTACGCCGCCTCGCCCATGTCGTGGACCGCGCGGGCGACGAGGGCGCCCCGCTCACCGTGCTCCACCTCGGCGGCGGGGCCTGCACCCTGCCCCGGTATGTGGCGGCCACCCGGCCCGGCTCCGCGCAGAGCGTGGTGGAGGCGGACACGGGACTGCTGGCGCTGGTCACGGAACTGCTCCCGATACCGGACGGCACCGGCATCAGCGTGCACGGCGCGGACGCGCGCCACTGGCTCGAAGCCGCCAAGGACCGCTCCGTGGACGTGCTCATCGGCGATGTCTTCGGCGGCTCGCGGGTGCCCGCCCATCTCACCTCCGTCGAGTACGCGCGCGAGGCCGCGCGGGTACTGCGCACGGACGGGGTCTACGCCGCGAATCTCGCCGACGGGGCGCCCTTCGGCTTCCTCCGCTCCCAACTGGCCACCTTCGCCGCGGCCTTCGGGGAACTGGCGCTGATCGCGGAGCCCTCGGTGCTGCGCGGCCGCCGCTTCGGCAACGCCGTCCTGGTCGCCTCGCACACGGAGATCGACACGGCGGCCCTCGCACGCCGTACCGCCGCCGACGCCTTCCCCGCCCGGGTCGAACACGGCGCGTCGCTCAGGCGGTTCATCGGGGACGCGGGCCCGGTACGGGACAGCGGCGCCGTGCCGTCACCCCGGCCGCCCGACGGCGCCTTCAGCGTCGGCTGACACGGCGGCGCTCTCCGCGGCCTTCCGCGGCCCCGGCGCCGCGGCGGCGCGGCGCGTCAGCCGGCGGACGTCCGGCACGGTCAGGACCGCGGCCGTCAGCAGCACGACCAGCGCCGAGCAGCCCCGTGCCAACCGGTTTTGCCGCGACCGGTCAGGAGGTCCCGGCCAGCCGGACGGTACTCATGATCTTCTTGATCGTCGCGTCCGGGATCTCGTCCGGCACGTTCTTGTTGGCGATGAGCACCCAGGTCGAGAAGTCGCCCTTGGCGTTGGCGAAGGTGAAGGCGATCGACTTGCCGTCGGTGTCACACTTGTTCTTCTTGGCGAGGCCCGTGGCCACCGCGGTCGCGAAGTGGCCCTTGAGCCCTGATGTGGTGGTGTACGCCTCGGACTCGCTGACCGTCAGGTTCTTCTTGAGCGACGCCTCGGACTCCTCCTGGGCGAACGCGGCCCAGACCCAGCTGCCCGCCTCGCTCCGCGCCGCCGTCGCCGTGTCCTTGGCGCCCCTGCCGCCCTTGGTGCCGGTGCCGCCGAGGCTGCTGTCCTCCAGCTTGCCGTCCCTGTCGGTGTCCTGGGAGCACCACTTGGACTTGTAGAAGGCGGGCGCGGAGAAGGTGACGGCGGGTGAGCCGTCGCCCTTCTTGACATCCTCGAAGCCGGATATCACGCCCGGCTTGTCGACCTCCCAGTCGGCCGGGACGTCGAACCGCGTCCCGTGCTTCGGGTTGGTCACCACCTTCCAGCCCTCGATGGTCGGCTTGGCGGCCGAACCGTCCCGGGGGTTGTCGGCCGACGGGGCGGCGGACGGCCCATCGGACGGGGACGCGGAGGAGGACGCCTTGGCGTCGCCCGCCTTGTCGCTCTTCCCGTCGTCCCCGCCCAGCACGAAGAACGCGGTGCCCGCGGCGGCGATCACGACCACCGCGGCGGCCACGACAGCGATGACCGTCGTGTTCTTCTTCCCGCCCGGTCCCGGACCGGGCGGACCGGGCTGACCCGCCGCGGGGTACTGCGGCACGGTCGGCTGCTGGTACGGGTTGGGCTGCTGGTATCCCTGCTGCGGATAACCGGGCTGCTGCTGATACCCCGGCTGCTCCTGTCCGGGCTGCTGCGGCGGGTAGCCCGGCTGCTGATATCCCGGCTGCTGGTAGGGATTCGGCTGGTGGTACCCCGGCTGCTGGTACGGATTGGGATTCTGGTCCTGCGGGTTCTGCTCGCCCCCGGGCGGCTGCTGTCCTGGCCACATGGCGAGTAACGATAGAGGTGCCCCGCAGCGGCTGCCACGTCCGCCCTGTCAGGGGATGGTGAAGCTCTCCTACTCGCAGGTAACATCGCTCTCCATGACCGCAGATCAGATGTCCGTCGGCGCGCAGCTCGCCGCCACCGTTCCCATGGTCAGGACCCTGGGACTGGAGTTTCTGGAGACCACGGGGGAACGGGCCGTCCTCCGGCTGCCCGACCAGCCCGACTACCACAACCATCTCGGCGGACCACACGCCGGGGCGATGTTCACCCTCGCCGAGTCGGCGAGCGGCGCCATCGTGCTCGCCGCCTTCGGCGACCAGCTCCAGCGTGCGGTCCCGCTCGCCGTCAAGGCCGACATCGGCTACCGGAAACTCGCCAAGGGGACCGTCACGGCCACCGCCACACTGGGCCGGCCCGCGGCGGAGGTCGTCGCGGAGCTGGACGCCGGTGAGCGGCCCGAATTCCCGGTGGCCGTCACCCTCACCCGCGAGGACGGAGCGGTCACCGGAGAGATGACCGTGGTCTGGACCCTCCGCCCGAATTCCTGACCTCCGCCGGATTCCTCACCTCACCCGCCCAGCGGGTAGGCTGCCCGGGGGGTGTGTTGCCGGACGCGACCCATGGAACGGAGACAAAAAGAGGAAACGGAGGGGGCGGTCTCGGAGGGGGGTGGGGGAACCTCCCCTCTTCATGTC
>NZ_JBVKAK010000025.1:0-31077 GCF_055639435.1 Streptomyces sp. NPDC039430 | reverse complement strand
TGGGGTGGAAACTCTCTGCACGATTTCCGTCCTGCTGATTACTCCCCCCCCTCCCCCTCATATGGTGGGGTTTTCCTTCTGTGCTTTTACCCACCCCCCCCCCGGGCAGCGGAAACAACGAGAGGAACCGGCGGTGCACGTCCAGGAGTGGCTGGAGACCGTCCCCGCGGTCAGCGTCTATCTCCTGGTGGGGGTGGTCATCGGGCTCGAAAGCCTCGGTATCCCGCTGCCGGGTGAGATCGTCCTCGTCAGCTCGGCGCTGCTCGCCTCCCAGCACGGCGACATCAACCCGTACATCCTCGGCGCCTGCGCCACCGCCGGCGCGATCATCGGTGACTCGATCGGCTACGCCATCGGCCGCAAGGGCGGCAGGCCGCTGCTCGCCCGGCTCGGCGCGAAGTTCCCCAAGCACTTCGGCGAGGCGCAGATCGCCATGGCGGAGAGATCGTTCCAGAAGTGGGGCATGTGGGCCGTCTTCTTCGGCCGCTTCGTCGCCCTGCTGCGGATCTTCGCCGGGCCGCTCGCGGGCGTGCTGCGCATGCCGTACTGGAAGTTCCTGATCGCCAACGTGCTGGGCGGCATCGTCTGGGCGGGCGGTACGACCGCCGTCGTCTACTCGGTGGGTGTGGTCGCCGAGGCATGGCTCAAGCGCTTCTCCTGGCTCGGTCTGCTGCTCGCGGTGCTGATCGGGATCGCGTCCATGCTCATCGTCAGGAACCGGGCCAAGAAGGCCGCGGAGCGGGAGCCATCGGCGGGCGAACCGGATCCCGTGCCCGTGCCCGCCGCGGACTGAACGCTCTCCGGCAGGCGCTGCCGTCCCCCGGTCGGTGCCGGTTTCCGGTTTCCGGTTGCCTCGGCTGCCAGGGCGAAGGGCGTTTCCCTGGTCTCCCCGGTCAGTCCTCGTGCGTCTCGCGGTGCGCCTTCGCCAGCTCCAGATAGCCCGCCGCGTTCAGCCTGATCCCCGCCCGCTCCTCCTCGGTCAGCTCGCGCTTGACCTTGGCGGGCACCCCCGCGACCAGCGAGCCAGGCGGCACCCGCATGCCCTGCGGCACGAGCGACTGCGCCGCGACCAGCGACCCCGCGCCGATGTGCGCGCCGTTGAGAATCGTGGCGCCCATGCCGATCAGTACGTCGTCCTCGACCGTGCAGCCGTGCAGCACCGCGTTGTGACCGACCGAGACGCGTTCGCCGACCGTGAGCGGGAAACCGGGGTCGCAGTGCAGGGTGCAGTTGTCCTGGATGTTGCTGTCCGCGCCCACCACGATCGGCCCGCAGTCGGCCCTGAGCACGGTGTGGTACCAGATGCTCGCACCCGCCGCCACGGTGACATCGCCGACCACCACGGACGTCGGCGCGGTGAACGCGACGGGGTCGACGCCGGGGACCTTCCCGCCCACTCCGGTGATCAGTGCCCGTTCCGTCATGACGTCTCCTCCGTGCTGATCGGAGTTACACCGTATGCGACCACTCCAGGCACATAGACCTCAGGTCCGGCACGCCGATGGCTGTATCTGATGACGGTTGATCAATAACCTTGGTGGAGTCGCCCGTTATCGATCGGGCCAGGTACTGACCGAGGAGCTCCATGGCCACCGCACATCAGGTCCCCGACATCCTGTCGCCCGAGTTCGCCGCGAATCCGTATCCGGCCTACCGCGCGATGCGCGAGAGCGCGCCGCTCATCTGGCACGAGGCCACCAAGAGCTACATCGTCTCGCGCTACGAGGATGTCGAACACGCCTTCAAGGACAAGGAGTCGCAGTTCACCACCGACAACTACGACTGGCAGATCGAGCCCGTGCACGGCAAGACGATCCTCCAGCTGAGCGGCCGGGAGCACGCCGTACGCCGGGCGCTGGTCGCCCCGGCCTTCCGCGGCAGCGATCTGCGCGAGAAGTTCCTGCCGGTGATCGAGCGCAACTCCCGTGAACTCATCGACGCCTTCCGGCACACCGGATCCGCCGATCTGGTGACGGACTACGCCACCCGCTTCCCCGTCAACGTCATCGCGGACATGCTGGGCCTCGACAAGGCCGACCACGCCAGGTTCCATGGCTGGTACACCGCTGTCATCGCCTTCCTGGGCAACCTCTCCGGCGACGCGGAGGTCGCGGCGGCCGGTGAGCGGACCCGCGTCGAGTTCGCCGCGTACATGCTGCCGATCATCCGCGAGCGGCGCGACAACCTCGGGGACGATCTGCTCTCCACGCTCTGCGCCGCCGAGGTCGACGGCGTACGGATGAGCGACGAGGACATCAAGGCGTTCTGCAGCCTGCTGCTCGCGGCCGGCGGCGAGACCACCGACAAGGCGATCGCCAGCGTCTTCGCGAATCTGCTGCTCCATCCCGACCAGCTGGCGGCCGTACAGCGGGACCGTACGCTGATCGACCGGGCCTTCGCGGAGACGCTCCGGTTCACCCCGCCGGTGCACATGATCATGCGGCAGACCGCCCAGGACGTCGAGGTGAGCGGGGGGACGATACCGGCGGGAGCCACGGTCACCTGTCTGATCGGGGCGGCCAACCGCGACGGCTCGCGCTACGAGGAGCCGGACCGCTTCAATATCTTCCGGGACGATCTGACCACGACGACCGCGTTCTCCGCGGCGGCCGACCATCTGGCCTTCGCGCTCGGACGGCACTTCTGCGTCGGCGCCCTGCTGGCCAAGGCGGAGGTCGAGACCGGGGTGAACCAACTGCTCGACGCCATGCCGGACATCCGTCTCGCCGACGGGTTCGACCCGGTCGAGCAGGGCGTGTTCACCCGCGGGCCGCGGACTCTGCCCGTGCGGTTCACCCCGGTCCGGGGCTGACGGCCTCCGCCGGGCCCGGAGCGACCGGGCCCGGCGGCCGTACGCCCGCGGGCGGCCGGCCGGTACGGCTTCGCTACTGCACGACCGGGGTGAAGCTCACCGGCAGCGCGGTCAGCCCCCGCATCCAGATGGACGGCCGCCACGTCAGCTCGTGCGGCTCGACCGCGAGCACCACGTCGGGCAGCCGCTCCAGCAGCGTCTCGACCGCGGTGCGCGCGATGACATCGGCCAGCAGCGGGGCCGGGTAGGGGCAGCGGTGCTCACCGTTGCTGAACGACAGATGCGCGGAGTTCTCCTGGCCGATATGGCCCTCGGGCCAGAGCTGCGGATCGGTGTTGGCCGCGGCCAGCCCCAGGACCAGACAGTCGCCCGCCTTGATGTGCCGGCCGCCGAGCTGTGTGTCCCGTACCGCCCACCGGCCGATGAAGTTCTGCGTCGGGGTGTCGAGCCACAACACCTCGTTCAGCGCCTGCCCCACACTGAGCCGGCCCCCGGACACATTCAGCGCGAACCGGTCGTCGGTGAGCAGCAGTCGCAGGGTGTTGCAGATCCAGTTGGCGGTCGGCTGCTGCGCGGCGGCGATGACGGTGATCAGGTCGACGACCATCTCCTCGTCCGTCAGCCCGGCCGGATGGCCGAGCATCCGGGAGGTCAGGTCGGAACCCGGCTGGTCCCGCTTGTCCTTGACGAGTCGCTGCATCCGCTCCATCACCCGCACATAGGCGGCGACGGGGTCATCGCCCTCGGCGGCGTCCAGCGAGATCCGCAGATCGCGGACCAGGTCGTCGGTGTCGACGCCGTCGGCCGGCATCCCGCAGAGCTGGACCACGGCCCGCATCGGCAGCGCGTGCGCGAACGCGGTCATCAGCTCGGCGTGGCCGCTGCCGGCGAAGTCGTCGATGAGCCCCTCGGCGATCCCGCGGCACGTATGGGCCAGTTCGAACTGGTCGATGGCCTCCAGCGCGTCGGTGATCACGCCGGCCCTGCGCTGGTGCTCCGGGCCCTCCGCGAACATGACCGACGGCTGATAGCCGACGAACGGCATCAGCGGCCAGTCGGGCGGGATCGACGG
Organism: Streptomyces sp. NPDC039430; assembly: GCF_055639435.1. Lineage (NCBI taxonomy): Bacteria > Bacillati > Actinomycetota > Actinomycetes > Kitasatosporales > Streptomycetaceae > Streptomyces > Streptomyces sp. NPDC039430. The sequence continues at coordinate 27,193 of NZ_JBVKAK010000025.1, read as the reverse complement.
CCACTGGTTCCAGCGCCGCGAGTCACGGGCGAACAGCTCGTCATGGCTGGTCACATACGAGACCTCGGTATAGCCGAGCACCAGCCAGGCGGGGATGCCCCCGTCGAGCACGACGGGCGCGATCGCGCCGTGCTCCCTGCGCAGGGTGCGGTACAGCTGGGACGGGGTCTGCTGGTACTCCAGGCCGCTCAGCGCGACAGCGTCCTCCTGCGCGCCGGCGTGCGCGGGGCAGCCGGGCGGCGGGACGGCGTGGTCGGGGGAGAGGTCCGCGGAATCGGTCATGGGGTCATCTCCCGGGCCATGGCCAGTTCGTAGAGGTGGTCCACGAGGGTGATCAGTACGTTCTTGCCGGACGAACGCACCCGCGCGTCGCAGTCGATCAGCGGGACATGATCCGGCAGCGAGAGCGCCTGCCTGATCTCCGCCAGTGAGAACGCCGAGGCGTCGTCGTCGAACCGGTTGACCGCGACCACGAACGGGGTCCTGTGGTGCTCCAGCCGGTCGATCGCGTACCAGGACTCGCTCATCCGCCGGGTGTCGACGAGGACGACCGCGCCCAGCGTGCCGGAGAAGAGCCGGTCCCAGAGGAACCAGAATCTCTCCTGCCCCGGCGCCCCGAACAGATAGAGCACCATACGGTCGTTGAGGCTGATCCGGCCGAAGTCGAAGGCGACGGTCGTGGTGGTCTTGGTGGTCAGCCCGGCGGTCTCGTCGACACCGATCCCGGCCTGCGTCATGACCTCCTCGGTGTTGAGCGGCCGGATCTCGCTCACCGACCGTACGAGGGTGGTCTTGCCCACCCCGAATCCGCCCACGATGACGATCTTCAGACCGGTCTCGGCGGCGTCGGCCAGCGGGGTACGGGCCGGAAGCTCAGAGGTTGCGGAGTCCATGGAGCACCTCCTTCAGAAGGGCGGAGTCGGGCAGCTCGGCAGAGCGTGCCGCACGGGGATGCCGGGCGGTGATCCGGCCCGTCGCGACGAGATCACCGAGGAGGATCCGTACCACCGTCACCGGCAGCTTCAGCTCAGCGGAGATCTCGACGACCGCCGTGGGATGACGGCACAGTTCCAGGATCCGGACGTGCTCCGACTGCATCCCCGACGTCGGTTCGCACTCGCTGACGATCAGGGTGACCAGATCGAACGAGTCGTCGTCGACCCGGCTGCGGCCACCGGTGACGGTGTACAGCCGGTCGGGATCCCCGGTGTCGACGGGCCGGCGGGGGGTCATGACGGGGAACTCTCCTGGACCGTCCCGCGTGGCTCGGCCCGCAGATGCTCACCGATCTGCTCGACCAGCTCGGTCATCTGATGGCCCACCACACCCGGATCGGCGCCGTCCTCGGCCACGACGGCGAGATGCGCTCCGTCGCCGGCCTCCACGATGAACAGCAGACCGCCGTGGAATTCGGTCATCGAGTGCCGTACGCCGCCGGTGCCGTTGCCGAACTCCACCGAGGCGCCCTGGGCGAGCGCCTGGATGCCGGAACAGATGGCCGCCAGCTGGTCGGCCTGGTCCAGGGTGAGATGACGGCTCCAGCAGAGCTTCAGCCCGTCACGGGAGAGCACCAGGGCGTGCCGGGTACCGGGGGTGCGTTCCAACAGGCTCTCAAGGAGCCAGGTCAGGCTGTTGTCAGTGGTCTGCATGGTGTGCGTGGGGCGGGTGATGCCGGGCTGACCGGTCACCCGCCCGTGCCTCCAATCTCGCGTTCCGGGTGGGGAAGGGCGCCAAGACCCCGGGCGCCGTACGGGGAGAGGGCGGCTCTTACTCGGCCGGAGTCCCGGACGTGCCGTCAGGTCCCGTCGTACCGCGGGTTCCGGACTCGTCGTCGGCGCCGGACGGACCGGCGGTGCCGGACGCGGCGGTGGCGTCGCCGGAGCCCGGCCGGTCCTCCGAGGCGCGGCGCGCACGGTGGAAGGCCCCGAACTGCGAGCCCGCGTCGCGGCCCGGCTGTACGCCCTGGCTCCCCGGCTCCGACTCCGGCTGCGGGCGGCCCCGGTCGGCGGCGGCCATGGTGCGGCCGGGCGGCCGGACCGGCAGTCCGTTGGGCGTCGCCACGCGGGGGCCGTCCACCGGGGCGGACGGTGCGGGCAGTGCGGGGGAGACCGGCGGGGCGGACGGAGCGGACGAGCGGGACGGGGCCGCCGGGGTCCGGGGGGCCGGAGTGACCGGTGCGGCGGCGGGAGCCGTCGCCTCCGGGGCCGGGCGCCGCAGGGACCGCTCCGGGGCCACACCGCGCTGCTGGGCCATGAGCTGCGGCGGGAAGAGGACCACAACGCCCGTACCGCCACGGGACGACGGCCGGTAGTTGACGCTGATGTGGTACTTGGCGGCCAGCCGGCCGACCACGGCGAGACCGAGCCGGGTGCCCTGGAGCATCGCCAGGTCGGTGACCCGTCCCGAGACGGACTCCTCGGCGCGCCGCATCGCGGCGGCGGCCATCTTCAGCCCGCTGTCCTCGATGGTCACCACGATCCCGGCGGTGCGCTCCTCGACATAGACATGGACCTCGTCGATGGGCGGGGAGAAGTTCGCCGCGTTGTCCATGAGTTCGGCGAGGAGGTGCATCACGGGCTCGGCGGCGAATCCGGCGATCGCGGCGCGGCTCGAACAGTGCAGTCTGACCCGCTGGTACGCGGCGATCCGGCCCACCGCGCCGCGCAGGATGCTCTCCATGCCGATCGGCTTGTTCCAGGCACGGCTCGCGCGGCCGCCCATCAGCAGGGCGAGCCGGTCGGTGAGCAGTCCGAGCTGCGAGGTGTTGTGGTCGAGCTTGAGCAGGTCCCCGAAGACCTCTTCGCCGTACCGGTCCTGCATCTCGCGCAGATCCGCGAGCATGCTCACGGCCTTCGCCTGTACCCGGCTGAGCGCCTTGGCGCTGGCGGCCTGTGCCGCCGCGGCCCGTCGCTCGCTGATGGCGAAGTCCCTGACCACCGTGTCCAGCAGGATCCGCAGCCGCGGATCGGAGGGCGGTTCGACGGCGCCGAGCACGGTGTCGGCGGAGCTACCGGAGCGCAGGCCGCCGAGAGCGTCGGGAAGCGTCTTGGCGGTGAGCAGATCCAGCTCGTCGGCGGCCCGCGTCAGCTGGGCGACGGCTCTGTCGCGCTCGGCGGACGCCTCGGCCGAGCGCCGTGCGGAGTCGGCCACCTCGGTGGTGAACGTCTCCAGCAGGCGCCGCAGTTGGGGATCGGACGGAGCCGGGATGGACTCCAGCGTCTCGTCGGCGCCCGCGCCGTCCCGGACTCGCTTGACCACCGAGGGCAGCGTCACGTTCAGCAGATGCGCCGATTCCCCGCCCAGCTGGGTCAGCCGCGTCTGCGCCGCCCGGGACTCGTGCTCGGCGGTGGCCGTTCCGCGCCGGCCGCGGCGCAGCAGCAACGCGACGGTGACGGTCGTGACCGCCAGGAGCGCCCAGGTGGCGGCGACGGTGGCGGCCACCCAGGTACGGGCCGCCGCGGGCGCCGTCGCGGCCACCGCGCCTCCCGCCGCTGCGGCCACCACCAGCAGACCCAGGGGTACGGCGAGCGGCAGAGACCGTGCCTTGCGTATGCGGCGCGGGCGGGGGGCGACAGGCACTGACATTCCGCGGTCCCTCGGGTGCTTGAGTGCGGGGATATAGACCGGCCGACCAGCGCGCTTCGGCCGCACGGGCGGGATCTGACACCGATGGGGACGGCGATCTTCCGCACCACATGTGGCGCTCATGCTAACCACGCCGCGCGCTCATGGAACACACAGAACGGCTGGAGCCCACTCAACGGGGGAGTTCGTCCCGAAGTCACCCACCGGCCAGGGGAGGCATGGTAGATAGAACGAGCCGCCGTAGCCCCTGTCATATGCGCCGAATCCGCGTCCGCCGCGCCCGAAGGCGGGACGCCGGTGCCCGTTCGGCGCTCCGGATGCCTGTCTGCGGTCCGTTCCAGCTCGGTGTGGTCAACTGCTTTCAGCCAACCGTACGGTCATATCAGCCGCGCCGAACCGGCTCCGGGAGCCGCGGGAACCCCCATCTTTGGGGTGAGCCTCACCGTACGTCGCTCCTGGGTGCCGCCGCGTGGCCGGGGCGAGCGATGCGGTCACGCGGGGCCTCGCAGTACAGTGCGATGAACGATGGGGTGCACCACATCATAGTGCGGTCCATTGAACTGCCTCATTGAATATATTGGACGGAATGTGTCGGACCTCGACCAGCTCACGCAGTCGCTCGCCCGCAATCTCAAGCGCTGGCGCGGTGAACGGGGCTTCACCCTCGACGCCTTGGCGGCCAGGGCGGGGGTCAGCCGCGGCATGATCATCCAGATCGAGCAGGCCCGTACCAACCCCAGCGTCGGCACCACGGTCAAGCTCGCCGACGCCCTCGGCGTCTCGATCAGCACGCTCCTCGACCACGAGCAGGGCCCGCAGGTCAGGATCGTTCCGGAGAGCCAGGCCGTACGGATGTGGTCCACACCCGCGGGCAGCCGCACGACGCTGCTCGTCGGCACCGAGGCCCGCGGGCCGCTGGAACTGTGGGAGTGGATCCTGCGGCCGGGGGACTCCAGCGCCTCCGACCCGCATCCGTCGGGAACCACCGAACTGCTGCATGTGACCACCGGTGAACTGACGCTCGTCGTCGACGGCGAGGCGCACACCGTACCGGCGGGCGCCTCGGCGGTCTTCGAGGCGAACGTGCCGCACGGCTACCGCAACGAAGGCGCCGGAACCGTCGAGATGATCATGTCCGTCTCGATCCCGCCCGCACGCTGAGACGCCCGGTCCGCGCTGGTGGGGCGGCTGTTAGCGTGATCTCCATGCGCGCTCCCCTGGGAAACTTCGACAACGCCAGACCGGCCCCTGACTGCCTCGGAGAACTGACGCCGCCCGTCGCCGACGCCGTGCGCGCCTGGAGCGGTGACATCCCCGCCGAGCGGTTGGTGTACGTCGACACCGACCCGGCCATCGCCGACACGGCGGTCTTCGCCGAGCACCACGGCCCGGAACTGCTCGACCACTCCGCGAACTGCGTGGTCGTGGCCGGCAAGCGGGGCGGCGAGTCGACTCTCGCGGCGTGCGTCGTGCTCTCCCGTACCCGCGTGGACGTCAACGGCGCGGTCCGCCGACAACTGGGCGCGCGCAAAGCCTCCTTCGCCGCGATGGACACGGCCGTGGGCGAGACCGGCATGGAGTACGGAGGCATCACACCGATCGGACTGCCCGCGTCCTGGCCGCTGCTGGTGGACCCCGCGGTGCTCGACACCGAATGGGTCCTGATCGGCAGCGGCCGGCGGCGCGGCAAGCTGATCGTCCCGGGCAAGATCTTCGGTAGCCTGCCGGGCGCGGTGGTTCTGGAGGGCCTGGGCGTCTGACCGCTCCCGGGAATCAGCCGAGCAACGGGATCTCGATCGCCGGGCACCGGTCCATCACCATGTCGAGGCCGGCCGCGCGGGTGCGGTCGTATGCCTGTTCGTCGATCACCCCGAGCTGGAACCAGACGGCCTTCGCCCCGATCGCCGCCGCCTCGTCCGCGACCGCGCCCGCGAGGTCGCTGTTGACGAAGACGTCCACGACATCGACCGGGAACGGGATGTCGGCCAGCGAGGCGTAGCCCTGCTCGCCGTGCACCCGCTCGGCCTTCGGGTGGACCGGCACGACGCGTTTGCCGAAGCGCTGGAGCACCGCCGCGACGCCGTAGGCCGCGCGGGACCGGTTGTCGGACAGCCCGACCACGGCCCAGGTGTCGCCGCTCCGCGTAAGGATCTTCCGGATCGTCTCCGTGTCTGCGTACATGTCCTCGACAACGGACCGCGGTGCCTGGTCATTCCGCAAGGCGCCGCGCTCGCGCCCCCCGCGTGAAATCTCCACATCGGATTCGTGACTTTCTCGCTCCCCCCGGCCTCACCGGCCCCCACATACTGATCGGTACATGGCCGTTTCAAATCGAGGGGCAGCATTGGGAACGGCGGATGAGCATCGAACAGTGAACCTCTGGTCGCTGAGCGAGGATGTCGCCGTCGCCACGGACGCCGACGGCCAGACGCTCGTCCTGACCGGGCGGTGGGGGACCGAGCGCATCGGCGACGCCCACCCGGTCGTCCACGAGGCCCTGCGCCGGATGCAGCTCGGGCCCGTGCTCCTCGCCAACCTCGAACCACGGCCGGGCAGTGTCGTGCCCCGGGCCCATACGTATCTGGTCCTGCTGCCGGTGCTGAAACGGCTCTCCCACCTGGTGGTCCGTACGCTCGGGCTGGACGATCTGAAGGGGCCGCTGCTCTCGGTGTTCCCCGTCGCCAGGCCCGCCCCCTTCACTCCCGTACGGCTGCCGCCGAAGCGCCCCGTCCGGATGCCGCGCGGGGTGTCGTTCACCCTGGAAGCGGCGGGGTTCGCGCTGGAGTCGGTCGGCTCGCCGCACCGCGTGCTGCTGCACCGCCCCGAGGCCGCCTGGGTGGCCGGCATGCTGGCCTGGCCCATCACCCCGGACCAGGCGTCGGACGCGCTGCCGCTGCCGAGGTCGGTGACCAGGGGAATCATCGAGTATCTGGCCGCGGCCGGTATGGCCATCCCGGTCGACGAGGTCCACGGCCACCTCGTCTGAGCGCGCGCCGGCGGCGCGGGGGCGTGCCGCTTTCGCGGCGGTACGCCCTCAGCGGCGGCACGCCCTCAGAGCAGCCAGTCCGCCTCCTGCGCGATCCTGATCGCGTCCACGCGGTTGCGCGCGTTGAGCTTGGCCACGATCGTCGTCAGATAGTTCCGTACGGTCCCCGGTGACAGATGCAGTTCCCGGGCGATCTCATTGGCCTCCGACCCCTCCGCCGCCATCCGCAGCACCTCCGTCTCCCGCTCGGTCAGCGGCGACTCGGCGCCGTCCCACGCCGAGAGCGCGAGCTGCGCGTCGATCACCCGGTGACCGGCGACCACCCGCCGTACCGCCGTGGCCAGTTCCTGGGGCGGCGCGTCCTTGAGCAGATAGCCGGAGACATGCGCCGACAGCGCGCGCCGGAGCGTTCCCGGCCGGCCCAGGCTGGTGAGGATCAGCGTCCGGCACTCGGGCAGCGACTCCCGCAGCCTGGCGGCCGCCGTCAGCCCGTCGATGCCCGGCAGATCGATGTCGATGATCGCGATATCGGGGCGGTGCTCCAGCGCGGCCGGCAGGATGTGGTCGCCGCGCTCCAGTTCACAGACGACCTTGAGGTCGCTCTCCAGGTTCAGCAGAGCCACCAGCGCTCCGCGGACCATGTTCATGTCTTCGGCCAGCAGAATGCGGATCGCCATGCGCGGGGTCTCCTCCTCGGATCCAGTGGGGCACTGCGTGCCGCTCAGGCCGCGGAGTCCTGGGCGTAGACGTCGTCCACATCGGGCACTCCTCTGATCAGATGGGCGGGCGCCTCGGCCATCAGCCGGAAGGTGCCGTCGGAGCCGCGTGCGACGGAGAGGCGGCCCGACACGGCCCGCAGGCGCGTCTCCAGGTTCCCCAGACCGCTGCCGCTGTGCGGCGAGGAGTCGCGGTACGCCGGGTCGACACCGTCGTTGAGCACGGACAGCCGTACCCACCCGCCTTCTTGAACGGCCTCGATGTCACAGACGCCCGCGCGTGAGTGCCGCAGCAGATTGGTGATCGCCTCCCGCAGTACGGCGGCGAGTACGGTGTCGACCTGCTGGCTGATCTTCCCGAGCCGGATGGTGGCGCGCACCCGCACATCCGCGGCGGCGAGCAGCGACTGCGCCGAGCCCAGCTCCTGTTCGAGCGAGAGCCCCCGCAGTCCGCTGGCGACCGTACGCACATCGGCGAGCGACTGCCGTGAGATCGCCAGGACTTCACTGATCTCGTCCATCGCGCGTCGCGGATGCGTCGGGACCAGCCGGTGGATCAGCTCGCTCTTCAGGGTGATCGCGGAGAGGCTGTAGCCGAGCAGATCGTGCAAGTCCCGTGCGAAGCGCAGCCGTTCCTGGGTGACCGCCATCCGGGTCAGTTCGATCCTGGTGTCGTGCAGCGCCCGTACCAGCTCGGACATCCGGGAGAGCCCGTACACGACCAGTCCGGTCAGCAGCGTCGACTGGCACAGATAGAACGCCTCCCGCAGCGGGAGACGATCCACGATCGGTGGGATGACCATGCTGATCCCGACGGCGCCGTAGGCGAACCAGGCCCGTCGGCCGGGCAGCAGAAGCAGCAGGGATCCCGCGAGGAACCCGGCCATCGCCCCCCACTGTGAGTGGAAGGCCACGATCGGCAGGTAGGTGAGCAGCGCCTGTGTGCCGAGTGTGAGCGACTTCTGCCAGGTGGGGGCGCGGCGGGCCGCGGGACTGGAGTGTCTCAGCTGCAATAAGAAGATGAGCAGCATGCCGCTGAGTGAAGCGGTGAGGGAGACCGTACTGTGGTTCACTCCCATGAGGTTGATGATGGTGACGCTCAGATAGCCGAGGAGAGCGATCGTCAGGATGACGCGGGCCAGTTGGGGAGCCGGCAGATCCGGTGGCGTCGTGGGGCCGCGCGTCACCTCGTCCTTCTCCCCCGGCCGGACTTTCTCAGTGGATCCGTCATCGCGACTTCGCATGATCGTGTGTCTTCGCAGCCTTCCCCGTCGAACCTCCGTACTACGTGAAGAGCGTAAGTGATCGGCGTGAAGGATGTGCTGAGATCGGGCGGTGCCGGGACGAAATCGTCGTGACGTTACGCGGACTTTACGCGTCCGCTAGTAGAGGTCATACGAACAGTGGTATGGGGTTCAGTCCTCCGTATGGCGTGGGCTCGGCGCGTCTCCCCAGCTCCACGGGGGTGTTGTACAGCCGGCCCGGCGCGTACCGGGGCCAGAAGTGCCGCAGCCCCGGGACGATCACCTTCACCACGGGGAGTTCCAGATCGGGCCGGCTCTGGTCGAGTACGAGCAGTTCCATCCCGTGCGAGCGCGTCAACTCCGTGATGGCGGTGATGTCCTGGCGGAGATCGTCGGTCGGCACGTAGGTCCAGTCGCGCGGCCCGCGGGCCGGTACGCTCCGATCCGCCCGCAGATACGGGCGGTTGGCGGCCGTGGAGCGTCGCCACCAGTCCCGCGGCTCGGGATCGGTGATGCGGTACCCGCCGCCCTCGGCCGTCACCTCGCTGACAAGGGGCAGCAGTTGGCCCATCTCCGTCAGCGCCCGGCGCAGCGCGAGACGTGGGTCGAAGTGGGCGCCGAAGCCGAAGACGATGTCCTCGGCGGGCTTGTCCGTACGCCGGGACAGGGCCGCGATCACCGGAATGCCGAGGTCCGAGGTCACGTCCAGCGCCCACACCTCGCGGCGCACCGTACGGTAGCCCGCGCGCAGCCGCTCGATGTACGGCTCGTCGAACGCGTCGAGATCGACACCGGGCTGCCGGGTGCGATTGTACCACCACAGCGCCACGGCGTCCCGCTCCACCAGCTCCAGGAACCCCTGGATCAGGGCGTCCTCGGGGCTGCTGCCGGCCGCGTTGCCGTTCGAGTCGGCGGACAGGCCGTCCGGTGACTCCTCCTCGCCGAAGTACAGCATGGAGGTCGGCAGCAGCCGTTGGGTCCGTCCGGTCAGCGACCACACCGGGGTCCAGTCGGTGGGGCGGTGCGTGTCGAAGGGCGGTGGTACGTGGTACAGCCGGTTGCCGCCGGCGTTCCACCGCTCCCTGTCCCGCAACTGCCGATCGTGGAACAGCTGACAGGAGTTGGGGTGGATCGCCGCCTCGCCCAGGGCGTGGAGGGAGTCGTGGATCACCGGCTCGTCGCCCTGACGGGTCCCGCTGTAACGCTCCACCGCCTCGCCCAGCGCGCTCGTACGGGCCTCCGCGTCCGTGAGCCCTTTGCCCCCGCTGAGGGAGCGCAGCCCGGCCCGCAGCCCCGACAGGGTCCCGCTGCGCATGGCCAGGTTCTGGCCGGAGAGAAAGGCGTTGACGAACTCCGGGCTCCCCGGCGCGCGCCGGATCTCCTTGATGATGCCGGTCACGGGATCCACCAACGGTCCGTAACGCTCCAGCATCTGACCGGGCGTCAGCGCGCGGTGGCCGTTGAGGTCCTGTACGGCCTTGGGCCGCGACACCGGTGTGAACGGAGCGGCGACCCGCCGGGCCACCAGACCGGGGTCCCCGCAGGCCGCGCACTGCGGCAGCCGCGCCACGGGATGGGCCGTGGTGTGCAGCCCCAGTGTGTCCAGTGTGTTCACGGAGCCGTGGGAGGCCGTCCGTACGCCCGCCAGCCACTTGGCGGCCTCCAGCACGGCGAGCTGTACGGCGATGGCCCTGCCCGCCGCCAGTGTGGCGTGCGGCCGCTGAGGCGGTCCCTCCAGGCCCAGGGCGCGCTGGAGTGGGCGTTCGGAGGAGCGGTGACCGCGCAGCCGCGTCGCCAGACAGTGCCAGCACGGGCCCTGGCCGGGGCGGAAGACCGGCCCGATCCAGGGAGCCGCGGTGCCCACTCCCACCAGCAGCCAGGGGGTCCCGGACGCGCGGTGCCCGGCGTCGACCTCGCGCAGCCGGGGGGAGAGATAGTCGTCGCACAGGACGAGCGAGAGGTCCGCGTCCGCGTCCGGAGGCGCGAGCGTCAGCCCCGAGGCTCGGCACGCGGCGCCGACCTGCTCCAGGTCGACATCGGTGAGGGCCACCGGGCGTACCGACGTCCGGGCGAGCGTGTCCAGCGTCCGTGCGCCGTCCAGCCCGGCCAGATCCCAGTAGGCCTCGGCGGCCGGATCGGGGCAGGGGGGTGCGGTGAGGCCTTCCGGTGCGGCCCGGTCCCGTACCGCCGCCGGGTCCCGCGCCACCGCCGAGCCGTGCGCCGCGGCCGAGTCCGCCACCGCCGCCGGGCCCTCCGCCGCGGCCGGGCGCAGCCGCAGCAGTCCCGCCGCGTCGAGGGCCCGCAGCGAGGCGGCGGCCTCCTCCGAGCTCAGCGCGGGAGCCGCGTCACGCAGTACCCCGTCAGGGCTGCGGCTGCCGTCGAGAAGTGGCACCAGCACTTCGCTGTGGTCCCCGTACAGCGCGGTGACACCGCGCTGGGACACCAGATAGGCCGCCTCTCCCGGGACCACCGTCGCGCGCAGATGGCTCTTGAAGCCGAGACGCGTACCGTCACCGGCCGGCGGCCACCGGCTGCTCCCCCCCGCCTCTGTCATCCCTGGTGCTGCTCGTGCCCGTGGAACGCCGGGGCGACGGGAGAGGCGTTGATGCAGATGCTCAGCAGCGCGACGCCGTGCTCCGGCATCGAGTCGAGGTCCTCGATGACGAGATGACGCCCCCCGGCCGCCGGTCCTTCGGAACCGAGGAGGGAGGTGTTGGCGTTGCTCATGGCGATCGTTCCCCTTTCATTGCTGTCAGTTGTCGTTCGGCGTGCGGGATTGATTCTGCGCACAGCGATGTGACGGGTGAACAGTCCCGCATTCACTGCCAGGATATGAAGTTCTCACGTCCGGGGCCGGGTTATTTACCGACGGCCAAAGCATGTGGAGAGGGAATACGGATCGCTCCTACGTTCTTCCGGTGCGGCGGATCAGTTCACGGAGGCCCGGCGCGTACCGAGACGACCCGTGGAAGGGACTTTCCGCAGCCGGCCGCCCAGCAGCGCCATTCCGAGCGGTGTCACCGAATGGAGGGCGCAGTTCCGTACCCGTCGGGTGGTGATCAGCCCGGACTCCCGCAGTACCGAGGCGTGCTGGCTCGCGCTGCCGGGGGAGACACCGAGCCGCGCGGCGAGCTGGCTGGTGGTGCAGGTGTTGGTCAGCGCGCGCAGGGCGGCGGCGCGCGTCTGGCCGACGAGTGCGCTGAGCGCCTGCCCGCCGGTGATCTCCGGGTCGTCCGGGATGGCGAACAGCCCGGCGACATCGGGCGGTACGGAGAACACCAGCGCGGGCTGGTCGCTGTCCCGTTCCGAGGCGATGACGCGGCCGACCAGTCCGGGCAGGAACGCCGAGGGGTTGAGCAGCAGGCCCTGGCCCCTGAGGTGGACATCCAGCTCCAGCCCGTCGTGTATCTCCAGCACCGGCGGGTTCCATACGATCCGGGGGTGCAGCGTGGCGAGCAACTGCTCGACCCCGCCCGTCATGGCGATACGTCCGTGCGCGTCGCACTCACTGTCGAGCCGCTCCAGAATGCTGTCCCAGTACGGGGCGACACCGGCCCGCCACATGTCCACGGCCAGCCGGGTCGCGTCCGTACGGGTCAGGGAGAGCGCGGCGAGCGCCGAGGTGTCCGCGTCCGGCGAGGAGTCGAGCAGGAACAGCAGGTCGTCCGGTGCCTTGAGGGCCCGGAGCAGCGGGACGAGCGGTCTGTTGAGCGAGGAGGTCTCGCGGAGCCGGCCGAGTACGTCGCCTCGCCATCGCGCGTAGTCGGCGTTGCGGGACTGAGTGAGCACACCGAGTGCGAAGACCCCCTCGGCGACGGGTCCGAGTGTGCTCTGCAGCCGGGTTCGGGCAAGATCTGCCGCGGTGAAGTGGATCCTTTGCATGTAACGCCCCCGTAAGCAAGTGGTGAATCCGTGGCGTCGGCAGTGCGGCCGACAATACGCTCGCCGGTGCGCGGTAGGCACGGCAGGCGCGGATCGCTGGCCCGGTTCTCCGGAGGCCACACCGGTATGGCGTGCACCAAGGGGGAGGAACCGGGACTCACCGCCGACGGTGCCACGGCCTGAGCTGTGCAGACAGTGTCGACGTCCTCGAACCGCCATGGCCGATTCACTGCCCGGATCATGAATTCTTCAGGGGTGGTGCCGCGGCGTGCGGCGTAGCATCCTGGTCGGGTTGAATCATGGTTGGTTGTGGCGGTCGTGGAGGTGCGGTTGTGCTGAAGACGGGGAAGATCCAGCGGTTCGACGAGACGCGTGGGTACGGATTCATCAACCCGGACGAGGGGGGTGAGGACGTGTTCATGCACGCGAACGATCTGCTGGACGAGAAGTACCTCTACCAGGCGGGCAGGGACGTCGAGTTCTTCGTCGAGATGGGCGAGAAGGGCCCGAAGGCGTCGGAGATCCGCCTGATCCATCAGCCCTCGGGCCGCAGGCCCGAGCAGCTGGGAGCGGACGGCGGAGAGGCGGAGGGCCGGTCGGGCGCCGCCGGGTTCCGGAGCGAGCTGACCGACGTACTCCTCGACGCCGACGGCACTCTGACAGCCGATCAGATCAAGCGGATCCGCGCGCGGATCGTCGAACTGGCCCGTACGCACGGGTGGATCAGCCACTGATCGCCAGGGGCGGCCGATCCTCGCCGACGGGTGAGCGTCGGCCGCTCCCGCCGCCCGGGGCGTGGGTCGCCGCCCCGGGGGCCGGAATTCCGCGGAATTCCGCTGCGCACAGAAATGGCCTCTCCATCGGGAGTTTCGGCCGAGCCCAAAATGAACACTTCGGCGGAGTCCCGCCCGGCCCGTGAATACAGGGCATTTGCCGTCAACAGAAACTGTGGCCGCTCCGGTTTCTCTGTGGTTACGTTGTCCGGGCAGGAACGTGAAGTTCTCTGCGGGAGGTCGGGAGTTGCTGGACGACCTGCCGGGATGAAGGCGCGTCACTGTGCTCCAGGGGCCGCGCCTCAGCGACCGCCGTAGGGGAGTAGCTGTGATCAGCGAATCCGTGGAGGAAGCCGTACGCCGAGCCCGAGCGGCGGTTGCGGAAGTGGCGTCATGGTCGCAGGCCGACACCGACAGGGCCGTCATGGCCGTCGGCTGGCACTGCTACCGCGAGGAGACCGCGCGCGTACTCGCCCGCCTCAGCCACGAGGAGACCGGGCTCGGGGACATCGAAGACCTGTACACCCTGCAACGCAGACGCGTACTGGGGATCCTCAACGATCTGCACGGCGCGCGCACCGTCGGTGTCGTCGAGGAACAGCCGGATCTGGGGCTCGTCAGGATCGCGAAACCGCTCGGGGTGATCGCCGTCGCCAGCCCCGCGACGGCTCCGGCCCCCGGCATCATCTGCAACGCGCTGCCGATGCTGAAGACCCGGAACGCGGCGGTCTTCAGCCCCAACCCCCGCGCACACCGCAGCGCACTCGCCACACTGGACGTCATGCGCGCCGCGCTCGCGGAGATCGGCGCGCCTCCCGACCTGGTGCAGTGCCTGCCCGTGACCGGCCGTGAGGCCGGCGAACAGCTCATGGCCGCCGCCGACTCCGTCGTCGCCATCGGCGGCGCGGGAACGGTACGCCGCGCCTACCGCAGTGGTACGCCGGCGATCGGCGCCGGAGTAGGGAACCCGACCGTGATCGTGGACGAGACCGCGGACCTTGAGGACGCCGTCGGCAAGATCCAGCACGGGGCCGGGTTCAACCACGGCACCTCCTGCTCCTCCGAGAGCAATGTGCTCGTGCACCACTCCATCGCCGCCGCGTTCGAGGAGACACTGGCACGCGCCGGCGCCCATCTCTGCACCGAGGAGGAGACCGACCGGGTCGTCCGGCTGCTGTGGCCGGACGGCAGCGCACTCAACCGCGAGATGATCGGCCGCCCCGCCGCGGACATCGCACGGGCCGCCGGCGTCACCCTCGACGCCTCGGAGAAGGTGACCGTCCTCGTCGTCCGCTGCGCCGACCCCTGGCAGGACTCACCGGTGCTGCGGGAGAAGCTCTCCCCCCTGCTGACCGTCTCCGTCTACACCGACTTCGACGAGGCCGTACGGCTGGTCCAGAACATCTCGGAGCGTTGCGGACTCGGCCACAGCTGCGCCGTGCACACGGCCAGGACGGACCGGGTCATGCGGCTGGCCGAGGCCGTCTCACACTGCCGTGTCGTGGTGAACCAGTCGACCATGACCAACACCGGCAGCCTGGCCAGCGGCGTACCCTTCACCACCACGCTCTCCAGCGGGAGTTGGGGAGGGTCGAGTGTCGCGGGAAATGTCACCTGGCGGCACTTCCTCAACCACACCACCGTCTCCAGGCCCATCCCCGCACGCGTCCCCGACGAGGCGGCGCTCTTCGGCGCGTACTGGGAGGGTGCGCGTGAAGCGGGTGCGCTTGAGGCGGGTGCGCTTGCGGCGAGGGCGCGGGACGAGGGTGCGCGCGTCGCCGGGGCGCGGGTCGCCCTGTCGGTGGCCGACGCCTGATCCGGAACCACAGCCAGAACGGAGAACGTACGTGGCGATCAGCCGCATCAACGGAATCAACCTCAGCTACGAGGACACCGGCCGGGGTGAACCGGTGGTGATGGTGATGGGCTCGGGTGCGGGCGGCCGTTCCTGGCACCTCCACCAGGTGCCCGCCCTCACGTCGGCCGGCTACCGGGTGATCACGTTCAACAACCGGGGGATCCCGCCGACCGACGCCTGCGCCGAGGGCTTCACCATCGAGGACCTGGTCGCCGACACGGCGGGGCTCATCGAGCGGCTCGACCTTGGTCCCTGCCGGCTGGTGGGCACCTCCCTCGGCGCCCATGTCGCCCAGGAACTCTGCCTGGCCCGGCCGGAGTTGGTCAGTCAGCTGGTGCTGATGGCGACGCGCGGCCGTACGGACTTCATGCGCCGGGCGCACGCGCGGGCAGAACGGGAGTTCCACGACAACGGCGGCGCGATGACCCCGCTGTACGGGGCCACCCTCCGCGCGCTGCAGAATCTGTCGCCCGCGACCCTGAGCGAGGACAAGGAGGTCCGGGACTGGCTGGACATCTTCGAACTCGCGCCCGTGTCCCAGCTGCCCGGGTACCGCGCCCAGCTCGATATCGACATCACCACCAACCGGCTCGACGCCTACCGGGGAATCGACAGGCCCTGCCTCGTCATCGGTTTCTCGGACGACCTGATACTGCCCCCGCACTTCAGCCGTGAAGTGGCCGACGCGATACCTGGATCCCGTTATACGGAGATTCGTGACGCTGGTCACTACGGCTATCTGGAACGCCCCGACGGAGTCAACGCCGCACTGCTCGAATTCTTCGCGCGGCACGGCTGATCCGGCGAGGTCAGGCACATCGCGTCACCGCACCGATCACGCACCGCACACGTTCGTCCATCCGCCAATTGGCACACATCGAATATCAGGTTCCGGCCGGGCCCCTTTGGTCCCAGGCAAAACAGTTGAACCGGCTGAAGCGGCTGGGAGATCATGCCGCGGGGGGCCGGGGGAAGTCCGGAACCCGGACATGGGGAAGGGAAAACTCATGGAGAACCCGTTCGACAACGACAACGGCTCGTTCTACGTACTCGTCAATCACGAGAACCAGCACTCGCTGTGGCCCACCTTCGCGAACGTCCCGGACGGCTGGACGGTCGTCTTCGGCGAGGACAGCCGGCAGGCCTGCCTCGACTACGTGGAGAAGAACTGGACGGACATGCGTCCCGCCAGCCTCATACGTGAGATGGAGGGCGAGACGGTACCGGCCGGAAAGGCCGGCGTCCCCGCCTGACCCTCCGGGCGCCACTGTCGCGTCCGGCCACCATCGGCCACACACCATCGGCCACACACATCGAGCAGAAGCGACGCGGGTGCCCCGGAATGCGGTCCGGGGCACCCGCCCTTTGCGTGTACAGGCGATCGCCGGGGGAAGGGAGTCCGGCAATCGTCCGTACCCGCGGTCCGGCCGTCAGACCACGTCCCGTCGCATGGGTACCAGTACGGCCACGGCCGCCGCGACGAGAGCGTAACCCGCCAGCAGGAGTCCGCCGCCCACCGGTGACAGCAACGACACCGGACTCGTGGACAGTTCGTCCGCCAGAACATCAGCGAGATAGGTGAAGCTGGTGAGCGAGGCCGTCGCGCCACCGGGCAGCAGCGGGTAGAGCAGATTGACCCCGGGGATCATCATCAGGATCAGCTCACCCATGTAGAGATAGCCGATCACCACCGCGAGAGCCACGATCTGATTGCGGATCAGCGCTCCCATCGCCACCCCGAGCAGGGTGTAGACCGCCATCGTCAGCGCCAGTCTGAGCAGCAGCTCGATCACCGTGCCCGCGGGCAGCCCGGGAGTGACCCCGCGGGCGGCGAGCGCCCCGAAGAACCCCACGCCCGCGCTGCCGGTCTGCACCAGCCCGTACACCAGACCGGCCACCCCGAACGTGACCAGCTTGGCGGTGAGCACCTGCCAGCGCTGCGGGGCGAACAGGAACGTGAAGGTGGCCGTACGGTGCCGGTACTCCGACGTCATGGCCAGCGTGCCCAGCGCGGCGGGGACGAAGACCGTGAAGCCCAGCATCCCGAAGACGGACAGGACGCCGTCCTTCGTCTCCAGCCCCGGCATGGGCGGCGAGAAATTCTCCGGTCCGACGGCGGTCAGCAGCCCGACCAGGCCACCGCCCAGGACAACCGCGGTCAGCAGCGCCCACAGCCACATGCGCGTGGCCAGCAGCCGGCGGAACTCCGCCCTGATCAACGCGTTCATCGGACCTCCCCCTCACTGTCCGCGGTCAGTTCGAAGAACAGCTGCTCCAGGCTTGTGTCCTCGGTGAGCAGCTCATGCACCCGCAGTCCCGCGGCGGACGCCAGATCGGCGATCCGCGCGGTCGCGAGCCCATGCACCCGCAGTGCGCCGTCGTGCCCCGTCTCGACGCTCTGCGCGGCCACCCCGTCCGATGCGCCCCGCAGCAGCAGCTTCTTGAGCTCCTCGGCATCGGGCGAGCGGACCAGTACGGTCGAGGGCCTGAACCGCTCCATCTCCCGCAGCGGGCCGGCCGCGACCAGCTTGCCGCGCCGGATCATCACGATGTCGTCCACGATCTGCTGGACCTCGCTGAGCACATGGCTCGACACCAGTACGGTGCGGCCCTCGTCGGCGAGTTCACGCAGGAAGCGGCGCAGCCACGCGATGCCCTCGGGGTCGAGGCCGTTGCTCGGCTCGTCGAGCAGCAGCACCTGGGGATCGCCCAGCAGGGCGGTCGCGAGGCTGAGCCGCTGCTTCATGCCGGTGGAGAAGGTGCGGGTCCTGCGGTGCGCGGCGTGCGCGAGGCCGAGCCGGTCGAGTAACTCCTCGACGCGGCCGGCCGGGTGGCCGCCCATGGTGCGGTAGATCCGCAGATGGTCGCGTGCCGAGTGATTGGGGTGGAAGGCCGAGGCGTCGAGGACCGCCCCGACGATCTCGGAGGGCCGGGCCAGCTCCCCGTACCGCTTGCCGCCGATCGTGGCGGTGCCCGCGGTCGGGGTGACCAGGCCGAGGATCATGCGCATGGTCGTGGTCTTGCCGGCCCCGTTGGGGCCGAGGAACCCGGTGATGACGCCCGGCTCCACGGAGAAGCCCAGACTGTCCACCGCCGTGACCGGCCCGAACCGCTTGGTCAGGCCGGTCACTTCGATCCGGTAGTTCGGTTGATTCATCAGCTCTTCCCCATACGCTGTCCGAGGTGCTCGGCGAGCTGGTCCGCGTCGTCGAGCGAGAGGACCAGCTCGTCGACCTTCTCACCGTCGGGGGTGCGGTCGAGCAGGATATGCAGACCGGGCTTGCCGCGATAGGCGGCCACGAGCTGACGCGGCCCGACCATGACGCCCCAGAAGCCGATCTTGGCGAACCCCGAGACGACGAGGCCGTTTCGGGTGCCGTGCGCGACGCTCAGCGGTCGGTCGACCCGGGTCACCTGGCGCACACTCGCCAGCGGAAGGGTCAGTGAGCTGCGGTGGAGCCAGGTCTGCTCCCGCCGGCTGAACTCGACCGTCAGCTCCGCGCCGGAAATCTTCATCTCTGCCATGAGATCCATCCCTCCCTCTGGGACCCGCTCCGGGACCCGGTGTGCGGTCCTGCCGTGGCCATCTGTTCTAGTAGTTGTATATCAGATAGAGTGGGCTTGTGCATCTAGTACTCGATCTCGACAGTGAGGTCCCGATCTACCAGCAGATCCGGGACCGGGTGGTGGAAGCCATCGCCGACGGCATGCTGGAGCCCGGCGCGTCCCTGCCCTCCACCAGGCAGTTCGCCGTCGACCTGGCGATCAACTTCCACACCGTGAACAAGGCGTACGACCTGCTGCGGCGCGAGGGCATCATCCGCATCAACCGCAAGAGCGGGGCGGTGGTCCACCCGGACGTACGGCGGGCGACGGCGGAACTGCGGGTGGGGGTCGACTGGGAGCAGCGGCTGCGCACGCTCCTGGCCGAAGCGGTGGTGCGGGGCATTCCCGAGGAGGAGGTCTTGGCGTACGTACGGACGACCCTGGAGGGCTTCGCCAAGCAGAGCGAGGGGGGTGGCGGGGGATGAGGAAGACCTGTCGGATCCGGCGGGTACGGCGGGTCCAGCTGTCAGGAGGGCTCCGGCGGTCGGGTGGGTTCCGCCGGTCAGGGGGCTCCGTAGGCCGGAAGGGCTCCGCCGGTCAGGAGGGCTCCGGTGGGTCGGGAAGGCTCCGGTGGGTCGGGAGCGGCGCGGGGGAACAGGAGGGGCGGGGGAGCGGCCCGAGCGCCGGCCCCTTCAGCAGGGCCTCACCCAGCGGGGTGAGCGTGTGGATGGCGTAGTTGCGCGTACGCGTCGTCGACACCAGCCCGGCATTGCGCAGCACGCTCGCGTGCTGACTCGCCGAACCGGCGGACACCCCCACATACTGGGCGAGTTCGGTCGTCGTACGGCTCTCGGTGAGCGCTTGGAGCACCGCGGAGCGCGTGCTCCCGACGAGCGCGGACAGTGACTCTTTCGGTTGGGTGAGATTCCACAGGGCGGAGGCCATCATGGGGTCGGGATGTACCGGGTAGACCAGGATCGGCGCTCTCTCCGGCGCGGCCTCGTCGAGGAAGAGGCGCGGAGGGCCGGACAGGAAGAGCGAGGGCACCAGCAGCAGGCCGGCACCTCGCAGCCGCACCTCGCCCGGCAGCGCCCGGTCGCTCGGGATCGTCAGGACGGGCGGCTGCCAGCGGATCCTTCCGTCCACGGCCCGGAACAGCTCGTGCATACCGCCGGTGAACATGAGCCGGCCGCTCGCCTCGCGCTCGCTCTCCAGAAAGCTGTGGATCCGGGGCCAGTACGGCTGGATCGCCTCCTCCGCGAACTCGCGGAGGAAGACGGGAAGATGGCTGGAGGAGGCATGGGCGGACGGTGGCTGCGCGGACGGCGCCTGGGCGGTCGGCGCCGGGGTGGCGGGCGGTTGGGCGGCGGGCGCCTGGCCGGACGGCAGGCCGCTGACGTCGACCCTCACCTTCCCCGACGCCGACAGAGTGATCGACAGCAGACCGGGGGCGGCCGCGAGGCTCTCGGCCAGACCCAGCAGCTGATGGAGGCGCCGGCCCTGCCTGACCTTGACGGCTCTGCGCCATTCGGAGAACGCGTCGTCGGTATTCCGGTGGAGAACTCCCAACGCGAAAAGCGACTCGGGGACGGGTCCGAGAGGTCTCCGCAGCCGAAAATTCATTACGTCCTTGAAGGTGAAATGAATTCTCTGGGTGTGACCCGCCGGACCGTCACTTCTGCGTTCCCCTCTCCTCATGCCCGAGTGAACCCCCGTTCGCTCTTTCCTGGAACCCCAGGTCAGTCGTGCACCGTGGTACATGGCCATGATGCACGACGGGCGCATGGCCGTGCATCGAATACCGATCGGTAATAATTCCGGGACAATTCCCGGGGAAGCCCGTTCGACCTGCGGGTTTCAGTCCTGGCCAAAGGCGCTTGCAAGACAGGCGGCCGATGCGAGAAATTGGATTAGGTGAACACCGTGCTTGTCAGCCTGCTCGTCAATTCCGGGATCCTGCTGGCTCTGGGGGCCGCCCTCTACGCCGCGCCGAGCCCACTGCTCAACCCGCACGCGGTTCCCTTCGGCGTACGAGTCCCGCCGGACAAGGCGGACGCCCCCGAAGTGAGCGAACAACGCCGCCGGTACCGCGCCCTGTTACTGCCGGCCACCCTCATCGTCACCGTGGCCGCTCTCGCCGTCGGCGCCGTACTCAACAGTGTCGCGGTCGGCGGCGTGGCGGCGGTCGTTCTCTGTGTCATCGCCGCCGCGCTGTGGCTGAGCGCGCACCGCGCCCTCGCCCGCGCCAAGGAGCGGGGCAACTGGTACGAACACGTACGGCAGGGCGTGGTCATGGACACCTCCCTGCGCACCGACCCCGTACGGCTCCCCTGGGCCTGGACGATCCCCTCGTTCGTGGTGATCGCCGTGACCGCCGTCGCCGGTGCGATCGTCTACCCGCGGCTGCCCGAGGTGCTGGCGCTCCCGGAACGCTCATCGAGCGGGACCGTGTACCGCGAGATCACCACCACCTTCTGGACCGCGTACAGCCTCGTCTTCGCCCAGATCCTGCTGACCGCCGCGGTCATCGGGACGGTCGCCGCCGTCCTGCGCGCCCGCGCGGACCTGGATGTGTCGCGCCCCCGGAGCAGCGCCGCCCAACACCGCCGCTACCTCGGACTGACGGCACGCAGCCTGCTGGGCGTCGCCGCACTGCTCAACCTCATGCTGCTCGGACTGTCAGGGATGATGTGGAGCGACAGCCGCTCCGGCGCCGTGCTGTCGCTGGTCATCGGCGTACCGACGCTCGCGGCCCTCGCCGTGTCCGTGCCGCTTGTACGCATGGGCCCCGGGGGCAGCCGGCCGGCGCTGGAAAGCGGGGACGGCCCGAGCGGTACGGGCGGCTCCGGCGGCTCGGACGAGGGGACCGGGCTGGTGCCGCGCGACGACGACCGCCACTGGTACGGAGCCGGCACCGTCTACGTCAACGCCGATGATCCCGCCATCCTCGTGCCCCGGCGCGTGGGCATGGGCTGGACCGTCAACATCGGCAATCCCCGGTTCCTGATCATCTCCGCGGCGGTGCTCGCGATCGCGGCGGGAGCGACGGTCGTGTCTGCCGCGGTGCGATAGCCGGGGAGCCGGGGAGCCGGGGAGCCGGGCAGTCGGGGAGCAGGGGAGCCGGGGAGCCGGGATGGCTCGGATGCTTCGGACTGCTCGGAAACGTATGTGGCCAGGAGGGCCGTCCCGGATTGCCCGGGGCGGCCCCTTCGGCTGTCGCTGAACGAGTGAAACCCCTCTGACCAGGGGGTTTCCACTGCCGTCGAAGATGATTGCGGAAGCGGGGCCGGAGGGAGAGCCTGGGGACGATGAGACACCGGACAGCGGGGGGAAGTCTTCAGTGGGTACGAGCGGATCAACGGGCCGCGTCGCGGCGATATTCGACGAGCTCGCGCGCGAACATCGCGTCACGGGAGCGCAGTTGGCCCTCTACCGCGACGGCGCCCTGACAGAGCACACGGTCGGTGTCGAATCCGTCCGGACGAAGAACCCGGTGACAGCCGACACCGCCTTCCCCTTCGGCTCCGTGACAAAGTTCTTCACGGCCGGTCTCACCATGCAGTTCGTCTCCGACGGCGACCTCGACCTCGACGAACCACTCTCCGGACTCGTCCCCGAGCTGAAGAAAGCGACCAATCCGCTCATCGGAACCGGCACGGTCCGTCAACTCCTCAGCCACACAGCCGGTCTGGCGGACAGCATCGAGTACGCCGACATGCGCGGCCCCTCGTACCGGCGCTTCGCGACCGTATGCGGGGAAGAGCCGAACCTCTTCCCGCCCGGCCTCGCGTTCTCGTACTCCAACACCGGCTACTGCCTGCTCGGCTCCGTCATCGAAGCCGTGTCCGGGATGGACTGGTGGACGGCGATGGACAGTTGCCTGCTGCGCCCGCTGGGCATCGAGCCCGTGTTCCTGCACGACCCCAGGCCCGGGGCGGACCAGCCGGTCAGAACCAGGGCCGAGGGGCACGCGCTACGCGCGGGCGGCGACGAAGCCGAGCCGGTCGACCATATGACCGCGCTCTCCCTGGCGGCGGCCGGCGGCCTCGCCGGAAGCGCCCGGGACCTGGTCACCGCCGCTCGACTGCACCTCGATGACCGTGACACCTTCGCCCACCGCCGACTGCTGCCGGAGGACGCGATCCTCCAGATGCGCGAGAGCGTCCCGAACGCCGAACCGTTCGGCCTCGCGGACGCCTGGGGCCTGGGCCTGATGTGCCACAGAAACGGGGACGACGCGTGGTTCGGCCACGACGGGGCGGTGGGCGGCGCCACCTGCAACCTCCGTATCCACCCCGGCAGCAGCACGGCGCTGGCCGTGACCACCAACTCCACGGCGGGTCCCAAGCTGTGGGAGGACCTGGTGGGGGCGTTGCGCGCGAACGGGCTCGACCTCGGTCACTACAGCCTGCCGCACCCCGAGACCCCGCAGGTCGGCGACCTCGCCGGCTATTTCGGCAGCTACACGAACGGCGATCTGCTGCTGATGGTTGTCGCCGACGACTCGGGCGAACTCTTCCTCACACGCGAGGACTACTCGGACTACCTGCTCACCATCCACGAGGACGACCTCTTCGTCGCCCGGGACCGCGTCCACGACGCCTTGCCGATCATCGGACGGTTCGTCAGGGAACGGGCGGGCGGACCGGTCGCCGGCCTCCAGTACGGCGGCCGGGCCCTGCGCCGACAGGGCTGAGGGCCGGCGGGGGCCGCGGCGACACATTCACGAGATATACGGGGAAATCAACGATGTTCGAGGGTGGGCAGTCGATGCCGTCAGTCCAGCACGTATCGATCGTGAGTGTGTTCGGGGCCAGGTTGGCGGAGTCGCCGGGGTCGGTGGCTGTGGTGTGTGGTGATGTGTCGTTGACGTATGGGGAGTTGGATGCTCGGGCGGGGCGGCTGGCGCGGGTGTTGGTGGGGTGTGGTGTGGGTGTGGAGTCGCGGGTGGGGTTGCTGCTTGAGCGGTCGGTGGATGTGGTGGTGGCGATGCTGGCTGTGGTGAGGGCGGGGGGTGCGTATGTGCCGTTGCATGGGTCGTATCCGGAGGAGCGGGTGCGGGATGTGCTGGGGCGGAGTGGTGCGGTGGTGGTGGTGACGGATCGGTTGGTGGGTGAGGTTGGTGGGGTGCCTGTCGTACGCGTGGATGCGGAGCCGGTCGTGGATGTGGGGCTTGCGTCGGTGGTTCCTGCGGGTGCGCTGGCGTATGTGATGTTTACGTCGGGGTCTACGGGTGTGCCGAAGGGTGTGGCGGTGACGCACGGGGACATTGTGGCTCTGGCTGCGGATTCCCGTTGGTCGTCGGGTGCGCATGGCAGGGTGTTGTTCCATTCGGCGCATTCGTTTGATGCGGCGACGTATGAGGTGTGGGTGCCGTTGTTGAACGGTGGGACGGTGGTGGTGGCTGAGGCTGAGTTGAGTGTGTCGGTGGTGCGGGGTGCGGTGGCGCGTGGGGTGTCGGGTTTGTTTTTGACGAAGGCGTTGTTCGATGTGTTGGCTGAGGAGGATCCCGGGTGCTTTGCGGGTCTGGGTGAGGTGTGGACGGGTGGTGAGGCGGCGTCGGGTGTTGCGATGGGCCGGGTGCTGGAGGCGTGTCCGGACACTGAGCTGGTGCATGTGTACGGTCCGACGGAGTCGACGGCCTTCGCGGTGTGCGGGCCGGTCGATGGTGCCGATACCGAGGGTACGACGGTGCCGCTCGGGGGTCCGATGGACGATACGTCCGCATATGTACTCGACGGTGCGTTGCGGCCGGTCGGCGTGGGGGATTCCGGTGAGTTGTATCTCGGCGGCAGTGGTCTGGCGCGTGGGTATGACGGTCGTTCGGGGTTGACGGCTGAGCGGTTTGTGGCGGATCCGTTCGGTTCGGGTGGGCGGTTGTACCGGACAGGTGATGTGGTGCGGTGGCGGCCGGATGGCCGGCTGGACTTCCTCGGCCGGGGCGACGGCCAGGTCAAGATCCGTGGGTTCCGTATCGAGCTGGGTGAGATCGAGTCCGTACTGTCGCGTCACGCGTCGGTGGGGCGGGTGTCGGTGATCGTCCGGGAGGACCGCCCGGGGGCGAAGCGCCTGGTCGCGTACCTCGTACCGTCGTCGGGTGAGCTGGACGTCACCGGCGTACGGGAGCATGCCGCCGCGCTGCTGCCCGAGTACATGGTGCCGGCGGCTTTCGTCGTCCTGGACGCGCTACCCCTGACCACGAACGGAAAGGTCGATCAGCGGGCGCTTCCGGCCCCCGACCTTTCCATGGAAGGGGAGTACGTCGCCCCCCGCACGGAGGCGGAGCGGGTGCTGTGCGAGGTCTGGGCCGATGTCCTCGGCGCCGAGCGGATCGGCGTCCACGACAACTTCTTCTCTCTCGGCGGGGACTCCATCACGGGCCTCAAAGTGGTGCTTCGCGTCCAGAAGGCGTTCGGGTGCGAACTGTCGACACGGACGGTATTCGATCACCCCACCGTCGCCGCGATGGCAGAGGCCGTCGCACAGACACGGGCACAGACGCCGGAACGCGCTCACGCCTCGTCCAGGGCCACCACGATCAAGCCCGCGTCCCGCGACCATGATCTCCCGCTCTCCTACGGCCAGGAACGCCTCTGGTTCCTGGACGACTTCGCCGCAGGTGGCGTCGAGTACAACACCGGGCTGGCGCTGCGCCTCAGCGGAGACCTGGACATGGCCGCTCTGCGGGCCGCGCTCGACGGTCTGACCGCGCGGCACGAGTCGCTGCGTACGACGTTCGGCGGTCGGGTGCAGACGGTGCATCCCACGGTGACCGTGCCCCTGCGTGTCGTCGACCTGTCCGCCGAGAACGATGCCGACCGCCCGCACGCGCTGCACACGGTGCTGAGGACCGAGCAGTCGACGCCGTTCGACCTCGCGCGCGGGCCCCTGTTCCGTGTGCTGGCGGTAGGCCTCGGCGCGCGGGAACACGTCCTCGTCCTGTCGATGCACCACATCGTCACCGACGGCTGGTCGATGGGCGTCATCGCGCGCGAGCTGGGTGCCCTCTACGCCGCTGCCGTACGCGGTGAGGACGCGGGCCTCGCGGAGCTGCCGGTGCAGTATCCCGACTTCGCCGTATGGCAGCGCGAACGGCGGACCGGCGAGGCGCACGCGCGACAACTCGATTACTGGCGTCGGCAGTTGGACGGTCTGGAGTCGCTGGAGCTGCCGACGGACCGGCCCCGCCCGGCGGTGCGCACCTCGGCCGGAGCACTCCACACCTTCGAGGTGCCCGAGGAGCTGGCCCGGCGCCTCGCGCGTTCGGGGCAGCGGCGTGGGGCGAGTCTGTTCATGGTGCTGACGGCGGTGACGCAGTTGCTGTTGTCGCGGTACAGCGGTCAGCGGGATGTGGCGGTGGGGACGGTCGTCTCGGGGCGTGAGCGGGCGGAGTTGGAGGGGCTGGTCGGGTTCTTCGTCAATACCCTCGTCCTGCGGGCACGCATCGATCAGGACCGGCACTCCTTCGACGATCTCCTTGACCACGTTCGTACGACGGCCCTTGATGCCTTCGCCCACCAAGAGGTGCCATTCGACCGGGTGGTGGACGCGCTCGCGCCCGAGCGCGATCCGAGCCGGACACCGCTGGTGCAGGCGTTGATCGTCCTCCAGAACTCGGTGGATATGGAAGGTGACTTCGCGGGCTTGGCCGCGCGGCGTGAGCCGGTGCCGCGTGAGTCGTCGCGCTTCGACATCACGCTGGAGTTCTGGGAATCCCCGAATGGCCTCACCGCGGAACTGGAATTCAACACGGATCTGTTCGACGCGGAGACGGTTGAGCGGTTGTGTGGGCATTGGTTGGTGTTGGCGGAGCGGTTGGTGGCTGAGCCGTTGGTGCCTTTGGTGCGGGTGGGGATGTTGGGTGGGGCTGAGCTTGAGCGGTTGTTGATGGGGTGGGCGGGTCCGGGTGTGGGGGTGGGTGAGCGGTCGGTGGTGGAGCTGGTCCGGGACCGTATCGCTTCGGTTCCTGGGGCGGTTGCGGTGGTGGGTGAGGGTGGTGTGTCGCTGACGTATGGCGAGTTGGGTGAGCGGGTGGATCGTCTGGCGGGGCACTTGGTGGCGCTTGGTGTGGGTGTGGAGTCGCGGGTGGGGGTGTGTCTACCGAGGTCGGTGGATCTGGTGGTGGCGGTGTTGGGGGTGTTGTGGGCTGGTGGTGCGTATGTGCCGTTGGATCCGGAGTATCCGGCGGACCGGCTGGAGTTCATGAAGGCGGACAGCGGCGTCCGGGTGGTGGTGGACGAGGCGATGGTGGCCGGGCCGCTGCCGGCGGGCGCGGACGCGCGGCGGGCCCTGTCGGCGTCCGGCTCTGTGTTGTTGTCGTCGGCGGCGTATGTGATTTATACGTCGGGTTCGACGGGTCGGCCGAAGGGTGTGGTGGTTCCGCATGGGGCGGTGGCTGGTCTGGTGCGGTGGGCGGTGGGTCTGGGTGAGGAGCGGTTCTCGCGGACGTTGTTCTCGACGTCGTTGAATTTTGATGTGTCGGTGTTTGAGTTGTTCGGGACGTTGGCCGCGGGTGGGACGGTGGAGGTGGTGCGGGATGTTCTGGCGTTGACGGAGCGGGAGGCGTGGAGTGGTTCTCTGATTTCGGCGGTTCCGTCGGCGTT